>NZ_JNFC01000018.1 GCF_000756385.1 Sphingopyxis sp. LC363
CCCCCCCCCCCCGCCCGCTCATCCCGTAACAGGTTGATGCCGTATGAGGCTTGCCATGCCCTCTTCAAATCCCGACGCGGGCGCTTTCGCCCCGGTCGTCGCCGGATTTGAAGACCGCATGCGCGTCCAGGACCGGACGCAGGCTCCTTTCGGCAATAACGTCTTTTTTCCTTTCACCCGTATCCGCCGCGGCCTTCCGCAAGGAGGGTTAGCGGGATTTTTTGATGGCGCGCCGAGGCGCGCTTGGAGTGTATCTAATGACCACGCGCATGTTGATCGACGCGCGGCACCGGGAAGAAACCCGGGTCGCCGTCACCAAGGGCAACCGAATCGAGGAGTTTGATTTCGAGTCCGCCGAGCACAAGCAGCTCAAGGGCAATATCTATCTGGCCAAGGTGACCCGCGTCGAACCGTCGCTGCAGGCGGCATTCGTCGAATATGGCGGTAATCGCCACGGCTTCCTCGCTTTCAGCGAAATCCACCCCGACTATTACCAGATTCCGAAGGAAGACCGCGACGCGCTGCTGCGCGAAGAGGCCGAACATGCCGCCGCCGCCGCGCAGCGCGCCGAGGAGGATCTCGACGAGCTCGAGGGCGATGTCGCCGATGTCGAATATCACGACGAAGACGAAAATGGCGATGCCCCTGTCCCTGAAACCATCGGCGAAGATGGAGATGGCGACGAGGAAGAGGCCGCCGAAAACGGCGATGCCGAGGATGGCGAAAGCGAAGAAGGCGCCGAAGAAGGCAAGGATGGCCGCGGCGATCGCAAGCGCCGCGGGCGTGACGGCCGCAAGGGCGGACGGGGTCGCGGACGGGGCCGCCGCAATGACGACGAGGATGGCGAGAGCCGCATGTCGCTGCGCCGCCGCTACAAGATTCAGGACGTCATCCGTCGCCGCCAGGTGATGCTGGTGCAGGTCGTCAAGGAAGAGCGCGGCAACAAGGGCGCGGCGTTGACCACCTATCTGTCGCTCGCCGGCCGTTACTGCGTGCTGATGCCGAACACGATGCACGGCGGCGGGATCAGCCGCAAGATTTCGAACGGCGCCGATCGCCGCAAATTGAAAGCGATGATCGACGAGCTCAACCTGCCGCCGACGATGGGCTGCATCGTCCGCACTGCGGGAATGAGCCGCACAAAGGTCGAGATCAAGCGCGACTTCGACTATCTTGCACGCCTGTGGGACGAGATCCGCGAGAATACGCTGGGCAGCTCGGCACCCGCGCTGATCCATTCGGACAGCGACCTCGTCAAGCGCGCGATCCGCGACATCTATCATAAAGACATCGAGGAAGTGCTCGTCGAGGGCGACGAGGGCTATAAGGCGGCGAAGCAGTTCATGAAGCTGCTGATGCCGAGCCACGCGCGCCGCGTGAAGCAATATGCCGACCCCGTCTCGCTCTATCAGCGCTACGGCGTCGAGGACCAGCTCGCGGGGATGCTAAACCCCGTCGTCCAGCTCAAATCGGGCGGTTATCTGGTAATCAATCCGACCGAGGCTTTGGTCTCGATCGACATCAACTCGGGCCGCTCGACGCGCGAGCATAATATCGAGCAGACCGCGCTCAACACCAACCTCGAAGCCGCGCACGAGATCGCGCGCCAGCTGCGCCTGCGCGACATGGCGGGGCTCGTCGTGATCGACTTCATCGACATGGATCATGGCTCGAACGTCCGCAAGGTCGAGCGTGCGATGAAGGAGGCGCTGAAGAACGACCGCGCACGCATTCAGGTCGGCCGCATCTCGGGCTTCGGCCTGATGGAAATGAGCCGCCAGCGCCTGCGCACCGGCGTGCTCGAAGCTTCGACGCGCCCCTGCCCCCATTGCGAAGGCACTGGGCTTGTCCGCACCGCGAGCTCGGCGGGCCTGAGCGCGCTGCGCCTGATCGAAGAGGAAGCCGCGCGCGGCAAGGGCAACAAGATCACCCTGCGCGCGAGCCAGGAGGCGACCTTCTACCTCCTCAACGAAAAGCGCCGCGAACTGCGCGAGATCGAAGAGCTTTACGGCGTCACGGTCGAAATCCTGCCCGACGGCGAGACCGAAGGCGCGCGCATGGCGGTCGAAGTGAGCGGCCCGCCGCCGGTCGCGCGGCGCAGCTTCGCCCCGATCGCGCCGATCGAGGATGACGACGACTATCCCGAGGACGAGGAAGAAGAAGCCGAAGAGGAAGCTGCCGACGAACGTCCTGCGCGATCGCGCGACCGCGAGGAGGGCGAAGGCGATGGCGACGGGCGCAAGCGACGCCGCCGTCGACGCCGTGGCCGTCGTGGTCGCCGCGACGAAGAAGGCAATGAAATCGGTGAAGGCAGCGAAGGCGGCGAGGATCGCGATGGCGACAGCGCCGACGAAGCCGAAACCGCGCCGGCCGAAACTGTCGAGGCTGCTTCGGAAGCGGACGCCGAGGAGGCCGAAGCCAAGCCGCGCCGCCGCCGTGGTGGACGCAGCCGCAAGAAGGCCGATACCGCGGACGTCGCCGACGAGGCGGTAGTCGAAGCCGAAGCGGCGCCGGTCGAAGTGGCCGAAGCCGCCGAACCGGTCGCCGAAGAAGCACCGGTTGCCGAGGAGAAGCCGAAGCGCAAGCGGGCGCCACGCAAAACCAAGGCAGCGGCCGAAGCCGAAGCGGCGGCTGCGGCCGTCGATGCAGCGCCGGTTGCCGAAGCGGCGCCTGAGCCCGAAGCCGAACCCGCCAAGCCCGCGCCCAAAAAGCGTGCGAGCCGCGCCAAGAAGGCCGTCGCCGCCGAGGCCGCGCCCGAAGCCGCCACGACGCGCGACGCCGAACCGGTCGCCGCCAATGGCGACGAGGGCGAGGAAGGTCCCGACGGCGAACCGCGCCGCGGCTGGTGGCAGCGCACCTTTGGCAATTGATCGTCCAAGCCGATCGGGCGGCAATTAAACCGCGGCAGTTGATCGCAGAAATCGCGAGCTGATCTTGCGTCCGCGCAACCTGAACCCCAATAAGCCCACATGGCTTCACTCGGGGTTCAGGCGCGCGGCGCAAGAAGGGCGGGGATGACCGCTTTCCCGCCGCAACCCGCGTCCGGGGCGCAAAGGCCGCGCCCCTTCTTCCGTATCCTGCTGATCTTGCTGGCGACGTTCGCGATCGCGATGCGCCCCGCGATGGCGCAATCGATCCTGCGCGACGCCGAGACCGAGGCGCTGTTCCAGGACATGATGGACCCGCTCACCGTCGCGGCGGGACTCCAGCCGGGACAGGTGCGCGTCCATCTCCTCGGCGACCGCAGCATCAACGCCTTCGTCGCGGGCAGCCAGGACATCTATGTCTTCAGCGGGTTGATCGAAGCCGCCGACAGCGCCGAAGAGGTGCAGGGCGTGCTCGCGCACGAACTCGGCCACGTCATGGGCGGTCACGCGATCCGCGTCAACGAAGGCGCAAAGGCGGCGAGCGGTATCTCGCTGCTCAGCCTGCTGCTCGGCGCCGCGGCGATTGCGGCGGGCGGCGGCGAGGCGGGAATGGGCATCATGATGGCGGGCCAGCAGGCCGCGCTCGGCAAATTCCTCGCCTTCAGCCGCGTCCAGGAATCGACCGCCGACGCCGCGGGAGCGCAATATCTGTCGAAGGCCGGGATCAGCGGCCGCGGCAGCCTCGCCTTCTTCAAGAAATTGCAGAATCTCGAATTCCGCTATGCGGTGAAGCAGGACGATGATCAGGCCTATGGCCGCACCCATCCGATGTCGGGCGACCGCATCCAGACGCTGCGCGAGGTCTATGTCATCGATCCGGCATGGAACAAGCCCGCTGACCCCGCGATCGAAAAGAGATTCCAGCGGATCAAGGCCAAGCTGTCGGGCTATATGTCCGAGCCGGAGCGGACGTTGCGCAAATTTCCCGAAAGCAACAGCAGCATCCCGGCGCGCTACGCCCGCGCCTATGCCTGGCACAAGAGCGCCTACCCGCAAAAGGCCCTGGCAGAGGTCGAGGGATTGCTCGCGACGAATCCGAACGATCCCTATTTTCTCGAGCTTGAAGGCCAGGTGCTGCTCGAATCGGGGCGCCCCGAGGAAGCGATCCCCCCGCTGCGCAAGGCGGTGTCGCAGTCGCGCTCGCAGCCATTGATCAGCGCGACATTGGGCCATGCGCTGATCGCGACCGAGGACCCGGCCAACTATCCCGAGGCCGAGCGCGTACTGAAAACCGCGGTTGCGCTCGACAACCAGAATCCCTTCGCCTGGTATCAGCTCGGCATCGTCTATGCGAACAAGGGCGATCAGGCGCGCGCGGCGCTCGCCTCGGCCGAGCGTTACAGTCTTGAGGGTGGACAGGCGGGGCTCGCGCTGCGTAATGCCGAAATGGCGATGCAGGGACTGCCCCAAGGCTCCCCCGACTGGATCCGTGCACAGGATATTTCGATGGTGGCCCGCGCCGAGGTGGAACGCGAGCGCAAACGGCGTTAGATTCAGTAGGATTAACGGGGACCGCATCGCTAAAATGATGCGCAAGGGCAACAAGTGACTGATAAAAAAGACGATTATTACCAGCCGTGGTTGCGCGACCCCGCGCCGACGCCGGGCATGGGCGCGCCGACGCAAGGCGAAGGGCTGGCGAAACCGAAAGAAGAGCCGCCCGTCGGCATCGACCTGACGCGATATGGCAAACCCGAGAAGCCGCGCGGCGAGCCACTGGTGAAGCCTGAAGCGATCAAGGCAGGCGCCGCGAATCTGTGGGACCGTATCCGCAACGGCGCGGAGGCCTTTGCCGACTGGACGATCCGCGTCGGCGAACGCGCCGACATCCCCGCGCGCGTCGAGGCGATGGAGATTCCGCGCCGCTCGCGCGAACTCGCCGCGAAAACCGGCGCCGTCACCACTCGCGCCGCGCGCGCCGCCGGGCGCGGATCTGCGAAGGCGGGCCGCGCCGCGGCCAAGGCGAGCGGCGACGCCTGGGAGAAGATGGCGCTCGGAGACAAGGCCCGGAAACTGTCGAGCGACGCCGGGCGCGGACTCGGCGAGGTTGCGGGCAAAACCAGGGCGGGCGTCGTCGATATCGCCAAGGCGAGCGGCGAAAGTCTGCGCGAACAGCTGGGCGACGCCGCGACCAAGCTGCGCCCCGCGCCGCGCGAGGAAATGGCACCGCCGCCGTCGGGGCTCGAACAATTGCTCGCGCGCGAGGAAGCCGAAGCGAAGGCCGCTGCGACGAAGGCCGCAGCGCCCGACCTGCCGCTGTTCGCGGGCGACGCCGCGATTCCGGCGATGGCGAAGCCCGCGCCCGAAAACGCGGCGAGCATGATGGAAGGCGACGACCGCTCGCCGATCGCGCAGCCGGCCAAAAAAACTACAGACACCAAAGCGATGGCGTCGCAGCGTTCGCCGCAAATCAAGGGGGCCGGGATGGAAGGCGTTTCCACACGCATATGGGGCCTGGCGCTCGGCGGCCTGTTGCTCCTCGCGCTCGCCTTCTGGCTGGGCGAACGGTTCGGCGGCGGGATGAGCAAGAGCGAGGTCGAAACCATTGTCGCCGACTATATCAAGGCCAACCCGCAGATCATTCCCGAGGCGCTCGAAGCGCAGCGCAAGGGCGAAATCGCGAGGGCCATCGACGCGATCCGCCCGGCGCTCGAAAAACCCTATGCCGGCGCATGGGCGGGCAACGCCGACGGCGACGTCACTTTGGTCGTCTTCACCGACTATGCCTGCGGCTTCTGCCGCGCGAGCGTGCCCGACGTCGACCGGCTGATCCGCGAGGACAAGCGCCTGAAGGTCGTGTTCCGCGAATTGCCGATCATCGCCCCGCAGAGCCGCGACGCCGCGATCATGGCGCTCGCCGCCGCGCGGCAGGGCAAATATGACGCCTTCCACCATGCGATGTTCCAGGCGTCGTCGCTCGAACCCGCCGCCATCGCGGCCGCGGCGGAAAAGGCGGGTGTCGTGACCGACGGCAGCGCCGACGCGACCGCGAACGAGGCACTGTTCCAGCGCGAGCTCGACAGCAACCTCGCGATCGCGACCCAGCTCCAGCTCAACGCCACCCCGACCTGGATCGTCGGCGATCAGCTGTTCCAGGGCCAGATCGGCTATGACGCGCTGCGTCAGGCGGTCGGCAAGGCCCGCGCGGCAAAAAGCTGAGGCAAGCGGCATTGGCGACCGTCACGCTCGACCAGGCACTCGCCAACGCCCGCCAGCTTTTGAACGGCCAGCCCGGCGCGGCGCTCGCGCAGGCGCAGGCGATCATCGACGAAGTGCCTACCTCGGCAGCGGCGCACCGGCTCGCCGCGCAGGCGCTCCGCGCGCTGGGCCGCGAGGAGGAGGCGCAGGGCGCTTCGCTCGCTGCGGTTTCGGCGACAATCCACGACGACGCGATGGTTGACGCAGCGCTCGCGCTTTCCGAAAATCGCCTTCCCGACGCCGAGGGTACGTTGCGCCAGCGGCTGCGCGAGGATGCGACCGATGTCGCCGCGATCCGGATGCTCGCCGAAGTCGCGGGGCGGCTCGGGCGCTATGAGGATGCCGAAAAGCTGCTGTCGCGCGCCTTGCAGCTCGCGCCGGGCTTCGGCGCGGCGCGCGCCAATCTTGCGACCGTCTATTACAAGCAGAACCGCTTTGCCGACGCGGCCGCGACGCTCGATGCCGTGCTTGGCGAGGACCCCGACAATCCCGCGCACGCGAACCTCCGCGCCGCCGCGCTCGGCCGCATCGGCGGCTATGACGAGGCGCTCGCGCTCTACGAGGAGCTGACCCGCCGCTTTCCCGGTCATGCCAAGCTGTGGATGAGCTATGGCCATATGCTCAAGACGGTCGGGCGGCAGGACGACGGCATCGCGGCCTATCGCCGCGGGCTTGCCGCCGACCCGGGGCTCGGCGAAATCTGGTGGAGTCTCGCAAATCTCAAGACGATCCGTTTCGACGCGGGCGATCGGGGCCAAATGGAAGCGGCTCTCGCCGCCGCCGAACCCGATGGCGAAACGCGCGCCGACGACCGGCTGCACCTGCATTTCGCGCTTGGCAAGGCCTATGACGATGCCGGCGACCATGCGCCCGCCTTTCGCCACTATGCCGCGGGCAACGCCATCCGGTCGGGTCAACTCGGCTATCGCTCCGCCGACACTAGCGCGGCGGTCGATGCGATCATCGCCACCTGCACGCCCGACTTTTTCAGCGCGCGCGCCGGGGCGGGCAATCCGGCGCCCGACCCGATCTTCATCCTCGGCATGCCGCGCGCGGGATCGACGCTGATCGAACAGATCCTGAGCTGCCACTCGGCGATCGAAGGCACGATGGAACTGCCCGACATCCCGGCGCTCGCGCTCGGGCTCGGCCGCGAGGCAAAGCAGGACGGACGCCGCTGGATCGAGGCACTGGCCAAAACCCCGTTCGCCCGGCTCACCGAACTCGGCGCGGCCTTCCTCGATCGCACCGCCGTGCAGCGCAAGACCGGCAAACCCTTCTACATCGACAAGCTGCCGAACAACTGGCTCTACACCGCGTTCATCCGGCTGGTGCTGCCAAATGCGAAGATCATCGATGCGCGTCGGCATCCGCTCGACTGCTGCTTTTCGAACTTCCGTCAGCATTTCGCCAAGGGACAGGCGTTCAGCTACGGCCTCGCCGACGTCGGCGCTTATTACCGGGATTATGTGCGGCTGATGGCGCATATCGACGCCGTGCAGCCCGGGCGCGTCTACCGCGTGATCCACGAAGCGCTGCTCGACGACCCAGAGGCCGAGGTGCGCGCGATGCTCGCCTGGCTGGGCCAGCCGTTCGAGGACGGGTGCATGGCGTTTCACGTCAACGCGCGCGCCGTCCGCACCGCGTCGAGCGAACAGGTGCGCCGCCCGATCAACCGCGACGGCGTCGGGCAGTGGCGGCCCTATGAAGAATGGCTCGCCCCGCTGAAAGGCGCGCTGGGGCCCGTGCTCACCGCCTATCCAGCCGTACCCGCCGATTTCGGCTGAAGCGCCCGCGACGAAACGTTGCCTTTGGGCAACAGCCCGCGACATTTTCGACCAACAACCGCTGCACCGCACAACAATGCTTGCGCTCGCGCCGCACTCGGTCATTCTCCGTCACATGACTGTCATCTGAGGGGGATCTCATGCGGAAGCTATCGGCAGCATTTACAAACAGCGGCGCCTTTCTGCTCGGCAGCACGATATTGTGCACGTCGGGAACCGCGCTCGCACAGCAAGCCAATATAAACGACGACCGCGACATCGTGGTCACCGCGTCGAAGCGCGAACAGAATCTGCAGGACGTGCCGCTCGCCATCACCGCGATCGGGACCGAACGGCTTGACGAGTTGCAGGTCAAGGAATTTCAGGACGTCGTCAAATTCCTTCCGTCGGTGACGATCCAGACCGCCGCGCCCGGGTTCAGCCAGGTCTATTTCCGCGGCGTCGCATCGGGCGAAAATGCCAATCATTCGGCCTCGCTGCCCACCGTCGGCACCTACCTCGATGAAATGCCGATCACGACGATCCAGGGCGCGCTCGACATCCACGCCTATGACCTTGCGCGCGTCGAGGCGCTCGCCGGGCCGCAGGGCACGCTCTATGGCGCGAGTTCGATGGCGGGCACGATCAAGCTCGTCACCAACCAGCCCGACACCAGCGGCACCTATGGCGAGGTCGGCGTCGAGCTCAACAATGTCGCGCACGGCGATTTCGGCGGCGTCGTCGAGGGCTTCATCAACGCCCCGCTCGGCGAGCGCGCGGCGCTGCGCCTCGTCGGCTGGTATCGCCACGACGCGGGCTATATCGACAATATCCCGGGTAGCCGCACCTATCCGATCAAGCGATATGTCGGCGACGATCTGGTCGACCTGCCCGGCGACGACATCGTCCAGACCAACGCGGCGCTTGCCGAGAAGAATTACAACGACGCCGACACCTATGGCGCGCGCCTCGCGCTCGGCATCGATCTCGACGAAGACTGGACGCTGCGCCCGACGATCATGGGCCAGATCCAGAAGACCAACGGCAGCTTTGCGCAGGAACGGTCGAGCGCGGTCACCGGCAAGCTGCAGACGGTCCAGTACAATCCCGAATCGTCGAAGGACAAATGGCTGCAGGCCGCGCTGACGATCGAAGGCAAGCTCGGCAATTGGGATCTGACAGTGACCGGCGGGCATCTTCGCCGCAAGACCGACGTCGAGAGCGACTATTCGGACTATGCCTATTTCTACGACGCGCTCTATGGATCGGCGGTCTATCTTTACGACAATGCCGGCGACCAGATCAGCCCGAACCAGTATATCCAGGGCATCGACCGCTATCGGCGCAACTTCTTCGAAGCCCGCGTCGCCTCGCCCGCCGATGCGCGCATCCGCTTCATCGGTGGCATCTTCTGGCAGCGGCAAAAGCACAATATCGAGCAGCATTATATCATCGACGACCTGTCCGACGACCTGCAGGTACCCGGCACCGTCGACAATATCTGGCTGACCAAGCAGATCCGCGTCGACCGCGACTATGCCGCCTTCGGCGAGATCAGTTTCGATATCACCGACCGGCTGACGCTGACCGGCGGCGGCCGCGTGTACAAATATGACAACAGCCTTGTCGGCTTTTTCGGCTACAACAACCCCGGATTCAGCAGCAATCCGGTCTATGCGTGCCAGGGACCGGCGGTGGTCGACGGGTCGCCTTGCACCAACCTCGACAAGAGGACGAAGAAGACCGATTTCATCCACAAGCTGAACCTGACCTACAAGTTCAGCGATGATGCACTCGTCTATGCGACCTGGTCGCGCGGCTTCCGTCCCGGCGGCATCAACCGGCGCGGATCGCTCCCGCCCTATGGCTCGGACACGCTCGACAATTATGAATTCGGGTGGAAGACGAGCTGGGGTCCGGTGCGTTTCAACGGCGCGATCTATCAGCAGGACTGGAACGACATCCAGCTCTCCTTCCTCGGCCTCAACGGGCTCAGCGAAATCCGCAATGCCGGCATCGCGCGGATTCGCGGGGTCGAACTCGACCTCGGTTATCGGCAGAACGGTTTCTCGATCAACGCGGGCATGAGCTATAACGACGCCGAGATCCGCCGCGATTTCTGCGCGATCGCCAACGACGCTTTCGACTGCACATTGCCGGGTGCCGACGGCGCCGAAAATGCGCTGCTCGCGCCGAAGGGCGCCGGCCTGCCCATCACGCCAAAGTTCAAGGGCAATATCGTCGCGCGCTATGAATTCCCCGTCGGTGGCCTTGGCGGGCATGTCCAGTTCGCGGTCAATCATATCGGCAAAAGACGCAGTGACGTGCGCACACTCGAAAACGGCATTAAGGGCATGTTCGACGCCTATACGACCGCTGACATCAGCCTCGGAGTGAAGGGCGATAGCTGGAAAGCCGAGCTTTTCGCGACCAATTTGTTCGACAGCAACGGCGTGATCAACGCGGGGGTCCAGTGCCTCGAAACCACCTGCGGCGACCCCGACGGCGTCACCGCGAACGGCGGCGTCTTCTATGACACGGTCGTGCGTCCGCGCCTGATCGGGATCAAGGTCAGCAAGGAATTCTGACCGGGTGAGCGATTTTTCGACCGGCAGCGAAAGGCCGGGCCGCAAGCTCGGCCTTTCGATGTGCATCGCGCTCGTCATGGGCAATATGATCGGGTCGGGCGTGTTTCTGCTCCCCGCCAGCCTCGCGCCCTTCGGCTGGAACGGCGTCGCGGGCTGGGCGATCACGATTGCGGGCGCGCTCGCGCTTGCCTTCGTCATCGCGCGGCTCACCGTCGCCTTTCCGGCAGCGAGCGGACCGACCGCCTTCGTCGAACTTGCCTTCGGACGGGTCCCGAGCTTCATGATCGGCTGGGCCTATTGGGTCTCGGTATGGACCGCGAACGTCACGCTCGCGGTCGCGAGCGTCTCCTTCCTCGGCCTCTTCGTCCCCGCGATCGGCGATCATATGGCAATCTCGACGATTGCGCTGATCTGGCTCGTCACCGCGATCAACTGGCGCGGCGCGCGCGCGGCGGGACGCTTCCAGATCGTCACGCTCGCGATCAAGCTGATCCCCCTCGTCACCGTCGTCGTGCTGATCCCCATCGCCTTTGGACGCGGCGAGCCCGTGACGATCACGCCATTTCCTGCCGAAGGGCTCTCGCTGACCGCGGTCAGCGGATCGGCGATCCTGACGCTGTGGGCGCTGCTCGGTTTCGAATCGGCGAGCGTCGCCGCCGACAAGGTAGCGAACCCGACGGTCACCATTCCACGCGCAACGATCATCGGCACGCTTGCAACCGGCCTCCTCTATCTGATCGTCTGTTCGGCGATCGCGCTGATGCTTCCCGCCGCCGCGGTCGCAACCTCGGAAGCGCCCTTCGCGCTGTTCGCCGAAACCTATTGGGGCCATGGCCCCGCGATGTGGATCGCCGCCTTTGCCGCAGTGAGCGCGCTCGGCGCGCTCAACGGCTGGACGCTGATCCAGGCCGAACAGCCCGCGCGGCTTGCCGAACAGGGGCTGCTTCCCGCCTGGTTCGCGAGGACGAACCGCCACGGCACGCCCGCCGCGGCACTGCTGCTGTCGAGCGCCATCGCGACCGTCTGCGTCATCCTGAACAACAGCAAGTCGACGAGCGAGATGTTCACCTTCATGGCGATCCTCTCGACCTCGGTAACCTTGTGGCTCTACCTCGCCTGCGCCGCGGCGGCGTTGCGGCTGCGCGTCGCGATCTCCGTCGCGCTCGCGGGGCTCGCCTATGCGATATGGACGCTATGGGGCGCCGGAGCGGGCGTCAGCGCGATGAGCCTGATCCTGATGGCGGCGGGGCTGCCGCTCTATATCTGGACGCGATTGTCAGCGCCATCGCGGCGCGAAGAGGCCCCGGTCGCGTAGGATGACCTGCGCGGCATTATGCCCCGGCGCGCCGGTGACGCCGCCACCGGGATGCGTGCCCGCGCCACACATATAAAGGCCCTTCACCGGCCCGCGATAACCGCCGTTGCCGAATATCGGGCGCGCCGCCCAGAGCTGGTCGAGGCTCATATTGCCGTGCATGATGTCGCCGCCGACGAGGCCGAACTTGCGTTCGAGCCCCTTGGGCGACAGGCGCGTCTGGGCGATGATACTCGCGCGGAAACCCGGCGCATGTTTTTCGACCGTGTCGATGATCGTGTCCGCGGCGATTTCCTCCTCATCATCCCAGTCGCGGCCACCGGGAAGCTCGGGCGCGAATTGCTGGCAGAAGAGGCTGGCGACATGCTGTCCCGGTGGGGCGAGACATTCGTCGACGGTCGAGGGGATCAGCATTTCGACGATCGGCGCCTTCGACCAGCCATATTGTTTCGCGTCAAGGAAGGCGCGATCCATATAGTCGAGCGTCGGCGCGAGGATGATTCCCGACTGGTGATGCTCGCCGGGCTCGGGGAGGCAGGTGAACTTCGGCAGCTCCGAAAGCGCAACATTCATACGGAACGTCCCGCTGCCCGCCTGGAAGCCCTTGATCCGGCGCTGGAAGTCGGCGGGCAGGTCGCTCGCGTCCATCATCCGTTCGTAGAGCAGCTTTGGCCCGACATTGGCGATCACGCGCGCCGCGGCGATTTCCTCGCCGCCGACAAGCTTGACCCCGACCGCCTTGCCGCCGTCGACCAGCACCTTCGCGACCGGGCTTTCGAGGCTGATCTCGACGCCATGATCGCGGCAGACCTTCGCCATGATTTCGGTGATCTTACCCATGCCGCCGACGCTGTGCCCCCACGCGCCCTTCTTGCCGTTCACTTCGCCGAAGACGTGGTGGAGCAGGACATAGGCGCTGCCCGGCGTGTCCGGGCTGGCATAGTTGCCGACGACCGCATCGAAACCGAAGGCCGCCTTGACCGCCTCGCTCTCGAACCAGCTGTCGAGCATCGTCCGCGCTGACTTGGTGAAGAGGTCGAGCACGTCGCGTTGCTGTTCGAGACCGAGTCCCGCAAAGCGCCGGCCCTGCCGCGCCCCATCGAGCAGCGTGCGCAGCCCCTCGCCGACATTGGGCGGGACGCGCAGCGCCAAGTCGCGGAGCAGTTCGGCGACATTTTCGAGCGCGTCATAATATTGCGGCAGCACCTCGGCATCGCGGTTGCTGAATTTGCGGAACTCGGCCTGCGTGCGTTCGAGCCCGCCGCCGAGCTTCAGATAGGTTCCGTCCTCCTGCGGCAGGAAATTGCTGATCGGCCGCTCGATCACCCGATAGCCATGATCAGCGAGCTTCATGTCGGCGATCACCTTGGGCTGGAGCAGGCTGACCGTGTAGCTTGCGACCGAATTCCTGAAGCCCGGCGCGAATTCCTCGGTCACCGCGGCGCCACCGACGACGTCGCGCGCCTCAAGGATGCGGACCTTCAGCCCAGCCTTCGCGAGATAGAAGGCGCAGACGAGGCCGTTGTGGCCGGCGCCGATGATGAGGGCGTCATAGGGCTTGGTCATGAAAATTCCTTGGCGAGCGGGGACTGGACATGCTGCCCGCCGAAGCCGAGGCCGAGAATGCGGCCCGGGATGCGGCGGAGCAGCGGGATGGCGTCGAGCAGGCGGACCGCGAAGGGCACGCGGGTGATTTCGCCGCGCAGCATCGGTTCGACGACGCGCCGGTGCGCGGCGCGCTGGAGCGCCTGCATCCGCACCGTCGGCTTCCAGCGCCGCGCCTGCACCTTGGCGAGCAACGGATCGGGGTCGGCCCCCGCGGCGAGCGACGCAGCGAGGATGTTCGCCGCCGCCACCGCGTCCTGCACCGCGAGGTTGATCCCGACGCCGCCGACCGGCGACATCGCATGCGCGGCATCGCCGATCGCCAGCAGCCCCGGGCGCGACCAGCGCGTCAGCCGGTCGAGCGCGACCGACAGCAATTTGACGTCGTCGAAGCCCCGGATCGCATCGATTCCGGCGGCGAGGCCGGGCGCGATCTCGACGATGCGCTCGCGGAAGGCGGCAATGCCCTTCGCCTCGATCGGCGCGAAGCCGCCCTTCTCGATGATCTGCGCGCATTGCCAATAATCGCCGCGCGGAATCGCGACGACCATGCCGCCCTTGTCGATCGTGCCGAGCGCGACTTCGGACATATCCATGCCCGCGGGCACGGGGATACGGAACCACAGCACGTCCATCGGCGCGCCGAGATCGTGAAGCGGCAGCGCGGCAGCGTCGCGCAGCACCGAGCGGCGCCCGTCGGCGGCGATGACGAGCTGCGCCTGCAGCGTCTCGCCGGTCGCCAGCGTCACGCCGCTGACGCGACCCGCACCGTCATAGGTCAGGCCGGTCGCCTCGGTCGACATGCGCAGGTCGAACGTCGGGTAGCGCCTACCCTGTCCCGCGATGAAATCGAGCAGGTCCCATTGCGGCATCATCGCCACGAAGGGCGCCGCAACGGGCAGATGCTTCATCGTCGCGATCGTATAGCGCCCACCCAGCAGATTGAGCGTCATCGTGTCGATCGCGGCGTGCGGCTCCTCGAGCAGTTCCCCCAGCAGTCCGATCTCGCTGAACAGCTCGAGCGTCGAGGGATGCACCGTGTCGCCGCGGAAGTCGCGGAGGAAATCCTTATGCTTTTCGAGCACCGTCACCCGCACCCCGGCGCGCGCGAAGAGCAGCCCCGCGACCATGCCGGCGGGCCCGCCGCCGACGATGATGACCGGATGATCGCTCATGCTCCCCTCCCGCTTGCGGGAGGGGCCGGGGGAGGGCCTGTCCCGTTCGACGTCGGAGGGAACCGCCCCTCCCCTAACCCCTCCCGCAAGCGGGAGGGGAAGCTTATCGGCTCCACCCCGCCGCTGGCGCCCGCTCCAGCCGCGCTTCGGGGATGATGTCGCGCATCCGCGCGCAGAAATGCTTGAGGCAGACTTCCTTGTCGCTGAGCGGCCCCATCGAGAAGCTCTTCGACTGCATGCCCTGTTGGACGCGAGTAATCAGCGCGGTGTCCTCGGCATTGACCTGGCGGTTGATGCGCCAGTTGAGGTAGCGCGCGGCCTTCATCTCGCGGCGCCACTCTTGGGAATAGGCGTCGGGCAGGACATAGCTGATCTCGCGGATCAGGCAGCTCGTCGGCCCGGTCGGCAGCCATTGCATGAAATCGACCTGATCGGGATAGATGTCGAAGGCGACATTGGGCCAGAGCTTGAAATAGAGCCAGTGGCGCTGGTTGGCTTCGGGCAGATGCGGGACCGGCGGCAGCAACCGCTGATACATGCGCTCGGACCAGTTGGCCGACGGCCGGTCGATCAGATCGCCCCACATGCGATCGACATTTTCTTCGGCCTCGACGCCATAGCTTTTGCCGAACAGGCGCGTCAGGCCGGGATGCGCGACGGGAATGTGGAGGCCGTCCGAATAATTGTCGCCGACATTCTTCCAGTTGACCTCGCGCGGGCGCAGCGTGACGCGGCCGAGTGCGCCGAGCTCCTCGAAGCGGTAAGGCTCGATCATCGCTTCATAGGGCGCCATCATAGACGCGACCGATGGACCGCCGTCGTCGTCGAGCCGCACGAACCAGAAACCGCGCCATTGTTCGAGCCCGACCGGAACGAGCCCCGCCTTGCCCTTGTCGAGCGTCGGGTAGCTGGCCGAATCGGGCACGCCCGTCAGCCGGCCATCAAGTTCATAGGTCCAGGCGTGATAGGGACAGACGAGCTTCTTCGCGCAGCCCGCCGCGCCGTCGACGAGGCGCGAGCCGCGGTGGCGGCAGACGTTGGTGAAGGCGCGGACGATGCGGTCGGTACCGCGGACGAGGATGACGCTCTCGCCGCAATAATCGATGCTGTGCCAGTCGCCGGAGTTCGGGATGTCGCTGTCGTGGCAGACGACCTGCCAGCTCGGGCGGAAGATGCGGTCGATCTCGGCGGCGTGGAAGTCGGGGTCGCTGTAGGTCCAGGCGGGGAGCGACCAGCCGCCCAAGGGGTCGACGTTCTGGAAGTTGTCGAAGGTGTCGCGTAGCGTTGCCATGATCGGGTCCTTGTTATACATGCGTATAACAATATGACCGCCGCTCGCCAAGCCTTTACGCGCGAAAGCGCCCATGCCCGCCGGGCGGACCTGATCGAGGCGGCCGCGGCGTGCCTTGCCGAACATGGGCTGGCGGGGACGAACGTGCGCGCGATCTGCGCAAAGGCCGGCGTATCGCCGGGGCTGCTGCGCCATTATTTCGGCGGCATCGACGATCTGGTTGCCGCAACCTATCAGGCGACGAGCGACCGGATGGACGCGATTTTTGCCGAAGCCGTCGAGGCGGCGGGCGACGATCCGCGCGCGCGCCTTGCCGCCTATCTGACCGCCAGCTTTCGCCCGCCGGTGACCGATCCCGAACTGCTCGGCGCATGGACCGCCTTCTGGGCGCTGTCGCGAAATGATCCCCGTATGGCCGAAATCCATGCGGAAAGTTACGCGGGCTATCGCGCGCGGCTCGGCGAACTGCTTGCCCTTTGCGGCGCGGCCGACGCCGGGCGGCTCGCGATCATGCTCACCGCGATGGTCGACGGGCTGTGGCTCGAACTGTCGCTCGACCCCGAAAGCTTCGGCGCCGAAGCGGCGGCGGCGATGGTCGAAAGGGCGGTGGGGGCGTTGCTGCCCTAACCGCCCTCACCCTCATCCAACTTCGCCTAGCCGCTTCGCGGCAAGGCTGCGTATCCTTCTCCCCCGAGGGGAGAAGGAGTCACTTCGACAAATCGCGCAGCAAGCTGTCCCAATGCGCGAGCGCGGGGGCGATCGCGTCGACGGGCACGCGCTCGTTGAGGCCGTGGGCGAAGCTGTCGCTCGCTTTCGAGAAGAGCCCCGCGACGCCGTAGCTCGGCACGCCCTGCGCGCGGAAATGATAGCTATCGGTCGCGCCCGCGCTCATCGACGGGATGATCGGCAGGCCGGGCGCGCGTGCGTGCACCGCCTTTTTCACCGCCGCCATCACATCGGGGCGCAGCGGCGAGGCATCGCTGGCGCTGGCGTCGGGATCGGTGTTCACCTTGACCGCGGGGTCGGCGATCACCTTTTCGAGCTCGGCGCGCACCGTTTCGACCGGCACGCCGGGAAAGATGCGGCAGTTGATGTTCGCGGTCGCGCGCTGGGGCAACGCATTTTCGGCGTGGCCGCCCTTGACCAAAGTCGGCACACAAGTGGTGCCGATCTGGCCGACATATTCGGGCTCGGCGCGGATCGTCGCGATCGCCGCGGCGTCGGCGGGGTTGGCGGCAAAGGCCTTCAACGCCGCGCCGATCTCGCCGCCGACCTGCTCGGCGACGATCGGCATACCGACTTTGGTCAGCTCATTCTGCTGCGGCGCGAAGCGATAGGCACCGACCTTGGCGAGCGCGTTCGCGAGCTGGACGATCGCATTGACGTCCGAAGGGCGCGAGCTGTGGCCGCCGGGGTTGGTGACTTCGAGCGTGAAGTCGGCATAAGTCTTCTCGCCCGCCTGCAGCCCGTAATATTGCGGCTTGCCGTCCTCGGCGATCAGCCCGCCGCCGCCGTCGCCATTCAACGCGAATTCGGCATTCTTATATTTGGCCGCGAGCGCGCGCGTCGTCGTCATCGAGGTTTCCTCGTCGCCCGACAAAGCCAAGATGATCGACCGCTTCGGCTTGAAACCGTCCTTTTTCAGCTGCGCCATCGTCGCGACCATCATCGCGATGTCGAACTTGTTGTCTTCGGATCCGCGCCCGAAAATATAACCATCTTCCTCGACCGGCACGAAGGGGTCGCGCGTCCAGTCCTTGGGGTCGGCCTCGACGACGTCCATATGGCCGAGCAGCACGATCGGCTTTTGTTTGGTCGTGCCGTGGAGCGTCGCGGCGAAGGTCGCGGTCTCGCCCATCGGGGTGATTTCGATATCGGCGTCGGCATAGCCCGCCGCCTTGAGCACGCCGGCGTAATAGGCCGCGAGTTCGGGCACCTTGCCGCGGCCCTCGACGGTCGGGATCGCGACGCTGTCCTTGAGTATCTTTTTCGCCACCGCGGGGTCGGCGGGCTTGGCGTGGACGGGCGCGGCGGCGAGCAGGGCGGCGGCGAGGGCGAGCGGAGCGGTGAGGTTTCGCATGGGAGCGGACTATGGCGACCTTGGCGCGGATCGCAAGCGCGGTCAGAATGATTCGCGCAGAGGCCGCAGAGATCGCAGAGAGGAGAGCACCCCAACTCCGCGATCTCTGCGGCCTCTGCGCGAAATATTTAAAGGGCGGCTTTCGACCGGAAGTGGCCCTACTATCATCGTCATCCCGGCGAACCCGAGGACACCTTTGTTATAACTCGGCGGTGACCGGGCTGCGGGTTGTCGTTCACAAAGTCAAGGATACCCGTGAGCGACCCATGGAGAGTGGCATGGACCTCCCCGCGCCTGTCGCCGGGATAAAGGACGATCTTGCCGACAAGCGAGCGTATATCGGATGAAGCATCGAGCAGCGTGTCGGGATCGCCAAGCGTCTCGGTGAGCCTCGCAACCTTGCGCTTATAGATTTCCGCAATGCCGGGATGCACGTCGGGAACGTCCTGCGGCGCTTCCGCGAGCCGCGCGCTGATCTCGACCCGCTCGCGTTCGAGTTCGGCCATGCGTGCCTTCATGGAGGGCTGATACAGCCCGTCCTCGATCGCGGCCATGATGCCCGCAACCGCCTTGTCGACCTTCGCGAGCGCCCGCCGGTCGGCGTTGGCCTGTATCCGTCGCTCGCGGTTCTCGCGATTAATATGCGCAGCATAAGCCGCGACAGCAGCTTCGATCTTGTCAGCCGACACCAGCCGCTCGGCGATACCGGCAAGCGCACGGCGTTCGATTTCTTCACGCCGGATGGTCCGGCCGTTGGAACAGTTACGGCTGCGATGATGGCCGACACAGCCATAGCGATCACCGACGACGACAGCATAGGTTCCGCCACAAGTGCCGCATTCGAGCAGCCCGGAGAGCAGATAGGCTGGACGGCGCAGCCCTTGCGCGCTCCTCGACTGCGCCGCTTCCTTGACCAATGCGTAGCGCTCGGCAAGCATCTGCTGTTGGCGCTTGACCGCTTCCCAGAGCGCATCGCTGACGATGCGAAGCTCGGGAACCGCATTCCTGATCCATTCGGATTCAGGATTGAGCCGGGTGACCTCCTTGCCGGTGTTCGGGTCTTTCACACTATGCTTGTGGTTCCAGACGCGCACACCGACATATAGCTCGTTGTTGAGGATGCCGGTTCCCCGGCGCACATCGCCGCGGATGCTCGTGTCGCGCCACGGCTTTCCTGCCGGGCCTGCGATGCCTTCGGCATTGAGGTCGCAGGCGATGGCGCGTGGGCTCCTGCCCGCCGCGAACTCGCGTAAGATGCGTTCGACAATCAGCGCCTGGGCCGGATCGATCTCGCGTTCGCCACGCACCAGCTCGCCTTCGCAGTTCAGCCGCCGGACCATGCGATACCCATAGCCGACCGCTCCGGCAGAGAAGCCCTTCTCGACACGCCCGCGCAGACCGCGATGCGTCTTCTTTGCGAGGTCTTTCAGGAACAGCGCGTTCATCGTGCCCTTGAGCCCGACATGCAGCTCGGAGATTTCGCCTTCGGCAAGCGTGATGAGCGGCACGCGTGCGAACTGCAAATGCTTGTAGAAGGTCGCGACATCGGCCTGGTCGCGCGACACCCGGTCGAGCGCTTCGGCGAGCACGATGTCGAACTTCCCCGCCTGCGCATCGGCGAGCAGCTTCTGGACACCGGGTCGCAGGATCATGCTCGCGCCCGAGATGGCGGCATCCTCGAAACTCCCGACAATCTGCCATCCTTCGCGTTCAGCGCGCTCGCGGCAGATGCGCTGCTGGTCAGCGATCGACGCGGCATTTTGTTGGTCGGAGGAATAGCGGGCATAGAGCGCGGCGCGGATCATCATGTCTTCCTTTCATGTGGCGGGACAAAGCCCCGCACAGCCGGTTAAGACAGTGTCCTGTGCGAACACCCTATGGTCAATGCTTTGGCGCCTTCGGGTTTTTCGGTGCGACGTCATTGTCGTTGGCGGCTTTTCGGGCATTGATGTGCTCGCGCGCGATGTGTCGTCCGATCGCCTCTGCGATGCGCGTCAGGGCCGCGTCAACGGCGGCAGGAGCAAGTGCGGAAGAGTTGTCATTCGCGGCCGTGAGCGGCCGCGAACGCGGCGCTTCGTCCTTTTTCATACCGGCCCATCACCGATGGGCCGATTGTCATTCTCGGCGCGGTAGCCGGGCGGATCGGCGATCCACCGATTGATGGCCGACTCCCGCCACCCGGCACCGTGGACGCTGATACGCACCTGCTCCGGGAAGGTGCCTTCGGCGATTTTGCGGTAGAGGGTGGACCGGGACAGTCCGGTGCGATTGAGAACGGTCGGTAGGCGGATGATCCTATCGGAGACGGGCATGGCAATTACTCCATCGGCTGGCTTCGGTTGGGCTCCCCTGGGTATAGAATTGGCGATCCGAACTAATCGCGCAAGAGTGCCAAAAATGGTGCCAACTGCCCTGTCGTGTCCTGTCGTTTCTTGTCGTTTCTTGTCGTTGCCCAGCGTGCGATATTTGGGCCGAAATTAATTTCCCATGCTGTCCCAGCGAAGACGTTTGGTGCCAAGATTGGCACCCTCCCGAGTAGCCCTAGACTGAAAGGGCCGATTCGACTCGGCCCTGTCTGTTGCGTGAAGCAATCTATTTTCGAGCAGAGATCGGCAGGTTTGCGCCTAAGCCTGCCGTTCCGGACGTATTCGCGCCAGACCCGAAAGCGGTCATTTGTCTTCTCGTTGACGAGTGGCGGCCTTGCCCTCACACTGCTCTTCTCGAGCCGCTTTAGAGCCGTGTTAGCAAGCCGATCTATTGCGCGTTGCGATGGCGCGTGAGCGGGACAATCGGCCACCAGTGGAGAGGACCGAGCTTTTCAATAACTTGAGCGGGGCCCAAGAAGTTCAGGACCATTTTGGCAGGACTGCTGCGCAGTCGGTTTCTCTCACCACTTCCTTTTGCTAGCCTGCTTTGCTGAGGGGTGAGCCGTGTACATTTCAGAGATAAAGATCGAGAATTTTCGGCCATTCGGCGCTGCGGAAAAGGCGTTCGTTTTGCCGCTAAACCCTGGCCTTACCGCGCTAATTGGCGAAAACGATGCGGGCAAGACCGCGGTCGTCGACGCGCTGCGGCTGGTATTGGGGACGCGCGATCATGACTTACTGCGCCTCGACCCGGTTGACTTTCACCAGGCCGCACCCGAGGCCGACCGCGCCGAGCAAATTTTGATCCGTCTGACATTCCGCGGGCTCACTGTTGCCGATCGCGGTGCCTTCGCAGAATATCTCACCTATGAGGGCGAGGGCGCGGCGGCCGAGACGGCGCTCATCGTCACCTGGATAGCCAAGCGCAATAGCAAGGAAGGAAGCTCGCGCCGGGTGCTGCCCCCCGAATGGCGCACCGGCGCCAAGGGCGACGGCCCTCTGCTCGATTTTGGGGCGCGCTCGCTGCTCACCGCGACATATTTAAGGCCGCTGCGCGATGCCGAGCGTGCCATGAGCGCGGGCCGGGGCTCGCGGCTTTCGCAGATCCTTCAGCATACGAAGGAAATTCGCGAGACGGGCGAAGCGTTTGACCGTGACGCCAACCCGCCCGTCGACCCTGCAGCGCTCAGTGTCCTGGGGCTAGGCGACTATTCGAGCCATTTGTTCGGCGAAAACGCGGGGATCAAACAAGCACGCAAGCGGCTCAACGAAGACTATCTCGCGCCGCTCTCATTTGCGAATGACCTGCTGCTCGCGCGGATAGGGATCGCCGGCGGACAAGAAGATAATCTGCGACTTCGCCAGCTCCTCGAAAAGTTCGAACTTGCCTTGACGGCCTCCGCCGACGCCGACAGCGCGCACAGCCGCGGTCTTGGATCGAACAACCTTTTGTTCATGGCCTGCGAATTACTGTTGCTCGCTGCCGAGAGCGATGGCTTTCCGTTGCTGCTGATCGAGGAGCCTGAGGCGCATCTTCATCCGCAACGACAACTTCGCCTGATGTCCTTTCTTCAACAGCAGGCCGAAAAGCAGCGCGCGGATGGACAGCGAATCCAGATCATCGTGACGACCCATAGCCCGAACCTCGCTTCCGACCTCCGCCTCGACAATCTTGTGCTCATCGAAGGCGCGCGCGCCTTTCCGCTGGGGCATGGCAAGACCAAACTCAGCAAGTCCGACTATCGCTTTCTCGAACGCTTCCTCGACGTGACCAAGGCGAACCTGTTCTTTGCACGCGCGGTGCTGATCGTGGAAGGCGATGCCGAGACGATTCTGCTCCCGGTGATCGCAAAGTTGCTCGACCGCGACCTCCACCGGCATGGAGTTTCGCTCGTCAATGTGGGAGGCGTCGGCCTCGGCCGTTACGCGCGCATCTTCATGCGGTCTGACCCCGAAACGGACGGGGTAATCAACATCCCTGTCGCCTGCGTTACCGACATGGACGTGATGCCCGACATGGCGCCGTGGATCATCGGCAAGCTCGAGCCGGGCCTGCCCGTGCCCACCATACCACCTTCCCGCCGGCAATGGCGACGCAAGGCCGATTTTCCGGGCGCCGGACTGGACGTGCGCCGCACAGCGCGCCGCGAAAAAGCCTCGGAACAGCGCGTTGAAACTTTCGTCTCCGACGAGTGGACGCTCGAATATGATCTCGCCTTCCACGGCCTCGGCAAGTTGGTGTGGCGTGCGGCGGCGCTGGCGCTCGCCGACGACCAATTGAATGCCGGCACCGCGGTGAAGGCCGATGTGATCGGCGCGGCTGATGCCGCCTACGGTGCGCTCGCGGGAGCCGGGCACGATCAACCGACGCTCAGCTCGCATATTTACGCTCAATTCGAGGTCGAAAAAGCGTCGAAGGCGATTGCCGCGCAATATCTTGCCGAGATACTCGAGGACGCGTTCAAGGCCGGCGCTCTGAATGCGGGCGCGCTGCGCGCGCTGCTGCCGCCCTATGCCGTGGCGGCGATCGCGCATGTCACCGTGCCATTCGACGACGCCGGCGGCGCGGCTGCCGCAGGCGGGGTCCCTGCCGACCCGATCGCGGCGGGCTGAACGCATGTTCGACGATTTGATCCGCGAGCAGGATGTGCCTTGGGCCGCCAGCCTGATGGGACTGGGCCCCAACGGATTCGCACCGGTGGATGGCGACGAAAGCCGCTTCCAGGCAATGCGGAGGCTCGATAGCGTCGATTTTGAGGCGTGCCCCGGCAGCGGCAAGACCACACTCCTCGTCGCCAAGCTTGCCGTGCTGGCCGTGCGATGGCCACATCGGAAGCAGGGCATTTGCGTTCTGTCGCACACAAACGCGGCGCGCAACGAGATTGGGACGAAACTTGGCAACTCGGCGGCGGGGCTTGCACTGATGCGGTATCCGCATTTCGTCGGGACGATCCATTCCTTTGTGAATGAATATTTGGCGCTGCCGTGGCTCAGATCAAATGGACTCAACGTCCGCTGCATCGATACGCAGATCGCGCTCGCGAAGCGTTGGTACGAATTGCCGTACACAACGCGCATCGCGCTGGAGCGAAGCCACCTGACGCCGGCTGCGATGGCCTATGACGGTCCTGACTATACCGGCGGCAAGGTCGGCAAGTTCGGGCCTCACACACCGACGGGCCAGCTCATAATCGCGGCCCGCCGCAAGTTTAGCGAGCAGGGCTATTTCTGCTTCGACGAAATGTTCGTCTGGGCCAATGACCTGCTCGACCGGCGACCTGAGGCAGCCCATGATTTGCGCCAGCGCTTCCCGCTAGTCTTCATCGACGAAGCCCAGGATAACAGTGAAGAGCAGTCGGCGCTGCTGCACCGCATCTTCTGTGCGGGCGACGGACCGGTGCGCCGGCAGCGCTTCGGCGATTCAAACCAGGCGATTTATGCAAAGCCGGGCCTCGCCGGCGCCGAGACCGATCCATTTCCCGGCGCCGCCGTCCACCCCTTGCCGCGCAGCTATCGTTTCAGCCAAAGCCTTGCCGACGAGGTGAAGGGCTTCGGCGTCACGCCGCAGGCGCTTGTCGGCGCCGGTCCGCCGCCACACATCGCAGCCGAGCCGAAAATGCCTGCGATATTCCTGTTCGACGACGCATCGGTGCAGTCGGTCCTTCCGAAATTCGGTGCGCATCTCGTCGCATCGTTCGACGCGGCAGCACTCGCGGCCGGCACATTTACTGCGGTCGCCGGGGTGCACGAACTCGATCAAAATGGCCGCGTGCCCCACGCGATGGGGCATTATGTCCCGAGCTATGATCCAAGCTGCGCGCGGCGGGAAACGGCGCCGGATCGCTTCGCCCAATATCTCGCGCGAGCGCGCTTCGAGACGGCGGGCTCAGGAAACACCGAACGGCTGATCAACGCGGCTGCGGCGGCGCTGCTAGCAGCGAGCGAACTTGCTGGGGGAACGCATGGCAGGATTGCTCGAAAATCCCCGCATCGCCGGATGCTCGACTATCTCGCCGATAGCGATGCTCGCGCCCATTACCTCGCGTTTCTGGAGTTGATCCTATCCGGTCGCGGCGAATTCGCCTCCCCCGACTGGGAGGTTAATGGGCTTCCCCTCGCGGTGGAGATTGTCAAGGTTCTGAGCGGCACTGCAGCGCTTGGCGCCGCCGCCAATGCCTTCCTCGCCTGGCCGCCCGTACCGGCTCAAACGGACCAAGAGGCGATATTTGCGCGCACCGACAATCTCTTCGCTTACCCTAGCGAAGCGCCGGAGGTACATATACGCCTAGGCTCGATCCACTCGGTGAAAGGCGAGACGCATACCGCTACGCTCGTCCTCGACAGCTATTATTATAATCATCACCTGAGCGAGCTCAAGCCTTGGTTGCTGGGTGCGAAGGCGGGCGGATCGATGGTGAACAACCGCGGCCGGCAGGTGTTCGAGGGCTCGCGTACCCTGGGGCGGCTGAAACTCCATTATGTGGCGATGACCCGTCCAACGCATCTTCTGTGTGTCGCGATGCGCAAGGATGTCTTTGACGCAGGGGAGCTCGATATTTTGACGGGTCGCGGCTGGGAGGTCATAGACTGTTGTGCCGCCGCGGAGCCGGCGGAGCCCTAGCTAGCTCTTCGCCCTACGCGCGCGTTCAAATATGTCGACGATGTGTTCACCTGCGTACCGCAACCGCCGCCGGGCGTTTGCCATCGGACCTCACCGGTGACTTGGCTGGGCAAAAGTCTTGAGGCATGGCTTAGCGTAGCCATCCGGTTCTGGAATGACAGCTAATGCGTCCCGCTTAAGATGCGGCCAAGAAGAGTCGGGCGCAGGAGGCTAAGGGGCTGGCGTTGACTCCGGCTCTTCGGCCGCCATCGTGGCCTGCTCGGTGAGCCATGCGAGGTCGGACCAGAACGGCACCTCGATCCGCCCGAATGGCGATCCGTCGTCCCACGGAAAAATGGCCCCAGTCAATAGAATGCGCTGAACATGCGTAACGAGAACATTAAAGGCGGCCGGCTCAGGATAGCTGGTTCCGGGCTCCCATAAGGCTTTTAGGTCCGCCCGGAACAGTGCGAACCATTTTGCCAGTCCTATTGCATCAAGAGCCTGCCAAAAGGGAGCAATGTTGGCGTCTCCGGCTTCGCTCTTGAAGCTCGCAGCCGCGCATGCGGCCGATTCGAGCAACTCGATGGTCGGCAGGATCGCGGCAGGTAGCAGGCCATCGACATCGTTTTCGCTCATCCAATAGCCGCGGCGCGCATCAACGAGCCGCGCGGGCAATGCATCGAGAGCGCCGAGAAAGATGTTGCGATAATGATCGCGCATATCGCTGGCGAACCGGCAATGTCCGTCCGCCACCATGTAGGATTTCCAAATCCGCAACGCGTGCGGAAGAATGAACCGGTTGACCCCGCCGGTGATGGCATCGACTCCTTTGGCGAAGACGGTACCAATCACATGATCGGTGCCGAAGCGCGCGAACTGGCTGATCAAGATGCTAGCGGCTGCCGCGAATAGAGTGTCGTCGGGCGCGAGCAACATGGCGACTGCGTCGGGATGCAGCACCATTACGATGCCTTGTCGCCCGTTCTCCTCGACGGGAACATTATAGGCGGCGCTCCATCCATCCGTTGCAGGACGGATAGGCTCGCCATCGTCGAGTTCTCCCCGGTCGATCGTGGCTAGCCGGTGGGCATAGTCCGCAGGCGCCACGATCCGGATCAGGGCGTCTGTATTGAAGCGTTGCCGGGCATACCCCGTAAGTTGACCCAGGATCGGAGTGAGCGCGACGACTGCTTCGCTGTCGAGATAATCTGTCGAGAACTGGATGTCCGGACCCTGCCGATGACGCCATTCACCGGCGTCTTGCGGGACGTCGGAGTTTTCACCTGCCTCGATCTCGGCTCGAAACTCGCTTGCGGCTTCTGCCAGACCTTGGTGGATGGGATCGAGGGCTTCAGTGCCGATCCTCGTCCGAAGATCCTGAAGTTCATTGTCGGTATAGGCACTCACGAAAAAGTTCAGGCAATGCGACGCCGCCAAGACGTTGAAGTCTGCCAGAGCGATCGATGCGGGGCATTCGCCGCCGATCAGCATGCGCGATGGCGTGAGCGGCATCAGGACGGCGATTAGGCTCTCCGCGTCGAAGCTGAAAATCGTTCCACTCCTCCCGGCCTTGTCGAACGCTAGGCTGATAAAGTCGGGGAGAACGAAGGTCGATTGGTCGATATCAACGATGCGCCAGTCGAGCTGGCGCAATATTTCGATCCGACCTTCAGGAATCATAGCGCCGGAAAGCGCCTTTACCTGGGCGTCCTTGGCGATCGCCCCCGCTCTCTCTCGAAAATCGTCGATCGCGGCCGTTAGGGCTTCGGCAGCCTCCTCGAAGCCCGTTTCGGCATTTTCGCGGAGCATCATATAAGCGATCGCTTCAATCACCGGACGCGGCAAACCGAGTTGCGAGAGCGGATGACGTTCGTCCACTGCCTTCGCTAACCGCTCCCGAAACAAGTCTGATGGAGCCGGGCCGCTAGCGCCCATCATTCGCGCTATCTGCTCGCTGCTCCCCAGCAGATCGTCGACAAACTCGGCGAGGATCGGGGCGGAAGCCCTGAAGACGCCACGCAGATGGTCGCCGCGGACAATGAGATGTGCCAAGACCTCGGCGGGAGCGTCGGGGTGTATGGCACCCGGCGTCGCGCCCAAAAGAGATTTGAGGTCTCGATTGAACGGCCCATTCTCATGCCGCGTCATGATATCGTCGAGCGTCTCAGTCCCGTCGCTCGAAGGAACTGAATAGAAATAATCCTCGGCCGCCACATTGGCGATCGAAGAGCGAAAATGCTTCTCGCGCCGAAACACATGGACCTGCGCCGTGCGCGAGTCAGGAATGGCAAAGGATTGCAGCACTGCCTGCGGAATATAGTGCTGGTTTTTTCCAGCCATTCTTCTCAGCCTTTCGGATAGCGCATCATGACGGTGCGTCGATTTAAAAGCCATAGAATTCCGTGAAAGCGGAACCGCGCGTCAGCAGGCTGGAGCCGATCTGGAAACTCGCTCATCACATTTGAGAGTTAGTCCGTACGCGGGGGGCGCCAGATATAGGATGCGCCAACGGTAGCTTTGTGCCTTATTCTTCCAAAAGACGCCTGACCGCAACCGGCCAGTTTGGCCCAAAATACGACATTGATTGGACATCCCCACCCACTCAAGAACTTTTCAGCAGAGCAGACCCGGCGGGAGCCGGAGTGGAGGACAATTGTCTGAGTGAAGTAGAATTCCCGCTTCACATGAAAGGCAAACAGGTTCGGCGTCCCGCCTGCGGCGGCCGCGCTCTATTCCGCTTCGCTCAACCGAGCCACCGCTTCGCGCCGTCTCGTCGGCTTCGCCGTGACGATCGCTGACGCATCGGGCCGGAGTTTGGCTCCGGCCCAAAGGTCATCGCGCATTCCGCGCGATGGCATGGGCCTCCGGCCGTGCGGAGTGGTCGTCGCTCTCCTCTGAGGCCCGCCCGGCAGCGCGCAACCCCTGCGGGGTCCTCCACTTCGTTGCAGCCCTTCGGGTGCGCTCTGCCTTGCAGGCGGGCCTCTCCGGTCGCTCTCGCCGCCCACCCCGCTCAGCCGGGGCTGCGGTGGTTAGGAAGAGCAAAGGAGACAAGTCATGGAACTCAAGCATATCGAACTGTCGCAGCTTTCGGTGTCGCCCGCCAACATGCGCGGGGTCGCGAAGAAGCCCGACCTCACGAACATCCTGCCGTCGGTGCGGGCGCGCGGTATCCTCGTACCGCTGATCGTCAGGCCGGGAACGGAGGAAGGCTTATACGAGATCGTGGCGGGCAAACGGCGCTATCATGCGGCGCTGACCGTTGCCGAAGAACAGGACGGCATCGATCCGCTGCCCTGTGCGGTGATGGAAGCCGGGGATGATGCGGCGGCGCTCGAAGCCTCGCTCATCGAGAATATCGCGCGCCTCGATCCCGATGAGATCAATCGCTGCGAATCCTTTACCCGGCTTGTCCGCGAAGGCCGGAGCGCCGAGGACATTGGCCTGACGTTCGGACTCACGTCGTTGCAGGTGAAGCGCACGCTGGCTGTCGGCAATCTCTTGCCCCGTATCCGTAACCTCTATCGGGCCGACAAAATCGATGCCGTGACCATGCGGCATCTGACCCTCGCCACCAAAGCGCAGCAGCGCGAATGGCTGGCGCTGGTCGATTGCCCGGAGAAGCATGCGCCCACGGGATCGAGCTTGAAGGCATGGCTGTTCGGGGGAAGCGCGATTTCGGCCAAGGTCGCGATGTTCGACCTTGGCGACTACACCGGCGAGGTCATTTCCGACCTCTTCGGTGAGGACAGCTATTTTGCCGACGCCGATGCTTTCTGGACCGCGCAGATGGCCGAGGTCGAAAAACAGGCCAGCTTCTTTCGCGATAGCGGCTGGGCCGATGTCGTCGTCATGGAGCGCGGCGCCCATTTCAATTCGTGGGAGCATGAACGCTGCCCGAAGAAGAAGGGCGGCAAGGTGTTCGCCACCATCAGCCATCGCGGCGAGGTCGCCATCCACGAAGGCTATATCACCGCCAAGGAAGCGCGGCAGCTCGCCAAGGGTGAGACGGATACCCCCAAGCCCGTGCGTCCCGAAGTCAGCGCGGCGCTCGGCAATTATATCGACCTCCACCGCCATGCTGCCGTACGCGCATCCATGCTGTCCGAGCCGGGAATCGCCCTGCGCATGATGGTCGCCCACGCCATCTTCGGATCGCCGCTATGGCGGGTCGATGTCGAGAAGCAGCGCGCGGCGAGCGATGCGATTGCCGAGAGCGTCGAGGTGTCGGCGAGCGAGGCGGCGTTCGACAAGGCGCGCCGTGCGGTGCTCGACCTGCTCGGCTTCGATCCCGAAGCGCCCACGGTGGTTGGCGGCTATGATGGCGAGCATGGTGTTGCCGGGCTGTTCGTCCAGTTGCTCGCGCTGTCCGATGACTCGGTGGTGGGTATCCTGCCCGTCGTGATGGGCGAGACGCTCAGCGTCGGAAGCGCCGAGGTCGAGTTGCTGGGCCAGATCACCGGCACCAACATGCGGACATGCTGGAACGACACGACTGTGTTGCCCGACCTTATTCGCGACAAGCAATTGCTCAATGCCGTCGTCGCCGAGGTTGCGGGCACCGACGCGGCGGAGGCCAATGCCGGGGCGACCACGAAGGTGCAGCGCGGTATTCTTGTCGATTGTCTCACGGGTGGCAATGGCCGGGCGAAGGTCGAGGGCTGGCTTCCCCGCTGGTTCGCCTTTCCGCCGTCGGGCTATACCGAGCGTGGCGGCATCGGCTGTGTCGAGCGGAGCGATCGTGTCGCGCCGCTGCTCGACCCGGCACATGTCGAAAACGAACCGGAACTTCGCGAGGCGGCTTGATGATTAGCGGCGTATAATTGGGGGAACGGGTCCGCCCGTTCCCCCAGATTTTTGGCCCGGCGCAAAGCGCCGGGCAATCTGTTCTTGCCAAGTGACGGGCATTGCCCGAAGATTCCTGGCCCATGCGAACCGACGTCGATCATCTTCCCGCCGCCAAGCAGCGCGAGCTTGAGCGCATCGTCGAAATCATCTTCGACGAGTTCGGGCAGGCGACCGAAAATGCGACCGGGCGCCGCAAGGGCGCCCGCATCTTGAAGATCATCCTGTTCGGATCGCACGCACGCGGCGACCATGTCGATGCGCCGCTGTCGGCGAACCAGTATAAATCGGACTACGACATTCTCGTCATCGTCAGCCAGAAGGAGCTGACCGACCGCGCTGCTTATTGGGCGAAAGCCGAGGAACGGCTCATTCGCGCCTATACGATCGAGAAGACGCTTCGGACGCCGGTCAATTTCATCGTTCACTCGCTGCACGAAGTGAACGACGGTCTCGCGCATGGGCGTGTCTTCTTCATGGAAGTCGCGAAAGACGGGATCGCGCTCTATGAGGCCGATGACCGGGAATTGGCGACGCCGAAGCCGAAGACGCCACAGCAGGCGCTGGAAACAGCGAGGGAATATTTTGAAGACGGCTTTCCGTCAGCGATGAAGCGGTATGAAGGCGCCCAATTCTACCTTCAAAAAGGCTATTTGAAGGACGCTGCATTCGACCTGCATCAAGCCACCGAGCGCTTATACGTCAGTCTGTTGCTCACGCTGACCTATTACACGCCTTACAACCACAATATCGCCTTTCTGCGCTCGCTCGCCGAAGGACTCGACCGACGCCTCTTCGGCATCTGGCCCGAGAGCAATCGCCGCGAGCGCGCGATGTTCCAGAAGCTGAAGGAAGCCTACACGAAGGCCCGCTACAGCAAGCATTACAGGATCAGCGCAGAGGAACTCGCTTGGCTCGGCGAACGCGTCGAGGAATTGGGCCGCGTCGTTCATCAAGTCTGCACAGACAAGATCGCCGAACTCGAAAAAACGGCGCACGCATAAATGGCGCGCGCCGCCCGACTTGCCGGGATTCCCGGATTCTGACATAATCGCACCCACGGGATGGAATGACTGGCGGCCATCCCGAGGAACGTCCTGCCAGCATCATGCAGGTCCGGCCGCGAAGGTCGGGCAGTTGCTGTAGCCCGCGCTAGCGGCACACAGCGGACACCGCTTGCACATCCGCGCATGAATGCGCGGACCGCCAGTGTGCGAGCTGCAAATGAATACCCCGAAATCGAAAGCAAACGACGTTTACGCGCGCGAAGTCGTGATGGCGCGCGTCGGCCATCTCATCCGGCGCAAGCAGCAGGAGGTCGAGCGCATCACGCGCATACTGCGCGCCTGCTTCGACCCCGACGCGGTGCAGGCGCCCGAGCCGGGCGAGATCCGGCGCATCATCCTGATCGGTCCCTATGCGCGGAAGAATTGGTACGAAGACGAGGATACGATCAATTTTTCCGATTACGAGTTCTGGGTCGTCGTCAATCATCCGCTGTTCAAGGAAACGGAATGCTGGACCCGCGCCCGCGATGTCATCGACCGCGAGCTTGGCAACCGCTGCGCGGTCGGCCTTGAATTCTACTCCAAGGTCGACATCCGTGTCGCCAAGGCCGAGCGCGACACCTTCATCCTCGACCGGATCGAGGCGGGCATCACCCTCTATCGCGCGTCGCGCGACGCGCCCTTGCCACGCGAGCGCAAGGGGGCGCGGTCATGACCGCGCCCGCCACCACCTTCGACGCTTTCTGCCGGGCCGAGCAGGCGATGCTGCTGCGCTATTTCCGGAGGCGCGTCGGCCGCGACGCGGCTCCCGACCTTGTGCAGGAAGCGTTCATGCGCGTGCTCCGTTCCGGCGCCTTCGACCGGATCGACTATCCGCGTCCCTATCTGCTTCGCACCGCGCGCAATCTGGTCTTCGAGCGGTCGCGCCGAAAGGCCCGCGAAGGGGCGGTCCTCTATCCGTTCGATGAGACATGCGACGCCGCCCTGCCGCCCGAGCAGATGCGGCGCATGGTCGAGCTGGATATCCGCCGCGCCTTTCGGCCAACACTGCTCGCCATGCGACCGCGGACCCGCCGCATCTTCCTGATGAGCCGGCTCCGGCAACAGACCTATCGCGAAATCGCCGACGAACTCGGTATCAGCGTCAAGTCCGTCGAAAAGCATATGACCCGCGCGCTGGTGCGATGCCGCAAGGCATTCGCTGCGCGATATGCTTGATGCAGCGGCGACATCGGTGCATGTCGCGGATCGATAGAATACTATCGATCTGCATCGCATTGGAGGCGCAAATGGAAGATACCGAAACGCTCGTCACGCTGACGGCGGATATTGTTGCCGCGCATGTGAGCAACAACAGCGTCGCCATATCGGACATAGCGCTCGTCATCCGATCGGTGCACGAAGCGCTGTCGGGACTTGGCGCCACAGCCGAGCCCGAAGTCAAACAGGAACCGGCGGTATCGATCCGGTCATCGGTGAAGCCCGATTACATCGTCTGCCTTGAGGACGGCAAGAAGCTCAAGATGCTCCGTCGTCATTTGATGACGCACTACAACATGACGCCCGATGACTATCGCGCCAAATGGAACCTGCCGAAGGACTATCCGATGACCGCGCCCAACTATACCGAGAAGCGCCGCGCGCTTGCCAAGGAAATCGGGCTCGGCACCAAGGGACGCGGCGGCAGGCCCAAGAAGGCGCCTGTGCGCCGCCCGGCCGCGAAATAATCCTCAGGCCGCTTGGTCGGCCTGGCGTTCGAGCGCATCGGCGATCATCGCCGCGAGCGATTCTTCGGCGCGGATGCGCGCAACCGGGTCTTTGGCGTCGAGATCGCGCCGCACCCATTGCGGCGCGCGTTCGACCACCCGGAGAATGGTGTCGGTCAGTTCGCGCGTCATGACGCGCCTATGGCATTGCGGTCGCCGCACGGCAATGTCTCCGCGGCGAACGCCCGCTTGCCGCGGCGTCGCCAGAGGGCGGCCGTATCGGCAGCACCATCGCTTCGCAGCGTGTCGGCCATCCAAAGGAATGCCCCGTAAAGCATAGCGCGGTCGTCGTCGGCCAGTTCGACCAGCCCGGCCTTCGCGACGAGACCGCCGAGTTCGATAAGCTGGCGCGTGCGCTCGCGGCGCTTCACTTGCCATTCGCGCATTCCGGTTCGCGCCTTCACCGCTTCAAGCCGATGCCGCATGGCCGTCAGGCGCCGTGTCATTCGCTGCACCGCGATGAGATCGCGTCGCTGTTTTCCGCGCAGTTCGCTGAAAGAAGCCCGCGCCCGCCTTGCGCCAGCCCTCCTTCGTATTGGCGTCTTTCGTCGCGGCCGCGCCGATCAATGCGCCGGCGAGCAGATCGGCATCAAGCGCATCGGCGCCGGTTGCGATGACGAGTTCGCCGAGTTGGCGAACGCGACGTTCCTTGAGGGTCTTCGCTTTGGCTTCGAGCGCCTTCAATTCCGAATCGATATCGCGGGGTTTGCGCATGTCGCATCTCCATGATGGTGTGATGCCCCCATCATAGGGACGCGCCTCACGATGCGCAGCAAGGTCGTCGGGACAGCCTGGCACAGCCTAGTCCCTCCGCGGATTTTTCCGTGTGAGGGCGCGCTTATACGTCGTGCCGACGTGGCTTTTGAAGTGTAGATGGATTGCCGCAATGGCAATCTTCCATCTCTCGGTCAAAGTCATCAGCCGCGCCGCCGGACGGAGCGCCGTCGCAGCAGCGGCCTATCGTTCGGCCGAACGGCTGTACGATGAACGGCTCGACCGGGCGCATGACTTCACCAACAAATCGGGCGTCGTGCATTCGGACGTGATGCTGCCCACGAACGCGCCGCAACAATATCGCGATCGCGAGCAGCTCTGGAATCATATCGAGGCCATCGAGAAGCGCAAGGACGCGCAGCTTGCCCGCGAGGTGGAGTTCGCGATCCCGCGCGAAATGAACCAGGCGCAGGGCATTGAACTCGCCCGCGACTTTGTGCAACGCGAGTTTGTCGATCAGGGCATGGTCGCCGACCTCAATGTGCATTGGGACATCGGCGCCGACGGACAGGCCAAACCCCACGCGCATGTGATGCTGACGATGCGCGAGATCGTCGTCGGCGAGGATGGCGAAGCCGGGTTCGGCGCCAAGGTCCGCGATTGGAATCGTACCGAATTCGTCGAGCAATGGCGCGAGCGCTGGGCCGATCATGTCAATGAGCGCCTCGCCGACCTCGACATCGACGCGCGTATCGACCACCGCAGCCTTGCGGCGCAGGGGATCGCGCTTGAACCGCAGGACAAGATCGGACCCGCCGCATCGCGCATGGGCGATCGCGGACTTGAGGCCCAACGACTTGCTGAACACCGCGAGATCGCGCAGCGCAATGGCGAGCGGATCATCACCAATCCCCGCGTGGCGCTCGACGCGATCACGCACGGGCAGGCGACGTTCACGACACGCGACCTTGCCATGTTTGCGCACCGCCACAGCGACGGGCGCGAACAATTTGATGCGGTCATCGGCGCGGTGCGATCATCGCCCGACCTGATTGCGCTCGGTCGGGACGGACGCGGCGAGGATAGGTTCACCTCGCGCAAAATGATTGAGGCCGAGCAGCGACTTGAACTCGCGGCGGAACGGCTCGCGGGGCGGTCGCGTCATGGTCTCCCGGCCGCGTCTTTGCAGAGAGCCGCTGACGCAGCCGGGAGTGTTGGCCTGGTGCTTGGTCGCGAGCAGCAGGCCGCGCTGAAGCATATAACGAGAGGGCAGGATCTTGCAATCGTCATCGGCTATGCCGGAACGGGCAAAAGCGCGATGTTGGGCCAGGCACGCGGGGCATGGGAGAACGCCGGGCTGGAGGTGCGCGGTGCCGCGCTGTCAGGCATCGCGGCCGAGGGTCTTGAGAACGGCTCGGGCATCGCCTCGCGCACGATTGCCAGCCTTGAACATGGTTGGGCGCAGGGCCGCGATCTTCTCACCACTCGCGATGTGCTTGTCATCGACGAGGCCGGCATGGTGGGCACGCGCCAGATGGAGCGCGTGTTGTCGCACGCTGCCGATGCCGGCGCCAAAGTCGTGCTGGTCGGCGATCCGCAGCAGCTGCAATCGATCGAGGCTGGCGCAGCGTTCCACGCGCTCCACGAACGGCATGGCGGTGTTGAAATCACCGAAGTGCGGCGCCAGCATGAAGGCTGGCAACGCGAGGCGACCCGCGAGCTGGCCACGGGCCACACCGGCGATGCGATCCGCGCCTATGACGAGGCGGGTATGGTGCGCGCCGCCGAGACGCGGGGAGCGGCGCGCGCTGACCTCGTAGAGAATTGGGATCGCGACCGGAAGTGCGATCCAAACGCTAGCCGCATCATCCTCACCCACACTAATGACGAGGTGCGCGCGCTCAACGAGGAAGCGCGGGAACGGATGCGCTCGTCGGGCGATCTTGGCGCCGACGTCGCGGTGAAGGTCGAGCGCGGCGACCGGGTGTTTGCACCCGGCGACCGCGTCATCTTCCTGCGCAACGAGCATAGCTTGGCCGTTAAGAACGGGACGCTCGGGACGATCGAGCAGGTCAGCGAACGCGGCATGACGGTGAACACCGGTGACGGACGGTCGGTGGCGTTCGACCTCAAGGATTATGCCCATATCGATCATGGCTATGCGGCGACCATCCACAAGGCGCAGGGCATGACGGTGGACCGCACCCATGTGCTGGCAACGCCGGGGATGGATAGTCACAGCGCCTATGTCGGGCTGAGCCGCCACCGCGACGGTGTGAGCCTCCACTACGGCCGCGACGACTTCAAGGATCAGGGCAAGCTCGTTCGCACCCTGAGCCGCGAGCGCGCCAAGGACATGGCGGCGGACTATGCCAAGGCGGACCCCGCGCGGGCATTTGCCGAGCGGCGCGGGATAGTAATGCGCGAGCGAATCGTTGAAGCCGCGAAAAAGCTTCCCGAGACCCTGTCTCGGGCGGGCCTCGGGATTGCAAAGCAAGTCCCCGAGAAGGCTCGCAGCATCTTTGCGGGATTTAAGCCGGTCGTGAGGCGCGCCAGCGTTGAACCCCGCGATACCTCGCGAACGACCGACCAGCGCCGTGCGGTCGAACGCTATGCCCGCGCGCAGGCCGACATCAACCGGATGCGCGAGAAGGAGCTGCCGGTACTGCGGCACCAGCACGATGCGCTCGCACGCGCTGGCGATGCGCTCGGCGCAATCGGACCCCACGCGCGGCGCGATCTGGCGTCGGCGTTCGAGCGCCAGCCCGAGCTGGTTGCGCAAGCCGCCCAAGGCAACAGTCAGGCCGCGATCCGCGCCATGCAGCTCGAAGCCGAAGTCCGCACCGATCCGGCGCGCCGCGCCGATCGCTTCGTCGAGGGCTGGCAGAAGCTCCAGCAGCAGCGCGAGCGTTCGCTCACCAAAGGCCAGCAACGCACCGCCAGCCGTCTTTCGGGCGAGATGGGCGCGATGGCGCAAAGCCTTGAGCGCGACGCGCAGGTCGAATCGATTCTCAGCGCCCGCAAGGCGGCGCTCGGCATCGACGCGCGAGCGGTTCGCCCCATCGGACAGGAACTCGCCGACATCGCCGGGCTCGGTCACGTGCGGTCGCGCGGCATCGGTATTGGTATGTAGGAGAAGACACATGCGTGAACAGGAAATGGAGTATCAGGATCCCGCAACCACGGCGTTCGCCCGGCTCGAAGGCGAAGTCGCGCTCATGCGCCGCGCGGTGGAGCAACTCGCGGCAGAGAGGGCCGATATCCACATCCCGGACTACACTGATACGCTTGGCGAACTATCGAAACATCTCGGTGCCGCGGAGCGAACGCTGAGAACCATCGTTGCCAAGCCTGCGATGGAGCTGACCCCGGAAGAAATGGCGCGTCAGATTGACCGGGCGGCCCGGCAGGCGCGTGACGCCACGGCAAGCGAAATGCAGCGGGCGCAGGTGCGGTTCGACAATGCCGCATATGAACTGCGCGGTACGATATCGACGCTGCGGGCAGCGCATGAGCAGCGCCTTCACCTCATTTGGGCAGTGGGCGGCGGCATTGTCGCCGGGTGCCTGCTCTGGTCGATCCTGCCGGGCGCTTTTGCCAGGGCGCTGCCGGATCGGTGGCAGCTGCCCGAGAGAATGGCGGCGCATATCGTCGGTGCGCCGACGATATGGGAAGGCGGCGTGCGGCTTATGCAGGCTGGCAGTCCGGAAGCTTATCGGGCAATTTCCGCCGCGGCGGTGATGCGCCACGACAATAAGGACAAGATTGCCGCCTGCGAAAAGAGTGCAGAGAGGTCCAAAAAGTCGGTGCGCTGCACTATACAGATTAAGGAAAATTCGTATGAAACAGGAATCTGAATAGGTTGTATCGCGTAATAAAGCTGGAGGTCGGGCCGCGCTTTCTATCACATTCAAGGCCGAAATTTACGCCCCACTTGGGCGGCAGGCGTTCTGGACTAGGGTCACGGACGAGGCCAATTGACCTACTGCGCGTTATCCTCCCATAATCAGCGCAGGCAGTCCGAGATTTTCGAGTTCATGACGTGCCGCAGCACTTCAAGATCGTTCAAAACGGCATTGGGATCCCGTTCTCGAGCCGTCCGCAACGCCTGCTTGAGCCAAGGACTCATCGCGGGGTGAGCAAGAATCCATGCTATCTGTTCGTCTGATTTCAGCGGATATTTCTTGGAAGGCTCTGGAATCATGATTTTTTTGCTCCGTTACTAAGCGCGTTAAGGATTGCATTGGCCGCAGCTGCCAGGGTCAGCGCTGACAGCTGCCATTGGTCGCTCGACACGGTGGTCGCATAGGACGCAGGACATCACTTCCGCTCGGATGGCGTCTGTCGGGCCGTGGCACCAAGAACACGGTAGCCCGGTTAGCCGCCTCGTGACCGCGAACCCAGGTGCAGCGCATACCGGGCACGAACTGCGATAACGCCGCACCAAGTCCAGGGTCGCGCGTTTGATCCCGCGCATTCGCGTCGGATTGCGGTGGGCCCGCATGTCGGTTTCGATAAAGGCGGTGCCGCATATACTGACTACGCGTTCGACAGCGTCGGTTAGATCGTTCGCATCCGCGATATCTTTGAGCAGAACTCGTTCAGGTGCCGGCTGTCCGTCCCGGCAACCAATAACAAGAAGACCGTGTTTCGGGAATTGGAGCCGCGACGCAAATTCCAGCGCCGATTCCACGTTCGAGACCACCGCATGGCTAAAGTTGGTTTCCAAGCAAGCATGGTATCCGATAACTTCTATACCTCGGGTCCGATCAGCGAGCATGACGATCTCACGCGCCAGCGGCACAAAGGGTATATAGGGGTGCGGACCGAAACTGCCCTCGCTCGCAATGGCGACGGTCGCCTCGGGTGTGGCGGCGAATGCCGCCGAGATTTTGGCGCGCGCCGCGTCGATCTGCGTGCCAGTCCGCTCCACGTCACGGCTAAATGTGCCGAACCAGTCGGTATCGATATCGCGGCTCACCGCTACGTGCAGGCCGAGCGCGCGCTTTAGCAGCGGATGGATAACCCGCTCCTTGCCGTGCATCGTTGCCAGCACCGCCAGTTCGTCATCGTAGGGTCGGACAGCGGGGCGCATTGCTAGAAATACCCCTCACGCTTCTTTTGTTCGAGCGACCCTCCCTCGTCGCCGTCGCTGATTCGCCCCTGCCGCTCAGACGCCGACGCGGCCAACGTCTCCTGCACGACGGAGCGAAGATCCGTCGCCTCGGATTCAACCGCCGCGGTCACCGGCCAGCAACCAAGCGTTCGAAAACGCACGGTTTTGATTTCGGCAGTTTCGCCCGCGCGAAGTGGCATTCGGGCGGCGTCGTCTATAGCAATCAGCCCTCCGTCGCGCAGGACGACGCGCCTTTCTGCTGCGAAGTAGAGCGGCGCCAGCGAAATATCATTCGCCAGCGCATAAATCCAAATATCGGCTTCGGTCCAATTCGATAGCGGGAACACGCGTGCCGACTGATTGCTTACCAGCCGAGTATTGTAGAGATTCCAAAGCTCAGGACGTTGCTGGCGAGGCTCCCAAATATGCCCCTTGGCGCGGACCGAAAAAAAGCGCTCCTTCGCCCGCGACTTTTCTTCATCGCGGCGCGCTCCGCCGAAGACGATGTCAAAGCCGCCCAGGTCGAGAGCAGCTTTGAGCGGCTCAGTGCGCATTTCCAGCGTATAGCGGTCACCATGATCAAACGGGTTCAGGCCAGCGGCGCGCCCTTCCTCGTTAACGTGGACGATCAGTTTGAATCCGTGTTCGCGGGCAAAGGCGTCACGGAAGCGGAGCAGCGATCGGAATTCCCAAGTCGAATCAATATGCAACAACGGAAACGGCGGGCGGCCTGGAAAGAAGGCGCGCAGCGCCAGATGCGCCAGCACGGTCGAATCCTTGCCCGCCGAGAATAGCATCACCGGCTTGCGGGCTTCGGCAACCGCCTCGCGCAGGATGTAGATCGCCTCGGATTCTAGCCGTGACAGATGCGAGAGTGTTGCCGTCATTCGACCGCCGCCCAGGCCAGTCCCCCAGCATAGCGTCGGATCGTGCGGCCGTCCTCATCGATCCGGAACAGATGCACCCAGCCATTGTCTACGAGCTCGAGCACGCTCGCATGAGCGGCTATCGTCTGGCTGAGCACCTCCTCGGGCGCTTCGATGAAGACGTTTAGCCGTAGCGGCTCGTGGACGAAGCGCTCGCCGTCATGCACCGACTGCCAGGGCAGCCCGACCTTGAGGTCGCCGGAATTACCCTCCAGCACCCCCAATTGCCCGACCACATTGTGAAGCACCTTATTGCCGCTGCCGAAGGCGCGGTTGTTCACGGTGGAGCCGTAATATTGCAGGTTGATCCAGCTTGCGACGACCATCGGCGCGGTCATGATCAATTCGAGGACGCCGAACCCATCATCCTTGCGCCAGTCATAGTCGTGGAGGAAAGCGCGGCCCCCGAGATCGAGCCCGCGCGTCCGCGCACGCGGCGCGGCGATGAAGGCGGCGTTGCCAGCGAGCCCCCATTCAGGACGGACCTGCGCCCAGTCACGGCTGCGCGCCTTCACCGCGCGATCAACGTCCGTCGTCTTGTCGATCCCGAGTCCCAGCGCGCGTTCGGCGCGCGCCATCGAAGAAGCGGTGGCCAGTGCCGTGCTCAGCGCCGACAAATCGGCCGCGTGGGTTGCAGGGAGGTCATCAGCGTCGAAGATGCGAACCTCGTCGGTCGTGGTGTCGTGCAGGCAGCCCAGGAACCAGGTGTCCTCGGGGATATCGATCCCCTTGCGGGCGAGGCCGGTGCGCACGCCAGGGTCGTTGAGGATAGCCGCCGCGACGCGGGCGTTCGCCTCGCCGGTGTGGCCGCCGCACGCGCCGCAATCGAGGCCCGAGGCATGGGGATTGTTGACCGTCGTGCTGCCGTGCCCAGCGAGCAGCACCAGCCGTGCGAAGTCTTGCGTCATCGACATCGCGCGCAAGACAGCCTCGGCCATCGCGACGCGCTGCGCGTCGTCGAAGCCGGTCAGCCGGCCACCCACCGGACGCAATTCCAGACTTGGACCGATCCTACCGATGACGTTCTCGTCGAGACCATCGGTGTTGGGATCGCTGACCGTCCGCGTGAGGCGCGCGCTGTCGCCGACGAGTTTGCCGGCGAACAGCAACCCCGCCGTCTCGACATAGGTGAACGACGACACCGCCGAGAGCTTGAACGCCTTCCACGCCTTGGCCACCCGGCGACGCATCAGACGGCGCCTGAGGATATTGGTCTCCTCGGGCTCAGAAGCGCCGGTGACCGCCTCGCAGACGACGAAGGCAGGTTTGAGCAGCACCGGGCACTGCGCGCCGCCGGTGTCGCGGCCGATCGGTACATATTCGATCGGGAAGCCGAAGAAGCCAGCGAAGCCGATAGTCTCGGCATCGGGACAGACGGTTTCGAACGCCCGCCGGTAGACTTCGGAGCGCACGTCGATGCAGAACGCCGCCTGGAAAGGCTTGCGCGCGCCCTTTGCAGGCGCGGGAGATGCGAGGTGCTGCCCCAGCCGCGCGAGCAATTGGCGCTGGTAGGCGGCCTCATAGGCCTCGTGGAGCATCAGATCGACGGCCAGCTCGGGATCGTTGCCAAGGCGCTCGTCTTCCGGCAGCGCCGCGGCCTCAGCCATCGCATTCGACCACGCCGTCCTGAAGTCAGGGTCCGCGCGTTCGAGGAACAGCGCATAGCCCCACACCACCCGGATCGCGAGCAGCTGCACCAGGGTGTCGTCGTCACGCCCGTAAAGCGCGTTGTCCCAGACACGGTAGCGCGCATAGGCGGCCCAGCCGCCGATATCGACCAGCGCGCGGTGCAGATAATCCTCGACCGCGCGATCGGGGATACCGAGCGCGCCGACGACCGCGGCGATCGCCTCGAGCGGATCGTCGGCCAGGGCAGCGACGGCTTCGCGGAAGCCCTTGATCCCCATCGTCTCGGGGTTGCGGTCAAATCGCATCGCCGCGCGCCAGGCGGCGTAAGGAGGCAACGCCCGCGACGGCAGCTTCCAGGCTGCCTGGCCTTCGTCGAAATAGGCCGCGCACCATTTCGAGATCTCGTCGATCATGAACGCCGTGCGCGAGGCCTGACGGTCGCCAGCCGCCAACGCATCGAGAACTTCGGCGACGGTCGCGACGACCGCCTTCGGCCTCTTCGTCACCGGATCTCGCGCAGCTGACCGGCACAGCGCAGCGGCATCGCTCGCCAGCGTCGCATGACCGGACGTGCCGGCGATCGCCACCTCCAGATCGCGATCTTCGATCCGTCCGGCCGCCAGCGCTTCACGGTAGAATGTGCGCGGCATCAGCATGTCGACGCCGGCGACACGGCGCAGCGTCGCGCATGTCGCCGCGAAGCTCTGGTCGCTGAAACCGAGGAATGGATTGACCGCTACGAAGTGCTTGAGCGGCCAAAGCGGCGCGATCTTGTTGCACGCTCGGTCGATGGCGGCGTCAATCGCCGACCGTTGCAGGGAGCTGGATGGCTCGACATCCTGTGACGGGCTCAGCGGATCGATCGCGACGGCTACGGCATGGCTCATGAAGGAACTCCGCTGACAGGGGTCGAGGGAACGATCGCATTGGGCGGCGGCGGGCTGGGCCAGAACCGCAGCACCAGCCGGTTGGCGACCGTGTTGACGTAGAGCCCGTTGGCGAGGTGGACGTAGATGGCCTGCCAGCGCGGCGCGTCCGCCTTGCCAGGCAAGACGCTCTGAAAGACTGTCACCGCCGCAAAGGCGAGCACGACCAGGGCGACGATGACGAGATCGAGCGGGCCGCGCAGTGCCTGCACCGGGGGCAGCGACCCGGCGAGCAAATGCTCCACCGCCCATTGCAGCCCGAAATAGGCGAGCGACACCGCGACTGCGAGCGCCACAGTGCGGGCGACCACATAGAGGCTCGGCCGCTCATCGAAGGCCTGGGTGATGAGGTGCGAGAGACCGAGCATCACGACCGCGCCGAGCGCGAACACCCCCGGTTGCGCGGTAATGGTAGCGCCGAACAGCGTCCCCACGACCAGCGCCGCCGCCAGCACCAGACCAACGATCATCGCCATGCGCGCTGGGTGCGGCTGGCCGCCGGGGCTCGGCGACCAAGACGCCCGCGCGAGGTCGATGACGCTGCCCGACGCGAGGAAGGCGTGCGCCTTGTAGAGTGAGTGGGCAACGATGTGCAGCAGCGCGGCGGCGAAAGCCCCGAGGCCACATTGCAGCATCATGAAGCCCATCTGGGCGATCGTAGAATAGGCAAGCGAAACCTTGACGCTGGTCTGGGTCAACATGACGACCGAGCCGAACAGCGCGGTCACGCCGCCGACGATGACGAGCACTTCCATCGATGGCGCCGAGAGCGAGATGACGTCGGCTAAGCGCAGCACTAGAAAGCCGCCGGCGTTGATGACGCCAGCATGGAGCAGCGCTGACACCGGCGTCGGTGTCTCCATCACCTCCGTGAGCCAGCCATGCAACGGGAACTGGGCGGACTTGAGCAGCGCTGCCACGACCAGGAGTAGCGCGACCGCGTGGATCACGGCTGGAATATCACCGCCGAGGCGCATCGCTTCGGCGCCGGCGAAGAGGACCGCATAGTCGAGGCTGCCGAAGGCTTGATGGAGCAGCACCATCGCCGCGATCAGACAGAGATCGCCGAGGCGGCTGACGAGGAATTTCTTCCGCGCCGCGAGCACCGCCGACTGTCGCTCGGGATAAAACAGCAGCAGCTTGTTGAGCCCGAGGCTGGTCGCGATCCAGGCCAGCGCGAATTGGAACAGATTGCCCGATACAATCAGCAGCAGCACCGCCGCGAGCGTCAGGCACAGCCACTTGGTAAAACGGGCCTGCCCACGGTCACCGTCGAGATAGTTGCGGCTATAAAGGACGACGATCAAGCCGACGAAGGCGACCAGCGCGAACATGATCGCGGCCAGGGTATCGACATAGAATCCAACGCCGACACCTGCGACGCCGATCGTGCCAGTCGCCAAGGTGCCCTTGACCGCGATGCCAATGCCCGTGGCCACAGCGAGCGCCAGCGCGAAGCCTGCGATCAACGCGGCACCCCCTCCGACGCGGCCCTGACCCGGCTGGACGCGGCCGGCCGCCAATCCGGCGATTGCGAGCGCGAGCGGTCCGAGAGCGAGGCACCAGGTTATGTTCGGCATCATGGTCGTCTCCAGCGCGAAGCGACCTATTCATTAACGGTGGGAACGGGTTCTAGATAATACAAAGATTGCGCAACATCGTTCGTTTTTGTAAACGCAATTAATGCCAACTCTCAACTATCACCATCTGCGCTATTTCTGGGCCATCGCCCATGAGGGGAGCCTCACGCGCGCCGCCGAACGGCTTAATCTGTCGCAATCGGCGCTCTCGGTGCAGCTCGGCAAGCTCGAACTGCAGCTCGGCCATCCGCTGTTCGACCGAGCCGGCAAGCGGCTTGTCCTTACCGAGGCCGGACGCATCGCCCTCGATTATGCAGATACCGTCTTCCAGGCCGGAGACGAGCTTGTAAGCACGATGAAGGGGCGCCCAGTGGATCGGCGGCAGGCATTTCGGGTTGGCGCGTTGACCACGCTCTCCCGCAACTTCCAGCTGGAGTTCCTGAGCCCACTGATTGGCAGAGCTGACGTTGAACTCATCATCCGTTCAGGCAACATGCGCGATCTCCTCGCCCAGTTGGAGGCGCATACGGTCGATGTCGTGCTCGCGAACAGCGCCCCACAGCTTGATGCCCGGTCTGATCTTCGCAGCCATTTACTGGCTCAGCAACCGGTTGCGATTGTTAGGCGGCCGAGTGCCCAATCCTTTACATTTCGCTTTCCTGAAGACCTACAATCCCAACCGATCTTACTCCCAAGCTTGGATAGCGAGATCCGGGTTGGGTTCGATCGAATCGTCGAACTCGCTGGCGTGCGCCCGCTCATCATTGCCGAGGTGGACGATATGGCTATGTTACGGCTTCTCGCCCGCGACGGCGAAGGGCTAGCATTGGTGCCACCGATAGTGGTGCGGGACGAGCTGGCGGCAGGTCTTCTCGTAGAGGTCTGTCCCATTCCGAACCTAAGCGAAACTTTCTACGCGATAACGCAGAAACGCCGCTTCCCGAATCCCCTACTCGCGGACCTGCTCGCGTGCGCAGCTAAAGACAAGTGATCACGCCGGTCTTGTCGAACTCGACGTGAGTCGCCAGCGATATCTGGAAATAGATCGCCGATCAGGGCTTGCGCAAAATGCTGGACTACCATCTCTCTTTCGCCGAATTGACGAAGGTACTCGTCCGTCGGCGAGGGATCCGCTTGCACGGAACCCGATCGATGATCAGTTTCAACGCTGCCTTAGCATATGAAGAAGTGTTCGATGTCGACACTACGCCAACTTGAATATCTCGTCGCGATCGCGGATCTGCGCAACTTCGGCCGCGCGGCGCAGGCTTGCAATGTTTCGCAACCCACCCTCAGTCAGCAGTTGCGTTCGCTTGAGGATAGTCTTGGCGTAATCCTAATCGAGCGGAACACAACGGGTGCCGATCTGACTCCGATTGGCCGCGATATCACCGCGCGAGCACGACGGCTCTTGGTCGAAGCGCAGGACATTCGTGATGTTGCTCGGCGCGCAGGCGACCGCTTAGCTGGAACCCTAAGACTTGGTGTTACACCAACTTTGGGGCCTTATTTGATGCCGCCGATCGTGGCGGCACTTCACCGTGAGCAACCAGATCTGCGACTGCATATCAAAGAAGGGATTCCCGACGACCAAGCGCTTGCGCTGTCACGCGGGGCTCTCGACATGCTGCTGGGGCCGTTGCCGATCGCGGGCAGCGATCTTAATGTTCAGCCTCTATTTCGCGAGCGATTGTTCGTTGTTGCTGCCTCCGACCATCCGCTTACGAAACTCCAAAACCTGCGCTGCGAACATCTTCAAGGGGCGCACGTACTTAGCCTCGACAGACGTCATCATCTTCATCGTGAGGTCGCCACGATCTGCACCGCGTTCGGTATGGAGCTGCTGCGCGATTATGAAGGCACCAGCTTAGACAGTATCCATCAAATGTCTGCCTCAGGGATAGGCTTAGCGATCCTCCCGGAACTATACATCCGCTCTGATGTCGCGGGCCGGACTGGGGTCGCCGTCCTCCAACCAGAGGGGTGGCACTTCACGCGCAGCATTGCAGCAGCGTGGCGCTCGGGCGCAGCTTATGGCGACGCTTATCGAATGATCGCCGAACGTATCGGAACCGAAGCAAGCGCATTGACCGGTGCGAACGGGGGACTGTTTCGCGAGTAATAGATTTTTTCTATTGCTTTGCCCGCATAATCGAATTAGCCATCTATCAGCAAATAATCTATCGATTGTTGTGCGGCCCGGGCCCCTCTGGCGACTGCCGTTTAGGCAGCTGCGATGTCGGACCGCATCGGATTGGTGATCGGCTCCTGACGCCCGTCAAGTAGCACCGCACTTTTCCGGTCGACCAAACATCGAGTGGAGAGAGACTATGAATTCAATTACATATCGAATGGCGCTCGCGCATAGCAAGCTTGACGCGGAGATAAGCCGCGAACAGAAGCGCCGCATACCGGATAGTTGGCGCTTGCTGCGGCTCAAAAAGCTGCGGCTCGCGATCAAGGATCGCATGCACAGGCTGATCGGGTCGCGCCTACAAGGGACGGCTTAAGCCATGCGCAGCGCCGATGCGGTAGCCGCCATGCCGTGCCCGAATTGCAGGACGGGACTGACCTTGTCCGACCGTTCGGGCGTAGAAATCGATTATTGCCCGACTTGTCGCGGCGTTTGGCTCGATCGCGGTGAGCTCGACAAAATCATCGAACGCAGCGCCCGTGACGCGACGTCAGCATCCCGCCAAGACGATCAGCCGCGTCAAGACTATCGGTCGGATGGCTATCGCGGCGACGATGATCGCCACTACCGGCCGGGCAAGCGCAAAAAGTCCTTTTTGTCGGACCTGTTCGATTGATCCTTCCCGCCGCCGACTGCCGTCGGCGGCGGGTTTCTTGCGCAATAATTCCGGGTCCCTCTGGCGACCTCGACCTGGGTTGCGATGTCGGACAATCACCAACCGCCTGACGCTAGGCTGACCCGGATCGGATCGAACCCATGGAATTTCTTGAATATATCTGGCTCGGTAAGCCGCTTTGGATGTGGCTCGCCTTCCTTGCCATCGTCGTTACCCTGTTGGCGCTCGACCTCGGGGTCTTGCACAAGCAGCAGCGCGAGATCGGGGTGAGCGAGAGCCTGGTGCTGTCAGCGGTCTATATTGGCCTTGGTCTGCTCTTCGGCGCATGGGTCTGGTGGTATATGGGCGAAACCGCCGGGCTTCAGTATGTCACCGGCTTTGTCATCGAGAAAAGTCTTGCGATGGACAATGTCTTCGTGATCGCGATGATCTTCACCTATTTCGCAATTCCGAGGCAATATCAGCACCGCGTGCTATTCTGGGGGATCCTCGGCGTGATCGTTCTGCGCGCGATCATGATTGGCGTTGGCTCAACGTTGGTCGAACAGTTCAGCTGGGTTCTCTATGTGTTTGCGGCATTCCTGATCCTGACCGGCGTCAAGATGTGGATGACCGCGGGCAAGGACTATGATGTTGGCTCAAGCGGGGCACTTCGCTTCATTCAGAAGCATCTCCCCGTGACCGAAAAGCTGCACGGCGAGCGCTTTTTTGTACGCCAGCCCGACGGGGTGACTGGCAAGCCGAAGCTTTGGGTGACGCCTCTGTTTCTTGCCCTCGCGATGGTGGAAATCGTCGACGTCGTATTCGCGGTCGACAGCGTACCCGCGATCTTCGCGATCACCACCGATCCGTTCATTGTTTACACCTCGAATATCTTTGCGATCCTCGGGCTGCGAGCCCTTTATTTCGCGCTCGCGGCAATGGTGCACCGGTTCCACTATCTCAAATATGCGCTGGCAATGCTGCTCGTGTTCATTGGATCAAAGATATTCGTGGCCGATGCACTTGGCCTTGCTAAAATCCCGCCGGTTGCGTCGCTGTCTATCACATTTGTTATCTTGGCGGCTGGAGTCGGTTGGTCACTATGGAGGACTCGCGCGGCGCCGCCTCCCTTTGGGTAGACGCCAGAATAAACGTCGATTGCGCAAATCCAGAGCACGGTCGGCAGGCTAACGCAGCCGACCAAGTACGTAGGCGTAGACCGAATGGGCCTATTGCATGACCAAAGAGGAGTTCGAAGAATGACTTATGCTCGATTCAAGCTCAGTATTTACGCCGGTTGGGCAGCTACCACCGCAGCTCTCGCAGCTGCGATGGCGCAAGCATAATGACGTGAAGGAGACGCGTGTAATGTACCTGACGCTCCCATTTTTTGGAGAGGAGCTCGGGGCGCCCGCCCATAACTGGCTCAACATCATAACTGTCTAAAAATCGTGTTTATGTTGAGTTTATATAAGCACCGCCAGCAAGTTATAACATCGGTGGCTCCGCGAACCCGAGGCCACTGACGTTATAACTCTGTTGGCGTCGGGTTGCTGATTGTCGTTCACAAAGTCAAGAATGCCCATCAGCGACCCGTGCAGGGTGGCGTGAACCTCGCCGCGCTTGGCGCCGGGATGTAGAACGATCTTGCCGACGAGTGAGCGAATGTCGCTTGAAGCATCGAGCTGAGTTTCCAGGTCTTCCAGCGTTTCGGTGAGCCGCGCGACCTTGGCCTTGTAGATTTCAGCAATGCCCGGATGGATGTCGGGAATATGCTGCGGCGTGTCGGCTAGCCGTGCAGCGATCTCTTGCTTTTCGCGTTCGAGTTCAGCCATGCGGGCTTTCATGCTGGGCTGGTAGAGACCATCCTCAATCGCCGCCATGATCCCCGCGAGCGCCCGGTCGACCTTTGCCAGCGCACGGACGTCGGCATCGGCCTGAACTCGACGCTCGCGGTTCTCGCCATTGATATGCGCCACATAGGCAGCCACCGCTGCGTCGATCTTGTCCGCCGAAACAAGGCGATCCGCGATACCAGCCAGCGCGCGGCGTTCCAGCTCCGCACGCCGGATTGTGCGGCCGTTCGTGCATGAGTGGCTGCGATAGCGACCTACACAGCCGTAACGGTCTCCGACGACGAGGGCATAAGTTCCGCCGCAAACGCCGCATTCGAGCAAGCCGGAGAGCAGATAGGCTGGACGCCGCGCTTGATGCAGCGAACGGGCCTGTGCGGCTTGCTTGATGCCGACATATCGGTCGGCAACGATTTCCTGCTGACGCTTCGCCGCGGCCCATAGCTCGTCGCTGACGATGCGCAGTTCCGGCGCCGCATTCCGGATCCACTCGGATTCAGGATTGAGGCGCATGACTTCTTTGCCAGTGGTGGGGTCTTTCATGGTGTGTTTGTGGTTCCAAACCCGGACCCCGACATACAGCTCATTATTGAGTATACCGGTTCCCCGCCGCACATCGCCCCGAATGCTGGTGTCGCGCCAAGCCTTTCCGACAGGTCCGGCAACACCGTCGGCGTTGAGGTCGCGCGCGATCGCAAGCGGGCTCTTTCCGGTGTGGATCGGCGTGCAAAAAGGACCCCGTTAGCGGGGTGATCGGCGTCTAAAAGGGACCCCTCATTTCGATGGTTTAAGCAGCGGCCTGGATAATCAGGCGGCGAGATCGGGATGTTGGTTTTGGAGACAGTGGTTCGGATTCGGCGCGAGTATGCCGGCGGCAAGCCTTCGCGCGGCTCGACGACCGCGTGGCGGGGCTCGACGGGCGCATCGCGCTCATGGTCCGCGCCGTCGAGCATATGGCGGCCGAGCGGCTGAGCATCGAGATCCCCGACTACAGCCCGACATTGGAAAAGACGAACGCGTATCTCGCCGCCGTTCACAAGCGGTTGAAGGCGATCGAGGATGCGCCCGCGCTGGACATGACCCCGGAGAATATGGGGGCACGCATCGCTGCAGCGGCGCAGAAGGCCCGCGAGGCCGACCGGGCCAGCGTCCAGCAGGTCCAGCAGAGTCAGGTGGACGCTGTTCAGGCATTGCATCGGATCAGTAACCGTGGTGTGAAGGCCGCCTTGCGGGACGGCGTTCCGGGGTGCTGATAGCCGCTCTTTGCGAGGAGCGGTGATGAGCGAGGATATCGGAGCGGCGGGAGCGAGTGCTCTTGTGACTGGTCATATGAGTGATCGTATGAGCAGTCGGATCGCGGTCGTCGGTGGCCGCCGTCGCTGGTCGGTGGATCAGAAGCTGTCGATCCTGCGCGAGGCATTTGGCCCCGACGGCTCGGTCTCGGCGACATGCCAGCGGCACGCGGTCGGCAGCGGGCTGCTCTATACGTGGCGCCGACAGGCCCTGGCTGGCGATCTGACGGGAGCGAAGCGCACGCCGGCACCCTCGTTCGCCGAGGTGGAGGTGTCCGTTCCGGCCCCGGCGACGGCAGGCAGCGGCCAGATCGGGATCGAGCTGCCGTCAGGCGTGCGGCTCACCGTCGACGCGGCGGTCGATGCCGATGCGCTGGCACGGGTGATGTCCGTCCTTGCCCGATGATCCCGTTACCGCCGACGACACGGATATATCTGGCCTGCGGCGCCACCGATATGCGCAAGGGGTTCGACGGCCTCGCGGTGCTAGTGCAGCAGGTGCTGGAGAAGAGTCCGCACTCGGGCGCGCTGTTCGCGTTCCGCGGCAAGCGCGGCGATCTGGTCAAGCTGCTCTGGTATGATGGCCAGGGCCTGTGCCTCTTCTCGAAGCGCATGGACCGTGGCCGGTTCGTCTGGCCGATCACCAAGGCGGGCAAGGTCAGCCTCACCGCGGCGCAGCTTTCGATGCTGCTCGAAGGCATTGACTGGCGGCGTCCCGAACGCACCGCGGCGCCCTTGCTCGCAGGGTAAAAAGTGGCGGATTAGTGAGGGTTTTACTGGCATCGCGGAGCCACTTTTGCTAGATGTTCCGCGTGTCGGAACCAGCCTCTTCCAGCATCGACAAGGACGCCCGGATCGCCGAGCTCGAAGCCGCTTTGGCGGCGCGCGATACGCTGATCGACACCCTCCGCCACCAGCTCGCGCAGCTTCGCCGCATGACCTTCGGCCAGTCCTCGGAGAAGCTCGCGCTCCAGATCGAGCAGCTCGAGCTGGCCCTCGAAGAACTCGAAGGCGAGGCTGAGGTCGCCGACAGCCGAACGAGTGAGCGGGCACCCGCCGAACGGGTATCGCCGGTGCGCGCATTGCCCGATCATCTGCCGCGCGCGGAACGGCGGATCGAGCCCGAGGCCGGCAGCTGCACCTGTCCCGATTGCGGCGGCGCGCTGCGCCCGCTTGGCGACGACAGTGATGAGCAGCTCGATATTGCCCCGATCCAGTGGCGCGTCATCCGCACCGTGCGGCCCAAGTATAGCTGCCGCGCCTGTGAGAAGATCGTCCAGGCACCGGCGCCAGCGAAGGCGATAGCACGCGGTAAGGCGAGCTTTGCCACGCTCGCCCATGTCGTCGTGAACAAGTTCGATCATCATCTCCCGCTTTACCGCCAGGCAGAGATGATGGCAGCGCAGGGTATCGACATCGATCGCTCCACCCTCGCCGGCTGGGCGGGCCAGGCCGCGCATCTGCTCGACCCGATCGTCAGCCGCATCCGCGAAGAAGGGCTGAAGGCCGCCAAGCTGCACACTGACGACACGCCGGTGCCGATGCTCGTGCCCGGCAAGGGCCGCACCGCGCAGGCACGGCTCTGGGCCTATGTCGTCGATGATCGCGCATCGGGCGCCGCAACCCCGGCACTCGCCTGGTATCGGTTCACCCCTGATCGCAGCGGCATCCATCCGCAGAGCGAGCTCAGATCGTTCACCGGCCTTCTCCAGGCCGACGGCTATGCCGGATATGAGAAGCTCTATGAAGGCAACCGCATCCGCGAGGTCGCCTGCTGGGCACACTTTCGCCGCAAGATCTTCGAGTGCCACCAGACGAGCCCGACGCCGCTTACCACCGACCTGCTGACACGTATCGCCGGGCTCTACCGGATCGAAGAGGATGTGCGCGGCCAGCCGCCCGATATCCGGCGCCGACAACGACAGGAGCAAGCCAGGCCGCAGATCGATGCGCTTCGCGGCGCGATCGACGACGCCCTGCGTCGTCTGTCGCCCAAGTCGGCGATGACGAAGGCGCTTGCCTATGGCCGCAAGCGCTGGGACGCGCTGACCCGCTACATCGATGACGGCATCGCGGAGATCGACAACAATATCGCCGAGCGCGCGATCCGCGCCATCGCGATCGGCCGCAAGAACTGGCTGTTCGCCGGATCGAAGGCTGGCGGCGAACGCGCCGCTGCCACCTACTCGGTCATCGAGACAGCCAAGCTCAACGGCGTCGAGCCGCAGGCCTATATCGCCGATGTCATCGAGAAGATCGCATCGGGCTGGCCCGCCTCCCGCTGGGACGAGCTCATGCCGTGGAACTGGACAGCGCAAAGCGCACCCGTCAGCATGGCGGCATGACCGACCAGATCGCACGGATTCGCATCACGCTCGAAGACATGAAGCCCGCCATCTGGCGCCGTGTCGAACTTCCCGTCACCAACAGCCTCAAGACCCTGCACCTCGCGATCCAGGCCTGCATGCTCTTCGAGAACTACCATCTGTTCCGTTTCGACGTCGGCGATGCCGCCTATGGCATCCGCTTCGATGATGATGACGCTTTCATGGTCCGCACCCGCGATGCCGCCAATATGCGCATCGGCAAGCTCGTCGAGCGCGGCATCACCAGCTTCACCTACACCTATGATTTCGGGGACAACTGGCGACATCGTATCGAGATCGAAGAGATCACACCCGCCATCCCCGGCATCGATTACCCGCGCTTCGTCGATGGCGAACGACGAGCCCCGCCCGAAGATGTCGGCGGAACCCCGGGGTTTGAAGAGTTCCTCAATGCCATGGCCAAGCCGCGCCATCCCGAGCGCGCATCCATGGTGCAATGGTATGGCGGCGTCTTCGATCCCACCGATATCGGCGCCGACGAGATCAACGCACGCATGGCGAAGCTCGCCAAGCGACGAGCACAGGGAAGAGCCGCCTACGCCGACGCTAAATCCCGCGACAGCTAATCGATGGCGGTTTCCTGACCACGCTTACTCGGATCATCGGCAACGCCCACACGCGGGAGCAGCAGCGCGAGCACATATGGTCGGGCATCGGCGGCGGAGTTCTTGCCGGTTGCCTGCTCTGGGCGATCTTGCCCGGCGTGGTCGCGCGCATCATGCCGATTAGCTGGCACTGGCCCGAACGCATCGCCGCACGAACAGTGCGCGAGCCGACGCTGTGGGAGGCCGGAGCCCGGATCATGCGTGCCGGTCGCCCAGATGCATGGCAGGCCATCGTCGATGCCGCCGAGATGCGCCGCGACAACCGCGATGCCATCGACACCTGCGAGCAGCAGGCCGTCAAGGCTAAGCAACCGGTGCGATGCACAATCAGGATAGGGAATCGGCAGCTTTGACCGGAGCGAGCGGGGCAGCCCCCAGCGAAGCCGACCTAGCGCTACGGAGCAATATTAGAAGCGCGCGACCAGTCGGCTTTGCAACACGCTAACTGACGAGCTTGAGTCGCGACATGGGATCGTTGAGCGGGCGGAATTCACCGTCAGGCGGACGCTTCGCCTGCCCTAAAAACAGTCGCCAGCAGGCTGCGCCGCCGGGATATGGCATGCTATGGGCATGGCCATGCCTCCTTTAGCGCCCGTTCAGCGCCCGCCACCATATGAACGCTCAGGAAATAGCTATTCCGCTCCGCCCAGCGTACGTATGCCGCGCGCAGCGCCGCCCGGTCGTAGCGTGGAGCACCGCATTCTGCTTCTCGCGCACCAATCATCATGTCGAGCACGCCTTGCAGATAGGCGCCGCATCGCGGCTCATTCGCTTGGCAGCTTGCGAACAGTACCGAGCCTGTTGCTGAAGCGGGTTCTGTTTGACCGACCGCGCTACCTGGCAGGGCGGCCAAGACAGCGCAGAACAATATCAATCGTCTTGGCCTCATTTTCCTCTCCCGTCTCGTGACATTGCATTCGAGGTAAGTGGGCCGGCCCGCCGACAGCCGACCCACCGAGATTTTTCATCATTCGCGGCCGAGCACCTGGCCTTCAGGCGTGACGAACAGTTCGATCGTCTTGCCGTCACTGTTCTTGCCCTTGATTTCATAGAGCGTGCTTCCGTCCGCCTTTCGAGTGACTTGCTCCGCTTTGCTTATTGACGCGAGTTGCGCGCGTGCGGCCTTCATTGCGGCCTGAGGCACCTGATCGAGCGGGATATCTCTTTCGCTGTGCTCGCTGATGATCCGGTTCTCGTTCGCCTCGTGGCTTTGCGCGATCGCGACACCGGCAATCGCCAGCGCGGCCGCGCCGACGCCCGCGACGACAGTGAGAGTTCGTTTGCTAGCCATGTTCATTCCACTTCCTAGATGAGGGCCGTGGGTCGAGCGGGCGGCGGTTGCGGCCCAATGAGCCGTCGTCCGGTTTCAACTCCTCTGATTGTTCATCCTGTCGAGCGCCGCGCGCAGCCCACGGGCGAGTTTGGCTGCGTCGTCGTTGGCCCAGAAGTGCATGAAGAACAGCCGCGGCTCGTCGTTCAGCATGTGATTATGCAGCGCGGTGACTTCGATCCCGTTCGCTCGCAGCGCGCGCAGGACTGGATCGACCTCGCTTGCGACTAGTACGAAGTCGCCAGTGATCGCAGCTCGACCGTTCCCGGTCGGCTGAAAGTTGATCGCGGTCGCCGTGCCCATCGTCGGCGGAGTCTCCATGCCGCCGTCCATCAGCCGCTCGGCGCGCGGAAAGCTGTATTGGAGGACGCCGCCGGCGGTCTTGCCCTCACCGCCCATCAATCCGTTGAGCGCGGCCGTGTCGAGATCGAGCGGCGATGGGGTTGCGCTGGTCGAGGGCGATTGCGGCGAGGCTAGCGGGGTCCGACTGGCCGACAGCGCTTGCCGGAGCGCGGCCGCGAGCTTCACCGGGTCTCCGTGGCCGGCGATGTGCATGTACATGGTCGCGGGCGACGAGCGGAGCAGATGATTGTGGAGTGCGGTGATCGTGAAACCGCTTGCGAGCAGGCGGCTCATAACGGGGTTCACCTCGTCGTGCGTCAGCACGAGATCGCCCATCACCATCGCCTCGTCACCCATCGGCTGAAACGCTGCCCAGGAGCCGAGCGCGAGGGAGGGCTTGATCGTTACCCCATCCAGCGTGACGCTAAGGTCCGAACGTGGGAAGCTGTAGCGGTGAACTCCCCCCGCCTGTTCAGCGCCCGCTCTTCCTATCGCGCGGTCGACCGCCGACCAGTCCGGCGCTGCCCATGCGGGGCTTGCAAGCAGGAGGCCGGTGAGGGTCAAGGCGAGGGTCTTTTTCAGCATATTTGATCCTTCATCAGCGCACGTCATGCGAGCACGAAACAGGCGAGTCTCGACAGACCCAGCATCGCTCTCCGTTTCTGTCTTCGCGGTGAGCAGTCCTATGCTTATGGGGCTTGTGATGCAACCCTTTCAATCGTAGGGTGGGAAGATACAACTATGACAAACAAACGAACAACTCCTTGGTTGCTGCTGATTCCGCAGCTCCCGGCCAAACCCGCTTACTTGCGGGTAAAGGTGTGGCGGCGCTTGCAGGCGATCGGCGCCGCGCCGCTCAAGAACGCCGTCCATGCCCTCCCTAATCGCGAGGACACGCACACGCTGTTCGAGGAGTTGCATCGCGAGATCACCGACAACGGCGGCGAGGCGCTGATCCTAGAAGCGCGGCTTGCCGGCGGCATGGGCGATGCGGAGTTGCAAGGGGTGTTCGACGCCGCGCGTGATGCCGATTATGAGGAGTTGGCGCGCGAGGCGCGCGCTCTGAGTGATGGCGAGTACGTCGCCACGTCGGACGCAGGCCGCTTGCGCAAGCGCCTGAACGAGATCGCCGCGATCGACTTTTTCGGAGCGCACGGCCAGCAGGAGGCTGAGGCCGCCATTTCCGAGGCCGAACGCCGCTCCCATCAACATCCCGACGTGAGCGGCCCGGGTGCGCCCGATCTGACGCCGGTCGAGTTAAAGCGCCGCGTTTGGGTGACGCGCCGCCATGTCCACGTCGATCGCATCGCATCCGCCTGGCTCATTCGCCGCTTCATCGATCCCGAGGCGAGCTTCAAGTTCGTCGAGGGCAAGGGCTATGCGCCGGAGCCTGACGAACTGAGGTTCGACATGGCGGACGCTGAGTTCACCCACGAAGGCGACCGCTGCAGCTTCGAGACATTGCTGTTCCGCACCGGTCTTGAGACCGATCCAGCTCTTCGCGCGCTCGGCGAAATTGTTCACGACCTCGATATTGCCGATGCGCGGTTCGAGCGCCCGGAGACTCCGGGCGTGAGCGCACTTATCGCCGGCATCTGTGCCGGCACGGAGGACGACGAGGAGCGGATCGCGCGCGGATCGACCGCGCTCGACGGTTTCTATGCTCACTTCACCCGGCGAAAAGAGGATTAAAGATGGAGGCTAGCGCACGCGCTGAATTTGCAGTTGAGAGGCCGCACGAGCACGGCATCAGCTTTGGCGAGGCGGTGCGCGTCTGGATCAGGGTCGCGCTGCTCAGCTTCGGCGGACCGGCGGGCCAGATAGCGGTGATGCATCGCATCCTGGTCGAGGAGAAGCGCTGGATCGGCGAGGAGCGGTTCCTTCATGCGCTCAACTATTGCATGCTGCTGCCCGGCCCTGAAGCGCAACAGCTAGCAGTCTATATTGGCTGGTTGCTCCATAAGACCAAAGGCGGCTTGGTCGCGGGCGCGCTGTTCGTGCTGCCGGGCTTCCTTGCGATTCTCGGTCTCAGCTATGTCTATGTGCTGCTGGGCGAAGTGCCGCTGGTCGAGGGATTGTTCTTTGGCTTGAAGGCGGCCGTGCTGGCGGTGGTTCTGCAGGCGGTGGTTCGGGTGGGTTCGCGTGCCCTGAAGAACAACGTCATGCGCGGCCTTGCCGCGCTGGCGTTCGTCGCGATCTTCGTGCTCGACGTACCCTTCCCGCTGATCGTGCTTGCCGCCGCGCTGATTGGCTTCTTCGGTGGCCGCGCTGGTTACACCGCATTCAATGGCGGCGGCGGACATGGTCCCGCCGGTGCCGAGATAGTCCACGACCGCGACACCGCGCTTGGCGAGGGCCTTCCCGACCATGCGCGGCCGAACCTTTCATGGTCGCTGCGCATCTCCGGCGTTCTGCTGGTGCTCTGGCTGGCGCCGGTCGCAGCGCTAGTGATCGCATTCGGTGCGGACGACGTATTCAGCCGTATCGCCACCTTCTTCAGCCAGATGGCGGTGGTGACCTTCGGCGGCGCCTATGCTGTGCTAGCCTATGTCGCGCAGGAGGCGGTCGAGACCTATGGCTGGCTCCAGCCCGGCGAAATGCTTGACGGGCTCGGCATGGCCGAAACTACGCCGGGACCGCTAATCATGGTGACGCAGTTCGTCGGCTTTCTGGCAGCCTTCCGCGAGGCGACCGGGTTGCCTCCGCTTGTCGCCGCGACGCTGGGCGCGATCCTCACCACCTGGGTCACATTCTTGCCCTGCTTTCTATGGATCTTCGCCGGCGCGCCGTTCATCGAACGGTTGCGCGGCAACCGCGCATTGTCGGCCGCGCTTTCGGCGATCACTGCCGCAGTGGTCGGCGTGATTCTCAATCTGGCGGTCTGGTTTGGTATCCACACTCTGTTCGGCCGAGTCCGCGAAGTGCCGTTCGCAGCCGGCGCTATCGATCTCCCAGTCCTGACGTCCGTCAACTGGCCGGCGCTGGCGCTGGCCGTGGGTGCGATACTCGCCATGTTCCGGTTCAAGGCCGGCATGCTGCCGGTGCTCGGCGTCTGCTCGGTCCTCGGGGCCGCATATGTAATGACCATCTGAAGGAGTGACGTGTGACGATCGACCATCTTTCCCGACGCAGTGCAATCGCAACTCTTGGCATCGGAGCCGCCGCCATGACTATGAACGAAGCCTCCGCGCAGACGCCGACCGCAGCGCCGACGGCTGTCCCCGCCTTTGCCGGAAATCATCAGGTCAAGCCGCTCAGGTTCGATCCCGCCAGGCTCCACGGCCTCTCGGAACGGCTGATCACATCGCACCACGAGAACAATTATGCGGGCTCGGTCAAGGCACTGAATATGATTGAAAGCCGGCTTGCCGCCGCGCTCGCCGACCCCGATCTGCCGCCGGTGGTCTATGGCGGCCTCAAGCGCGAGGAGCTGCACCGCACCGGTTCGGTCGTGCTTCATGAAATATATTTCGACGGGCTTGGCGGCAACGGCCAGGCAGCCGGCTCGATCCGCGATGCGCTGGGCGCGGCGTTCGGCTCGTTCGACCGCTGGGAGGCCGACTTTCGCCGCACCGGTATGAGCCTTGCCGGCGGATCGGGCTGGTGCGTGCTCGTCTATAATCTCCACACCCGCTCGCTGCACAACCATTGGGCGTGGGATCATATGCACGGCGCGATCGCCGGCGTGCCGCTGCTGGCGCTCGATATGTACGAGCACAGCTTTCACATGGATTACGGCACCGCCGCCGCCAAATACGTCGACGCCTACTTTCGCAACATCGATTGGGAAGTGGTCGATCGCCGCTATGCCGCGGCTTTGCGCGGCGGCGGCTGACCCGTCCGACGAGGGGCAACACCCGCTTCTGCGCGTCCCCCTGAGTTGGCGACCACAAGGGGCTAGGTTCGATGGGGAGATGCAACAGTGACATCCGGCCCGAACATCGCTCTGCTTTGGCGCGGACAAGCAGCCGACTGGATGCATCGCTTTCATGAAGCCCGGCAGTGGCCGATCGTTCCGGCCTTGCGGTCGCTCGGCGCCACCGCAAGGCCTGTACTGTACAGGGACGAGGCGGTTCGCGAGATTCGTGACGAGTTGTTGTCGTTTGACGCGGTGCTGGTCTGGGTGAATCCGTTGGATAGCTCAGGCGACCGCTCGGTGCTCGATCCGATGCTGCGCGAAGTCGCGGCGTGCGGCGTTGTCGTCAGCGCGCATCCCGACGTGATCGCCAAAATCGGCGTCAAGGAAGTGCTCTACACAACGCGGTCCATGGAATGGGGCAGCGATGTCGATCGATACGTGGACGTTGAAGGCCTTCGCGCTTGTTTTCCCGAACATCTCGCCGCAGGTCCGCGCGTGCTAAAGCCGAACTACGGCAACGGCGGCAGGAATGTGTGGCGTATCCAACAGGCCGCAGCGGGAGACGCTCCGGCTTTGGAAATGTTGGTGGAAGTTCAAGAGGCCCGCGAAGGAAGCCAAACGGAGCGGATCAGCCTAGCTGGGTTCCTGGATCGGTGGGCGCCGTTTTTGAACGACGGCGGCGTGCTGATCGATCAAGCTTATCAGCCGCCATCGTCCGAGGGTATGGTCCGGTGCTATGTGTGCGGGCACCGTGTGGTGGGCTTTGGGCACAACCTGATCACTGCGCTGATGACGCCAACGTCCGTTGAGACAGCGTCGTCAAGCCTACAGCCGATGGAGCGCGTCATGTTCGGACCGGAGGTGACGCGCTTCGCAGCCTTGCGGAAAGCGATGGAAGATCGCTGGATTCCAGAGATGCAAGGTTTGCTGTCGATTGCCGACCACGATCTTCCGCTTCTTTGGGACGCCGACTTCCTGTTTCGTGCTCGTAAAGGCCCCAACGATAGTCCGTACGTGCTGTGCGAAATCAACGCCAGTTCGGTTGCACCATTTCCGCCAAGCGCTGTCCAGCCAGTTGCCGCAGCGGCGGTCGGTCGCGCTCTGGCTGGTCGTTTGCGAAAGGAAACCTCCAATCCGCATTGATATGATTCAAGCAATTCAAGAGACGTGACATTGGTCGTAAGCATAGTTGCCTATCGATCAGGCAAGCCCAAGGGTGAGCGAGGCTGGGTGGAACTTCGGAAACCAATCTGAGAACCAATGCTTTAAATGGCAATTTCTAAGGAATTATAACATAGGTGTTCCCGCGAAGGCCGGGATGACGGGTAAGATAATGGCCGGAGGCCACCTCATAGCCCACATCCATGCAATGGGTATCACGCCGCCTTCTTTGCCTTCGGCGCGGGCGTCTTGGGCTTGTAGCGGCAGAGGTCGGCAACCGGGCAGCGCCAGCATTCGGGGGTGCGCGCCTTGCAGATGTAGCGGCCGTGGAGGATCAGCCAGTGGTGCGCGCCGACGCGGAAGGGTTGCGGCGTTTCCTTATCGAGCTTCTTTTCGACCGCGAGCGGGGTTTTGCCGGGGGCGAGGCCGGTGCGGTTGCCGACGCGGAAGATATGCGTGTCGACCGCGAAGGTTTCGGCCCCGAAGGCGCAGTTCATCACGACATTGGCGGTCTTGCGCCCGACGCCGGGAAGCTCGACGAGCGCATCGCGGTCGGCGGGCACTTCACCGCCAAAATCGCGGACGAGGATTTCGCTGAGCGCGATGACATTCTTCGCCTTCGCGTTGAACAGCCCGATCGTCTTGATGTGCTGCTTGAGCCCGTCCTCGCCGAGATCGGCCATCTGCTGCGGCGTCTTCACCTCCTGAAACAGTTTCCGCGTCGCCTTGTTCACCCCGACGTCGGTCGCCTGCGCCGAGAGCACCACCGCGACGAGCAGCTGATAGATATTGCCATATTCGAGTTCGGTCTCGGGGCTGGGGTTGAGCTCGGCAAGACGGCGGTAGAATTCGAAGATATCGGCTTTTTTCATGCGGCACGGTCGCGAAGCGCGATCAGGAACGCGCGAAGAAAAGCCAGCTGCCAGAGCGACCATAGGGCGAGCCAAAAAAAGCTGAACGGCGCGGCACGCTGGAAATATTGCCACCCCTCGGCATCGGACATGGCGTAAAGCTGATAATCGCTGGCCAGAGCGAGCAGAAGCAGGGCAGCATAGACGCGAGGGTGCAACCGGGCAGGTGCGACCAGGGCCCAGATGCCCACGGGAAAAGCCACGAAACCGCCAAGGCTGAACCAGAAGGGCGTCACCCAGCCATGTCCAGCCCCCATCATCATGAACGCGATGAAAAGCGACAGGAGGGCCGCCGGCAAGCCCCAAAGCAGCGCGAATTTCAGGGGAGAAGCGGGGGCGCGGGCGCGAATCAAAGCCCCAGCACCTGCGGCATCGTGTAGCGCCCGGGCTTCTGGCGGATCAGCCACAGCGCCGCGCGCACCGCGCCGCGCGCGAAGATCATGCGGTTTTCGGCGCGGTGCGACAGCGTGATCATTTCCTCGGGCCCCGCGAAGATCACGTCATGGTCGCCCGCGACGGTGCCGCCGCGCAGGCTCGCGAAGCCGATCTTGCCATGCCCGCGCGCGCCGGTGAGGCCGTCGCGGCCGCGTTCGGAGCAGGTCGCAAGGTTGATCCCACGCCCCTCCGCCGCCGCCTGCCCCAACAGCAGCGCGGTGCCGCTCGGCGCGTCGACCTTGTTCCGGTGGTGCATCTCGACGATCTCGATATCATATTCGGGGTCGAGCCGCGCCGCCGCCTCGCGCACCAGATGCGCGAGCAGGGTGACGCCGAGCGAGGTGTTGCCGGTCTGGAGCACCGCGATGTCCCTGGCCGCATCGTCGATCAGATAATGGTGGCGTTCCTCGAGCCCCGTCGTTCCGACGACGATGGGCTTCTTTGCCGCGACGCAGGCGTCGAGCGTCGCTTCAAGCGCGGCGGGCGAGGAGAAATCGACGAGAACGTCCGCCCCCGCCGCGAGCTTTGCGACATTGCCCCCCCTGTCGACGCCGCAGCTGCGCTGTCCCGCTTCGGAGATCGCGGCGGCGAGCGCGACGCCCATCCGCCCTTCGCTGCCGATAATGCCGATGCTGGTCATGTTGCGTCCCCTATCCTTCCAGACCTCCCTTAGCCCTTCGCATCGAGCGAAGTCGAGATGCGCTTCTCTCATCGTCATTCCGGCGAAGGCCGGAATCTCGCCGGTGCGTATGGCTGAGACGGAGAGATCCCGGCCTTCGCCGGGATGACGGGGCGCGTTGAAGCGGGCGGGGCGAGCGGATAGGAGGAAGGCATGAGCCCTATCCAGAATATCGTCATCCTGACCGGCGCGGGCGTGTCCGCCGAAAGCGGCATCGACACGTTTCGCGACGCCGGCGGATTGTGGGAACAGCACCGCGTCGAGGATGTCGCGACCCCCGAGGCCTTTGAGCGCGATCCCGACCTGGTGCTGCGATTCTACGACATGCGGCGCGAGGCGATCCAGACCAAGGAGCCCAATGCGGCGCACCGGGCGCTGGCGCGGCTCGATGCCGAATGGCCGGGCGAGTTCCTGATCGTCACGCAGAATGTCGACGATCTGCACGAGCGCGCGGGGGCGAAACGGCTGCTCCACATGCACGGCGAGCATCTGAACGCCTGGTGCACCGGATGCGATGTGCGCAGCCCGTGGACGGGGCCGCTGCTGGACCGCCCGGGATGCCCCGCGTGCGGCGCCGCGGGGAGCCTGCGCCCCGACATCGTCTGGTTCGGCGAGATGCCGTACCGGATGGAGGAGATTTATCACGCGCTCAACCGCGCCGACCTGTTCGTGTCGATCGGCACCTCGGGCGCGGTCTATCCCGCCGCGGGTTTCGTGCGCGAAGCAAGGGCGGCGGGGGCGCGGACGCTCGAGCTCAATATGGAGCCGAGCCAGGGGAGCCACTGGTTCGACGAGGCGCGCCACGGGCCGGCGACGGCGCTGGTGCCGGCGTGGGTGGAGGCGATGCTGGGTGGGTGAAGGCGCTCGGTACGATATGGCGGCGGCGGGTTTCGACCGGTTGCGGACGTACAGATCCTCCCCATCGCGAAGCGCTGGGGAGGGGGATCGGCGCGAAGCGCTGACGGAGGGGCTATGGCGCACCGTCGCGGCCCCTCCACCACCGCCTGCGGCGGCGGTCCCCCTCCC
>NZ_JNFC01000019.1 GCF_000756385.1 Sphingopyxis sp. LC363
CCCCATGACGAACCGCCGCCGCCGCCGCCCCAATTGCCCCAGTCGTCGTCATCGCCCCAGATGATGATCGGCGCGGCGCCCCATGGCCCGCCCTTGCGCCGTTTCCTGCCGCGCCGCGAGCGGCTCGACAGCCAGGGGATGATGAAGAAGATCAGGATGATGAAGCCGATGAAGAAGAGGCCGCCGAAATTGCCGTCGTCGGCGCGGTCGCGCTCGGCCTTGTCGGCCGCGGCAGCCCGGGCGGCGGCTTCCTCGGGCGTCAGCTGGATCTGCTCCGCGATCGCGTTGACGCCATCCCGAATGCCGCCGGGCATATCGCCCGCCTTGAACTTGGGCGTCACGACGTCGCGGATGATCCGGCCCGACAGCGCGTCGGTCAGGATGGGTTCGAGGCCATAGCCGACCGAAATATTCATCCGTCGCTCGTTCGGCGCGATCAGGAAGACGACGCCGTCGTCCTTTTCCTTGTCGCCGATCTGCCATTCGCGACCGAGACGGTAGCCATAGTCGGAGACGTCATGGCCCTCGAGGTCGTTCACCGTCGCGACGACGAGCTGATGTCCGGTCTTATGCTGGAATTCGAGCAGCTGCGTGTTCAGCGCGGCTTCCTCGGCCGCGGGGATGATGTCGGCCTGATCGACGACGGGGTTGCCCGCGAGCTTGGGGAAGGTCTGCGCCGCGGCGGGGGAGGCGACGACCGTCCCGGCAATGGCAAACGCCAACCACGCGGCCAGTTTGCGCTTATGCAGAAAAACTCCGCTCGTGCTGAGCTCGTCGAAGCACCGTTCTTCCTCCTTTTGACGTCGAAAGAAAGAACGGCCCTTCGACAAGCTCAGGGCGAACGGTAAATGGGTCATACCGCTTGCCTTAGCTGCCGAAATCGACCTTCGGCGCCTGATTGGCGTTGGGCGTCACCGCGCGGTACGGCGTCATCGGCTGCGCGCCATGGACGATCTTGGCACCGATGATGTCGGGGAAGGTGCGGATCGTCGTATTATAGTCCTGCACCGCGGCGTTATAATCCTGCACCGACACGTTGATGCGGTTCTCGGTGCCCTCGAGCTGGGTCATCAGGTCGGCGAAGCGCGCCTGGCTCTTGAGATCGGGATAGGCTTCGACGGTAACGAGCAGGCGGCCGAGGGCGCTCGACACATTGCCTTGCGCCTGCTGGAAGGCTTGCACCTTGGCCGGATCTTCGAGATCGTCGGTGCTGAGCTTCACCTGCGTCGCCGAAGCGCGTGCCTGGATGACGCCCTCGAGCGTCGACTGCTCGATATTGGCGGCGCCCTTCGCGGTTTCGACGAGATTGGGGATCAGGTCGGCGCGCCGCTGATAGGCGGCCTCGACATTCGCCCACTTCGCTTTCGCGGCCTCTTCCTTGGTCGGGACGCTGTTGATGCCGCAGGCGGACAGGCTCATCGCGGCGACGGGCAGGATCAACCAGCGGGCGTTACGATAGGTCATGGTCATCAGGCTCCCTCCGGCGGCGTTTTGCCGCAACAATACACATAATAGGATCGCGCTTGCCTTTGTGCAATCGTCGCGGCAGTTTTCACGGCACGGCTCAACAACTTGGGGTACGACAAGATGCTGAATGAATTCAGGGAATTTATCGCCCGCGGCAATGTCATCGACCTCGCGGTCGGTGTCATCATCGGCGGCGCCTTCGCAACGATCACCAAGTCGCTGACCGAGGATATCATCATGCCCGTCGTCGGCGCGCTCTTCGGCGGGGTCGATTTCTCGAACATGTTCATCCGCCTCGGTCCAGTGCCGGCGGGCGTGTCGGCGACCGACTATGCCGCGCTCAAAGAGGCCGGGGTCGCGATGTTCGGCTATGGCGCCTTCATCACCGCGACGATCAACTTCCTGATCCTCGCGTGGATCATCTTCCTGCTGGTGAGGGCGGTGAACAAGGTCGTCCGCAAGGCGCCCGACGCGCCGGCGGGGCCGACAGAGGTCGAACTGCTGGCCGAAATCCGCGACGAGCTGAGAAAGAAGTAGTTCGCGATCCGCGACGAAACGCCCGCCCGCTCTTTCCAAGCGCGGGCGGGCTTCCTATATGGGTTGTTGCCGGCTTCGGCCGGCTATGAGGATAAATGGTGTCGTGGAATAGACACAGCGGACCCGGGGGCAGTACCCGGCGGCTCCACCACAAACCCGCGTTTCATCGATGGGCGCGCGGGTTTCTGACGGGGCCGAACCAGGATCGACGTGTGTTCAAAGACGATGTTTTCTTCCGGGCTGAGTAACCCGTTCAAGGCTCAAAACTATAAGTGCTAACGATAACGAAGCACTCGCTCTTGCTGCCTAACCGATAAGCCTCACGGCCTAAGGTTAGACAAATAGAACGCGGTTCGGACCGAACCGGGCAACAGAATCGGATACCAGCGGCTGGGGACGAGCCGGGCAACAGAATCGTCCCACCTATTCCTCCCCAATCAACCGCAGCATCAACCTGATGCCTTCGCACGCGGATCGCCGCCGCACGGCATCACGGCCGGCAGCGCCGAGATGGAGTTCGAGCGTTTCCATTCGTGCGCCGCGCAAGGCCGCCAAATATACCAAGCCCTCCTCGTCTTCCGCCCCGGCGGGTCCGGCAAAGCCGGTGATTGCGAGCGCCAAATCCGCACCGGAGGCTGCGAGCGCGCCCGTCACCATCGCCCTCGCGACCGCTGCAGAGACCGCGCCATTCTCCTCGATCAGCGCGGGCGCAATACCCAGCATCTCTATCTTCGCTTCGTCGCTGTAGGTGACGAAGCCACGCTCGAATACATGTCCAAGTCCCTCGACATCGGTGAGTAGCGAGGCAATCATTCCGCCCGAGCAACTTTCGGCGGTCCCTATTCGCAGATCGCGTGCAGACGCGGCGCGAAGCAGCTGCGCCACCAGATCATCCAGATCCAAGTCCCTGACCATCTCCCCCTAACGTTTCGGCCCCGATCTTGTTTCCTCGGTAGACGAGGGAAAGGGAAGTAACTGATATCGCTTCCCTTTCCATGGTCAGTCTGCTGCTATCAGCTGCCCTGTGGGGCGAACGACGTGCTGTCGACGCGCAGATTGTTCTGCACATGCTTCACGCCCGTCACATCGTCGGCGAGATCCTCGGCGCGGCGTTTGGCGCGCTTGCCGTCGACGCTGCCATCGAGCGTGACTTCGCCGCTCGACACGGTGACGCCGATGCGCGAGGCGTCGAGCCAATAATCCTCGGTCAGCCTGTCGTTCACATCCTCGCGGATGCGGTCGTCCGAACGGACATAATCGGCAGGGCCGCGCCCGCGATGGTCGCGCTCGCGGCGGCGCTGCGCTTCCTCGTCGCCAAACCACGACAGCAGCTCGTCACCCGCGCGCTCGAAGAAGCCGCGCTCGTGACGCCCGCGCGGCGAATAGCCGCCGCGGTCATAGGTCGATCGGCCGAAATCGGCGGCACCATAGGGGATATAGGTCGGCCAGCCATAAGGGTCAGCATATCCCATATAGGCCCAAGCCGACTGGCGATTCTCGCGGTCGCGCCAATCGCGATCGCGCGAACCGCCATAGCGGTCCTTGTCGTCTCGGTCGCCATATCGCTGATCGTCGTCCCAATAGCGCCGCGCACCATAAGCGCGATTCCAGTCGTTTCCGGCATAATCGCGCGGGCGATCGGCGCTGTAATGGCTGCGTTCGGTGCGCTCGCGCCCGCTGCGGCCATGGTCGCCATAACGCCGCGTCTCGCGCGGACCGAATCCGGCTTCGGGATAGCCGCCATAGGCGTATCCGCCGTCGTCGGCGCGGTTCGATTCCCACTCGTAAAGCGGTCCCGATTGCATATCGCGATCGCCGGTTTCGTCGCGGCTGCCGCGATCTCTGTTCGTCTGCCTCTCCACTTTCCGTCTCCTCTTTTCGCTGGGGGAGCGGTTGGCAGGCGCCAAGGGGGCCGACGCCCCCAACCTGTCCGATTGACGCGTGTACGGCGCCCGGGTTCCTGCCTGTTCGACAAAGCGAGTGGAAATAGCCGCGCGACCTTGATCCATGTTGGCCGCCGCTGTTCCGCGGGGCGGTAGGCTCTAGTGCTGGCTTTCGCAGCGGCTGTGGTCGCCAAGTGCCTCGATGACCCGGCAATCGGCGGCGATGCCGCCGCGGCAGCGCCCGACGATGCGCGCAAGTTCGTCGCGAAGCAGAACCAACTGTGCGATCTTCGCCTCGACCTGCCCCAGATGCGCGGTCGCGATCCGGTCGGCCTCGCCGCAGTCGCGCGCCGGATCGTCCGACAAGTCGAGAAGCGACCGGATTTCCTCGATCGTGAAGCCCAGCTCGCGTGAATGGCGCACAAAGCTCAGCCGCGACCGGTGCGCCGGGCCATAGCTGCGATAATTGGCCGCGGTGCGGGCGGGCGCGGGGAGCAGGCCGATGCGCTCATAATAGCGGATGGTTTCGATATTTGCGCCGGTGGCACGCGACAATTCGCCGATCTTCATCGCTTGACCCTGTAGTTGCTACAGGGTGCATATAGGACGCCGACTCGAAGATAACAGGAGATTTCGGCGATGGCCGATCGATGCTGTGCCGGCAAAAGCGGCAAGACCGCGCTGAACAACCCCAAATGGCGTCGCGTCCTGTGGTTCGCGCTGCTGGTCAATGCCGCCATGTTCTGCGTCGAGATCGTCGCGGGCGTCGCGGCGGATTCGCGTGCGCTTCAGGCCGACGCGCTCGATTTCCTCGGCGACAGCGCCAATTATGCGATCAGCCTGGGCGTGGCGGGTATGGCGCTTGCCTGGCGCGCCCGCGCCGCCTTGCTGAAGGCGGCAACGATGCTCGCCTTCGGGCTTTGGGTTTTCGGATCGGCGGTCTGGGGCTTCCTTGCCGGCTCGGCGCCACATGCCGAGACGATGGGACTGATCGGCGCATTGGCGCTCGCCGCCAACGTCGCGGTCGCCCTGATGCTCTATCGCTATCGGACGGGCGATGCCAATATGCGCTCTGTATGGATCTGTTCGCGAAACGATGCGATCGGTAACCTTGCCGTGATGGGCGCGGCGCTCGGCGTATTCGGCACCGGGCGCAATTGGCCCGACCTCGCCGTCGCGGTGATCATGGCCGGGCTCGCGATCTGGGGCAGCCTTGAGGTGTTCCGGCAGGCGCGGGGCGAACTTGCGGCCGGCACCTGAACCTCCGGCCGGTCGTCCTCCGCACGGATCATCCTGTATCCGGCACAAGCCCGCGCTGCCCGCTTGTAATTATTGCCTCCCCGGACATGTTGCATCGCAACAAGATTATGTGAATTCAGGGAGTCTCCCATCCCATGACCAAGATCGACCTGGCGCTCCAGGGCGCACCCGTCCGGACGCCGATTGCGAAAGCGGCGCGCCGCGATGCCAAGATATGGCTCTGCCTCGGCCTGATGGGGTTGGACGCGGTAGCGCTGATGGCGGGTTTTGCGGTGACGCTGATCATCGAAGCGCCGCGGAGCATTTCGGAGAGTTTGCTGACGGCGCTGCTCGGCGCGCTGCTCGTTCACGCGGCGATCGCCTTTCAGAATCAGGCCTATAACCCGCGCTGCCTGACCAAGCCGCTCAAGAGCTGCCGTCAGACGATGCTCTCGTTCGCGACGACCTTGCTCGTCTTCCTCCTCGCCGCCTTCTCGCTGCGCGTGACCGGCGACGTCCCGCGCTTCGCGCTCGGCATGGGCATGGTGACCGCGCTGATACTGCTTGTCGCGCAGCGGTTGCTCGTCTGCCATGTCGTGCGCCGCGTTTTCGGCGAGATGACGGCCGAACTGGTGATCGTCGACGGCGCGAACCTGCCGCCATCCTATCTGAAGCGCGATATCATCGACGCGCGCGCGTCGGGGCTTCGCACCGATCTCGACGACCCGTACATGCTCGACCGGCTCGGTACGGTGTTGCAGGATTACGACCGGGTGACGATCGTTTGCGCGCCCGAGCGGAAGGTCGAATGGGCCCGCGCGCTGAAGGGCGTGAACATCCTTGGCGAGATCGTGATGCCCGAGATCGCCGAACTGGGGCCACTCACCACGCGGCAATCGGGCGGGGTGACGACGCTGGTGGTATCGTGGGGCCCGCTCAACCGCGCCAACCGGGTCAAGAAACGCGCGCTCGATCTCGCGGTGACGATCCCGGCGCTCTTCGTGCTGGCGCCCTTTCTGATGCTGGTCGCGATCGCGATCAAACTCGATTCGCCGGGACCGGTGTTTTTCCGGCAGGAGCGGATGGGGCGCGGCAATCGCATTTTCCGGATCCTCAAATTCCGCAGCATGCGCGTCGAGGCGACCGATGCGAACGGCGCGCGCTCGGCGAGCCGCGACGACGACCGGATCACGCGCGTCGGCAAATTCATCCGGGCGACGAGCATCGACGAACTTCCGCAGCTGATCAACGTGCTCTCGGGCGAGATGAGCCTCGTCGGGCCGCGCCCACACGCGCTGGGCTCGACAGCGGGGAACGAGCTGTTCTGGCGCGTCGACCGGCAATATTGGCATCGCCACGCGCTCAAGCCGGGCATCACCGGGCTCGCCCAGATCCGCGGTTTTCGCGGTGCGACCAACACAAAACGCGATATCGTCAACCGGCTGGGCGCCGACCTTGAATATCAGCATGGCTGGTCGCTGCTGCGCGACGTTTCGATTCTGGTGCGCACGGCGCAGGTGCTGATCCACCGCAACGCCTATTGAGGCGCTGAACCCTCAGCCGTCGACGATCTGCGGCGCGGTGCCGGCAAGCGCGGTTTCGAAAGCCTCGGCGCGGCCGGTCGCGCGCATCAGTCCTGCATAATCCCCGGTCCATTGATCGGCGAAGCCCGCGACCTTGCCATAGCTGTTGTCGAGCAGCACATGCGGGATGTCGAGCAACAGCGAGAGGATATGCGCGTGGAGCCGGTCGGTGACGACCAGCTCGCCGGTGGAGAGCATCGCGAGCCCGCGCCCGAGCCGCCATTCGGCCAGGCGCTGTTGCCGCGCGGCGCGCTGCGCCACCGGATCGCGGTTGAAGAGCCGGCCGAGCCCCAGCGACAGGCGCAGGCGGCGCTTTTGCGCGGCATCTTCTTCAAGCCAGTCGTCGGCGACTACCCCGGCGGGGAGCGCATCGGCGCTGCCGGGTGCTCGCTCATGATCGGTGCGGAGCAGCGCGAAGACCGGCACGATGGCGGGACTCCGCTGCTGGCGGCCCAGCATCAGCGCGGCATCGGGGCAGAGCCGGATCGCGCAATCGAAATGCCGCTCGGCAAAGGCGAGCGAGCGGGCGTCGCGGACCAGCAGCGTGAACTGGCCGTGATCGCGGATCGCTTCGGCCATCTCGGCCGCGGCGGCGGGGTCGGCATAGTGGATCGACTGCGGCATCTGCACGATCGGACGGCCGCGGTGCGTGCGAAGAAGGTGCAGACGAAACGCTTCATGCTTCGGCCACAACGTCCCCATATTGCCGCCGCCGTGGATCAGGATCGGACCGTCGCCGATCGCTTCCCGGCAGGCTTCGTCGTCGAAATCGGCGATCGCCGAATAATAGGCGGGCAGGCGGTTCCGCTTGCGCAGATAGGCCATCTCGCCAAGCCAGATCGCCGAATCGCCGACGTTGGAATGATCGGGAAAGTCGACGAGGGCCAGCCGATCCGCCGGCAGCACGGCATCGAGCACGCGGGCAAAATGGTCGGCGAGTTCGCCGACAAGCAGGTCGGCGCTTTTCATGGTCATATCGGGCTCTTTCTGAGCTGTCTGGAGAGGGAGAGGAGGCGGCCGCGCCATGTTCCGGAGATGGCGAGCAACGCGATACCGTAAAAGAGCGCCCCGACAGCCGTGAGCAGCAGCAAGGCCTGCCATCCCGCGAGATGGTCGCCCAGCAGCCGCAGAGCGACCGCGAGCGCGACGCCCATCAGCGAGGAGGCGACGAGCGGCGGGCCAACCGCGCGCAGGCTGTCGATCGGCCGGATGCCCGAGGCGCGGCGGAGCAGCCAGATCTGCATCGGCAGGGTGAGATAGGCACGCCCGACATAGGAAACGGCCACCGCGAAGAGGCCGAAGGGCAGCGCCGCGAGCGTCAGCGCGACGCCGAGCACGAGCTGCGTCGTCGAAAGCGAGATCAGGCTGCGCGATGCGCCGAGCACGCTCAGCGAGGGCGAAGCGAAGAAGTTGAGCGTGAAGGGCACCGCCATGAAGGCGAAAATCTGGGCGAGCTGACCCGCCTCGGCCCATTTGGCGCCGAACACGGTCGGGATCGCGATCGGGGCGAGCGCGCCGAAACCGACCAGCGCCGGAAAGGACAGCGCCGAAGCGCGCGAAATCATCCAGCGATAGGCACGGCGCAGTTCGGCAGGATCGTCCTTGACGCGGGCGAGCGTCTGGACCGCGACCTGCGTGAAAGGCTGGATCGCGCCGCGGCCGATTAGCTCGACGGTCCGCCAGGCGGTGCGATAAATGCCGACGGCGGCGAGCCCGATCCCGGCGCCGATCGCCATTTCCTGCACGCGGACGGTGGCGAGAAAGGCGAGCTGGACATAGATCAGGCTGGCGTTGAGCATCAGATTGCCGCGCAATATGACCCAGTCGAACTGCCAGCCGGGTTTCCAGTCATAGGAAGCGCGCGACAGGATGAGCCCGACGATCTCGGTGACGAGACGCTGGATCACGAGGCTCCACAGGCCGAGCCCGGCGAAAGCGGCGACCACGGCGGCGGTCCCGCCGATCAGTCCGCCGACGACCGAGCGCAGTGCGGTGGTGCGGTGCCCGAACTCGCGCAGGCGCAGCGCCATATGCGTCGCGCCGAACGAGGATATCGGCAGCGTCAGGCTCATCACCGCGAGCGGCAGCGCGATATCCGGCGCACCCATCCAATTGGCGATGGGCTGGGCCAGCGCCATGATCAGCAGGGCGGAGAGGAAGGAAAAGGCCTGCTGCGAGCGATAGATGGTGTCGAGGAAGGCCGGCGTGATGTCCTTCTTGCGCGCGATCGTCTGGACGAGGCCGGCGGTCGCGATGATGCGGAACGCCTCCGCCGTCACCGCCATCACTGCGAAGGCGCCGATGTCCGCTTGGGTCAGCAGGCGCGCGAGGATGACGAAAACGACGAAGGAGAAGATCTGGTCGGAGAGGAAACGCGTCACCGTCCAGCCGATCGAACTGCGGCTGCGTGCGCGTAACCCCGCGTCGAAGCGGGTGGGGAGGTCAGCGCTCAAGCAGGCGCCTCGCTTTCAGCATCCGCATGCGTGCGCGCTCGATATGGCGCCAGAGTCTTTGTCTTGCCGAATGGTAGAGCGGGTCGTTCTTCGGAACGAAGCGCGAATTGCCGATGTCCGAGACGATCGCCGCCTCGAGGATCGGCGCCGGATAGAGCGCGAGATTAGGCAGGCCGTGCGCCCACGACCGGTCCATCTCGTCATCGATCGGGCGGCGGACGGTGCGGCAATGCTCGACAAGCCGCCGCGCGCCCGGGAGCGTGATCGCATAGCCCTGGGTGCCGTAAGCGAGTCCGACCAGCTCGACCACCGCGCGCGAATGCTGGAGGAAGTCGCGCTTGACCACGCGCTGCCACGTCGGCCGCTTGGCATAGAGCCGCAGATAATCGATGCCCTCGGCATGGAGATCGGTGCGCGCGAGCGGCTCGAGATAGGCCCAGTCGACGACCGTATCGTCCTCGAGGATGATCGACTGGCGCACGCCGCGGTCGACCATGTCCTGCCAGATCGAGAAATGGCTCGCATAGCAGCCGATCTCGCCCTTGCTCATCGCGCGGCCCTTGTTGCGGCGGATCGCGGCGTCGTCGACCGTCATCCCCGCCGCAGGGCCGGTGCACGCGTCGAAGAAACGCCAAGCGAGCGACGTGTCCGCGGCGCGCGCGGCGAAGGCGGCCCGCCGAGCCTCGGCGGATTCGAGCGACACCACCAATATTTCGGCAGCCTCGCCCGATTCGGGCAGGAATTCACCCACGGATATACGTCTCCTATTCACCGCCGCTGCGGGGTCTGCGCGGTGCAGAACGGGCGACCAGCCCGACGCGATCCTTGGTAGCGGGCAATTATTTGAGAGCGAAGGCACCCCGGCTCCGGTCGTCCGGTCAACGGGGCGGCTCGTCTTCGCAGGTGCAGCATAAGGTTGACCCGGACCGGGCGAGAGGCCGATTGGATCGATGCGGGGGCACTTAAACAGGCGAATCCATGTTTGAAGTCGCAGTCGTCATACCTGTCTGGAATGGGGAAGCGGTGCTCGGCCGCTGTCTCGAAGCGCTCGCGCACCAAACCTTGCCGCGCGAGGCTTATCAGATCATCGTCGTCGACAATGGGTCGAACGATGCCACGCGCGAAATCGCGCGGAGCTACGCCGGCGTCGAGCTGCTCGAAGAGGCGCGGCCCGGCTCCTATGTCGCGCGTAACCGCGGGATCGAACGCGTGCGGGCGCCGGTTACCGCCTTTACCGATGCCGATTGCGAGCCCGCGCCCGACTGGCTGGAACAGGTGGTGCGCGCTGCCGCCGCTAACCCGGGTTTCGGCGTGCTCGCGGGCAAGATCGAGCTGTTCGACGAAATCGCGCCCGAGCGCGAGGTGTTCGGCGATTATGAGCGGCTTTTCAGCTTTCCGCAGGCGCACGCGTCGCGCGGCAATTGCGCGACCGCCAATTGGGCGAGCGAGACGGCGCTGCTGAAGGAGCTTGGCGGGTTCGATGCGGCTTTGAAATCGGGCGGCGACCGCCAGATGGCGCTGCGCATCCGGGGCGCCGGCCGGCCGCTCATTTATGTGCCGGCGATGACCGTCCGCCATCCGGTGCGCGCGAGCCGCGCCGAGCTGGTGCGCAAGCGCCAGCGACTGAGCGGCGGACGCTGGGACCGCACCGTGGGTCGCCCGCGCCTCGTCCATGTGCTCGGCATCACCGCTGTCGATACGGTGCGGCGATTGCGCCGGGCGGCGATCACACGCGAGCTGTCGTTGCGGCGACGGCTGGCGGTGATGCTGCTGACGTTGCAGCTCGCCGGGGTGGCGGTGGGCGAGTTCCTCAATCTGGCGGGGGGACGAAAGGCAGCACGCGACTGATGACAAATTCCCGACCCGCTCCGCGCTTTTCCGTGGTGATGCCGCTCTATAACAAGGCCGCGCATGTCCGCGCGGCGATCGAGAGCGCGCTCGCGCAGAGCTATCCGGCGCACGAGATACTCGTGATCGATAATGGCTCGACCGACGGCGGCCGCGAACTGGCGGCCGCGGTCGGCGACGATCGAATCACGCTGCTCGACCTCGCGACACCGGGACCGGGCGGCTATGCGGGGCGCAATGTCGGCATTCGCGCCGCGAACGGCGACTGGATCGCCTTCCTCGATGCCGACGACCTGTGGCAGCCCGATCATCTTGCGGTGCTCGCCGAAGGCATCGCCGCCGACGCCGATGTGCGCGCGGCGGCCACGCGGTTCGACCATGTGTTCGAAGATCGCGTGCAGCCGCAGCGGATCGCGCCTAAGTTGGATCGCGCGCGGAGCCTGGACTTCGCGGACTTCCTTGAAGCATGGCTCGCGGTGCGCGAATGCCCGATGTGGACCGGCGCGATCGCGATCCGCCGCGACACGTTGTTCGAGGCGGGGCTGTTTCCCGAAGGGCGCGCGGTGCGCGGGGGCGACAAGGATTTGTGGCTGCGCGTGCTCGCCAAGGGCGCGCTGCGCTATGATCCGCGGATCACCGCGCGCTTTCACCGCGACAGCGACAACAAGGTCAGCAAGTCGACCACGACGCTCGACCTGCCCTGTCTGGTCGAGACGGCGCGGGCGATGCTTGCCGACGCGACGCCGCGCGAAGCCGCCTTGCTGCGGCGGCTCGTCAATCAGGAAATCGCGCATTATGCGCGCTATGCGATGAAATATCCGGGCCGGACGGCGATCCGGGTCGGCGATGTCTATCTGCCCGAGGGGACGGGCACCGCGGCGCTCCTGCTCGCCGCGAAGCTTATCCCAGCGTCGCTCCGGCAGTCGGGCCATGCCCTGCGCAACCGGCTGCGCGCCCGCGCGTGAAACCGGTCCGCGCCTTCGGTTCCCTGCTGGCGGGCGGGGGGATCGTCGCTGCGTGGCTTTCGCTCGCCGGCGGATGGGTGCCGGCGCTCGACCTGCTCGCCTCCTTCCTCCCCTTCTTCGGCGTGGCGGTCTTGCTGGGGCTGTTGTTCGCCCGGTGGCGACCGGGCCTTACGATCGCGGCGGCCCTGCTGGCGCTGGTCCCGTTCGCGATCGGCGTTGCGCCCGAATGGCTGCGTTCGATTCCCGCCGCGCCTTCGGACGCGCCGCGGGTTCTTGTGCTGACGCACAATGTCTGGGCGGGCAACTCCGACCCCGCCGACACCGCGCAGACGATCATCGATGCGAAGCCCGACGTGGTGATGCTGCAAGAGGTGAACGGCAGCTTCCGGCCGATGCTTGCGGCGCTGAGCCAGCATTTCGCCCATGCGACCCGGTGCCCGCGCGGCTGCGACCTCGCCATATTCTCGCGCTGGCCGATCGCCGATGGCGATTATTTTCTGAAGGACGCGACCGGCCGCAAATTCGGCCCCGCGTTGCTCTGGGCGCGGATCGTGCCACCCGCGGGAGAAGCGTTCATGGTCGCGACGCTCCACTATCCCCGGCCGACGTCAAGCGACCAGGCGGTGCGCAGGCGCGACGTGGCGCATGCGTTGGCGCGGATCGATCGCGATGCCTTGATCGTTGCAGGCGACATGAACCTGACCCCTTGGGCCGCGGCGATGCGCGAGCAGGACCGCGCGCTTGCTCCGCTCACCCGCATGACGCGTGCGCCCAGCTGGCCGCGTGCGCTTCCCGTGCTGCCGATCGATCATCTTTATGCCGGGCCCGATTGGGGGCTGGTGTCCACGCGGCAATTGCCCGCGACGGGGTCGGACCATCGGCCGATTCTCGTGACGTTGGCGCGCCGATGAAACGCGTCTTTTCCCTCGCGCTGCTCGGCAGCTGCGGCCTCGCCGTGCCCGCGCTGGCGCAGCAATCGGACGCGACCGACGGGCTCGGTTCGGTGTCGAGCGAAAACAGCTTCGGACGCGACCGCAACATCAGCGTGCTCGAACGCCGTCGGCCCGATTATACGGCGGAGCCGATCCGTGTCGGCTCGCTCGAACTGATGCCGCGCATCGCGGTCGGCGCCGGCTACGACGACAATCTCTATGCGCAGCCCGATGACGAGATCGGCGACGCCTATCTACGCATCCGCCCGCGCATCTCGCTGGTGCGGCCGTCGCCCGACCTCAAGCTGTCGCTCGAAGGCGAAGTCGATCTGCTCCGCTACGCCGACCGGTCCAGCGAAAATGCCACCCAATATGCGGTGAACGCGGGCGCGGCCTGGACGATCAGCAAGTCGGACACGCTCGACATCACGCTGCGCAATGGGCGTTACAGCCAGGAACGCGTCTCGCCCGACAGCCCGACGCAGGCGTCGCGGCCGATCCGCTTCACTCTGAACGGGGGCACCGCGACCTATACGCACGTCTTCAACCGGCTGCGCGTGCGTGGCGTGATCGATGTCGAGAACCGCAATTACAGCGACAGCGTGACGCCGGGCGGCGATCCGATCGATCAGGATTTCCGCGATCACACCAGCTATACCGGCACCGCGATCGGCGAATATGCGTTGAGCCCCAGCGTCGCGCTGTTCGTCGCGGGATCGCTCGGCAAGCGCGACTATCGCGAACGCAGCGGCCCGGTTCCGGCGCGCGATTCGACCGGCTTCGACCTTGCCGCCGGGGCGAGCTTTGAACTGGGGCGCAAGGCGCGCGGATCGCTTCGCCTCGGCTATCTCCATCAGGATTACAAGGCGGCCGAGTTCGAGGATGTCTCGGGCTTCCTCGTGCGCGGCGAACTCGCCTATTTCCTGACCCCGCTGGTGACGATCACCGGCACCGTCGACCGCGGCATCAAGGAAACCGGCGTCAACGGCGCTACGGGCTATCTCGCTACCAACATGACGCTGCGCGCCGATTACGAGCTGCTGCGCAACCTGATCATCAGCGCGGGCGGCGAGCTGGAAAAGCGCGATTTCAACAATATCGACCGGCAGGACGAGCGCTGGACCTGGCGCGCCAACGCCTCCTATCTGGTGAGCAAGCGGCTGGCGCTGCGGTTCGACGTGCAGCGGCGTACCCAGTCGAGCTGGGGCTTCAACGCCGGCCGCGAATTCACCGATAACCGCGTCTCGGTCGGGGTGACCTTCTCGGGTTTGTAGGCCCGATCAGCGGTGCTTCGTCCGCGACCCGTGGAACGCGCCTTCGCATGCGGCGAGCAGCTCGGGCGGGGCGAGGCGGTTGATATAGCCCGCCGATCCCTGATCCGAGAGCAGTTTTGCCGGAATACCGCCGACCACGCCGCGCTCGGGCACGTCCTTCGTCACGACCGCATTGGCGCCGATCGCCGCCTCCGCGCCCACGGCGATGCCGCCGATGACCTTGGCGCCCGACCCCAGAAAGCTGCGGTCGCCGATCACCGGGGCGCCGCGCCGGCCGCCGCGGTTCATATAGCCGAGCACGACGCCGTGGGTGATGTTGACATTGCTGCCGAGCACCGCGTCGCCGTGAAAATAGAAGCCGCCGAAACGGTTGAGGAACAGCCCCGGCCCGATTTCCATATATTCGGGGATCGCAAAACCATATTTGTAGCGCGCGCGCAGCAGCAGCCACTTGGCGAGTGGATAGAGACCGAAAGCCTTGGCGGGCTTCAGCTTGAGCCAACCGGTCGTGCGCATCAGCACGGTGTATTTATATCCGGGAGTGAAGGCATAATGCCGCGCGAAGGCGCCGAAGCCGGTGCGGCCGGCATAGCGATAGAGGTCAGCGGCGAGCAGCGCCTTGAGCTTCGCGAAGCTCACCGGGCAGCCGCGCAGATGCGGCTTGCCAGTCTCCTCGGAAACGGGCTCGTCGAACGCCGGAGCGGGGGCGAGCGATGCGCTGGCCAGGTCCATCAGAAATAACGCTCGCCGAAACGGATCGTGTCGCCCGGAAGCACCGGGAAATCGGCGGTCATCTCATATTCGCGCTCGCCGGCTTCGCCCGCGCGTTTCAGGAAGACGCGCTTTTCGTTGGCGCGATAGGTGAAACCGTCGGCCTTGGCGACGGCACCGCGGATGGTGAGGCCCTGCGTATAGGGATATTCGCCCGGCTTGTTGACTTCGCCGAGCACATAGACGGGCCGGAAGCTCGCGACCTGGACCGAGACCTTGGGCTCGAGCAGATAGCCGTCGCCGAGCTTCGCTTCGATCGTCTTCGACAGCTCGTCGGTCTGCAGCCCGGCCGCCTTGACCTCGCCGATCAGCGGGAAGGCGATCGTGCCGGCGGGGGAGACTTCGAAGTCGCCGGTGAGCGTCTCTTCGCCATAGGTTGCAATCTTGACCTTGTCGCCGGGCGAGAGACTGAACGCCTCGGCGGGCGGCGGTGCGGCGCCGCTGCCGGCGAGCGGCGACTGCCCGGCGCACGCGCCGAGCATTGCGAGCGTGCCTGCCAAGGCGATCTGCTTAAGCCATTTCATGAAACCACTCCCGGACTTGATGCTGCAATGTCTTTGAATTCGGTCCCCGTGCGGAATCCGGCGAGCGCCGCCTCGATCCGGGCCCAATAATTCGCCGCGGCCTGTTCGACGCCATAGGCAAGCGAACGGGTGCGCGCGCGCGCGCCGCATTCGCTGCGGTGCGGCTCGGCGAGCACCCGGCGCAAGGCGGCGGCGAAGGCTGGCACATCATCGGTCGGCACCAACGCGCCGGCATCGACATCGATCCCGCCGCCGATCGTCTCGCGCGGCCGGTCGGCCAGAATCTCGGATGGGCCGGAGGCGCAATTGGTCGCGACGACGGGCACGCCGCACGCCATCGCCTCGACCAGCCCGTTCGGGAAACCCTCGGCGTTCGAGGGCATCGCATAGGCCTGCGCGCGGGACACCACCGCGAAAGGGTTGGCGACGAAGCCCGGCATGTCGACCCGGTCCGCGATACCGAGCGACGCGGCGAGCGCCTCCAGCGCGCCGCGCTCGGGTCCTTCGCCCAGGACGACGAGGCGCTCCGGCGGCGCGGCCTGGGCATAGGCGCGCAGCAAGAGCGGAAAATTCTTGTTCGGCATGAGCCGCCCGGCCGAGACGATATAGGGATCGGCAGGCACGAAGGCGGGCGGTTCGGCGGCCAGTTCGGCGATGCGGCGATGGTCGACCGGATTGGCGATCGCCGACATGCGGCTGCGCGCGACGCCGAAATTGGCGGCAAGATCGTCGACGACGCCTTCGGACACGGCGATGACATGCGCGGCGCGCGGATAGACGAGGCGAACCATCGCCTTGGCGGCAACGGCACTGCCAAGATGGGCGCTGGTGTTCACCCGTTCGCTGATCAGCCACGGCCGGCGGCGTCCCGCCATCGCCCAGGCGTTGGCGATATTGGCGCGGGTCAAAAAGCTGAGCGCCGCATCGGGCTTGAGCCGTCCGGCGAGCGCGCGCAGCCCGGTCAGGCTCGGCAGCAATTTATGCCGCGCGTCGAGCTGATGGGCCGCGACCCATTCGGGGATGTCATAGGCGCGCGGTTCGTCGTCGAGCAGCGCGAGATGGATGTCGTAGCGCGCGCGCCACGGCTCCGACCCGCCGAGCAGGGTCGCCAGCACGCGCTCGGCGCCGCCGCCCGCAAGCGAGTTGATCGCGAACAATATCCGCTTTCGGTGCAGCATGATTCCTCGTTGAAGCTGGTGCGGAATGCGCCTTGGAAGAACCCTTACCACGCCGAATTGTTGCAGTGCACACAGGCGCGCCCGCTTCATCGCCCGCGGGGGGCATTTGGCCGATTCGAGCGGGTTTCGCGCCGGGATGGGTCTATTACCGGCGACACCGATGAACGTTTGCGGAGATATGTAATGGACATTCGGCGCGTCGAGTGTCTGGACGGCTTGCGCGGCGTTGCGGCGCTCTGGGTGCTGCTCGGACACATGATGATCCTCACCGGTTTTCGGCTGCCGCTGATGAGCAAGCCCGACCTGGGCGTCGACCTGTTCATCCTGCTCTCGGGCTTTTTGATGATGTTTCAGTACCGGCTGCGCGCGGGAAGCGAGGATTGGACCGCGCCCGGCACCTGGGCCGCTTTCTGGACGCGGCGCTTTTTCCGGTTGGCGCCGCTTTTCTATGTGACGCTTGCCGCCGCGCTGATTGCAGGACCGGCGATCTATGAGGGCCGCGTCGCGATCGACAGCTTCCTCGGCCAGTCGCTGCAGCCGTCCGAACGCTATCTCGACGGTAGTCTCACGAACATCGCGCTGCATCTGAGCTTCCTGTTCGGATTGCTGCCCGACTATGCCTTCCGCACCCCGCTGCCCGACTGGAGCCTCGGGCTCGAGATGCAATTCTACCTGCTTTTTCCTTTCCTCATACTGCTCGGACGGCGGTTCGGCTGGATCGCGTCGGCGTTCGTCGCGGCCGGCGGCGGGGTGGTCATCGCGCTGCTCGCCGGGGCGGCGGGCCTCGACTATCCGATGCCGTCCTTCCTGCCATTGAAGCTCCAGCTTTTCCTCGCCGGCATGCTGCTCGCCGCCGGTGCGGGCGAAAGCTCTGCGCGGCTTTGGATGCGCCTCGGCGCGGCGATGCTGCTCGCCGCGATCCCGATCGGCGGCGATCAGGATCTGCTCCATTTCGCGGTCCGCGAACTGCTCGTCTTCGGCTTTTTCGCGCTGGTGCACCTGCGTTCGCTCGGCGTCATCGACTGGATTTCGCGGCTCTTCGGTAGCCGGCCCTTCTACTGGCTGGGCGAGCTTTCCTATGGCACCTATCTGATCCACCTCCTGATTCTGCAGCCCGTCGCGGCGGCGGTGATCGGACGGTTCGGCACCGGACTCGGCGCGGTCGAGCGCTTCATCCTGACCGGCGCGATCGTTGTGCCGGCGACCTATTTCCTTGCCTTTGTGACCTACAGGCTGGTCGAGCTGCCGGGGCAGCGGCTCGGGAAGGCGGTCATCAAACGAGCCGTCGGACGCGGTACGCCGCGCGCACATCAGACCGTTCCCGAAAGGATCGCCGCGCCGTGACGGCCGATTCGCCCTGCTATCCCGATACCAATGGAGATTATCCGATGGACCGACGCGCATTGCTGACGGCGATTGCCGGCGCCGCCGCCGCCGGTGCCTGCACGCGGCGCGACGACGATGGCGCCGGGACCGACCGCGCCGGCCGCCCGACGCTGGCGATCGATTCCGAAGGGCCGGGGCGCTGGCGCATCCGCAGCTGGCAATGGCGCGCGAACGCGTGGCGGCCGCGGATCGCGCGGGCGCGACGGGCCGGCGGCAAGATCGAAATAGACGGCGCGATCGATGCGGCCGACCGCGCCGAAGTGATCGCTCGGCTTCGCGCCTAAGCGTCCTAACCTCTCGCCGGCCCCGGGGTGGTGGAGGGGCGTGGGACCGGTCGGCGCGGCGCAAGCGCATCACGGTAGATTTCGAGCGTTTCCGCCGCCGCCCTGTCCCAGCTGAAACGCGCGCGAACAGCGTCGCGATCGACCTGGAAGTCGGCGCAATCGGCGTTTAGCCGCGCGATAAGTTCAGCGACGTCGCCGACCGCGAAATAATTCACGGGATCGAGCCCGATGTCGAGATTGGCCGGAATGTCGCTGAGCAGCATTCGCGCGCCGCAACTCGCCGCCTCCAGCGCCGCGATCGGCAGACCCTCGTGATAGGAGGGCATCACGAAGAGGGCACAATGCTCGTATAGGCATTTCAGCGTCGCGCGCGACTGGACGCCCGCAAAGATCACGCGGTCGCTCGCGCGTTCGAGGAGTTCGCGGGCATATTCGCTTTCGTGATCGGCCGAGCCTGCGATCACCAGCTTGGCGGTGCAGTCGGACCGTTCATAGGCGTCGATCAGATCGTGCAGGCCCTTTTCGGGGACAAGCCGCGCGACCGCGAGGAGGAAGTCGCCGTCGTCGATTCCCAGCCGCTCGAATATCAGCGCGGGATCGGCATCGCCGGGCAGGTCGGACGTGCCGTTGGGGATATAGGCGACCCTTTGTGCGCGCTGCGGGAAACTCTTGCGCAATTGCGCGGCGAGCGAGGGGGAAACGGCGATGACCCGGTCGGCGAAGTTCAGCGCCAGCCATTCGCCGGCGCGCAGCGCGCCGCGCGCGAGCGGGCCCCATTTGGCGCGGTGATAATCGGTGCCGTGGTGCGTCACGACGACCTTCAGGCCGAGCAGCCGCGCGACGGGCGCCAGCAGGCCGGGACCGATCGCATGGATATGGACGAGCCCGGCGCCACGCTTGCGCGCCGACAGCACGGCGAGAAAGGTCGACACGATCGCTTCGAAATGCTGCGAGCGCGGGCAGGGGATGCCGACGATCTCGACCCCGCGATGCTCGCTTGCGGGCTCGGGCAGATATGGCGCGCGGCCGAGCACGACCGAGCGGTGGCCGGGCCACAGCGCCTTGATCCGCGGCAGCAGTTCCTCGCAATGGCTTTCGATCCCGCCCATAACATGCGGGAAGCCGCGCAGGCCCGTCACGCAGATGGTGGGCGACCCCGACCGGTCGCCGGAAGACATGTTCGTCCGTTGCAGCATCATAAAACTCCAAAAGCGCCCCGCCGGATTTCCCGGCTCAGGCCACCGCTGCCATCGGCCCTCTTCCACCATTTTCTATTTCATTGAGATACCAGTCGACGAACCGCTCGATCCCGCGGGAAAGCGGCACCTTCGGGCTGTATCCGGTAAGCGCGTTGATCGCCGAGATGTCGGCATAGGTCGCGGTCACATCGCCGGGCTGCATCGGCCGCATCAGCTTGACCGCCGGCCGGCCGAGCGCACGCTCGAGCATCGCGATCATGTCCATCAGCCCGACCGGATTGCAGTCGCCGATGTTGAGCAAACGATGTTCGCCGCCGACCGGCGGCCTGTCGAGTACCCCGACGACACCATCGACGATATCGTCGATATAGGTGAAGTCGCGCGCCATCCGGCCCTCGCCGAACACCTCGATCGGCTGGCCGAGCAATATCTTCTGCGCGAATCCGTAATAGGCCATGTCGGGCCGACCCCACGGGCCATAGACGGTGAAGAAGCGCAGCCCGCTGAGCGGCAGTTTGTAGAGCGTGGCATAGCTCTGGCTCATCAATTCGCAGCTGCGCTTGGTTGCGGCATATAGCGAGACGGGCGCGGTGCAGGGTTCGTCCTCGCGGAAACCCGCGTCGCCGATCGGACGGTCGCCATAGACCGAACTCGACGAGGCGTAGACGAGATGCTCGATAGTGCCCGCGTGGCGCGCCGCTTCGAGCACCGCGAGATGCCCTTTGAGATTGCTGTGCTCATAGGCGAAGGGGTTTTCGAGGCTGTAGCGCACGCCCGCTTGCGCGGCGAGGTGGACGATGCGGCGAATGCCGTTCGCCTCGACCAGCTCGCTGACCAGCCCTGGGCTGGCGATGTCGCCGTCGATCAGCCGGAAACCCACATTGCCGGCCAGCCGCGCGGTGCGCGCTTTCTTCAGCGCGACGTCATAATAGTCGGTGAAGCTGTCGAGGCCGATCACGCGCTCACCGCGCGCGAGCAGCCGTTCGGACACCGCATGGCCGATGAAACCGGCGGCGCCGGTGACGAGAATGGGGCTGTCGTCAGTCACGCCGCGCGCCTTTCGCTCGAACCTTCGGCATCCTCATCGGGATTGCCCGGCCGCCCGATGCCGACATAGCGCAGGCCCGCCGCCTCCGCCTGTGCGGGGCGATAAATATTGCGCAGGTCGACGAGCAGCGGATCGGCCATCGCCGCCTTGAGGCGCGCGAGATCGAGCGCGCGGAAGGCATCCCATTCGGTGACGATCACCGTCGCCGCCGCGCCTTGCGCCGCGGCATAGGCGGAGGCGGCATAGTCGACATCGCTCAGCACGGTCCTGGCCGCGTCCATGCCCTCGGGGTCATAGGCGCGCACCTTGGCGCCGGCATCCTGCAGCGCCTGGATGATCGCGATCGAGGGCGCATCGCGCATGTCGTCGGTATTGGGTTTGAAGGTCAGACCGAGCACCGCGACGGTGCGGCCGCGAACCGGCCCGTCGATCGCCGCGAGGATCTTGCGGCCCATCGCGCGCTTGCGCTGCTCGTTGACCGCGACGGTCGCCTCGATCAGCCGCAGCGGCGCGTCGTGGTCCTGCGCCGTCTTCATCAGCGCGAGCGTGTCCTTGGGAAAGCAGGAGCCGCCGTAGCCTGGTCCCGCATTCAGGAATTTGCCGCCGATCCGGTTGTCGAGCCCGATGCCGCGCGCGACCTCCTGTACATCGGCGCCGACCTGTTCGCACAGATCCGCCATCTCGTTGATATAGGTGATCTTCATCGCGAGAAAGGCGTTCGCCGCATATTTGATCAGCTCGCTCGTGCGCCGCCGGGTGAAGACGATCGGCGCCTTGTTCAGCGACAGCGGGCGATAGACTTCTTCCATCGGCGGGCGGGCGCGTCCGTCCTCGATACCGATGACGACGCGGTCGGGGCGCTTGAAATCCTCGATCGCCGCGCCTTCGCGCAGGAATTCGGGGTTGGAGGCGACGGCGAACTCGGCCGCGGGATTGCATTCGCGGATGATCCGCTCGACCTCGTCGCCGGTGCCGACGGGGACAGTCGACTTGGTGACGATCACGGTGAAGCCGCTCAAGGCCCCGGCGATTTCGCGCGCCGCGCCATGGACGAAGGAAAGATCGGCGTGGCCATCGCCGCGGCGGCTCGGCGTGCCCACAGCGATGAACACGACGTCCGCGGCGCCAACGGCTTCGGAAAGCTCGGTGGTGAAGTCCAGATTGCCCGCTGCGACATTGCGCGCGACGAGGCTGTCGAGCCCGGGCTCATAGATGGGAATGCCGCCGGCGCGGAGCCGGGCGATCTTGTCCGCATCCTTGTCGACGCAGGTCACATGATGGCCGAAATCGGCAAAACACGCGCCCGAAACGAGCCCGACATAGCCGGACCCGATCATTACGATACGCATTACGCGTTGCTCCCTATTTATATGAAGGCGATTATGCTGCGCTTGCGAACAATCATCCCGGATAGCCCTCGCCCGTCAACTTGGCAGCTTTGAAAAGAGGCAATTCGGAGGCGAAGCGAATGCGCCCGCAATTCCGATTCAAAATGGGGCAGAATTAAAAAAGCGAGAGAAATTTAAGGAGATAACTCGCGACTTCGCGCAAACGAAGATCGAGCGCTTTGGATGCGATGCGACGAAACGTTTCGACTTGAACTTGCCACGCGTCGGCGCGGGACTAGAAGCTGGATACGATAAGCTGTGGGAAGGGCAGGATGCTGGAAGCGCAACGCGCGGCATTTTTCGCCGACCTGCCGGTGTCGCTGGCGGTTCGCCGCGACCGGTTGGGGCGAGCGATGCTGATGATCGAAGAAAATGCCGATGCGCTGTGCGCGGCGCTCGCTGCCGATCAGGCGAATCAGGATGTCGAGTCGGCGAGGCGCTCCGAAGTGGTCCCGGCATTGGCGGTGTTGCGCGCGGCGCGAAACAGCGTCGGGCAATGGATGCGCCTCGAAACCGATGGCCGGTTGCTTGCGCGGCTTTGGGGCGGCGGCGACTATGTCGAATATCTGCCGGTCGGCGTGATCGGAATATCGGCGCCTGCCTCGCTGGCATTGCTCCAGGTGGCGACTGTCCTCGCCGGGGCATTTGCCGCGGGCAATCGGATAATGCTGAAATTTGATACCGCCTCGCCGCGACTGGGCGACCTGATCGACCGGCTGGCTGCCGGCTTTTTCGATCCGCTCGAATTGGCTGTCGCTTCGGACGCGGCCTTTGCGGGGCGCGCATTCGATCTGCTCGTAACCAGCGAACAACAGGGCGACGGCATGATGATCGCGCGCTCGGGCAAGTCGCCGGTCATCTTCGGGCGCTCGGCCGATTTTGCGCGGGCTGCGGACAAGGTGATCGCGGACAAGCGCGTCCGGGGCGGACGGGTGCCGCTGGCGCCCGACTATCTGCTCGTGCCCGACGAGCGGGAAGAGGCGATCGCCGCCTGGCTGTGGCGCGCGGCGATGCAGCCGGCCGCGAACGAAGCGGCGCCGACCGCTGCCGAGCAGGCGCGATGGACGCGGCTGCTGGACGACGCGCGCGCGCGCGGAGGCGAAGTGATGACCGCACGCCCGCGGGGGACGGAAATGCCGCTCCACATCGTCCGCCATGCCAGCGAGGACATGCTGGTGATGCAGGAGGATGTCGAGGGGCCGATCCTGCCGTTGTGCAATTATGCCCGGATCGAGGACGCGATCGCCACGATCCACCGTCGCGCGCCGCCGCATGCCATATATTATTTCGGGCGTGACGGCGCCGAGCGCCGGCATGTGCTGGGGCGCACCCTGTCGTCGGCGATCACGATCGACGGGCGGGCGCTGTCTCCGGTTACGGCGGGCGCGGGCATGACGCTCAATATCGGCTCGGGGGAAGCAGGCTTTCGTCGGTTCAGTCGAACCCGGCGCGTCTGCCGCCCGCCTTTCTTCGGTCTCGCAACCCGGCTCGCGATCAAGGGCGGCGACGATCTTTCCGGGCCGGAACCCGCGCTGCACTGATCCCGGACACACCACGCCGCGCCGCATCGCGCTCGCTCTTATTCGCGCCGACCGCCTAACGCCGCCGCATGGCCGACATGCCCTCCCGCCGCGTTGCGAGCGCGGTTCAGATCGCCGCGAACGGCGAGCCTGTCTATGTCGTGCGCTCGGATGCCGCCTATCGCGACGTGCGCGCCCGCGATGTCGGCAACGGCCTGTTCGTGATTCGCGAACCGGTACGCAATGTGCGGATTTCCAACGTCAGGGTGGCAAGCGGTTATCGCGTCATCGAAAATACCGCGGCGCCCGGCGTGGAGGCCGCAGGCTGCGTTGGGCTGCACGTGCGCGGGGCGAAGGCGAGCGATCTCGAACGCAGCTTTGCGCGTATCCGCTATGACAGCCGCGATGGCGTGATCGAGGATGTGAGCGCGAGCGGCAGACTTACGACCGGTTCGACCGATCTTCCGGTCGGCATCGGATTCGCCGACACGGCGCATGATTTCCGGATCGAGCGCTGTTCGATGCGGGGGTTTCAGTGGAAACGCCGCGACTCGCAATATTGGAACGGCGACGGCTTCTCGACCGAGCGCGGCAATGCGCGGTTCCTGTTTCGGCAGTGCGCCGCCTGGGACAATAGCGACGGTGGGTTCGACCTGAAGTCGACCGAGACTTTGCTCGACGATTGCACCAGCGGCCGCAACGCGCGCAACTTCCGGCTCTGGTCGAGCATTCGCGCGACGCGGCTTATCAGTCTCGATCCGATCAAGATCGGCGGAATCGGCGACACCAACCATTTTTCTATCATGGCGCCGACAGGCGCGAACGAGCCGCTGGTCATCTATATCGAGCATCTGACGGTGAAGAGCGATCGCGGCTGGCCGATCTTCGACGTTCATAACGGACCCGCCAGGATTATCATCGGCTCGCACGATATCCAGGTGCCGCGCGGAACGCAGCTGGTCCGCTCGCGAGGCGGGGGTTCGGTGCCGGGCGGGGTATCCTTCAAGGGCGAGCCGCCGAAGCTTTGAAATAGCCCCGACGCACTTTGGACACGCTTCGACGCCGGGCTCTTGCTGCAATGCAGCGTAAAGGCGCAAACCGCGCCCGTCAGCACGTGGCGATCGTGTCTGGCAAGCCGAATACTGGTTTTTTGGGGGGGAACCCAGTGACCAGAAAAGGGTGGAAAAATGCGAAAGATACGCAAGGCCGTGTTCCCCATTGGCGGCCTTGGAACCCGGTTTCTTCCGGCGACCAAATCCATGCCAAAGGAAATGCTGCCGGTCGTCGACCGGCCGCTCATTCAATATGCCGTCGACGAGGCGCGCGAGGCGGGCATCGAACAGTTCATCTTCGTCACCAGCCGCGGCAAGAGCCTGATCGAGGATCATTTCGATCACGCCTTCGAGCTTGAGGAAGCGATGGCGCGGCGCGGCAAATCGCTTTCCGCGCTCGACGGCACCCGCCCCTCGCCGGGCGATATTACCATCGTGCGGCAGCAAGAGCCGCTCGGGCTCGGCCACGCCGTCTGGTGCGCGCGTCGCCTTGTCGGTGACGAGCCCTTCGCCGTGTTGCTGCCCGACGATTTGATGGTCGGCGAGCCCGGCTGTCTCAAGCAGATGGTCGAAGCCTATAACGACCTTGGTGGCAATCTGATCTGCACCGAGGAAGTGGCGGCAGACCAGACGCATAAATATGGCATCGTCACCCCCGGAGCGCAGGCGGGGCCGATCACCGAAGTGAAGGGGCTGGTCGAAAAGCCGGCGCCCGATGTCGCACCGTCGCGGCTCGCGATCATCGGCCGCTATATTCTCCAGCCCGAGGTGATGGACGTGCTCGGCAGTCAGGAGGAAGGCGCGGGCGGCGAGATTCAGCTCACCGACGCGCTGGCGCGAATGATCGGCCAGCAACCCTTCCACGGCGTCACCTTTGCGGGGACGCGCTATGACTGCGGCGACAAGAGCGGTTTCGTGACTGCGACGCTCGCGCTCGCGCTCGGCCGTCCCGATATCGCGCCCGCGGTCCGCGCTTTCCTGGCTGCCGCGTGACATGGATGCACTTTCACGGCGTACGTCGCTTCGTCAGGAAGCGGATCCGCAGGTCGATCGCGGCGCGCTGATCGACCTGCGCCATATCGGCGGGATTTTGCGCCGGCGATGGATGGTGCTGTGTGCGGCGATGGTCGCGGCGATCATCGTCGCGACCGCCGCCTATCTCGTCGCCGAGCCGCGCTATCTCGCCACCGCGCAGGTCGCGCTCGAACGCACGGCGGAGCGGGTGATCGACGTCGATGCGGTGCCCCCGACCGCCGATCCCGATTCGGCGGCGGTCGACACCGAAGTGCAGGCGCTGCGCTCGCCCGAGCTGATCGGGCGGGTGGTCGACCGGCTGCGGCTCGCGCGCGATCCCGCGTTCAACGAGGCCGCGGGGCAGGGCGCTCCCGCAGCGCAGCCCGACCTGATCGGGCGGCAGCGCGCGATCGGCGCGCTGCTGGGCGGCCTGACGGTGAAGCGCGACGGGCTCTCCTATGCGATCAGCGTGTCTTACGAAGGGAATACGCCGGCGCAGGCGGCCCAGATCGCCAATGCGCTGGTCGACGACTATGTTTCGGGACAGGCGGGTTCGAAGGCCGAGGCGACGCAGCGCGCACAAGGCTTTCTCGAGAAGCGGCTTGAGGAGCTGCGCACGCAGGTGCTCGGCGCCGAGCGAGCGGTCGCCGACTATCGCGCCGCGAACAATCTTTTCGCCGTTTCCGAAGCCAGCACGGTGACGCAGCAGGAATTGTCGGGTCTTTCGACGCAACTCGCGCAGGCCAAGGCGGAAAATGCCGCGGCGCAGGCGCGACTTTCGGCAGCACGCGCACAGGTGCGCGGTGGACGGAGCGGCGAGGAACTCGGCGACTCGCTCGATTCTCCGGTGGTCAGCCAGCTCCGGGCCCAGCGCGCCGAGGCCGCGCGCGAGGTGGCGGCGCTCGAAAAACGCTATGGTCCGCGTCATCCTGCGCTGGTTCAGGCGCAGAACCAGCTCCGCACCGCCGACCAGCATATCGCCGCAGAGGTAAAGCGCATCGTCGCCAACGCGTCGATCCAGGCGAGCATCGCCAATCAGCGCGCGGCTTCGCTCGCGGGCTCGGTCGCGCAGACTCAAGGCAAGCTCGCGAGCGACAATGAAGCATCGGTGCGGCTGGCCGAGCTGGAGCGCAACGCCGAATCGTCGCGGACTCTCTATCAGGCCTTCCTCGACCGCTATCGCCAGACGGTCGCGCAATCGGGGCTCGAGCGCAGCGATTCCTATATCGTCAGCCGTGCGCGCGTTCCCGGTGCGCCCAGTTCGCCTAACATGCTGATCTATGCCGCAATGGCGGTGGTCGGCGGGCTCGGTATCGGGGTTCTGCTCGTGGTGCTGCTGCAATTGCTCGAGCGCGGGCTCGAGACGAGCGACGCGATCGAGGAAGCTTTGGGGTTGGCGACGCTCGCCTCGATCCCCGACGCGCGCACCTTGCCTGGCTATCGCAAGTCGGGGCTGCCGGCGCCGCCCGCGGAGCTGCTGATCAAGCGGCCGCAATCGACCTATGCGGAGGCGTTCCGGGCCTTGCGCACCTCGATCCAGTTCGCCGAGGCGGCGAAGCCGGTCCGTGTCGTCGCGATCACCTCGGCGGTGCCGGGCGAGGGCAAGACGACGACTGCGATGGGTCTTGCCCGCGCGATGGCGGCGACGGGCGGCAAGGTGCTGCTGATCGACGCCGATGCGCGCCGGCGTGCATCGAGCCGGCAGTTCGCCGAGGGCGTAACGCTCGGCCTCGACGAAGTGCTGGCAGGCGAGGCGACCCTCGATCAGGCGATTGTCAAGGACAGCCTGTCCGACGCCTGCTTGCTGCCGCAGCGGCTCGATTCGAAGGGTATCGGCCTGACCGAGAGCCCGCGGCTCGCCGAGCTGATCGAACAGGTGCGCGACCGCTACGACCTCGTGATTCTCGACACGCCGCCGGTCCTGCCGGTCGACGAGGCGCGCGTGATCGCCAGCATGGCGGATGGCGTCGTCTTCCTCGTACGCTGGCGCAAGACGCCGTCGAAGGCGGCGTCGGTGGCGCTGCGCCGGCTCTACGACGTCCATGCCGAAATGCTGGGCGCGGTGCTGACGCTGGTCGATGTGCGCGAGCAGGAACGCGCCGGCTATGAGGATGGCGGCACCTTCCTCAAGGCATACCGCCACTATTATGCCGACTGATCCGTCGGCGCCGTGACCGCGCAGCCGCTGCCCTATGGCCCGGCCTTCGGGCCCGGCATATTGGTGCCCGTCACGCTGCTGCTGCTCGTCCCGCTGGTCGTCGCGGCGCGGCGGGCGGGCGGCATGGCCGGGGCTTTCGTGGTCGTTGCGCTGTGGCTGCGTACCACCGCGGGCGCCTATCATCTCTATATGTTCCAGCCGCTTGCGGGCGGACTGTCGGGTAACGCGCTGCTTTCGGTCGCGGTGACGGGCTTCGGGCTGCTTTTCGTCGTGCGGCCCGCCAATCTCGCGCTCAAATGGCTCGTGCCCATCTATGTGCTCATCCTGCTCGCGCTGGTCAGCGCCGTCCTCAACGGCGATCCGGTGGGCGGCGTCAATGTCGCGGTCAAATATGCCTATATGATCGTGATACTGCTCGCGGCTTTCCAGGCGCTGCGCCGCGATCCCGATGCGCGCTTTCTGACCTGGGCGATGGTTTCCTTCCTGCCCTTGCTCGTCTTTCAGGCGCTGTCGCTGGCTCTTAACATGCCCAAGGGGGCCGAGGATGGCGACGGGCTCGTCTGGATCGGCGGCTATAATCACGAGGCGGCCTTTTCGGTCGCGCTGCTGACGGGGTTCCTCGTCGGCGGCCTCGCGCGCTCGGCGCCGCGCGCGGTGCGGATCGCCTTTCTGTCCGTGACGCTCATTGCCATTCTGCTCGCTGGTTATCGCACCACGATCCTCGCGCTCGCGCCGCTCGCGCTGGCCATCTTCCTCGGCGGGGTGACGATGAGCGTGCGGCGCGACCAGCGCGGTGCGATGGCGGTGACGGCGACCGTCGCGGGGGCGCTGCTCTTTGCGATTGCGGCGCTGCTCTACCGCGAGAGTTTCGCCGACCTCGCCGCCTTCCTCGCGGACCCGGCGGCGCTGATCAAGCCGCCACGCGAGTTCGACCTGCTCGAGCGGCAGGTGATGTCGGGTCGCCCGCTGATCTGGAGCAGCTATATCTATGCCTGGGCCGACGGCACGCCGCTTCAGCATTTGTTCGGCCTCGGGCCCGAAAGCTGGGAGGGCGTGTTCAAAGTCTATCCGCACAACACGCTGGTGGCGACGCTCTATGAACTCGGCTGGTTCGGCGTCGCGGCGATGATTGCCTTGTGGACGGCGATGTTCGCGGCGGCGGCGTCGGCGCGCGGCGACCGCTTCCTGCTGATCGCCGCCCATTTCGCTTTCTTCCTGCTCAACATGGCGACGATGCCCTTCTGGCAGGTCGAGGGGCTGGCGTTTTATGGCCTGCTCTGCGGTTACACCGTCCATGCGGCGCGTGCGGCGACGCGGCGGGGGACAGTCTCTCCGGACCGGTTTGCTTACCGATTGCCAGAAGGCCGCGGGATTCGGGTGCGATGATGGTGCCGGCTACAGGATTCGAACCCGTGGCCCCCTGATTACAAATCAGGTGCTCTACCAACTGAGCTAAGCCGGCGCTCGCGCTCCCCTAAGCATTTTTCGGTCCGATGGAAACAGCGGACGTGCGGGAAAATGCGGTAGGCTGGAAATGGTCAGATAATGCCGAAGGTCCAGCCTTCGGTTCGGGCGAGGGCCTCGGTCAGCGGGGGCGGCGACCAAGGGGCGGCCTCGCTCGCGATCGTGCGTAGCCACGCCGCGGTCAGCAGCGCGTCGCTCGCATGGTCGCTGACCGGGCCGATAAGGCCGGCAGGCGGCGATCCCAGTACGGCGAGCGCAGCATCGAGCGCCGCGCCGTCGCGGATCTTGCTGCGCCCCGGCGGCAGGCCGGCCGCGCGCGCCGCAAGGCTCGTATAGATTTCGACGAGCAGCGGGCCGCGGGCCGGAACCGGATCGAGCGGCCACAGCGGGATCCGGTCTGACAGCCGGTGCAGCAGGCGCATGCCGGCGAGGCTCGCCTTGCCGACCTGCGCCGCGCCGACAAGGTTGAAATTGCTGACGCTCGCGGCCTGCTTGGTCGCGCGCTGATATTGCTCGACGATCCGCAGGCGGCCCGCGCCGGGCGCGAACAGATCGCCGACATCGCCCCGGCCGTGGCGAAAATGGCGCCGCGCGTCGGGATGGCCGAGAAAGGCGCCGGCTTCATAGTGCGGATCGACGCGCGCGAGCCGCTCGACCAGCGCCCAAAGCGCCCGAATATCGGCGGGGCTCTCGCTCCATTCGGGAAAATAGGCGCCTTCGTCGGCAAAGGCGAAGGCGGCCGAGAAATCGAAGCCGATCAGCATGTCCTCGCCCGCGGCGGCGACATCCTCCAGCCAGGCGAGGATTTCGGCGCGCGACCAGATATGGCCGGGCCGTACGAGCGCGGGCGCCGCCGCGCCGCTCGCGACCGCGAGCGCGATCCCGCGCTGGCGCTCGCCGCGGGCGCCCGACCAGTCGAGAGCGGTGAAATGGGTGAAGCGACGCATCGGCGCGCCTTAGGCGTTGTTCCACTTGCGTGGAAGCGGCACCGGCCCTCTCTCACCCCGGCCTCCCTAGGTTACTATCGTTGGGGAGGCCGGGTGGGGGAAGAGGGCCGGTGCCGCTTCTGCTTCAGCGAAGCTGAAGCCTGCCCATCTCACCTTGCACAAAGGGCGACGGAGCCCCACATGCGCCCCATGCTGATCGAAACCGAATCGACGCCCAATCCCGCGACGCTCAAATTCCTGCCCGGCCGGGCGGTGATGGAGACGGGAACCCGCGACTTCGCGAGCCCCGAAGAGGCCGAAGCCTCGCCGCTCGCGAGCGCGCTCTTCTCGCTCGGCGATGTGACGGGCGTGTTCTTCGGCCGCGATTTCGTGTCGGTGACGATCGCGCCCGGCGCCGAATGGGCCGATGCGAAGCCCGACGTGCTCGGTATCGTGATGGATCATTTCCTCGCCGACGTGCCGCTGTTCAATGCCGCGAGCGCGGGTTTCTCGGTTCCGGCCGAGGATGAGGGCTTCGCCGACGATCCCGCCGACGCCGACATCATCGACCAGATCAAGGAACTCATTGAAACGCGCGTCCGCCCCGCGGTCGCCAACGACGGCGGCGACATCATCTATCGCGGTTTCGACAAGGGTAATGTGTATCTGAAGATGCAGGGGGCCTGCGCCGGCTGTCCCTCCTCGACCGCGACGTTGAAGAATGGCATCGAGTCCCTCTTGAAACATTATGTTCCCGAGGTAACGGCAGTTCACGCCGTTTGATTTTTTCCTCGAGGAGTTAGCCCATGAGCGAGCCGCTTTCCGACAGCGCTCTCGACCAGCTGTTTCGCACCGCGCGCACCTATAATGGCTATCACGACAAACCCGTGACAGAAGCGCAGCTGCACGCGATCTGGGACCTGATGAAGTTCGGCCCGACCAGCGCGAACAGCCTGCCGGCGCGGATCGTCTGGTGCGTGTCCGACGAAGCGAAGGCAAAGCTCGCCGCGCACGCCATTCCGGGCAATGAGGAAAAGATCCGCAAGGCCCCCGTTACCGCGATCATCGCGATGGACACCGAGTTCTACGAGCATCTGCCCGAATTCTTCCCGCATACCGACGCGCGGAGCTGGTTCGCGGGCAACGATGCGCACGCGGAGACGACCGCGTTTCGCAATTCGAGCCTGCAGGGTGCCTATTTCATCCTTGCCGCGCGCGCGCTCGGGCTCGACACCGGGCCGATGTCGGGTTTCGACAATGCCGCGGTCGACAAGGCCTTCTTCGCCGACGAGCCGAAGGTGAAGAGCAACTTCATCTCGACCCTCGGCTATGGCGATCCCGCGAGCATTTTCGAGCGCAGCCCGCGCCCGGATTTCGCGCGCTTCAACCGCATCGCCTGAGCGGCGCGCGCTCCCGCCCATGCGCCATCTGGTCATCGATTCGGCGAGTGAAGCCTGTTCGGTGGCGCTGATCGAGGCGGGCTCGGTCGTCGATTATCGCCACGAAGTGATCGGGCGGGGTCACGCCGAGCGCCTCGTTCCGCTGATCGCCGAACTCGTCGGTGGCGGCCGCGCCGACGTCATCGCCGCCGGATGCGGCCCGGGCAGCTTTGCCGGGGTGCGCATCGGCGTGGCCGCAGCGCGCGCGCTCGCGCTCGGCTGGCAGGTACCGGTCCACGGCTTTTCGACGCTCGCCCTCGTTGCCGCCGCCGCGGCGGACGACATCGCGGCGGCAGACGGTGCGCTGGTGGTGATGGAGGGCGGCCACGGCCAATGGTTCGTTCAGCCTTTCGCCGCCGATCTCGCCCCGCGCGCCGAACTTCGATCGCTGCTTCCCGACGAGGCGATCGAACTCGTCGACGCGCTGGTGGTCGGCAATCGCGCCGAGGCCTTTGTCGCGAAACGCGGCTCGGGGCGTGCGCTCACGATGCTGCCCGACGCGCGCGCCTTTTTGCACCTGCCCGCGAGCGCGATGATCGACACGCCGAGCCCGATCTATGGCCGCGCGCCCGACGCCAAGCCGATGGCGCGTGCATGACCGCCGCCATTCGCCTCGCCACCGCGCGCGTCGGCGATCTGGCCGCGGTGATGCGCGTGATGGATGCGGCGTTCGAGCCCGCCTATGGCGAGGCGTGGACCAGCGCGCAGCTTTTGACCCTGTTCGCGCTGCCGTCGGCGCGCGTGTGCCTGGCGTGGGAGGGCGAGCAGGCGTGCGGTTTTTCCGCCGCGCGGATCGCGGGACCCGAAAGCGAATTATTATTGCTCGCGGTCGACCCGCAATTTCGCGGCCGCGGGATCGGGCGATTATTGATCGAAGACTGGCGCGTCTGGGCTAGAGGCGAGGGCGCCGAAGACTATTTCCTTGAAATGCGGGCCGACAATGACGCGGTTCATCTTTATGAACGCGCGGGCTTTACCGAATGCGGGCGGCGCCCAGCCTATTATCGCGGCAACGACGGCAAGCTTCGCGATGCCATTACGATGCGGCGGCCGGCCAGCGAGAGTCTAGGCGACTGATCTGTCATTGCGGAATTATATCCAAAGTGGCACTAATCCCTGCGGTGAAAGAAAAAATCCAATATTCGCCGAGATACTTCTGGGTAATCGAAAACAAGGAATAGTCTCATGTCCGATTCTGCCGACACCAATGAGATGCTCGTTACGTTGACCGCCGACATTGTCGCGGCGCATGTCAGCAACAACAGCGTCGCCATTTCAGACCTCTCCATATTGATCAACAATGTCCACGCCGCGCTGTCGGGTCTCGGAAGCGAGCCGGTCGTGGAAGAAAAGCTGGTGCCGGCGGTTTCGATCCGCACCTCGGTCAAGCCCGACTATATCGTCTGCCTCGAAGACGGCAAAAAGCTGAAGATGCTGCGCCGCCACCTGATGACGCATTATGGCATGACCCCCGACGACTATCGCGCCAAATGGGGTCTTGCTGCCGACTATCCGATGGTCGCGCCCAATTATGCCGAAAAGCGCCGCGCGCTGGCGAAGGAAATCGGCCTCGGCACCAAGGGTCGTGGCGGCGGGCGCAAGCGCAAAGCCAAGGCCTGACAGCCGCGATATATCGCTCCAGCCGGAGCAGGAAGGGCGGCGTTCGCAGGGGCGCCGCCCTTGTCCTATTCGCGGGGCGTCCCTATACAGTTTATGACAAAGACAGACACGGCTGCATCTGCAGGAAAGGCAAGCATGTCCGGCAATATCGATCTCGAAGCCCTGTGCCACGAAAAGGGCCTCCGCATCACCGAACAGCGCCGCATCATCGCGCGCGTCATCTCGGATTCGGAGGATCATCCCGATGTCGAGACCCTCTATGAACGTGCGTCGAAGATCGACAGTGGCATCTCGATCGCGACCGTTTACCGCACCGTGCGCCTGTTCGAAGAAGCCGGCATTCTCGACCGTCATGATTTCGGCGACGGGCGCTCGCGTTACGAAGCCGCGCCCGAGGCGCATCACGATCATCTGATCGACGTCGAAACGGGCAATGTGATCGAATTCGTCGATCCCGAACTCGAAGCGTTGCAGAAGGTGATCGCCGAACGGCTGGGCTTCCGCCTCGTCGACCACCGCATGGAGCTTTACGGTGTCGCCATCGATCGCAAGCGCGACTGATCGCACCTCGATCACCTGGCGGACGGTCGCCCGTCTCGCCTTGATGGTGCTGGCGCTCCTTTTCCTAATCGTTCCGCATCTGCTTTACCGTGCCATCGGCCGCCCGTCGCCGATGGTGATGGCTTTCCTCAATGCCGTCGGCTGGATCGCGGGGCTGCGCATAAAGACGACCGGAACGCGGCTGCGGCGCGATGTCCTGTTCGTGTCGAATCATGTCAGCTGGCTCGACATTCTCGCGCTCGGCGGTGCGGCGCGCTCGGCGTTCGTGTCGAAGGCCGAGATCGGCTCGGCGCCGCTCGTCGGCTGGCTCGCCGACCAGAACCACACCGTCTATGTCCAGCGCGAGGCGCGGCGCGAGATCCACAATCAGGCGAACGACTTGCGCAATGCGCTCGCGCGCGGCCGCCCGGTGACTTTGTTTCCCGAAGGCACGACGGGCCCGGGCGACGGCTTGCTGCCCTTTCGCGCGTCGCTGTTCCAGGCGGTGATCCCGACGCCGCCGAAGCTGCGCGTCCAGCCAGTGTTCCTCGACTACGGGCCCGAAGCGAACGACATCGCGTGGCTCGATCCCGAATCCGGGCTGGACAACTTCAAGCGGCTGCTCGCGCGCAAGCGCCCGGTCCACTTGACGATCCATTATCTCGATCCGCTGCCCGACGCCGTCGAAGGAGACCGCAAGCTGCTCGCCGAAGCGGCACGCGCGGCGATCGCGGCGGAAATCGCACGCTCTTCCGCCAGCCCACCGCATCGCCTATAGCGCGCGGATGAAATCCGACTCTCGCAAGACTTTTCACGTCAAATCCTTCGGCTGCCAGATGAACGTCTATGACGGCGAGCGCATGGCCGAGATGTTGGGCGCGGAGGGCTATGTCGCGGCCGCCGATGGCGCCGACGCCGATCTGGTCGTGCTCAACACCTGCCACATCCGCGAAAAGGCGGCCGAGAAAGTCTATTCGGACATTGGCCGGTTGAAGCGCGCCGACGGCAGCACGCCCACCATCGCGGTGGCCGGCTGCGTCGCGCAGGCCGAAGGCGCCGAGATCGCGCGCCGTGCGCCCAGCGTCGATGTCGTCGTCGGACCGCAGGCCTATCACCGCCTGCCCGACCTGATCGCACGCGCCGAGCGCGGCGAAAAGGCGGTCGATCTCGACATGCCGCTCGAAAGCAAGTTCGGCGCGCTGCCCAAACGCGTGGGCGGCCAGCGCCCGACCGCTTTCCTCACCGTGCAGGAAGGCTGCGACAAATTCTGCACTTATTGCGTCGTCCCCTATACGCGCGGCGCCGAAATCAGCCGGCCCTTCGCTGACCTGATCGCCGAGGCGCGGGCGCTTGTCGCGGGCGGGGTGCGCGAGATCACCTTGCTCGGGCAGAACGTCAACGCGTGGGATGGCGAGGACGAGAAGGGCCGGGCGATCGGGCTCGACGGGCTGATTCGCGAACTGGCGCGCGAGGACGGGCTCGAACGCATCCGCTACACGACGAGCCACCCCAACGACATGACCGACGGGCTGATCGCGGCGCATGGCGAGGTCGACAAGTTGATGCCTTTCCTCCACCTACCGGTGCAGGCGGGCAGCGACCGCATCCTTGCGGCGATGAACCGCAGCCACAGCGTCGAGAGCTATCTTCGCGTCATCGAGCGCGTTCGCGAAGCGCGCCCCGACATCGCGATTTCGGGCGACTTCATCGTCGGCTTCCCCGGCGAGAGCGAAGAGGATTTCGAAGCGACGCTCGATATCGTCCGCGCCACCAATTACGCGATGGCATACAGCTTCAAATATTCGCGCCGCCCCGGCACGCCTGCGGCGACGATGGACGGCCAGATTTCCGAAGCCGAAATGAATGATCGCCTCCAGCGGCTGCAAGCCTTGCTCAACGAGCAGCAGCAGGCGTTCAACGAAGCGACCGTCGGCCGCACCACGCGGCTGCTCCTCGAGCGCAAGGGCAAGCTCGAAGGGCAGCTCATCGGCAAGTCGCCCTGGCTTCAGTCGGTTCACGTCATCGCGCCGGGATTGAAGATCGGCGACATGGTCGACGTGCGGATTACTTCGGCCGGACCCAACAGCCTGGGTGCCGAGCTGCTGATGGAAGCGGTCGCCTAGTGCCACGGGCGGAAGCTGTCTCCGCGAAGACACACTCCGTCTTTTTCCGTCGCATTCCGAACCCGCGGGAGATGGACTCGCGCCTTCGCGGGACTACAGTCGCCTTATCGCCAGAAGGAGCCTTGCCCACGTGTCCAAACGCCCGCTGACCGCCTCCACCCCCGCCGAACCCGGCGACCGCGTCCGACTGACGGCGGAATTTGAGCGCACACAGCTTTTGGGCATTCTCTTCGGCGAGTTCGACCGCAACCTCGTCGCGATCGAGAACCGCCTCGGCGTATACATTTCGGCGCGCGGCAACCGCGTGCAGATCGAGGGCGAGGCCGAAGCCGCGGCGCGCGCGCGCGACGTGCTCACCGACTTGTATGATCGCATCGAAAAGGGGCAGGAGGTCGATGCCGGCATGGTCGACGGGTTGATCGCGATGTCGGCGCAGCCGACGCTCGACGGCATCATCCGCCACGACGCGAGCGAAGCGCCGCCGGTGATGATCCGCACGCGCAAGAAGACGATCGTCCCGCGCGCGCCATCGCAGGTCCCCTATATGCAGGCGCTCGCGCGCGACGAGGTGATCTTCGCGCTCGGTCCCGCGGGCACGGGCAAGACCTATCTCGCGGTCGCGCAGGCGGTCGCGCAGCTCATCACCGGCAGCGTCCAGCGCCTGATCCTGTCGCGCCCCGCGGTCGAGGCGGGGGAGAAGCTCGGCTTCCTCCCCGGCGACATGAAGGAAAAGGTCGATCCCTATCTGCGCCCGCTCTACGACGCGCTCCACGACTGCCTGCCCGCCGAACAGGTCGAGCGCCGCATCGCGAGCGGCGAGATCGAGATCGCACCGCTGGCCTTCATGCGCGGCCGCACACTCGCCGACGCCTTCATCATTCTCGACGAGGCGCAGAATACGACAATCCCGCAGATGAAGATGTTCCTGACCCGCTTCGGCATGAACAGCCGCATGGTCATCTGCGGCGACCCGAAGCAGGTCGATCTGCCGATGCCCGCGACCTCGGGCCTCGCCGACGCCGTCGCGCGGCTTGAGGGGCTCGAAGGGATCAACGTCAGCCGCTTCACCGCCGCCGACGTGGTGCGTCATCCGATCGTCGGCCGGATCGTCGAAGCCTATGAGGGGCCGGGGGCTTAACGCGAACGATGACGGGTTTGGGGTGGAGAGCTGTCGTCCAGATCCTCCCCTTGCGCAGCGATGGGGAGGTGGCAGCCCGCAGGGCTGACGGAGGGGTCGACGCCGTCAGGCGTCGGTGCAAGGCCAGACCCCTCCACCACCGCTTCGCGGCGATCCCCCTCCCCAGCGCTTCGCGATGGGGAGGATCTGTACGTCCGCTTCCGGTCGGTCTCAGACATTCGTCATCCCGGACTTGATCCGGGATCCATTCTTTCCGCGCTGCATGAATGGACCTCGGATCAAGTCCGGGGTGACGATGAAAGATAGGTCCGCTTCGGGCCGCCAGCGGCCTCGAACCCTTAATCCGATGACCCCTGACATTGTTCCGGACGACGCCTCCCATAACGTCGCACCGTTCGCAATATTTTTCGAGAGTGATTCGCATTAGCATATTGACCCTCTGATTTTGCGCGCCTAGAGCGCCGCTATTGCGAGTCAATCGCATAACAATCAGGGGAAGAAAATTGACCAGCCAGAGTTTGTCGTCCGCAAGCCGCCTCGCCGTCGGCAGCGCGCTGAGCCTTGCGCTCGCCGCGACCGCCGCGCCGGCCTTTGCGCAGGACAATGACGGCGAATATTGGCTGGCGCGCAAGAACCAGATCGTCGTGACCGCGACGCGCACCGCGGTGAAGGCCGAAGACCTGCCCGTCACCGTCAGCGTCAAGACCGACGAACAGATCGCCGACGAACTCGTCACGGACATCCGCGACCTCGTGCGCTTCGAGCCCGGCGTCAGCGTCCAGCGCCAGCCCGCGCGCTTCGGCGCCGCGCTGGGCGCGACCGGGCGCGCCGGTAACGAGAGCTTCAACATCCGCGGCATCGGCGGCAACCGCGTGCTGATCCAGGTCGACGGCGTGCGCGTCCCCGATGGCTTCAGCTTCGGCGCGCAGGCGTCGGGGCGCGGCGATTATGTCGACCTAGGTCTCATCAAGTCGGTCGAAATCTTGCGCGGTCCTTCGTCGGCGCTTTACGGCAGCGACGGGCTCGCGGGTGCGGTCAGCTTCATCACCGCCGACCCCGCCGATTTCATCGAAACGGGCAAGACTATCGGCGGCCTCCTCCGCGCAGGCTACAGCAGCGCCGACGAGGAGTTCAGCGAAACCGCGATCCTCGCGGGGCGCAGCGGCGACTGGTCGCTGATGGCCGCCTATACCCGCCGCGACTGGCAGGAGCTCGACAACAAGGGCACGGTCGGCGGTAACGGTCCGGCGCGCACCGAACCCAATCCGCAGGACGGCCATTCGAACGCCGCGCTGGCGCGGATCGTCTATGACCCGGCAAACGGCCATAAATTGCGGCTGACCGGCGAATATCTCGACACAGAGCTTTACACCAACGGACTGACCGGCGTCGGGCCGGGAAGCTTCGGCGCATCGGTCGACCGGCTCGAAGGCTGGGACACGGGCGAACGCAAGCGCGTTTCGCTCGACTGGAGCTGGGAGGGCGAGGGGGTAATCGATTTCGCGCGCGTCGCGCTCTACTGGCAGGATGGCGAAGACCGGCAATATACCGAGGAAGACCGCACGCCTTCGGCCGACCGCACGCGTCTCAACACCTTCGAAAACCGCGTCATCGGTGCCTCGGCCGATGCGCGCGCCGATTTTGCGACCGGGGCGATCGCGCATCGCCTCGTCTTCGGCGGCGACATCAGCAAGACGCGCCAGCGGGGCTTGCGCGATGGTACCGTCCCGCCCGCGGGCGAGGTGTTTCCCACCCGCGCCTTCCCGAGCACCGACTTCACGCGCGGCGGCCTGTTCGCGGGCGACGAGATCAGCATCGCCGACGGCCGGCTGATCCTCTATCCGGCATTGCGCTTCGACTGGTATGATTTGTCGCCCGACGACGACCCGCTGCTTCCGGCGTTCAGCGGTGCCGGGCAGGACGGCTCGCGGCTGTCGCCCAAGTTCGGCGCTTTGTGGAAGATCACCGACACCGTCCGGCTGTTCGCCAATTATGCGACCGGCTTCAAGGCGCCCGAGCCGGGGCAGGTCAACCAGTTCTTCGAAAATCTCGCCTTCGGCTATACGTCGGCGCCGAACCCCGATCTCGACCCCGAACGCAGCGAAAGCTTCGAGGGCGGCATCCGCTTTTCCAGCGATCAGGTCAGCCTCGACGTCACCGCCTTTTCGGCGCGCTACAAGGATTTCATCAGCCAGGAAGTGGTGAGCGGCAGCTTCACGCCCGCCGATCCCGCCGTCTATCAATTCGTGAATCTCGACCGCGCCCGGGTCAAAGGCGCCGAAGCGCGGTTCGAGGGGCGAGCGTCGTCCGGCCTGTATACGACGCTCGCCCTATCCTATGCCAAGGGTGACGAGATTCAGCCCGACGGCACGCGCGTGCCGCTGTCGACGATCGACCCGCTCAAGCTCGTTGTGGGCATCGGTTATCGCGAGCCGCAGAACGGGCGTTTCGGCGGCCAGCTGATCATGACGCACAGCGCGCGCAAGGAGGCGTCGCGGACCGACGGGCTGTGCACGCCCGAATGCTTCCGTCCCGACGGTTTCACCATCCTCGACGCGACCGCTTTCGTGCGGATTGTCGAGGGGCTGACGCTCCGCGCCGGCGTCTTCAACATCCTCGACGAAAAATATGCGTGGTGGAGCGACGTGCGCGGGCTCGCGTCCACCTCGACCGTCACCGACGCCTATACGCAGCCCGGCCGCAATGTGAGCGCCTCGCTGAGCTTCCGCTTCTAAACAAGAAAAGGACTGCACCGATGAAACATTATCGCAAGATCGCCGCCGGGCTTTTGCTGCTCACCGCCGCGCTGCCCGCCGTCGCCACCGCCCACCCGCCGATCGCCGCCGAGGAGGCCGCCGCCAATTTCGAGCAGGACCGCGCCGACATCCTCGCCATGGCCGGCAATTACCGCGTCAGCTTCAACATGCAGGAATCGACGCGCTGGGACCCCGATTACGAAGTGCTCGAACCCAAAAGGTCGGGCGGCAACGAAGTCGTGCGCGTGATCGAGGACACGGGGCGCAAGATCATACTCCAGCATATGCTCGTCATCACCGGCGACGACGACAAGAGCTTCGTGATCAAGCATTGGCGGCAGGACTGGGAATATGAGCCTGCAAAGATCCTCGCCTATTCGGATCGCAATCAATGGGCGTGGGAAGACGTCCCCGAACGGATGCGCACCGGCCGCTGGTCGCAGACCGTCTATCAGGTCGACGACAGCCCGCGTTACGCCGGCTGGGGGCAGTTCGAAACGCAGGGCGGCGTCCGCCGCTGGCGCTCCAGCTGGACGTGGCGCCCGCTCGCGCGCCGCGATGCGGTGCGGAATCCCGTCTACGACCGCTACCTTTCGATCAACCGCCACCAGCCCTCGCCCGACGGCTGGATCCACTGGCAGGACAATACCAAAATGGGGACGAAGGACGGCAAGCTGGTGCCGATCGTCCAGGAATATGTCCTCAACACCTATAGCAAGTTTGACCAATATGACGTGAAGGCGGCCGACGATTATTGGGCGGCGACCAAGGAATATTGGGCCGCGGTGCGCGCCGAATGGGACCGGGTGGCCGCGACCAAGGGCGGCATCGCGATCGACGAAAAGGCTGACACCGGCACCGTCATTAGCGGCCGCCTGCTCGAAATGGCCGACGAGGTTCAGGAAAAGAAACTGACGACGGCGAAGGCGATCGCTGAGGCGAAGAAGCTGATCGAAGCGAACACGCGCAAGCTGTAACGACCTTCACCATGTGAAGCCCGCATCTGGGGGCGGTCCGGAAGGGGCGCCCCCTATTTTGTGGCGCCGATTGTCGGCTTTGGGGTGGTGAGTTGCCGTTCCCGATCCTATTTAGCCCCTCCCCTTCAGGGGAGGGGCAACGCAGACTTGGCAGCTTGCTGCCTGGTCGTAGTGGGGTGGGGTCTATCGGCCTTGCGCAAGGCCGATAGACCCCACCCCAACCCCTCCCCTGAAGAGGAGGGGCTTTCTTTTCCCCGTGTCCGCTTTCGGCCGATCCGAGCCATTCGCGATCCTGAACCGGATTCGGAATTTTCTACGGAATCGCGCGCCCTATTTCTTCGCCCCGTCGACGCTCCAGACCCCCGCGCCGCGCGTCGCGATGACGAGGAAGATGAAGCAATAGAGCGCGATCGTCTCGCCGCCGTTGACGATCGGATAGGGGCCCCTAACGCCGTGCATCATCCAATAGCCGACCGCCGCCATCCCGCTGGCGACGAATGCCGCTGGGCGCGTGAACAGGCCGATGACGATCAGGGCCCCGGCGACGAGTTCGATGATTCCCGCGGCGTGGAGCATCGGGTTCAGCGGCATCGGGAAGGCGACCGGGAAATTGAAGAATTTCTGCACGCCATGCGCCAGAAACAGCAGTCCCGCGACGATGCGCAGCAACGCATAGGCCTGTTCGCCGAAACCACCCAGAAACTTCATGAATTGCCCCCTCATTCCGATTGTCGAGGCGAGGAGGCTAACCGATTTTCCCGCCGACGCGAATTTTTTTCGCAGCGCATGTCACATCCGCCGATCCTGTCTCGTCATATCTGCACAACCCGTCGAAGGAGACACGATATGTCCAAGGTAACCGATCCCTTTGCCGCCTCGCCGCAGCTCATGAAGCAGTGGATGGCGGTCAGCCTCGCGGCGCAGGAAAGCCTGGAGAAGAGCCTGATCGAGCTGGTGAAGATCCGCTCGTCGATCCTCAACAGCTGCGCCAATTGCATCAACATGCACACCGCCGAAGCGCGCGCGAAGGGCGAAACCGAACAGCGCATCTACCTGCTCGCCGCGTGGCACGAAGCGCCGGTCTATACCGACCGCGAACGCGCCGCGCTCGCCTGGACCGACGCCTTGACCCGCCTTTCGCAAGGCCACACACGGAAGGAGGCGCGCGAGGCACTCGAAGCGCATTTCACCGCAGAGGAACAAATGAACCTGACCCTGATGATCAACGTCATCAATGGCTGGAACCGCATCGCGGTCGGCTTCGAGCTCTTTTACGAGGGCGGCGCGCCGGCGAAGGCGGCCTGATGACCCCCGAAGGCGTCCGGGACGGTGTCGATGCGGAGGATGCGGCGGTCAGTTTCGACCCGCTGCGTCCGCTGCTCACGCGCGTCGCCTATCGCATGCTCGGCTCGGTCGCCGATGCCGAGGATGTGGTACAGGACGCCTTCATCCGCTGGCTCGGCACCGATCGCGGCGCGGTGCGCGAGCCCGCGGCATTCCTCCGCCGCACCGTGACGCGGCTTTGCCTCGACCAGCTCAAATCGGCGCGCAGCAGCCGCGAGACCTACATCGGCCCCTGGCTCCCCGATCCGCTGGTCGAGGAGGAGGAAGAGGATGACATCACCCTGCCGCTGATGCTCGCGCTCGAACGGCTCTCCCCCTTGGAGCGCGCGGCCTTCCTCCTCCACGACGTCTTCGGTGTCGGGTTCGACGAGGTCGCAAAGACGATCGACCGCGATCCGGCGGCGACGCGCCAGCTCGCCGCCCGCGCGCGTACTCACGTTCGCGACGCGCGCCCGCGCTACAAGCTTGAAAAGGAGCGGGGGCTACAGATCGCCGACGCTTTCTTCGCTGCCTCGCGCAGCGGCGACATGGGGGCGCTCGGCGCGCTGCTCGCGGCCGACGTCGGCATGTGGACCGATGGCGGCGGCAAGCGCCCCGCCGCGATGGAGCCGGTGCTCGGTTACGACGTCGTGCTCAAACTGCACCGCGGCCTCGCGGTCTTGTTCGGCAAATATGGCTCGACGCTCGTTCACACCGGCATGATCAACGGCCTGCCGGGTTTCGTCACGCGCGAGGCCGACGGCGAACTCCAGACCACCGCGCTCGACATCGAGGACGGCCGGATCGTGGCGATTTATGTGATGCGCAACCCCGACAAGCTCCGCCACGTGCATTAGGGTCTGGATCGCCCCGGCGCTCCGGTCGCCGGCAAGCGATAGGCGATGCGATACAGGTCCATCGACGCCGCGCCATCGCGCCGTGCCGAGAAGGTCAGCCGGCCCGGCGCCGACCAGTCGACCATCGGACCATAGCTGTCGCCGACGGCATCGTTCACCGACAGCGGGAATTTCATGCCCGCGTCGTAGCGGCCATCGGTCGCCGCGGCGGCGAACAGGTCGACCCGGTTGTCCTGCATGCTCGGCGCGCGCGCGAAAATCACGGTCTTTCCGTCCGAAAGAAAGGTCGCGTCGAACTCGTCGGCGGCGGTGTTGATCGCGCCGGCCAACGGAGCCGCCGCCGCAAAGCCGCCTCGCGCCGTGCGCGCACTGTAAAGGTCATGCCGCCCCGCGCCGCCCGGACGGTCGCTCGAAAACAGCAGGCGCCGGCCGCCCGGCGACAGCATCGGCGCGAATTCACTTCCCGCGCTGTTGACCGCGGGCCCCAGATTCGCGGGGGTACCAAAGCCCGACCGGATCACCGCGACGCGGTAGAGGTCGTCCTTGCCGATTCCGCCGGGCCGGTCGGAGCAGAAATAGACGAAGCGGCCGTCGCGTGTGAAAGCGGGGTCGAAATCACGGCCGGGCGAATTGAACGAAACCGGTGTCGCCGGGGACCAGCCCGATGCCGATCGCCGCGACATCCAGATATCATATCCGCCCGCGCCGCCGGGCCGGTCGCGGCTGAACCACAGCGCCGTCCGGCCGTCGGGGCTGATCGTCAGCCGGACTTCCGAATGTCCGGTCGACGCGATGCCCGGGGCAAACATCTCCGCCGCGCCGACGATCTCGACCGGCGGCGTGGCGGCGAGCAGGGCTATCGCAAGCATCCTATACGACCCTCGCGAAATCGCTGATCCAGTTGGTCTCCCAGCTTGCGCCGCCATCGGCGGAAAAGGCCTGCTCCCAGCGCGCCGACGTCGCGGTAATCCGCGACCACAGCACGCGCGTCTTGATCGGACGCCCTTCGAAACTGTCGTCGCCGATGAAGGTGCCGGTCCCGTCCTTGAAGCCGCCGCGGACGGGCGGCGCGATCGCCGCCGGGCTGCGTCCGTCGAGCCACCAGCTCAGCCATTCGCCCGTCGCGGGGTCGAGCGTGCGCACACCGACACCGCGGAACGGCGCGCCCGGAAAGTTCATGACATTGTCGCCGACATTGCCGCGCCCGCCCAGCACTGGCCAGTTGACGAACGTCCCGTCGAAATCGATCCACTCGCTGTTTCCGGCCAGCCGCTTTTTCAGGCGCCGATGCGCGACCTTCCAGCGGCCCGCGAGAAAGTCGAAGTCGCGCGCGTTCGGCGCGCCGGGGCTGTCGGCCAATTTGGGCAGCGGGGTCGGCGTCGCGGCGGTGCGGGTGAAATAATTACGCCAGTTGATCTCCCAGGTCGCGCCGCCGTCGGTCGAAAATCCCTGGTCCCAATGCGGTCGCGCGCCATGCACCTCGTGCCAGCGAAAGCGGACGGCAATATCCTTGCCGTTGAACGTGTCGCGCCCCGTAAAGACGCCTTCGTCGCCGTCGAAACACCCGACGACCGGCGGCTCGATATGCGTCGGGTTGCGGCCGTCGACCCACCAGATCGCCCATTGCCGCGTCGCAGGATCAAAAGCGCGGATACCGAAACCGCGATATTCGCCGCCGGGCAGGTCGAGGATATTGTCGTCGATCGTGCCGAGCCCGCCCAGCGTCAGCCAGCACGCGCTCTTCCCGCCGAACTCGGCCCAGTCGTCGCTGCCCGCCAGCCGTTCCTTCAGCCGCCGGTGCCATACGTCCCAATTGCCGACCAGCCACCGCCAGTCGTCCCGGTGGGCGTCGGGTCGGGGCGCCTCGGCCCATGCGGGCATGTCGAACGCCGCCGCGCCGCCGGCAAGGATTATCGCTTCGACCAGCTGACGCCGGTTGAGGGCAGGGGAAAGAAAGGTCATGGGGCCTCCGGCAGGATGGAACGGGACGGCGTCCGGTCTGCCCGACAGGTCGCGCTTGGACGACGCGAAGTTTTGGCGTAGAGGCTAAAGTAGGCTTATGGTCCGTACCGGCAAACTTCCGCCCCTGCCTTCGATCCGCGCCTTCGAAGCGGCGGCACGGCTCGAAAGCTTCGCCCGCGCCGCGCAGGAACTTGGCACGACGGCCGCCTCGGTCAGCTATCATGTTCGCCAGCTCGAACGGCAGACCGGAATCCACCTGTTCGTGCGCCATCCGCACAAGGTCGCGCTCACAGCGACCGGCGCCGCGATCGCGCGTGAGGCGACCGCCGCTTTCGCGGCGCTTCAGGCGAGCTTCGTCAAGGCGCGCGAACAGGATGAGGCGCGGCTTTCGCTCACCGCCTTGCCGACCTTCGGGACGAGTTGGCTCACCCCGCGGCTCGGGCTGTTTCGCACCGCGCACCCCGACATCGCGATCGAACTCGAACTGTCGGCCGAGCCGCAGCCGCTCGGCAACGGGCGGTTCGACGCGGCGATCCGCCACGGTCTCGGCGACTGGCCGGGCCTCCGCAGCGTCCGGCTCTTCCCCGTCCTGTTCACGCCGCTGTGCGCGCCGGCGCTGCGCGATGCCGCCCGCAAGCTCACCGATCCCGTCCGCCCGCTCGATGTGCCGCTGCTCGGCCGGCCCGACTGGTGGGCGCTCTGGTACCGCGCGCTCGGCGTCGTCCCCGGCCCGCGGCCCGATCGTTTCGGGACCAGTCTCGCCGCCGAGCATATGGATATCGCCGCCGCCGTCGCGGGGCACGGCATCGCGATCGGATCGCCGATCCTTTTCTGCGACGAGATCGCCGCCGGCCGCCTCGTCCCGGCGCACGACCTCGTCGCGGGCGACGGCCGCGCCTTCTGGTTCGTCTATCCCGTCGCGCGGCTGCAGAGCGCGAAGATCGCGCGCTTCCGCGACTGGTTGGCCGATACCGCCGCGGCCGAGATCGCGGCGGCGCGCCACCTGGTCGAGCGCGCGGTCATTCTCGACCCGTAAGGCTCGTCAAATATCGCTGTCCTATAAAATCGCGCCGCGATACGAGATGGCGAGAAAAGCCTTCGCCGCTTCGCGGCCATTCGCGCGGGCATAGGGACAAACATGCGAATCTTGAGTGAAGTTGCGCAGTTTTCAGCGAGTTTCCGTTTCGGGCTTCTTTCATGCTGAGTGTCGAAACCCATGAGGCATCGCCATGGCCCGACGCCCTCGATTGGGAGGTGCGCGCGGCAGAAGCCGCCGCGGCGGCGCTCGCGCTGACGCCCTTCGCGGCGCTTGCCGACGCCGCGCCGCTGGTCGAAATCGCCGTGCGGCTGACCGACGATGCCGAAGTGCACACGCTCAACCGCGATTTCCGGGGTAAGGACAAGCCGACCAACGTGCTGTCCTTTCCGCAGGTGCAGGACGATCTGCTCGAAAGCCTCGCCAACAGCGACGACGGCGAAATATTGCTCGGCGACATCGTGCTCGCGCGCGAAACTTGCCTGCGCGAGGCCGAGGAGAAGGGCATTTCGGTCGCCGATCATGCGACGCACCTGATCGTGCACGGCACGCTCCACCTCGTCGGATACGACCATATGGACGATGCCCCGGCGGCGGCGATGGAGGCGCTCGAAGTGAAAGCCCTTGCATCGCTGGGCATCGCCAATCCATATGCGGATCAGGATTAACTTAGGAAAAGCCGGAAAATGCCCGACGACCAGGGATCTTCGAACCGATCGGAAGAGGACAGTAGCAGGTCCGGACTGCTGTCCGGACTGAAAAACCTGCTGTTCGGCGGCGACAAGGAACCGTCGCTGCGCGAACAGATCGAAGAGGTCATCGACGAGGCCGAGGAAGAGGGCGAGGACCGGCGCGGCAGCAATATCGTCGGCGACCTGTCGCCCATTGAACGCAAGATGCTGCGTAACCTCCTCCACTTCGGCGAACAGACCGTCGACGATGTCGCGGTGCCGCGCGCCGACATCATCGCCATCTCCGAAAGCGCCCCCTTTGCCGAGGTCGTCGCGCTGTTTGCCGAAGCGGGACACAGCCGCCTGCCGGTCTATCGCGAAAATCTCGACGAGGTCGTCGGCATGATCCACGTCAAGGACGTGTTCGCGGTGCTCGCCGAGGGGCGCCCGCCGCCGCCCTTGCTCGACCTGCTCCGCCAGCCGCTCTACGTCCCGCAATCGATGGGCGTGCTCGACCTGCTCGCCGAAATGCGCGCCAAGCGCACCCACCTCGCCATCGTCATCGACGAATATTCGGGCACCGAAGGCCTGCTGACGATCGAGGATCTGGTCGAGGAAATCGTGGGCGAGATCGAGGACGAGCATGACGACGAGCCCGAGCCGCTTATCGTCGCGGGCGAAGATGGCTGCTGGGACGCCGATGCGCGCGCCGAACTCGACGATGTGGGTGAGGTTGTCGACCCCCGGCTGGCGGACGTCGACGAGGATGTCGACACATTGGGCGGGCTCGCCGCGGTCCTCGCGGGACATGTTCCCGAGGTCGGCGAGATACTCCTCCATCCGAGCGGCTGGCGGCTCGAGGTGATCGAGGCCGACGAGCGCCGAGTCCACCGGCTGCGCCTCCACCCGCCCGTCGAAATCGATCTAGAAGCACCGTCGGAGCGTAGCGAAGAATTCTGACGCAATTGCCTTTGGACAGCGGAGGGATTAGGCGAAGCCCGATGGAAGTTTCCGATCTTCGCATCGCCCTGTTCAGCGGCAATTACAATATGACCACCGACGGTGCGAACAAGGCGCTCAATCGCCTGGTCGGCTTTCTGCTGGCGCATGGTGCGGCGGTGCGCGTCTATTCGCCGACCGTTGCCGACCCCGATTTCGCGCCGACCGGCGACCTCGTCAGTGTGCCGTCGATGGCGATTCCAGGGCGCAGCGAATATCGCATTCCGCTGAGCTTTTCGCCGCGCGTTCGCCAAGACATCACCGCATTCGCGCCCAATATCGTCCATATTTCCAGCCCCGACCGCGTGTCGCGGCAGGCGGCGGCGTGGGCGCGGCGACGGCGGCTACCGGTCGCCTGCTCGGTGCACACGCGCTTCGAGACCTATTTCCGCTATTACAACCTGTCGTTCCTCGAACCCGTCGTCGTCGCCTGGCTGCGCAAGCTCTACCGCAAGTGCGACGCGCTGATCGCACCCTCCGAAAGCTTTGCGCAGGTGCTGCGCGACCAGCGGATGAATTACGACATCGGCATCTGGACGCGCGGGGTCGAGCAGGGGGTCTTCAATCCCGGCCGGCGGGACATGGCGTGGCGCCGGTCGCTCGGTATTGGCGACGATGTGCCCGCGATCGCCTTTCTCGGCCGGCTCGTGATGGAAAAGGGGCTCGACGTCTTCGCCGACGCCATCGACGTGCTCCAGCGGCGCGGCGTGCCCCACAAGGTCGTCGTGATCGGCGAAGGGCCGGCGCGCGAATGGTTTGAATCGCGGCTGCCCGACGCCAGTTTCGTCGGCTTTCAGGGCGGCGCGGATCTCGCCCACGCGTTGGCATCGTGCGACATCTTCTTCAATCCGTCGGTCACCGAAACCTTCGGCAATGTGACCCTTGAAGCCATGGCGTGTGGGCTGCCGGTCGTGGCCGCCCGCGCCACCGGCAGCGCAAGCATCGTCAAGCATGGACAGACGGGCTATCTCGTCGCCCCCGGGTCGATCACCGGCTTTGCCGACCATCTCCAACATTATTGCCGCGACACCGCGCTCCGCGCCGAACATGGCGCGGCGGCGGTACTCGAAAGCGGTGCCTATCAATGGGATGCGATCAATCAGGCGGTCGCCGATACCTATATCCGCCTGATCCGTCAGAAACAGCGGCGCGGGGGCTGAGCGTCCGATGGCCGGGGATCTGTTCGGCGAGCGCGCACCCGACCAGCGCGATAGCGGCGCGACCGGTCCCGCGCCGCTCGCCGAGCGGCTGCGCCCGCGCACGCTCGCCGATGTCGTCGGGCAGGAGCATCTGACCGGTCCCGAGGGTGCGATCGGCCGCATGGTCGCCGCCGGGCAATTGTCGTCGATCATCCTCTGGGGCCCGCCGGGGACGGGCAAGACGACAATCGCGCGGCTGCTCGCCGAGGCGGTCGGCATGCGCTTCGCGCCCTTGTCGGCGGTCTTCTCGGGCGTCGCCGACCTCAGGCAAGCCTTCGCCGATGCCGAAAAGATGGCGGCCGCCGGCAAGCGCACCCTGCTCTTCGTCGACGAGATTCACCGGTTCAATCGCGCCCAGCAGGACGGCTTTCTGCCCTATGTCGAGCGCGGCACCGTGGTGCTCGTCGGCGCGACGACCGAGAATCCCAGCTTTGCATTGAACGCCGCGCTGCTCAGCCGCGCGCAGGTGCTCGTGCTGAACCGGCTCGGCGAGGGCGCGCTCGGCACATTGATCGAGCGCGCCGAGGCCGAAATCGGCCAGCGCTTGCCGGTGACCGACGCGGCGCGCGCCGCGCTGATCGCGAGCGCCGACGGCGACGGGCGCTTCCTGCTCAACCAGGTTGAAACTCTGTTTTCGGTGACGATCGAAGAACCGCTCGATCCGGCCGAGCTCGCGCAGTTCCTTCACCGCCGGATGCCGGTCTACGACAAGGACCGCGACGGCCACTACAATCTGATCTCGGCGCTCCATAAGGCACTGCGCGGATCGGACCCGCAGGCGGCGCTCTACTGGCTCGCGCGAATGCTCGTCGCGGGCGAGGAGCCGCTCTACGTCCTCCGGCGACTCACCCGCTTCGCGAGCGAGGATATCGGCCTCGCCGATCCGCAGGCTTTGGTGCAATGCCTCGCCGCGAAGGACGCCTATCAGTTCCTCGGTTCGCCCGAGGGCGAGCTCGCGATCGTGCAGGCCTGCCTCTATCTCGCCACCGCGCCGAAATCGAACGCGGCCTATGCGGCGCAGAAGGCCGCGTGGGCGGCGGCGCGCGAAACCGGCAGCCTCGCGCCCCCCGCGAACATTCTCAACGCCCCGACCAAGTTGATGAAAGATCTGGGTTATGGCGCGGGCTATAGTTACGACCATGACGCGCCCGACGGCTTTTCGGGCGACAATTACTGGCCCGACGAAATGGCGCCCGCGGACTTCTATCGCCCCGTCGATCGCGGCTTCGAAAAGCGCATCGCCGAGCGCCTCGCCTGGTGGGACGAGCGGCGCCGCGCGAAGGACTGAGGCTGGGGGCTTTCCGAGCCTTGCTCCGTATGACGCGAGGGTTTAATTTTCGCCGCGTCGGGTCGCGCCGGAACTGGGGTAGTCATCATGGCATTGGCGCTTGTCCTTGCCGCTGCAGCGACACCGATCCTGTCCTGTCCAGGCGGCACCGTCGAAACCATCTGCACCGCGGCGGAGGTGACCGCGAAGATCGCGGTGACGCGCGCGCGCCTCGCCAGTATCGCGCAGCGGTGCCTCTATGACTTCGGCGGCAAATGCAGCGTCGAGGCGAGCGGGCGGATCAACACCGCGGACCGCAGCGCGACCTTGTTATGGCAAAAAATGTTGCTCGCCCCGCGCGACGGCGCCCAAACGCGGATGCTCGTGCTCGTTGCACAGGACAAGGCGGGCAAGCCGACGCTCGCGGGTTTCGCTGAAAGCTCGGGATCGATCGGGGCGCCCGATCTGGTCGTCGATAACGACCAACGCCGGCTCGTTCATGTCGGCGGCGCGCTGGCGGGGAGCGGGGGCGGCAATGCCGATGCGCTCTTCATGAGCGATGCCGCCGCGCCCAAATGGCGGCGCGTCGATCTGTCCGACTGGTCCGAACAGGGTGGCAAGCTGCTGCCGACCGGCTATTGGCTGCGCGGCCCGGCCGCGTTCGCATTCGCCGAGATGGCCGCGTCGGCCCCGGTCGCGCGCGACGGCGACGGCAATTGCTGCCCGCGCGGCGGCAACGCCATGTTCGACCTCGACATTCAGGACGACCGGCTGGTGTTGACGCGCCTGCGCTTCCAGCCCATGCAGCCTCTGGGGCGCGACATAGAGGTCACCGCCGGGACATTGGAAGACTGAGTCACGCTGGCGAGATGGCTTTGAAATTCGGCAGCTGGGAGGATGTGGTCGCGTTCGCGTGCGCGCTTCCCGATGTCGAGATGCTTTCCTTTTATGGCACCCCCTGTCCCAAGCTTAACGGCAAGGCGCTCGCTTCGCCCGGGCGCGAGCCCGGCAGCTTTGCGGTCATGTGCAAGCCCGACGAAAAGGAAATCCTGCTTGAAACCGATCCCGACACCTTCTGGCAGACCCCGCATTATGAAGGGTGGCACGCGCTGCTCGTCCGTTTCGGATCGGACGACCCCGAACGCGTCGCCGATGTCCTGCGCCGTGCCTGGTGGGATCGCGCGAAAAAGGCGCAGCGGCAGGCCTTCGGCGATCGTCCCTGACCTGTTGCGCCTGTTCGGGGCTGCGCTCCTTGCGGGTGCGGCGCCCGCGGCGGCGCAGGCGCCGAAGCCCGACGCCGAACTCCATCGCGCCTGGGCGGCGGGCTATCGCGCCGCCTTCACCTGCTCGTCGCTGTGGAACGGTGCGGGAAAGTCGCTCGCGGCGATCGAGCGCGACGAGCTCACCAACATCTATCCCGAGATCGAAGCCGATGTCCGCGCGCTCAAGGCCGATGTCGACCCGCGCGCCAAACGGGTGAGCGTTACTTATCGCGACGACATGCCGCCGCGCATCGCCGAATGGCGCGGGCGCGAAGGCTGCGTCACCTTGCCGATCGGCGCGTCGGCACCGACGTCGGCGAAGGGCCGCGTGGCGGCGCGCCCGAACCTTGACGATCGGCCTTGGCCCATGGGCGACAGCGACAGCCGCGTCGTGGGGAAGTCCGCGGGTCTTCAGCCTTTCGTCGAGGTTCTCACCCATCGTGGAGACTTCGGCGGCCGCACCAGTTCGTTGATGATCGTCAAGCGCGGGCGGATCATGGTCGAATGGTATCAGCCCGGGCATGATCTGCACACCGCGCAGCGCACTTTCTCGGTCGCCAAGTCGATGGCCGCGACGCTGATCGGCCATGCGGTGCTCAAGGGGCGGATCGACGTGACGAAGCCTGCCATGATCGCCGAATGGAAATCCCCCGGCGACCCGCGCGCCGCGATCACCACCGAACAGCTGATGCGCATGGCGAGCGGCCTCACCAGCGACACCGCGGGCAATCGTACCGACGCCATCTATATGGGCGGCGCATCGGTGCGCCAGTGGACGACGCAATGGCCGCTGCTCAATCCGCCGAATGCGCGTTATCGCTATGCCAACAACGATACGTTGCTCGCGACGCTGTCGCTGAAGGCTGCGCTCGAAAAGGCGGAGACGCCGCTCGATCCCGCCGCCTTCTTCGACCGGCTCGGCATGACGCGCACCTTCGCCGAGCATGACAAGGACGGTAATTATATCCTGTCGAGCCAGGTCTGGACCAGCGCGCGCGACCTCGCGCGGCTCGGCCTTCTCTATCAGAATGACGGAGTGTGGCAGGGCGAACGCCTCCTTCCCGAAGGCTGGCGGCGCTTCGTCACGACACCCAGCGGACCGCAGCCCGACCGGGATTTCGGATATGGCGCGGGCTTCTGGCTGTTCGATAAATCGGACGGCATCCCCGCCGACGCTTTCGGCGCTTTCGGCAATCGCGGCCAATATCTGGTCGTCATTCCGTCGCGCCAGCTCGTTATCGTCCGCCAGGGCTATGACGACGGCAAGACCCGGCTCGACATCGCGAAGCTCGTCGCGGCGGTTGTCGCTGCCGACCCCCGATGACGCGCGCTATTCGAAGGGCGGATAGCGTTCGAACGCCGGCAGGTCGCTGAGCTTCTCCATCCAGCCGATGCGCTCGGCGGTCTGGATCTGCGCCTGTGCCGGGATCCGGTCGGGATCGTCGAGCGTCGCGCTTTGCACGTCGATCTGGCCGGGAAAGATCGACTCGTTGGTATAGAATAGCCCGGTGCCGCAATTGCCGCAGAAATGACGGCGGCCATGCTCCGACGAAGCATAGACTTTCGCCGTGCCGCTGATCTCGATCTCGTCGTTGCCGACGAGCGCCCAGCCGACGAGCGGAGCGCCCGAATGACGGCGGCAATCGCTGCAATGACACAGAGCATGGTGCTGCACCGCGGTGCTCATCGAATAGCGGATCTGGCCGCAATGGCATTGGCCGCTGACACGGGGGGCTTCGTCGTTCATCGCTCTCTCCCTTATAGAGTCGATGGGGAACATATCATAAACATAGCCGCCTCGGCAATGATGTGAGAGGTAAGCATTATCGGGATATTAACCACAGGCGCCTAGGCCGCAGAGACACGGATTTGGGGAATTTCCATGGATCAGGGCGGATGGGGAAAATCGGCTGCGGGACGATCGGCGTCGATGGCGACCCTGCGGAGGGTTGCACGATGAAGCTCGTCATCCAGATTCCCTGTCTGAACGAGGCCGAAGACCTCCCCGCGACGCTCGCGGCCTTGCCCCGCAAGATCGACGGTATCGACGCGATCGAAATCCTCGTCATCGACGACGGCAGCACCGACAATACGGCACAGGTCGCGCGCATGTGGGGCGTGCACCATGTCGTACGCCACCGCACCAACCGCGGTCTCGCCGCCGCATTCCGCTCGGGCATCGATGCCGCGCTCGCGGCGGGCGCCGACATCATCGTCAACACCGACGCCGACGGTCAATATGTCGGAGAGGATATCGCCCGGATCGTCGCGCCGATCCTCGACGGCCGCGCCGACATCGTCGTCGGCGACCGCGGCGCCGCCGACAATGCGCATTTCGGCCCGGTCAAGCGCCGGCTGCAGGAACTGGGCAGCCGGGTGGTCCAGCGCCTCGCCAATGTGCAGATTTCGGACGCCGTCAGCGGCTTTCGCGCGATCAGCCGCGAGGCGGCGCAGCGCATCAACATCACGACCGAGTTCAGCTATACGACCGACATGCTGATCCAGGCCGGCCGCAAGCGGCTGTCGATCCTGAGCGTGCCGATCCGTACCAACGCCACGCTGCGCCCGTCGCGTCTGTTCAAATCGATCCCGCGCTTCATCGTCAACACGGGCATCACGATGGCGCGCGCCTACACGACCTACAACCCGCTGCGCGCCTTCGTCGGCCTCGGGTTGGCCATCGCTTTCGTCGGCGTCGTGCCGATCGTCCGTTTCCTGATCTTTTTCCTGCAGGGCGGCGGCGACGGGCACATCCAGTCGCTGGTGATCGGCGGGGCGCTGCTGGTGCTTGGCGCGATGGTCGCGGTGATGGGCCTGCTCGCCGACCTGATCGCCGCGAACCGCAAGCTGATCGAAGCCGGCCTCGTCCGCCTGCACAAGATCGAGGCGCATCTGGATATGGCGACCGGCAGCGCTGCCGATCCGGTTTCCGGCGAGGTGAGAACCAAGCGTCGGGCCGAACGCTGAACATGGCATCGGTGGCCGATCGGCGAGGTTTCGCGGCGAGACTGCCGCGCCCGACCGCCGCGCAGCTATTATGCGCGATGCTGGCCTTCGTGCTGCTGCTCCAAGTCGAGCTCGTGTTTTCCAAAAGCGTGAACTGGGACGAATTTTTCCATTTCAGCCAGATTCACCAGCATCTGCTCGGGCGTCCGGCGCCATGGCTGCAGGCGCCCTTTGTCGCGCTGTTTTTCTGGGTGCCCGCGCTGCCCGGCGACAATATCGACCATATCCAGCTTATCCGCCTTCTGATTCTTCCGTTCGAAATCGTCACGATCGCGATGATCGCGGGAATGGTGCGCCGTTTCGCCGACCGCGAAACGGCGCTGCTTTGCGGTCTGATATATGCGACCGGTGGCTATGTGTTCTTGCACGCCTTCGCGCTGCGCGCCGACATGATCGCGGCGGCGCTGCTGATGACGGCGCTGTGGCTGATCCTTTGCCGTCCGCTGCGTGGTGGCAACATCGCCTTGATCCTTTTGCTTGTCGGATTGGCCTTCGTTTCGACAATCAAGGCGGTGCTTTATGCGCCCGCCTTTCTGGGCGTCCTGCTGTTCCGGCTGGAGCGGCCGGGCCATCGCCGGGCACTGGCGAGCGCAGCCATTCTGGTCTTGCTGGCAGGCTTGGCGCTGCTCTGGCTGGCCCCGCATCTGCCGGCGAGCGGGCCGGTCGGCGCGTTGCGCGACATCGGCGATCTGGGTCGCGCTTCGATCGACCGCATGTTTTCGGGCGGCGTCTTTCCCCAAGGGGTCTGGCTCGCGCTGCAGATCGTTTTCGCCCCGCTGCTGTCGGCCGCAATCTTCGCGGCGATCCTTCATGCCTGCTGGCCGGGGCGCGAGCCGATGGAGCGCATCCTCTTTCTCTCGCTCCTCGCGCCGCTGGCGACGGTGGCGATCTATCGCAACGCCTTTCCCTATCATTTCGCCTTCATCCTGCCCCCCGCCGCGGTCGCCATCGCGCCGGTGGTGGGCTGGCTTCGGCGGCGCTACGGGGTGGTCGCGGTTTCGTTCCTTCCGCTCGCCGGCGCGCTATTGTTGTCCTTGGGTCAGGACCGCGAGGTGCTGTCCAGCCAGCGGGCGATCCAGACCGGCATCCAGACGATATTTCCCGTGCCCGTCGCCTACATCGATAACAGTGGGATGGCGGGAAACTTTCCGCGTGCGGTCAATCACTTCGCCAGCGGATGGGGGCTGGATAATTACTATAGAGCGGGCGAACCGATTTACAGCGAGGCTTTGGCGGCTGAGCCGGTCCCGATGCTTCTGGCCAATAATGTGGTGCTGCGGAGCCTTTTTCACGACACGCTTTCCGGCGGCCGTCTTCTGCCCGCAGACGACGAGATCCTGCGCGAGAATTATATTCCACATTGGGGACGGGTGTTCGTTGCCGGAAAGGCCATCGCGAGGGGTGAACGGCCGCTTGCGATCGCGATCGCTGTTCCCGGACGCTATACGGTCGAGGGCGGGGGCATCGCCATCGATGGGGAATATTATCCCGCCGGAAGCGTGGTCACGCTAGCGAGAGGTATGCACAGCGTCGCGGGGAGCCGCGGCGTCGACGTGACGCTGCGTTGGGGCGATCATCTGGCCCGGCCGGCCTTTGCCTGGCCGAGCGGGCGCAGCTTTACGGAGTATTGAAGGGATCATGGACCAGCAGGGTGAAGCACCGAGCCATGTCGGTGTGGCGAAGTGCCGGAAAGGCGTCGCATGACGTCGCCGGCGATCAAGACGCCCGACCTCCGCGTCGGAAAACTTCCCGACGCCGGCTCGCTTTTCTGGCCGATGGCGGGGATCGTGCTGGCCCGGCACTTACACGGTGCGCGATGCGAGCATCACGATCGGCGACCGCGCGTTCGCGCCCGGGCAGTTGGTCCGTCTCGATCGCGGCGACTATCGGGCGTCGACCGCCGGAGCCTCGGGTGCGCGGCTGATCTGGGGCAAGAATATCGAGGTCCCGGCGCAGCCCGACGAGGGCGGGCCGCTGTTCATGCTGTTCTGCACCACGTCGCGGTCGCGGTATTGCTGCGGTCGTCGACGAACCCAGTCAGGGCTGGGCGCGGCGGCGCAGGGTGGCGAGGCCGTATCCGAGGTCGCCGGCGATCGACGATGCACGAAGCGCCAGCGTTGCCGCCATCAACCCCGCCGCGGGCAATCCCGGTCCGGCAAGCGCCAGCAAGGCAGCTTCGCGAACGCCGATGCCGCCCGGCGCGACCGGTACGACAAAGCCCGCGAGCCAGGCGAGCAGGAACAAGGCAGCAAAGTGGGTCAGGCTGGCGCCGGCGGGCAAAACGGTGGCGCCGATCAGCATCGCGGCCAGCGCAAAGGCGCCGAACGCTACGATCTGCAACGCGAGTGCAGTCAGCAGCGCGCGCCTTGCCGCCAGCGAGGCAGCGACGACGACGCCGGCCGCGGCGAGCGCGCCGAGCGGTTGACGACCGAACAGCAGGCAGACGGCGGCGACCGACATGCTGCTGACGACATGCAGGCCGACCTCGATCAGGGCCGACTTGGCGAGCAGCTTGTGCTCGATTCCGCTCTTCGCGCCTTCGATCTGGCGGCTCACATATTGGAACACCGATCCCGGCAGATATTTCATCAGCACGCCGCGGGCGTAGATGCGCGCCATGTCGCGCGGCGGATGGACCCGTTCGGGGGCGACCAGCGCCGTCCACGCGCGCGCCAGCGCGCGGTCGGCGGCGGCGAAAAGCAAGGGCGCGCCGATCATCGCGCCCGCGAGGCCCCACGAGGCGTGCGATTGAAGCGTCGACCATTCGAGCCGCCACAGCCGCTCGCCGATGAAGGCGATGCTGGTTGCAAGTGCTGCGCCGCCGACCCATCGCCCGATCCGTTCGAACGACGGCCGGCGCCGCGCAGCGGTCGCATCAGCCATAGAGGATGCTTGTGAAATCGGGATAGGGAACGCAATAGGAACGGCCGAAATAGCGACGCTCCCTGAGCCCGCAGTTTTCGATCCCGCTGCGATAGCGGCTGCGGCCGCTATCATCGAGCAAGATGATGCCGCCGGGCGCCAGATGCGGGATGGCCCGCGCCAGACATTCGGTACGGCGGCGTCCATCGACGACGATCAGGTCGAACGGACCGTCTGCCGCTTCGATCGCGCCGATATACGCCTCGCCATCGAGTTCGCGATGGTGCAGCTCGATGTTCGGATAGCGCGCGACCTCTTTGGTCAGGCGCTGGTGCCATTCGGCATGGTGCTCGACCGAGGTGACGCTCGCGGCGTGGCGAGCGAGCCAGATGGTGCTGGCGCCCGCGCCATATTCAAAAACCCGCGCCTTGGGACGAGACTGGAGAAATTCGGCGACCTCGCGCGTCGCGGCGACGTTCCACCACGGCAGGCCCAGTGCGATCATGCGCTCGATATCGTGGATCGCGAGTAGCGAAGCCGACCAGCGCAACCAGCCATATTCATCGCTTTGGCGTGCGTTTGCGGCAAGCCTTTCCATCGGGCCGAGGTCCGCAATCTTGTGCATGACCCCCGAGTAGGACCGTTTGACCAACTGCATCATCTTCTCCAGCCTCCCGAACGGGTGCAAGAGTGTATTAACCAAAACATCCCTGTCGAAAGGTTAATTTTGGTGCTGAAGCGCGATCAATCGCCCAGATCGACCTGATGCCGCTGGGCCCATTCCCGATACTGGCCACGCGGGTCGGCGGCGGGCTGGGCGAGGATCGCCGGCATGTCGGCGCGCAGCGCGCCGAGGTCGAGCGAGCGGATCATCGCCTTCACCGGACCGACGCCGGCCGGCGTGATCGACAGCCGCTCGATGCCGGCGCCGAGCAGCGCCATCGCTTCGAGGGGCCGTCCGCCCATTTCGCCGCACACGCCCAGCGCGACCTTCGATCCGGCCACGGTGCGGACGACGCGGGCGAGGTAGCGCATCACGACAGGGGAGAGCCAGTCGTACCGCTCGGCGAGCCGCGGGTGCGCGCGGTCGGCGGCGAAGAGGAACTGGGTGAGGTCGTTGGTGCCGACCGACAGGAAATCGAGGTGCGGCAGCATCAGGTCGAGCGTTTCGAGAAGGCCCGGCACCTCGAGCATCGCGCCATAGCGGATCGCCACCGGCAGCTTCTTGTTGTGGCTCGCGAGCCACGCGCGCTGGCTGACGAAGAGGTTGCGCGCCGCTTCATATTCCCATGGTTCGGACACCATCGGAAACATGACGTGGAGCGTGCGGCCGGCGGCGGCCTCCATCAGCGCGCGCGCCTGCACCTTGAGCAGCCCCTCGCGTTCGAGCGCCAGCCGCAGCGCGCGCCAGCCCATCGCCGGATTTTCCTCCTGCGCGCTGCCATCGACATTCATATAGGGCAGCGCCTTGTCGCCGCCGATGTCGACGGTGCGGAAGATCACCGGCCGGTCGCCCGCCGCGTCGAGAACGTCGCGGTAGAGCCGCTGCTGACGATCGCGCGACGGCAGCGTCGCCGACACGAGGAACTGGAATTCGGTGCGGAACAGCCCGATGCCGCGCGCGCCGGTCAGGTCGAGCGCGGCGACGTCTTCGCGCAGCCCCGCGTTGATCATCAGCTCGATCGGAACGCCGTCCTTGGTGACCGCGGGCAGGTCGCGCAGCGACGCGAGGTTGGCGCGGCGTTTCTGCGAAATCTCGAGCTTGGCATCGAACGCGTCCTGCACCGCCTGTGTCGGGCGGACGTGCAGCTGGCCCGCGGTGGCGTCGAGCAGCAGCAGATCGCCTTCGCGGATCGACGCCCGCACATCGTTGACGCGGCCGATCACGGGCACCCCCATCGCACGCGCGACGATGATGACGTGGGCGGTGAGCGATCCTTCCTCGAGCACCACGCCTTTCAGGCGGCGGCGATCATATTCGAGCAGTTCGGCGGGGCCGAGGTTGCGCGCGATCAGGATCGAATCCTGTCTGAGGCCCATCTGCGCCGCGGTGCCCATCTGCCCCGACACGATGCGGATCAGCCGGTTCGACAGATCCTCGAGGTCGTGCATGCGGTCGCGCAGCAGCGGATCGTCGATCTGGCGCATCCGCATCCGGGTGCGCTGCTGGACGCGTTCGATCGCCGCTTCGGCGGTCAGCCCGCTGTCGATCGCTTCGTTGATCCGGCGCGACCAGCCCTCGTCATAGGCGAACATCTTGTAGGTCTCGATGACCTCCTCATGTTCGCCGCCGACGCCGAAGTCGGCCGAACTCGCCATGCGGTCGATCTGCTCGCGCATCTTGTCGAACGCGGCATAGACGCGGTGGCGCTCGGCCTCGGTATCGTCGGCGACCGTATGCTCGATGGTGATGCGCGGCTGGTGGAACACCGCGACCCCGGCGCCCATGCCGTCGACCAGCTTCTGCCCGTTCAGCCGCTGCGCCGACTGATCGGCGGCGGCGGCGTCGGTGCGCGCGGCGGTGTCGACCAGGTCGGCGTTGGCGATCAGTTCGGACAGCACCATGGCGACGGTCTGCAACGTCTCGATCTCGATATCGTCGTAACGCCTCGGGTCGGCATGCTGGACGCACAGCACGCCGACGGCGCGCTCGCGGCGGATGATCGGCACGCCGGCAAAGCTGTGGAACAACTCCTCGCCCGTTTCGGGGCGATAGGAAAAGTCGGGGTGCGCCGCCGCTTCGTCGAGGTTCAGCGTCTCGATCTGGTCGGCGATCGTGCCGACCAGCCCTTCGCCGAGGCCGAGCCGGGTGACGTGCACCGCCTCCTGCTTCAGCCCGCGCGTCGCATAAAGTTCGAGCGTGCCGTCGCGCAGCAGATAGATCGAACAGACCTCGCTATCGAGGCATTCGCCGATGATGCCGACGACCTGATTGAGCTTGCCCTGGGCATTGACGCGCGACGCCATGACCTCGTGCAGCCGGGTCAATATGGTGCGCGCGGACTGGGCGGCCGACGAGGGCGGGGGCGGGGCGTTGGTCATCGCAATCCTGCTAACAGAAGGATGCGGCGCGCGCCAATACCCCGCGCGCGATTGTCCGCGCTATTCCTGAATGCTCCGCAATTCCCTCAGGGATTTCCGGTCGGGCTGGCCGGGGCCGTCGTCGGCGCGACCGGCGTGGTGCCGGTCGTGATCGCCGGGCCGATCGGCGTCGCCGGCATCGGCGTCGTCATCACCGCCGGCGGCGGCGCATATTTCGCGTCCCAGGCGATCACGTCGGCCTGATACTGTGCATAGGCCTCGTAAAATTGCTTGAACGGCTCGTCGAGCCGCGCGAGGTGCGCGGGCGACTGCTCGACGAGCTGGTCGGTCGGGGTCGTCGAGACGATCTGCGCGATCTCGTTGGCGCGCGCACAGAAAGCGCGCTGCGCGGGCGGCTGCGCAAAATAGTTGAACAGCTGCGTCGACAGGCGGTCGCGCGGCGCGATGCCGTTATTCTTGTTTTCCTTGCCGAGGTCCTTGATCACCGATTTCTCGGTCGACTTGATCACCTTGCCGTGCGTCTTGATGATATCGTTATAGGCCGAAACCAGCGTCGATTCCTCGACGCCGCGGCACCCGATGGCGGCGACGTTCAGCCCGATCTTGAGCTGCCAGAAGGCGCGGTCGCCGGTGACGCCGCTGTTCGCGGTGACGAAACCTCCGTCGATCCCGCGGCCGGGAAGAATCTGCGTCAGCGACGCATTGCCCGGCGGCAGCGGCCGCGGCGGGATGGTGACGTCGACCGGCGGCGGCGGGGGTGGCCGGTGCCTCGGGCGAAAATCCGCTTTCCCCCCCACCCCCCCCTTCCCCCCCCCCCGGGGGGTTCCACTTCGCCCCGGGGTGGGCTTTGGGGGCGGGGGGGGGGGGGGGGGGCCGCGGGGCGGGGGGGGCGGTGCGCGGGGGGGGGGGGGGCGGGGGGGGGGGTGCGGCCGCGGCCGCCAGTGGCGGGGCGGCCGGGG
>NZ_JNFC01000020.1 GCF_000756385.1 Sphingopyxis sp. LC363
CTCCCCTTCAGGGGAGGGGTTGGGGGTGGGGTCTATCGGCCTTGCGCAAGGCCGATAGACCCCACCCCACTACGACTAGGCAGCAAGCTGCCAAGTCTGCGTTGCCCCTCCCCTGAAGGGGAGGGGCCAAATTGCCGCAACGTCCGCTCCCCACCCCTATGCCGCCGGTCACACCGGGCGCGGGGCCCGGGCGCGGATGAAGTTTTCGAGGGCGACGAAGAGCATCTCGCGCGCGTCGCTGTCGAGCATCTCGGCAGTCAGCCAGTCGAAATGGACGCGGTCGCGGCGCGACGATGCGTCGACCATCGCGGCGAGCAGCGCTTCGTCGAAGCTGACCCGCGGGCAGCAGGGCGGGGCGACGGCGAAGGGTTCGGGCCAGACATGGCCGATCGCCTCGACGACGAGGCGATAGCGGCGCGCCGCGAGGATATTGCCCCAGCGGCGTTCGAGTTCGGGCATCGGGTCGCGCTCGCTGCGGCGGCAGAGGATGCAATAGCGCAGCGCAAGCACCGCCTGCGCGGCTTCGACCGTAAGGTCGCGCACCAGCGGCTGTTCGGTGAGTTGGCGGATCAGCTCGCTGCTTTGCATGAGGTTCGTTTCTCCCGGCCCTTGCAGTTCCCCGGTCCGCTTCGCCTCTTGGGGAAAAAGATGCCGGCCGCTTTGGTGCAGCTTGAAGTTGCAGCGGCCGGCAGGAGGGGACTGCCTCACCTTGCTATTGCGAATTATTCGCAAATACAAGCGAAAAAAGAGGCGCCCGAAAGCGCCCCTGAAAACCGTGGTTTTTTGTTTCGTCATCCCGGCGAAAGCCGGGATCTCGACCTAGCATCATAACGCACCGGCGAGATCGTGTTTCAGAGTCGCGTGCCTCTGAACGCCCTTCGCCGGGATGACGGATTCGGTTCAGTCGTCGCCCGCGGGCTTCGACTGGAGCTGGATATAATTTTCGATGCCCATGCGCTCGATCATCTCGAACTGCTTTTCGAGCTCGTCGACATGATGTTCCTCGCTTTCGAGGATGTCGGCGAAGAGGTCGCGGCTGACATAGTCGCGCACGCTTTCACAGTGCGCAATGGCGTCCTTGAGCAGCGGGATCGCTTCTTCCTCGACCGCGAGGTCGGCCTTGAGGATCTCCTCGACCGTTTCGCCGACGCGCAGGCGGCCGAGCAACTGGAAATTGGGGAGGCCGCCAAGGAAGAGAATGCGGTCGGCGAGCTTGTCGGCGTGCTTCATCTCGTCGATCGACTCTTCGCGCTCGAACGCGGCGAGGCGCGCGACGCCCCAATTGTCGAGCATCCGGTAATGCAGCCAGTATTGGTTGATCGCGGTCAGCTCGTTCTTGAGCGCCTCGTTGAGGAAATCGATGACTTTTTCGTCGCCCTTCATGGTGTCTATCCTGTCATTTTATCTTGGAATGGAGTGGGCGCATTATACGCGCCCCGGCCCCATCAGGCCAAGGTCAAAAATGGCGGAAAACCAAGAAAAATCAGGCAGTCGCGGCGGCGTCGCTGATGATATTGCGAGCGAATGACAGGCATTGTCCGCACTTGGGTTTGCGACCCAATTGCGCATAGGCCGCCTTCGCGCACCGCAATTGACCGCTCCGCGCGACATCGCGCAGCTGGCTTTCCCTAATTGCGTTGCAGACACAGACGACCATGTGCGAATCCTTCTCAACAATGCTGATTTAGGGATAGTGCGAAGGATTCGCAACAGGAAAGATGCGATTGGTTCGCAATCCGGACAGCCGCATTTTTGGCGCCGCGACCGCCGCCCACCCCCTTGCCCCCGAAGTGATTCGCGGGCATAGGCGCGCCCATCTTCCCCCGCCCTTCCAGCAAAGGTCCGCCCCGATGAAAGTGAATGTCTATGTGACGCTCAAGCCGGGGGTGCTCGACCCGCAGGGCAAGGCGATCCATCATGCGCTCGAAGGGCTGGGTTTCGGCGGGGTATCGGACGTGCGCGCGGGCCGTTTCATCGAGCTCGACGTCGCCGACGGCACGAGCGACGCCGATCTCGACGCCATGTGCGCCAAGCTGCTCGCCAATACGGTGATCGAAAACTACCGCATCGAACGGCCGTAAAGGAGCAGGCCCATGAAGACCGCCGTCATCGTCTTTCCGGGTTCGAACTGCGACCGCGACATGGCGGTCGCGCTCGAGGCTGTCACGGGCAAGGCGCCCGCGATGGTCTGGCACCGCGAGAGCGAATTGCCGGACGGGGTCGACTTCATCGCGCTGCCCGGCGGCTTTTCCTATGGCGATTATCTGCGTTCGGGCGCGATGGCGGCGCGGTCGCCGATCCTGCGCGCGGTGGCGGACGCCGCGGGGCGCGGCGTGCCGGTGCTCGGCGTGTGCAATGGCTTTCAGGTGCTGACCGAGGCGCTGCTGCTGCCCGGCGCGCTGATGCGCAATGCGGGGCTCAACTTCGTCTGCCGCACCGTGCCGCTGACGGTCGAGAACAGCCAGTCGCTGTTCACCGCGGGCTATCGGGCGGGCGAGGAAATCGACATCCCCGTCGCGCATCACGACGGCAATTATTTCGCCGACGCGGCGACGCTCGACCGGATCGAGGGCGAGGGGCGCGTGGCGTTTCGTTACGCCGACGGCGTCAACGGATCGGCGCGGGGTATCGCGGGCGTGCTCAACGATGCGGGCAATGTGCTCGGCATGATGCCGCACCCCGAACGCGCGATCGACCGCGCGCATGGCGGCATCGACGGGCTACGCCTGTTCGAGGCGGCGCTCGGCGTTATCGCCTAGATCGGCTGCGCCGCGCTGCGGCTGCAGCCAGCGCCCGACGAGCAGCAGCACCGTCGGCCAGAACATCGTGTTCCAGATGTCGTGCCAGTGCGCCGCGTCGGGCTGGATCGCCGAACGGCTGTATTCGGCGGTCAGGTCGAGCCATTCGCCGCCGCAGGCCATGACGAGCACCGCGAGCCACGCCGCGACCCATCCGCCGCGGCCGCGCCACGCGAGGCGCACCGCGAGGAACAGCGCCATGCCGAAATAGATGTGCAGCGCATCCTTGCCGAGGCCGGTCGCCGCGATCACCGACAGCTTGCGGGCTTCGAACAGCGACGCGATTTCGATCAGGGTCATGCGCGGTCAGACTTTGGCGCCAAAGGGGTTGAAGTCGGTGCCTTCGTCGAACACGTCGACACCTTCGCGGCGCTTCAACGCGCCGACGACGACATAGGTTGCGGGGGTCAGCACGGCTTCCCACGCGACTTTCATCGCCCAGTTGGTGGTGAGGACGAGGAACACCTGTTCGGTTTCCCAGATGCCGAGAAAGGCGATGGGGTAGAAGATCAGGCTGTCGACGCCCTGGCCGAAAATCGTCGAGCCGATCGTGCGCATCCACAGGTGGCGCCCTTCGGTCGCGAGCTTCATCCGCGCGAGGACATAGGAGTTGACGAACTCGCCCGCCCAGAAAGCGACCATGGATGCGAGCACGATGCGCCAGGCGGCGCCGAACACGCTTTCATAGGTTTGCTGGCAGACCGCGCCGGGGCCCGCCGCCTCGACGCCCGATTTCAGCGCCAGCGTCTCGGTCCCGCTGCACCACCAGTCGGCGGCAGGCGGCATTGCGAGCACGATCCAGCTCATCACCGCCATGAACAGAAGCGCGGCGAAACCCGTCCAGATCACCCGGCGCGCGCGCGCATAGCCATAAACCTCGGTCAGCACGTCGCCAATGACATAGCTGATCGGAAAGAAGAGGATGCCCGCGCCGAAGGTCAGCCCGCCAACCATCGACAGTTTCGACGCGCCGATGATGTTCGAGAGCAGCAGCACCGCGACGAACGCGGCCATGACGAGGTCGTAATAGCGAAAATGCCGGATGCTTCCGGCGCTGACATGCGCGGGTTCGGCGGGGGGCGCGACGGAATCGGTCATCGGCCGCTGCTTAACCTGCTTTGCGGCGGACGCAAACCGCGCTATTCGCGGCGCCGCACAGCCGTGCCGCGCGCCCGTAGCTCAGCTGGATAGAGCACCCGCCTTCTAAGCGGGTGGCCGCAGGTTCGAATCCTGCCGGGCGCGCCAACATCCTTCGACGATTGTCGGGACAATTTTGCCCTGTCTTTACGATACGGTGCGCACGCTTTCGCGCAGAATATCTTATGCCGGCGGCGCGGCGAAGGGTTCGAGCGTGCCGAACCAGGCAACCAGCGCGAGGATGGCGAGCGCCGCCGACGCTTCGACGATCAGGCTCCTGCGCAGGGCCGAAAGCACGGCTTCGGGGTTGGCATCTGCGGCGGTCGCGGCGGTCGCGAGCGCCGGCGTCAGCCGCCAGCGATTGGCGCCCGCGAGCGCGAGCATCAGCGCGAACAGCGCGAGCTTGGCAAGGAGCAACTGCCCATAGGCCGACCCGAGCGACCGGCCGAGATTCTGGACGCCGACGATCATCTGGCCGTTGATGAGGCCGGTCGCGGCGACGACGAGGACGCATATCGTTCCGACGCGCGAAAACCGGTCGAGACTCCGCAGCGCGATCCGGAGCCCGTCCGGCCGTTCGCGAAGGCGGTGCGGCGCGATCAGGAGAAGGAAGGCCCCGATCGCGCCGAGCCACACCGCGGCCGCGATCAGGTGCAGGATGTCGCTGATCCGGTGCACGGTGCCTGCGGCGCCCCCGGTCGCGCCCGCGTGCCCGGACCAGACGAGCGTCGCGGTGGCCACCGAGCCGGCGGTCGCGAGCGCCGCGGCCGCGGCCGTCGGCCAGCGCGTCATCCGGAGCGCGACGGCGAGCGCGAGCAGGAGCGCGGCGCTCCGGCAGAGCCAGGCCATCCCGACATCGGTCTCGCGCACCAGATCCAGCAAAGGCCGAAGCTCCAGCGAGAGGAGCCCCACGCCCTGCATCGAAGCCGCGAGCACGGCCATTCCGAGGGTGGAGAGAAGCAGCCCGGCGGCGCACAGCCATCGCTCCGCACGCCAGATCGCGGCCATCGCGGTCCGTGGTTCGAGACGTTCGCTTGATGTCAGCGCATAGAGCGGGAATGCGGCAAGACCGGCAACCAGCATCAGGTCCGCGTAAAGTGCGAACCTGATGCCGATCAGAACAGGGTCGGCCACCGCCCTATTTTACCGTGAAGCTGAACTCGCTGCCCATGCGGTGCGTATCGGCGCCCGCCGCCGACCATTTGACCTTGTAGGTGCCGGGGACGAGCGCGCGTTTCGGGGTGAGCGTCATCGACTTGCCGTCCTTGCCCATCGCGGATCCGATCGCGATCTTCATCGGCGGGGGGTCGGTCATCCCCGGCATCGCGGTCATCACCAGTTCGGCGCGCACCGTCGATGCGATCAGCTTTTCGCTGAATTTGAGCTGCACCGACGTCACTTTCGCGACCTTGGCGTTGGCGGCGGGGGTCGATGCGACCAGCTTGGCATGCGCCAGCGCCGCGGCGGGCGACAGCGCCAGCGCGGCCGCGGCGAAAAGCGCGAGAGGGGAGAGAGGGAATTTGTGCATAAAAAGCTCCAACAGCATGTCTGTGCTGCTAATACGCATCGCAGGGCGCCGTCCCTCGTACGAAAAGGTCGCGGCCCGAACGGGATAGGATGAGGGGTGATGCGCGCCGCTGCGTATGATCCCGATGAAAGGACCGGAGCAACGGTGATGGACGACGAATTTCGGAAACTGCACGCGGCCGCAATGCCGTCGGCGCTCGACGCGCTCGACGACCGCGTCCTCGCCGCGCTCGCCGTCCGGAAACGCGAAGCCGCAGCGACGCGCCGGCTGATGGCGGTCGCCGCGCTGGTATCGCTCGGCGGCGGAATGGTCGGGGGCAGCATTTTCGTGCCGACCGCGGTCGAGGCAAAGCCGCTGATGCCGCTGATTCCCGCGAGCCCGCTCGCGCCGTCGACGATATTGGACGCGCGCTGATGACGTCTGCACGCCGGCTCGCGATCGTCGGGCTCATCGCTTTTCTCGCCGCGATCGCGGGCGTCTTCCTCGGCCGCCTGCTCGTCGACGCGCCGAAGCAGGACGAGACCGAATTGCACGCGCTGCTGCACCGCGAACTGACGCTGTCGGCGGACCAGGAAAAGCGCATCCACGCGATCGAGGCGAAATTCGCCGCGCGCCGCACCGCGCTCGAGCTCGAGATGCGCGCCGCCAATATCCGGCTCGCGCAGGCGATCGAGGCCGAGCACGGCTATGGCCCGCGGGTCACCAAGGCGATCGACGAGACGCATGAAGTGATGGGCGAACTTCAGAAGGAAACATTGCAGCATCTTTTTGCGATGCGCGCGGTTCTCGACCGCGAACAGGCGGCGATGTTCGACAAGGTTGTGGTCAAGGCGCTGACCGCCGATGCGAGGTGACGCCCGACCTGTCGCAATGCCCCGACCGCGACCTCGCGGCGCTCGCCCTGTCGGGGCGGCAGGACGCCTATCGCGAATTTCTGGTGCGCTACAAGGCGCCGGTCTTCCGCTTGATCCGGGGTCATGTCGGCGACGAGGGCGAGGCGATGGACCTGACGCAGGAGGCCTTTGTCGCGGGGTTCGCCGCGCTCGCCCGTTATGATGGCGAGCGGCCCTTTCGCACATGGATTTCGCGCATTGCGCTCAACAAATGCCGCGACTGGGGCCGTCGCCGCGCGGTCCGCGCCTTCTTCACGCGCGCGTTGCCGCTCGAAAGCGCTTATGACGTCGCCGGCGACAGCCCGCCGCTCGACGTCGATGCGGCCGACCGCGCCGAACTGGCGCGGGTGCAGCTCGCGATCGCGGACCTGCCGGCCAATCTGCGCGAGGTGGTCGTGCTGCGCGGAGTCGAGGAATATAGCCAGGCCGAGACGGCCGAACTGCTGAACGTCAGCGAAAAGACCGTCGAAACGAGGCTCTATCGCGCGCGCGCCAAACTCCGCGCGATATTGGGGACGGCGGGGAGGTGAGGGGCGCGCCGCCGCGGCGCGTATGGGGTTCGAAGCATTTGGAAAAATGAGAAGGCGGATATGACAATCGATCGGCGGCGTTTCATCGGTGCGGCAGCGGGGGGAGGGGCGACGGCCGCGCTGGCCGCTTGGTTCCCTGCCTGGGCGCAGCCGGTTTCGGCCGGTATCGCCGCGCCCCTTCCGACCGTGTCGGGCAACGACATCACGCTGCGCATCGCGCGCCAGACGATGCGCATCGACGGCAAGCTCAGCCGGGCGATCGGGATCAACGGCACCGTTCCCGCGCCGCTGGTCCGGCTGAAGGAGGGGCAACAGGCGCGCCTGACGGTTGTCAACGATCTGGACGAGGACAGTTCGATCCACTGGCACGGGCTGATCCTGCCCTTTCACATGGACGGGGTGCCGGGGGTCAGCTTTCCCGGGATCAAGCCGGGCAAGCGCTTCGTCTACGAGTTTCCCGTCGTCCAGTCGGGCACCTATTGGTATCACAGCCATTCGGGGCTGCAGGAACAGCTTGGCCATTATGGTCCGATCGTGATCGATCCGAAGGATGCCGATCCGGTCGCCTATGACCGCGAACATGTGATCGTGCTGTCCGACCACAGCCAGCTCGCGCCCGAAGAAATCTTTCGCAAGATGAAGGTCAATCCGGGGCATTTCAACATGCAGCGCCAGACGCTGTCGGGGCTGCTCGCCGGCAAGGACCAGACGCTCAAGGACCGCGTCGAATGGGGCCGGATGCGGATGGATCCGACCGACATCGCCGACGTCAACGGTTCGACATACACTTTCCTCGTCAACGGCCATGGACCGCGCGACAACTGGACCGCGTTGTTCGCGCCCGGCGAGCGCGTGCGGCTGCGCATTATCAATGCGTCGGCGATGTCGATCTTCAACGTCCGCATTCCGGGGCTCCGTATGACCGTCGTGCAGGCCGACGGGCTCAACGTCCGGCCGGTCGCGATCGACGAATTCCAGATCGGCGTGGCCGAAACCTATGACGTCGTCGTCACCCCGGCCGAGGACCGCGCCTATACATTCGTCGCCGAAGCGAACGACCGGTCGGGCATGGCGCGCGCGACGCTCGCGCCGCGTGCGGGCATGGCCGCGCCGGTTCCGGCGCTGCGCCCGCGCCCGCTCGCGACGATGAAGGACATGGGGATGGGGGGGATGGGCGACATGCCGGGCGGCGGCGACGCGACCTGCGCACCCGAACATGCCGCGATGGGGCACTGCACCCCCGCCGGCGCCGCGCCCGCCACCGATCATGCCGCAATGGGGCATGGCGCGGGCGGCATGGAGCACAGCATGCGCGATTTCAGCGTCGCGCCGCAGGTCAAGCGCGACCCCAGCGTCCAGTCGATTTCGCCGATGCCGGTCGACCGGATGGCCGAACCTGGGCAGGGGCTGGAGGATGTGGGGCACGAGGTGCTGACCTATCATCACCTCGCCGCGCTCGACCGCAATCCCGACGTGCGCGCGCCCGGACGCGCGCTCGACATCCACCTGACCGGCAATATGGAACGCTTCATGTGGTCGTTCGACGGCGTGAAGATGTCCGACCATCACGAACCCATCCCCTTTATCGAGGGCGAGCGGGTGCGCGTGAACCTGATCAACGATTCGATGATGAGCCACCCCATCCACCTGCACGGCCATTTCTTTGAACTGGTGACGGGCAAGGGCGATCACGCGCCGCGCAAGCATACGGTGATCGTCCAGCCGGGCGGAATCGCGACATTCGACTTTACCGCCGACGCGCTCGGCGACTGGGCGTTCCACTGCCATCTTCTCTATCACATGCACGCCGGCATGATGCGCGTCGTCAGCGTCCGCCCGAAGGGAGAGGCGGCATGAGGCGCGCGTCGATGCTGCTCGCCGGCCTGTCGGCCCTCGCGCTCGCCGGTCCCGCCGTCGCGCAGTCGGACCCCCATGCGGGGCATGGTGCGCCGCAACCGTCCATGCAGGAAGCTCCGGCGCCCGAAGCAGAGAAGCAGGGCATGAACGGCGGCTGCACCGCCGAACATGCGGCGATGGGCCATTGCACCATGGCCGACGACGACCCCGATCATGGCGCGCACGGCGACCATGCCGAGCCAGCCGGGCCTGCCCCGGCCGAAGCCGATCCCCATGCCGGCCATGCGATGGCGCCGGCCGCGCAAGCCGCGGCGGGCGATCCCGCCTGTCCGCCCGAACATGCCGCCATGGGGCATTGCACGCCCGACGTCGCACCGCCGCCGCAGTCCCCCGGCGGTGCGACGGGCACCGACCTGCCGCCGGGCGACGCGCCAGCGCCGCCGCCGCCGGACGACTGGTATGCCGACCGCGTCTTTTCCAAGGCCGCGATGGATCATTCGCGGCACGAGATGATGAGGGAGAACGGCGGTCAGACCTTCGGCTTCGTCACCGCCGACCTCGAATATCAGGCGCGCAAGGGCCGTGACGGCTTCAGCTGGGAGGGAGAGGCCTGGTACGGCGGCGACATCGACCGGCTGACGATCAAGAGCGAAGGCGAAAGCGCGATCGGCGAAGGGCTGGAGGAGGGCGAGGCGCAATTGCTCTACAGCCGCGCCATCGGCCCCTATTTCAATGCGCAGGCCGGTGTCCGCCATGATTTCGGCCCCGGTCCCGACCGGAGCTATGCCACCGTCGCGATCGAAGGGCTCGCCCCCTATTGGTTCGAGGTGGGCGGCGCGCTTTTCCTGTCGGACAAGGGCGACCTTCTTGCCCGGATCGAGGGCGAATATGACCAGCGCATCACGCAGCGGCTGGTGCTCCAGCCCGCCGTCGAAGCGAATTTCGCGCTGCAGGACGTGCCCGCGAACGGCATCGGATCGGGCCTGTCGGACGTCGAGCTGGGCCTCCGCCTGCGCTATGAGATCGTCCGCGAATTCGCGCCCTATATCGGCGTCGAATGGACGCGCCAGTTCGGCGACACCGCCCGCTTCGCGCGCGCGGCGGGCGAGGATCCCAGCAGTGTCGCGCTTGTCATGGGGGTGCGCGCCTGGTTCTAGGGTCAGGACCCATTAATTCCACGTTCGAGGTTTGAAGCGATTTTGCTCAGGGCGAGAAGGAAAGGCGGAGGAATATGAATATATTTCAAGGCTTTTCGACGAAGCCATGGGCAAAATCGGTCAAATCCCGAAGGGACGTCGAAATGGCTTCGATCTCAGGTTCGCGCGGGCTTACGGGTAGCGATGCTACCCGCTGCGCCCGCCCAAGCCCGATATCTTCGCCATTTCGACGCCTCGATCGCGGAATTAATGGGTCCTGACCCTAGGGTCAGGACCCCAGGGTCCCGACCCTGAGCGCCTCCCCCGGGGCACGCTCCGGACAAGCCAATCGACAAGCCGGTTCGCCGCCGCGACTCGGGGGTTTCCGCCTGCGGGCGCCCCGGCGCTTGCGTGCTGCATCGCCCCCTTCCCGACAAGCTCGCGTAATTTAATTGCGCCGATTTCCCGTGCGGGCAAAAAAATCGTGCGACTTTGAGGGGTGGGGCTTTCGCCTGCGTATATCGACTGGCAATGCGTCCTGCGAAAGCGTCAATAAGATATTGAAATAAAAACGAAATTTCCGTTGACCTGTATATACAATTGATGCTTTCTGCCGCCATGCACAAAACCAGATGGGGGTTTGCCATGACGATCAGGACAGTTTTGCTCGCCAGCGCCGCGCTCGCCGCCGGCCTTTCCACGCCCGCCTTCGCGCAGGCCGAAGCGCCGGCCGACGGCGGCGCCGAAAGCGCGGCGAGCCCCGACGACATCGTCGTCACCGGGTCGCGCATCCGGCGGCAGGACCTTGCGGGCGTCGGGCCCGCGACCGTCGTCTCGGCCGAACAGATCGAGAATACCGGCCTCGTGAATATCGAAACCGTGTTGCAGCGGTTGCCCGCCAACGCGGGCTTCGCGGGCAACCAGACCTCGGCCTATTGGGCGAACAACGGTTATGGCACGGCGCAGGTCAACCTTCGCGGCCTCGGCATCAAGCGCACGCTGGTGCTGCTGAACGGCCGCCGCCTCGTCGCGGGCGGCACCGGGGCGAACTCCTCGCCCGACCTCAACATGATCCCGGTCGCGGCGCTCGCGCGCACCGACGTGCTCAAGGACGGCGCCTCGGCGATCTACGGCGCCGACGCGATGGCGGGCGTGGTCAACCTCGTGACCCGCACCGACTATGAAGGTCTGGGCCTGAGCGTGCGCCAGGGCATCACCGAAAGGGGCGACGGGTCCGACTTTACCGCCGATCTCCTGTGGGGCGTCCGGGGTGATCGCGGCGGCTTCATGGCCGCGGTCACCTATCAAAAGACGCGGGCGGTCAACATGGCGACGCGCGCGCCCTGTTCGCTTGCCGAAACGACCCCGGGCGCGCTGAGCTGCGTCAACAGCGCCTCGACGATCGGCGGGCGCGCCGTGCTCCCGAACGGGCAGCAGATCAATTTCAACCAGCAGCCCGGCGGCGACGGCGATTTCTTCGAGCCCTACAGCCCCGCCAAGCATAATTTCAATTCGAACCCGTTCCTCAACGCGGTGAGCCCGGTCGAGCGCGTCAGCACGGCCTTCTTCGCCGACTATGACCTCAGCGACAATATCGAGGCGTTCGGCGAGTTCCTCTATACCTTCCGCAAGTCGAACCAGATCGCGACCCCGGGAACGCTGCGCAACCTGTCGATCGCCGCGAGCAACCCCACCAACCCGACGGGCGAGAATATCGTGCTCATCCAGCGCCGCCTCGCCGAACCGGGGCCGCGCCAGTTTTTTCAGGAAACCGACACCTGGCAGGGCACGTTCGGGCTGCGCGGGAAATTGTCGAACGATTGGGCGTGGGAAGTCGCGGGCGCGTTCGGGCGCAACACGGCGGTCGACGGCTCGACCAATATCGCCAATCTCGAGCGCGTCGCCAATACGCTCGACACGAGCAAGTGCAGCCTGGCGGCGGGCGCCTCGATCCCGTGTGCCGATTATCTGGGCTTCGGCGATCTGACGCCCGAGGTTCTCGACTATATCCTCTTCACCTCGCGCGATCGCGGCGGCAACGAGCTGGCGACGGTCACCGCCGATTTGAACGGCAACCTGTTCAACCTGCCCGCCGGCCCGGTGTCGTTCGCGACCGGGCTTGTCTACCGCAAGGAAAAGGGCTGGCGCGACCCCGATCCCCTGACCGTGCTCGGCATCGCCAACACCAACCAGCAGGATCCGATCTCGGGTTCGACCACGGCGAAGGAGGCCTATCTCGAGCTGTCGGTCCCGATCCTCGCCGACACGCCCTTTTTCGAAGCGCTGACCGCGGGCGGTGCGGTGCGGTTTTCCGATTATGACCTGTTCGGCAGCGACTGGAACTACAAGGCGAGCCTCGACTGGATGATCAGCGACAGCTTCCGCCTGCGCGGCACCTATGGCACGGGCTTCCGCATCCCGAACGTGCCCGAACTTTACGGCGGCGTTTCGGAAGGCAATCTGACGACGACCGATCCCTGCTCGCGCTATTCGACCAGCGGCGATGCGACGCTGATCGCCAATTGCCAGGCCTCGGGGGTGCCCGCCAATTACGTCCAGCTCGGCACGACGATCCTGACGACGGTCGGCGGCAACGAGAATCTGAAGCCCGAAAGCTCGACGACCTGGACCGTCGGGACGGTCATCTCGCCCAAGAGCATCGTGCCCGGCCTGTCGCTGACCGCCGACTGGTTCGACATCAAGATCAAGGACGCGATCCGCGCGATTCCCGGCTCGACCAAATTGTCGATCTGTTACGCGAGCCAGAATCTGTCGCATCCCTTCTGCGACGATTTCACGCGCAGCACGCTGACCGGCGAAGTGACCTTCCTCTCCGCGCAGCCGATCAACACCGGCCGCGAGGAAATGAACGGGCTCGATCTGGGGCTCGTCTATGCCGGTGGCATCGGCAGCGTGAACCTCTCGCTCGACGTCAACCTGACCTACCTCAACAAATATGTCGTGCTGCCCTTCCCCGGCGGCGCCCCGATCGATTTCGACGGTTTCATCGGCGGCGGCAACGGCGGCTATGCGAAGTGGCGCGGTTATGGCGTGCTGACGGCCGAGAAGGACGGGGTCAGCGCGACCTGGTCGACGCAGTGGATCGGCAAGGCGACCGATTTCAACGCCGCGCCCGGCGAGATCGGCTATCGCACCCCGAATGTCTTCTATCACAATCTCCAGCTCGCCTACGAGATCGACGAGAAGACGCGTTTCCAGCTCGGCGTCGACAATTTGTTCGATCGCAAGGCGCCCTATATCCAGAGCTTCACCGATGCGAACACCGACACGATGACCTATGATCTGCTCGGCCGGCGCTTCTATGTCGGCTTCCGTACCGCCTTTTAAAGGGGCAGGGGAGCATGGCAATTCGTTGGCCGCTGGTCGTTCGCCGGACGCATAAATGGCTGGCCCTCGTGGTCGGGGTCCAGGCTTTGCTCTGGACGCTGACCGGCTTTTACATGGTGGCGGTGCATATCGACATCATCCACGGCGACGATCTGGTGCGCGCGCCGGTTGCCCAGCCGTTCGACCTCGACGGGCTTGCCGCGCCGTCGAAGATCGTCGCGGCGGCGCCGGGCGTCTCGGAAATGCGCCTCCAGCGGTTTTCCGGCCGGCCGGTCTGGCGCGCCGAGACGCCCGACGGCGCGCGCCTGTTCGATGCGCGCACCGGAGCGCCGCTGCCCGCGCTGACCGAGACGCAGGTGCGCGAACAGGCGCGGCGCATCTATACGGGCGACGGCAAGATCGTTTCGGTTCGGCTGCTGACCGAGGCGCCCCAGGAAATGCAGGCGCGCAAGCTACCCTATTGGCAGGTCGTTTTCGAAGGCTGGAACCGGCCGACGCTCTATCTGTCGCCGGCGACGGGCGAGCTCATCTCGCGCCGCCACGCGCTGTGGCGTGTCTTTGACTTCGCGTGGATGCTGCACATCATGGATTATGACGAGCGCACCGACGTCAACAATCCGCTGCTTCGCGTCGCGACCTGGAGCACCTTTGCCATGGCGGCGACCGGCGCCTGGCTGCTGATCTGGTCCTTCCCGCGCCGCAAGAGGAAAAAGGCATGAAAAAGCTTCGCCTGTCGCCGCTGCTGTTCCGGCGCATCCACAAATGGGTCGGGCTGATCCTCGGCCTTCAATTCCTCCTCTGGGCGCTCAGCGGTTCGGTGATGGCGCTGCTCGACAAGGACAAGGTCGGCGGCCACGGCGGCGGCATGTCGCATTCGCACCCCTTGCCGCCGGGCGAATATTATGATGTCGCCGCCTTGCCCGACGGCGAGCCGGTGACGGGAGTGGTGCTGCGCGATCTCGGCGCGCGGCCGGTCTATGAGGTCGAGAGCGCGAAGGGCACCCGCCTTGTCGATGCGACGACGGGCGAGGATATCCGCGTCGATCAGGACATGGCGCGCGCGGTCGCGATGATGATGAACGAGGCGCCGGTCCGCAAGGTGAGCGCGATCGCCAAGCCCAATCTCGAATCGCGCGACCATGAAGGCGCGATGTGGCGTGTCGATTTCGCCGATGCCGAAAACAGCAGCGCTTATGTCACGCTCGATACCGCGCGCTTCCTCGTGATGCGCGGCGACACCTGGCGCACCTGGGACTTCTTCTGGATGCTCCACAATATGGACTATCTGAACCGCAAGAGCTTTAACCACCCGCTGATCATCCTCGTCGGCTTCGGCGCGCTCTGGCTGTCGGGGACGGGCTTTTACCTGCTGTTCAAAAGCTTCAGCCGCGCCGATTTTCGCTGGCTTCGCCGCCGCCGCAAGCCCGTGGTGACGCGCAGCACGTCCTGACGCGTCAGTCGTCGACCGAGAAGGCGGCCGAAAGCTCGAAACGCGTGCCGGGATGGGAAAGCCAGGCGTGCGACACCAGCCGCCCGCGGCTCCAGGTTCGCCGGGTCATTCGCAGGACCGGCTCATTCTCGTCGAGGCCGAGCATGCCGCGGGTGCGCGCGTCGGGCATCGTCGCGCAAACGCGGTGCTCGACCCGTTCGAGCGGCGCGGTGCGCGTCAGATACTCGTTCGGCGTCATCTGCGTAAAATCGATCCGGCCGTAGTCGGGCGCCACCGAGGCGAGGACGAAGCGTTCCTCGAGCTGAATCGGGAACTCGGCTTCGTGGTGGACGATGATCGAGTGGAAGATTTTCGTGCCCACCGGCACCTCCAGCAACACGGCGGTTTCGGCGCCCGCCTTTTCCTCGATATTCTGGATGACCCTTGCGCGGTAGTCATGGCCGCGCCCGCGGATTTCCTCGGCGATGTTCCGGATTTCGATCATATGTCCGATCGGCTTCGGTTCGGCGATGAACGAGCCGCTGCCGGCGCGGCGGACAATGATGCCCGCGGCCTGCAACTCGCGGAGCGCGCGGTTTGCCGTCATGCGCGAAACGTCGAACTGTCCGACCAGATCGGCCTCCGACGGCACGCGGTCGCCCGGTTTCAAGCGCCCGTCGCGGATGGCATCATGGATGCTTTGCTTGATCGCCGCGTAGCGCGGAGGGGTGTCCGGGGAAGCGCGGCCGGAAGACCGCCTGGTGTTGTTCGAGCTTCGTCGAGGCATAAGATCCATCACCCGTCTATACAGGTGAAACCATCCCGATTCCAATCGTTCCAATCGCTTCGCCGTCAAGATTGGCGTTGCCGCCGCGCGCGTTACCCGACTTCCGGGGCGCTATCGCTCGCGCGCCGCCGTCGTGCGGATCTCGTCGATCGGGCTCAGCAGATAGGAGGCGAGCGAGCGTCGGCCGGTGCGGATGTCGGCGGTAACCGCCATGCCGGGGGTGAGAGGAATCGCCCTGCCATCGCGCACGATCGTCGCGCGGTCCAGCGTCACCCGCGCCGTGTAGATCAGTCCGCGCTTTTCGTCCTGTACCGCGTCCGAGCTGATATGCTCGAGCTTGCCCGGTACCGCGCCGTAGCGCGTGAAGGGAAAGGCCTCTACCTTGAGCGCGACGGGCTGGCCGGCGGCGATGAAGCCGACATCCTTGTTGGCGATCGTCACCTCGGCGATCAGCTTCCCGCGCGCGGGCACGATCACCATGATCGGTTTGGCCGCTTCGACGACGCCGCCGACGGTGTGGACCGCCAGCTGCGTGACCGTGCCGTCGACCGGGCTGACCAGCCGCTGGAGGCTGCTGCGTTTCGCCGCCTTGGTCAGCTCCTCCTTGCGCAGCCGTGCGTCGCTTTCGGCCCTCGCAAGGTCGGCGAGGATACGGGCGCGGGCCTCTGCGGCGGACTGGCTGAAACTGCCGCCCGCCGCGGCGATCTGCGCGTCGGCCTTGCGGGCGGTGGCGAGGGCGGCGTCGCGGTCGCGCGCCGCGGCGATGCGCTGACGGCGCATCTCTATCACGCGCAGCTTCGAGACATAGCCCTTCTCCAGCAGCTTCTCGTTGGCGGCGATCTGCTCGTCGAGCAGGGGGAGGGTTTCGTCGAGCTTGTCCGCCTGAATCTGCGCTTCGGCCCGGCTCGCGCGCGCGGCCCGGGTGTCGGCGGCGCGCGTCTGGCTGCCCGCCCGGATCTCGGCGAGCTGGGCGCGGGCGAGCGCGACCTGGGTGTCGGCGACCTCGGAGGAGGTTCCGGCGGGCGGCGTGAAGCGCAGGCCCCGGCCGTCGAGCGCGGAGAGGATGGCGCGAAGCCGCGCGGCGTCGAGTTCGGCGGTCTCGAGCGCCTTGCGGGCTTGCGCCGCGTCGGCATCGGAGACGGTGGGATCGAGTTCGACCAGCGGCTGGCCCGCGCGCACCGTCTGCCCGTCGCGGACCAATATCGCGTGGACGATCCCCGCCGCGCCGGGCTGGATCAGCTTGACGTCGTCGGCGGGAACCAGCTTGCCCGGCGCCGAGGCGACGACGTCGACCCGGCCCAGCACGAGCCAGAGCAGCGCGGCCGCCAGCAGCCCGAGCAAGAGCCAGGCGGTGACCCGCGCGGTCGGCGACACCGGGCGCTCGACCACCTCCAGCGCGGCGGGAAGGAAGTCGGTCTCTTCGGTGCGCAGAACCGCGCGCGAGCGCACGCGTTCATTGTCGAGCGCGTCGCGGACGGCGGTCCAGTGGCGGGGGGTCGCGTTCATGCCGCCCCCCCCGCCTGGACGCCGATCTGGCGGTGATGGAGCGCCGCATAGCGCCCGCCGAGGCGGAGCAGCTCGTCGTGCGTGCCGCTCTCGACGATGCGCCCCTTGTCGAGCGTCAGGATGCGGTCGCACTGGCGGATCGCCGAAAGGCGGTGCGCGATGATCAGCACGGTGCGGCCCGCGGCGATCGCCTTCAGATTGCGCTGGACGATCTCCTCGCTCTCGGCATCGAGCGCGGAGGTCGCCTCGTCGAGGATCAGGATGCGCGGATTGGTGATCAGCGCGCGAGCGATGGCGAGGCGCTGGCGCTGGCCGCCCGAGAAGTTGACGCCGCGCTCTTCGACGATCGTGTCATATCCGTGCGGGAGCGCGAGGATGAAATCATGCGCGCCCGCGAGCCGCGCGGCGGTCATCACCCGCTCGATCGGCATCGCGGGATCGGCGAGCGCGATATTCTCGCGGATCGAGCGGTTGAACAGGATATTCTCCTGCAGCACCACGCCGATCTGGCGGCGCAGCCAGGCGGGGTCGATCTGGGCGATGTCGGCGCCGTCGACAAGCACCCGGCCGCTGGCGGGCAGATAGAGGCGCTGGAGCAATTTGGTGAGCGTCGATTTGCCCGAGCCCGAGGCGCCGGCAATGCCGAGCTTGGCGCCGGCGGGCAGGTCGATGTCGATGTCGTCGAGCGTCCAGGGACCGTCGGCGGCATAGCGGAAACGGACATTTTCGAAACGGATATGGCCGGCGAGCGCGGGCAGTGCGGTCCGCGATCCGGCACCGGGCTCGCCGCCGGTGTTGAGGATGTCGCCCATCCGCGCGATCGAGAGGCGGACCTGCTGGAAGTCCTGCCAGAGCTGCGCCATGCGGATGACCGGGCCCGAGACGCGCTGCGCGAACATGTTGAACGCGACCAGCCCGCCGATCGTCAGTGCGCCCGCGATCACCTGTTGCGCGCCGAAAAACAGGATCGCGGCGAGGCTGAGTTTCGAGATGAGCTGGACCGCCTGGCTGCCCGAATTGCCGAGGTTGATCACGCGCTGGTTGGCGGCGCTGTAGGCGGCGAGCTGGCGTTCCCAGCGCTCCTGCCATTGCGGCTCGACCGCGGCGGCCTTGAGGGTCTGCATGCCCGAGACGCTTTCGACGAGCAGCGCGTTGTTCGCGGCGCCGCGCGCGAATTTTTCGTCGAGCCGGCGGCGCAGCGGCCCGGTGACGAGCAGCGACACGATCACATAGGCGGGGAGCGTCAGCGCGACGATGACAAAGAGGAGCGGCGAATAGAGCCACATCGCGACGAGGAAGACGATCGTGAACAGCGGATCGATCAGGACGGTGAGCGAGGCATTGGTCATGAACTCGCGCACCGTTTCCAGCTCGCGGACGCGGGTGACGGTGTCGCCGACGCGGCGATTCTCGAAATAGGCGAGCGGCAGGCGGAGCAGGTGGCGGAAGAGGCGGCTGCCCAGTTCGACGTCGAGTTTCTGGCTGGTCTCCGAATAGAGCCGGGTGCGCAGCCAGCCGAAGGCGACTTCCCAGAGCGAGACGATCACCAGACCGATGCTGAGCACCTGGAGGGTGGCGAGGCTGTTGTGGGCGAGCACCTTGTCGACGACGTTCTGGAAGAAGAGCGGCGCCGCGAGCCCGAGCAGGTTGAGCGCGAGGGTGATCAGCAGCACCTCGCCGATCAGCTTTCGATATTTGACGATCTGGGGGACGAACCAGGTCATGTCGAAGGCGGGCGCGGCGACCTGCGCGGCATCGCGCGTCGCGACGAGGAGCAAGGCGCCCGACCAGCGGGCTTCCAGCGCGCTGCGATCCCAGCGCTCGATCTCGGCGCCGGGGCGCTGGACGGCCACGGCGTCCTCGCCGACGCGGCCGATCACGAACCAGCCCTCGGGCCCGCCGGCCAGCACCGGCATGGGAAGGCGCTGCAATCGCTCGAAATCGCCGGTGGTGGCGCGGGCGCGGACGCCTTCGATGCGCTTTGCCAGGCGTAACAGGTCGGATTCGGTGACGGGGTTGGCATGACCCAGATCGTGGCGCAGCTCGACGGGGTCGGCGGCGATGCGGTGCATGGCGAGGATCAGCGCGAAGGCGGCGAGCCCGTTGTCCGCGGGCGGCTGCGACGTCCCGGGGGACAGGTCCTGCTGCACGGTGGGTCTCCGATCGGATTCTTGAGGCGGTGATAATCTGCGGGGTGCGGCAAGCTGAATCGTCCGGCACGGTCCTTGGTAGCGGCCAAATCCCGGCGAGCGAAGGCGCCGAGCCTCCGGTCGTCGGAGCAAAGGGGCGATTCGCCTTTCGCAGGCGCAGCATATGGTTGACCCGGATGCCGTCGCGGGCTGTCTGCTCGCGATTGCGGGGGGTCGCTTTTCAAGCTTGTGACGGGAGCCCTGCCATGCCGACCCTCTACATCTCTCCCACCGGCAGCGGCTCGGGCGACGGCTCCAGCGCGGCGAACGCCGCGACGCTGGAGGATCTGCCGCAACTGATCGCGGCGGCCGGGCCGGGCGGCGAGGTGCTGCTGCTCGCCGACCAGGGCGCTTATACCGCGCCGGCCGGCGCGCTGGCGATCGTCGCGGGCGGGACGGCGAGCGCGCCGGTGACGGTCCGCGGCGTCGACAGCGCGGGCAATGCGATGGCGGCGACGATCACCGGCACGCGGAGCGAGCCCTTCGACCCGGCCATGCCGCCGGGCGAGGAGATATTCCGGCTGCTCGACGGCGCGGACAATCTGCGCTTCAGCGATCTGGCTTTCCAGAATGTCGGCACGGCCTTTCGCGTCGGCGCGGACGTCGGCAACCTGGCGATCGAGCATGTCGAGGCGACGAACGTCGCCCGCTTCTTCGACAATATGGTCTCGGGCGCCAACGCCAGCGCGACGATCACCGGCCTCACGATCCGCGACGTCGCCGTGAACGGCTATTCCAAGGGCGCGATCCGCATCCAGTACAACAGCAATGACATTCTGATCGAGGATGTGCGCGGCGACAGCCGGTTTCAGGACGGCGACAATTTCGCGATCGGCGTGCATCTCACCGACACCGTGCACGATGTGACGATCGATCGCGTCGCGATGCGCAACGCGCTCGACACGGTGAACGACTATCGCAACGGCGATGGGTTTGCGACCGAGCGCGGCACCTATGACATCACGCTGCGCGACGTGATCGCCACGGGCAACAGCGACGGCGGGCTCGACCTCAAGAGCGACAATATCGTGATCGACGGCGCGATCGTTTCGGGCAACGGCCGCAATATCCGGCTGTGGGGCACGGGCGCTGTGCTGAGCAATATCGTCAGCCTCGACGCGGGCGCGCCGCTGGCGGGCGGCAACCGCGAGCATATCTGGCTGGCCGAAGGTGCGAGCGCGACGATCGACGGGGCGTTTTTTTCCGACCCGGGCTCGCCGACCCTGTTCAACCTCGCCGAGCGGAACGGCCAGCTGGCGGTCGAGGATTTCGGATTCGTCACCGGATCCGGCACGACCCAGTCGGTGCGCGGCTCCGGATCGGTGCTGACGCTGACCGGCGAGCGTATCGCGGTGACGGCGGGGACCGCGGGCGACGACCTGCTGGCGGGCACTGCCGCCGCCGATGCGCTGGCGGGGGGCGCCGGGCGCGACATGCTGAGCGGCGGGGCGGGCGATGATCTGCTCGCGGGCGGCGCGGGCGACGACATGCTGGTCGGCGATTCGGGCGACGACCGCGTCGAAGGCGGCGCCGGGCGCGACATCATGGTCGGCGGCGCGGGGAGCGACCTGCTGAGCTATGTGGGCAGCGCCGCGGGCGTGCGGATCGACCTGTTGCGCCTCGCCGCCGGTGGCGGCGATGCCGAAGGCGATCTGTTCGACGGGTTCGAGGGGGTCGAAGGATCGGCCTTTGCCGATGTCCTTGCGGGCGACGCGGGCGCGAACCGGCTGTTCGGCGGCGCGGGCGACGACGCGCTTTCGGGCGGATCGGGCGACGACATGCTCGACGGCGGCGCGGGCGCGGACCTGCTCGACGGCGGCGCCGGGTTCGATTGCGTCGATTATGGCAGCAGCGCCGCGGCGGTGGTCGTCGATCTCGCCAATGGCGCGGCGAGCGGCGGCGAGGCGGCGGGCGACCGGCTGGAGAGCATCGAGGCGGTGCGCGGGTCGGGCTTTGCCGATACGCTGTCGGGGGGCGACGGCGCGGACTGGATCGAGGGCGGCGCGGGCGACGACCGCATCGACGGGCGCGGCGGCGACGACCTGCTTCTCGGCGGGGCGGGTGCCGATACGCTGATCGGCGGCGCGGGGATCGACCGCGCGGATTATTCGGCGAGCGGCGGGGCGGTCACCATCGACCTTGTCGCGGGCACGGGAAGCGGCGGCGATGCCGAGGGCGACCGGATCGAGGGGATCGAGCAACTGATCGGTTCGGGTTTCGGCGATGTGCTCACCGGCGACGGTTTCGACAATATATTGACCGGCGGCGGAGGCGCGGACCAGCTGACCGGCGGCGCCGGAATTGACACCGCCGATTATTCGGCGAGCGATGCAGCGGTGACCGCGGTGCTGGGCGGCACCGGCAGCGGCGGCGATGCCGAGGGCGACGTGCTGGGGGGAATCGAGAATCTGGTCGGCGGCGCGTTTGACGACGTGTTGGTCGGCGACGGCGCGGTCAATGTCCTGTCGGGCGGTGCCGGCGACGACCGGCTGGCCGGTGATGGCGGGGCGGACCGGCTCGACGGCGGAGCGGGGTTCGACGTGGCCGACTTTTCGGCCAGCGCGAACATGGTGACGGCGGACCTTGCGGCGGGCACGGTTTCGGGCGGGGTCAGCCTGACCGCGATCGAGGGCCTGACCGGATCGGCGTTCGACGATGCGCTGAACGGCGACGCCGGCGACAACCTGCTGATCGGCGGCCGGGGTGCGGACTTGCTCGACGGGCGCGACGGCTTCGACACCGCCGACTATTCGGGTTCGGCCGCGTCGGTGCGAGTCGACCTTGCCTTGTCGGTACAGGGCGGCACCGGCGATGCGGCGGGCGACCGGCTGGTAAGCATCGAGGCGCTGGTGGGTTCGGCGTTCGACGATTCGCTGACAGGCGTGGATGGCGCCGAAGCGCTGTATGGCGGCGCGGGAGCGGACCGGCTCGAAGGGCGCGGCGGCGACGACCGGCTCGAGGGCGGGGCGGGCGCCGATATGCTGATCGGCGGCGCCGGTATCGACACGGTCGACTATAGCGCCAATGCAAGCGCCGTCTCGATCAACCTCCAGACCGGCGCGAGCGGCGGCGGCGATGCCGAGGGCGACCGGTTCGACGGGGTCGAGCATTTCATCGGCACCGGCTTCGCCGATACGATCATCGGCGACGGGGCGGACCAGATACTGGTCGGCGGCGCGGCGGGCGACCGGCTGGACGGCGCGGGCGGTTTCGACGTCCTGGTCTATTCGGGCAGCGCGGCGGGGGTGAAGGTCAACCTCGCGACCAATATCCTGTCGGGCGGCGACGCGCAGGGTGACAGCATTTCCGGAATCGAGGGGGTGGTGGGCAGCGCCTTCGCCGACACGTTGACGGGCGATGCGAATGCGAACCGGATCGAGGGCGGCGGCGGCAACGACACGCTCGACGGCGGCGCGGGCGCGGACGTGATGATCGGCGGCGAGGGCAATGATTCCTATATCGTCGACGACGCCGGCGACCAGGTGGTCGAGGCGGTCGGCGGCGGGATCGACATCGCGCGCACCAGCCTGTCCTCGCTGACACTCGCCGACGGGGTCGAGGATCTGAGCTATGTCGGTAGCGGCGGCTTCTCCGGCACCGGTAACGCGCTCGATAACAGCCTCTATGGCAAGGCGCTGAACGACGCGCTCTACGGTCTCGACGGCGACGACAAGCTGGTGGGCGGCGCGGGCGCGGACCTGCTCGACGGCGGGGCCGGGCGCGACCAGGTCGATTATACCAAATCCGCCGCGATCACCGTGAATCTGGTCACCAACGTCAATCACGGCGGCGAGGCGGAAGGTGACCGGCTGGCCGGCATCGAGATCGTGATCGGTTCCAACTATGCCGACAGCATCACCGGCAGCGACGACCCGCTGGCGGGCGACACGCTGTACGGCCGCGGCGGCGGCGATGTGCTGGTCGGCGGCGCGGGCGACGACCAGCTCGACGGCGGCAGCGGCAACGATGTGCTGCGCGGCGGCGCCGGCAACGACCTCTATGTCGTTTACGAGGCCGGCGACCAGGTGATCGAGGCGGCCGGCGAAGGCCGCGACCGCATCCGGACCGCGGCGCGCAGCTACACGCTCGGCGCCAATATCGAGGAGCTGGTCTATACCGGGACGATCGGCGCGGCGATGACCGGCAATGCGCTCGACAATTTCGTCGTCGGCGGCGGCGGCGAGGATCAGCTGGCCGGGGGCGACGGCGCGGACGTGCTGCGCGGCGGCGCGGGCGGCGATCTGCTCGACGGCGGCGCGGGATCGGATACCGTCGAATATGCCGGCTCGCTCGGCGGTGTGCTGGTCAACCTGCGCAGCCAGACCGCGACCGGCGGCGATGCCACCGGCGACCGGCTGATCGCTATCGAAAATGCCGAGGGTTCGGCCTTTGCGGATGTGCTGCTCGGCAGCGCCGGGGCCAATGTGCTGACCGGCGGCGAAGGCGACGACGCACTCTCCGGCGATGCCGGCAACGACACGCTGCGTGGCGGGGCGGGCGTCGACCGGCTCGATGGCGGCAAGAACGAGGATGCGCTCTACGGCGACGACGATGACGATACGCTGTACGGCGGGCAGCAGACCGACCGGCTCTATGGCGGCGCGGGCAACGACCTTCTGGTCGGCGATACCGAATGGATTTCTTCGTTGGCGGCGCGGGATACGCTCGATGGCGGCGAGGGCGACGACGTGCTGGTCGGCGACGGGATGAGCATGACGGCAAGCGGCGTTGGCGGCGTGGATACGCTGATCGGCGGGCTCGGCGACGACGTGCTGTACGGCGACGCAATGACCATGGCGGTCGGAGCGCGCGGGGGCAATGACAAGCTGACCGGCGGCGGCGGGAGTGACCGATTCGTCTTCGCCGCCGGTTCGGGCGCCGACGAGATCACCGATTTCACGCGCGGCGGCGCCGAGGCCGACCGGATCGATCTCAGCGCCTTCGACATCGCCTATGAGGCGCTGCGCTTTACCGTCGGCAGCGCGGGGGTGACGGTCCAGCTTGGCGGCACCGATACGATCTTCGTGCGCGGGGTGACTGCGCTCGATCAGGCGGACTTCGTCTTCGGCTGAGCATCGCACCGTTCGGCCGAGGGAACCCGCACAGCCCTCTCCCGCGAAGGGCGGGGGAGAGTCAGCCGAAGACGAAATCGTCGGGCGAAAACGCCTGCGCGCCGCGAACGAAGATGCTGTCCGCGCCCATCGTGATGCGGACGCCGTCCGCGCTCGCCGTGAAGCCGAGCTGTTCATAGGCGATGTCGAAGGCGCTGAGGTCGATATGGTCCGCTCCGGAGGCGAAGTCGCTGATCTCGTCGGCGCCCGAACCCGGCGCGAAGACGAACCAGTCGGCGCCCGCGCCGCCCGCCAGCAGATCGTCGCCGCCGCCGCCTATCAGGTGATCGGGACCGTCGCCGCCATAGAGCTTGTCGTCGCCGCCGGCCACCGTCGCGGCCGACTCGCGTCCGTCGCCATAGAGCCAGTCGTTGCCGTCGCCCCCCTCCAGCGTGTCGGCCCCGCCGCGGGCGCTGTCCGTCATCGCGTCGCCGTCGCCGATCAATATATCGTTGCCCGCGCCGCCGGTCAGCCGGTCGTTGCCTCCCCTGCCGCTGCCATAGATATTGGTGGCATCGCCGATCAGCAGATCGGCATCGTCGCCGCCGTCGAGCCGGTCGTTGGCGCCCCGGCTGCTCAGCCATTCCTGGTCGCCGATCAGCCGGTCCGCGCCCGTGCCGCCGAAAAGCGCGTCGGATTGCCAGCCGCCGAGCAGCATGTCGGCGCCCGACTGGCCCTGAAGCAGGTCCTCGCCATTACTGCCGACGAGCCAATCGTCTCCCGAATTGCCGGCGATGTCGTCATTGCCGTCGAGCCCGCCCAGAGTGTCGTTGCCCGCGCCCCCGATCAGGCTGTTGGCGAGCGCGTTGCCATTGCCGATGAAATCGGCGGCGCCGCGGCGGATCAGTTGTTCGATATGACCGGCGAGCGTGTAGCCCTCCAGCGTCGTCTCCACCCGATCGAACCCGGCGTCGGCGGTCTCGGTGATCCGGTCACCGGTGTCGTCGACAAGGAAAATATCGTCACCGGCCGTGCCCTGCAGCGCATCGGCCGTCGCGGTGTCGGGCAGGGGAAGCAGCGCGATAAAGTCGGTCGCTCCGGGCGAGGCGTCGCCGCGGTCGACGGTCAGCGTTTCGCGGATCGTCTCGATGCCGCTGAGGCCGGGAAGCGAATCGCGGGTGAGCAAAGTCGCGAGTTCGGACAGGGTGATCTCGACGCCCTGCAGGATGAGCCGCCCCTGCGAGGAGATCACCTTGGTGCGCGACCCGGCATCCTCGAAGCGGCCGCCGATCACGGTGACATTTGCGGCGTCATCGAGCCAGAGCTGGTTCTGTTCGGAAATGCCGCCGCGCAGCACCGGATTGCGGCCCGTCGAGTCGATCAGCGTCGCCTCGCCCCAGAGCCGGTAGTTGCGGCCGTTCTCCTCGCCGAGCGCGCGGAGGACCAGAGTGGCATTCGACTTGAGGTCGTAGCCACCATCGCTGTTGCCGCGCGCGACCGTGTCGATCAAACGCACGTCATAGACGCCGCGCTCGGTCGCGAAGCCGTCCCCGTTGAAATAGGCGCCGGCGGTGCTCTGGATATTCTCCATCACCACGCGGCTGAGCGTGACGTTGTGGACGGTGTCGTCGAGATGGATTCCCGCAGGCAGGTCGTCGCCCGTCTGTCCCGCCATGTCCGCGCTGACATTGTCGATCACGACATTGTTGGTGTCGTACTGGAGGCGGATCGCGACCCTGGAGAAACCCTGCACATCGACGTCGCGGATCGTCAGCCCGCTGATCGTCGCGGTGCCTGAGGGCGCGCTGGCATAATCTTCGAAGAAGCGGCGGACGTTGTTCGCATCGACATCCTCGATATGGAGATTGGCGAGATCGGCGGGGACGCGGAAGGCGGTGCCGACATTGTCGATCCGCAAGTCGCGAAATTCGAGATTGTCGGCGCCTGTGCCGAGCTTGAACAATTCGTTGCCTGCGGCGTCTCCCGCCTGCCAGTCGGCCGGGCGCGAGCCGGTGAACTGCGCCGCCATCGCATTGCCGTCCGAATCGATGCCGCGCACCACCACCGGCTCGCCCTCGGCCCCGCCGCGCGTGATGCCGAGGATGCCGGTGACGTTGTAATCGCCCTGGTCGGCGAGCAGCAGCACTTCGCCTCCCGGCCCCGCGCGTCCGATCAGCGTGTTGAGCGAGCCGATCGACGCCGCGTTGTTGATATCGCTACCGCTTTGGTCGCCGGATCCGGCGGGTGAGATATACAGGCTTGGCATGACGAACGACCCCTTGCTGTTACGTCGAGGTTAACCTCGACCCATCCGACATGCTGCACAGCACCATGGTTAAGCCAGCGTTATCCTGATCATCGGAGCGGTTATTGCGATGGGTCGCGGGGACTTCCGGGCCGATTGCAAGCTGTCTCGCCTGGTCGGGAAATTCGCCCCGGCGCATTCTCGTCCGGCGCCTGAGTCGTTGACATGAAAGGACTTTCGCGCCGCCGGGCCGATTCGAAAGCGGCATGATCGCACCGGTGCCGGCCAACCCGCGAGCGGCCGAAACCGAAATGGCGCGTGCGGCGTCCATCGCCGTTCGTTGAACCACAAGTGTAACATAGCTCTCCTACGGGCGCCGCATGGCTGTGTTATCTCCGCAACGCATCGAGTGGCTCGCGCGCAAGATTCTTCCGCACGAAGCCGAGCTCCGCACCTGGCTCCGGCGCCGTCCGCTTGTCGGACTCGACGTCGACGATGTCGTTCAGGAATCCTATGTTATCCTGGCCGGTCTCGGATCGGTAGATCACATCCGCAACCCGCGAACCTATTTGTTCGAGGTCGCCAAATCGGTCGTCCTGATGTCGTTGCGGCGCTCGCGCGTCGTTTCGTTCAGCACCCTCGCCGACATCGAAGGACTCGAAATATCCTGCGATGCGCCGGGACCCGAAAGCATCGCGGCGGGGCGTCAGGAACTGTCGCGCGTCGCGGCGTTGATCGCCGAACTCCCGCCCAAATGCCGCGAGGTGTTCACGCTGCGCAAGGTTCACGAACTCTCGCAGCGCGAGGTCGCCCGCAAGATGGGAATTTCGGAGAATACGGTCGAAAAGCACATGGGCAAGGCGATCCGCCTTCTATCAACTGCAATCGCCTATGGCGGAAAGTCCGCGATCGCGGCATCTGATGCACATGATCGAGACTTCGCCCGACCCGAGCCGCAGGGAAACCGCCTCGCAAATTGACGAAGCGGCCGCCGCATGGGCCGCCAGAACCGACCGCGGACCGCTCGCTCCCGACGATCAGGCGGCGCTCGACGCCTGGTTGCATGGCGACAGCCGCCGTATCGGCGCCTATGCACGCGCGCTCGCCGTCAACGCGCATTTCGATCGCGCTGCCGCCTTGGGCACGAATTTCTCGCCCGCCGATTTCGAGGACGCGACGAAGCCCGCGCCGCAGGTGGCGCGGCGGAAATTCATTCTGGCAAGCGGCGGCGCGCTCGCGGCGTCGGTCGTCGCGCTGGCGGGCTATGGCCTGCTGGCGGCGCGGTCGACGATCAGGACGGGCAAGGGCGACATGCGCCGCGTCACCCTGGCCGAAGGATCGGCGATTACGCTCAACACCGATAGCCGCATCGAACCGCGGATCGAGGACAAGCCGCGCGAGGTCGATCTGGTTGAAGGCGAAGTCCTGTTCGACGTCGCGCGCGACCGGCAACGGCCCTTCATCGTGCGGGCGGGACATGCCCGCATTCGCGTTCTCGGCACGAGCTTCACGGTTCGGCGTTTCGACGACGATGCGGTCGAGGTCACCGTCTTCGAAGGCCTGGTCGAAGTGGGAGGCGCCGGCGAAAGCCAAAAACAACTGCTTCGCGCGGGCCAGCGGACGCGCCTCCTCGCCGGTGGGGGCTTTCGCACCGAGCATCTGGCGCCGGCCGTGCTCGAACGGTCGGTGGGTTGGCGCCGCGGACTTCTCGACCTCGAAGGCATGACGCTCGACCAGGCGGCCGCCGAATATGCCCGCTATTCCGACCATCGCATCGAGATCGGCGACCGGACGGTCGGCGCGATGAAGGTGGCGGGCGTCTATTCGACGAGCGATCCGATCGGCTTTGCCGAGGCGGCCGCGCTCAGTCTGGGTATCCGCGCCGAGCCGACATCCGACGGAGTAAGGCTCGCCCTTCCATAGCGATCGAAGTTTTTTTCCGTCGGCGATGGCGGAAAGATCGCTGCACGTCATCCAGCCCCCGAACCATGGCTGAAGCAACAAGCTCGGGGGCGTTAACATGAATTTGAGGTCGGTATTGAGCAGCGGCGTCGCCGTTGCCGCACTCGCAATTTCGTCGCCGGCGGCGGCGCAGACGATCAGCTTCGACATTCCGTCGCAGAGCCTTCCGGCGGCGATCTCGGCCTTCGGACGCCAGGCGGGGCTTCAGATCGTGGCGCCCGCCGCCGGCTTCGAACATGTCAAGTCGCGGCCGATCGTCGGAAAGATGACGTCGCGCGACGCACTGCGCAAGCTGCTGGTGAGCACGGGCCTCGAAATCGTATCGGACGCGGGCGGCGTCGTCGTCCTGCGCGCCCGGGCCGCGGCGAACGGTTCGGCAAGCCCGGCCGGATCGAGCCCGGCCCGGTCCGGCGAACAGCGCGCCGCGGGCGAGGGCATCGTCACCGGCCGCGTGCTCGACCCCGCGACGGGCGAATATCTGCGCAACGCGATCGTCAGCGTCGAGACCGCCGATGGCCGCCGCCGCTCGACCAATTCGGGCGAGCGCGGCGAATATCGGATGGTCGACGTCCCGGCGGGCCCGGCGAGCATCGCCATCAGCTATACGGGTTACAGCGATCATGTCGAAACGATCGACGTCGCCGCCGGCGCCACGACACGCCACGACGTCGAGCTGGTCCGCCCGGGGGCGGAGGGCGCGCAGGATATCGTCGTGGTCGCCAGCGTCCTCGAAGGCGATGCGCGCGCGATCATGAACCAGCGCGAATCGATGGATATCAAGAATAATCTGTCGGCCGAATCCTATGGCGATATCGCCGACGGCAACCCGGCCGAATTCCTGAAATTCATGCCGGGCGTCGACACCGACGGCACGAACGGCACCGCGATCAGCGTTTCGCTGCGCGGCATGCCGTCGGACTATACGCAGGTGACGCTCAACGGCACCAGCATGGCCTCGGCCGATGCCAATACCGGCGCGGGTTCGGCGCGCGTGTTCAGTTTCGAAGGCGTCTCGCTCGCCGGTATCGATTCGATCGAGATTTCGAAAACGATCAGCGCCGACGTCGATGCCAATGCGCCAGCGGGAACGATCAACATCCGCACCAAGCGCGCCTTCGACCGCAAGCGCCGGCTGTTCAGCGTGCAGTTGAGCGGCGCGACGAGCGCCGATCTGTGGGAGGGGCGCAATACCGGGCCGCAGGAAGGCGGCTTCGATGCGCCGCTGTTGCCGAATGGCGAGGTCCAGTTTTCGGACAGCTTTTTCGGCCGCCGGCTGGGGGTGATGGCGAGCTTCGGCTTTACCAACACTTATGTCGAACGCGAGGAAATCACCAACAGCCGCAACTATGTGCCCACCGCGATCAGCCCCGACCCGCTCGCAACCACCGTGATCGCGGCGCAGAGCCAGTTTCGCAAGACGTCGCGGATGGCGGGCGCGCTCAACCTCGACTTCAGGGCCAGCGACGAGCTGATCCTGTCGCTCGCGAGCAACCTCAACCGGGGCAGGGTCCATCAGCAGGAGCTCACGCCGACCTTCACCACCGGCGCGCGAACCGTCGGCGTGACGGGCGATGCGGGACTGGATTTCACGACGCAGCAAGGCGCAGCGGCGAACAGCTTCCGGGCGGCGAGCGCGGTCCAGTACAAGATCAACAAGGGCTTTTCGCTGACCCCCGGTTTCGAATGGACGCGCGGCGGCCTCAGGCTCGACGGCTATCTGTCGTGGTCGCGCGCCAAGAGCCGTTACGACAGCCCGTCGAAGGGCGCGGTGAACGCCTTGCTCAGCACGGTCAATTCGACGGGGAATTTCTCGGCCGAACGCAGCGGGCTTACCGAAGCCGATTGGGACATCCGGCAAGTCAGCGGCCCCGACTGGACCGATTCCGATTCCTTCACCCTGTCCGGCACGCCGAGGATCCGGCTCAACAACGGCAACACATCCGAGGTCGATTTCAAGACGGCGGCGATGAATCTGACCTATGATACGTCGGTGGGCGGGATCGAGGCTTCGTTCAAGACGGGCTTCAAGGTCCAGCGGTCCGAGTATGCGTTTTCGAACCGCTCGGCCGAAAATGAATATTCCTATGTCGGTCCGATGAGCAACGCCGAGTTTCTTCGCGCCATCGGCTCGTTCACCGATCTTTCGTCTTATTCCGACAGCGGCCTGAAGCTGAGTTCGCTCTCCGGAAGCGAAAAGCTGTACATGCCGAGCCTGTACAAGGTCTGGGACTTGTATCAGGCCAACCCCGATCATTGGCAGCGCAGCTTTACCGCGGCGAACTGGTACAGCGCCAACGTCGCCAGCGACGCGCATTTCCGGGAGACCAACGCCGCCGTCTACGGCATGGCCACGATCACGCCGTTCGAAAGCCTGCGGCTGCGCGGCGGTCTGCGCTGGGAACAGACCCGCACCGCGGCGCGCGAATTCGATGCGCTGACCGCGGAGGAGGTCCGCGCGGCGGGGTTCGATGTCTCCGACAGCAGCGGGCGGGCCACGACGATCGAGGGGCTCGAATATCAATATCTCTCGCGGCCGAAGATCTATCGCAAAGGCAAATATGACTATTTCTTTCCGAGCGCGTCGCTGAAATATTCGCTCGGCCGCAACACCGACCTGCAGCTCGGCTACAGCAACACGATCCTGCGGCCGCCCGTGAGCCAGCTGGCCGGCGTCTGGTCGGTGAACGATCTCGACCGGATCATCCGGGCGCCCAACCCCAACCTCGAACCCGCGGTCTCGGACAATTTTTCGGCGCGGCTCGCGCATTATTTCGAACCCGTCGGCCTGGTCGCGATCAACCTTTATATGAACCGCACGAAGGGGCTGTTCCAGGAGCAGGAGCTGACCGCCGAGGAGTTCGGTTATACCGGCACCCAATATGCCGATTACACCTTCATCACCACGACGACGGTGGGCGGCGATGCGGTCAACATCAAGGGCGTCGAGTTCGAGTTCAACCACGCGCTGACCTATCTGCCCGCGCCGTTCGACGGCCTGTCGGTCCGCGGTTCCTATATGTATAACGACCCGGATATCCCGATCGTCCGCGTCGCCGATCATGTCGGCAGCTTCTCCCTCTCCTACAAGAAGGGACCGGTGAAGCTGTATCTCAACAGCGTGTGGACGGGCGAAAAATATCGCAGCACGACGCCGTCGTGGTTCGAGGAACGCATCGACATGAATCTGTCGGGCAGCGTCGCCTTCCATCGCGGCTGGGAAGCCTTTTTCTCGATTCGCAACCTGCTGAACGAACCGGTGAACATCATCGTGCCCGGCAGTCTCGCCGAAAGCGGCCCACTGGGCGATCACAGCGCGATCTATGTCCACAATGGCCGCAGCGGCGTGGTCGGCGTCCGGGCGCGCTTCTAGCCGCTGCGAAGGAGGCATCCATGGTCCGCTATCGAAACATGCTGAAGGCGGGGTTGGCGTTGCTCGCCGCGCTTGCCGGTCCTGCCAGCGCCGCAGCGGCGGAGGCACCCCGGCGGACGTGCGGCGAATTCAGGGTCGCGATGATTCCCGATACGCAGAACTATGTCGATTACCGGCATCAGAAATGGTCGGGTTTCCCCTTCGATGCGGTCGAACAATTCTATGGGCAGATGCGCTGGGTGGCCGAAAATTCCGCAGGGGCGGGCGGCGATATCGTGTTCGCGACCCATGTCGGCGACGTCTGGCAGCATTATTCCGAATGGATGGACCCGGCGCACGCCGCGCGTGGCTTCAAATGGATTCCGAACGGCGGTTCGGAAGTCGCGATGTCGCCCAAGGTCCATACAAGGGGATTCGAGATACCAGTGGCGGTGCAGGCCTACCAGCTCGTGGCGGGCAAGCTGCCCTTTTCGGTGGTGCCGGGCAATCACGACTTCGACGCGCTCTGGACAGATCCCGCGCATCCGCCGCAGCCCGAGCAAAAAAAGGCGGGGGTGCGCCATGTCGGGGGGCTGACCGGTTTCCGATCGGCCTTTTCGGACAAATCGGCATTCTTTGCGGGGCAGCCCTGGTACGTCGGATCGCATGACGGCGGCGCCGACAGCGCGCAGGTCTTTCGCGCGGGACAGTGCCGCTTTCTGCATATCGGCCTGCAATATCATGCCCCCGACGCCTCGCTCGCGTGGGCGCGCGCGATGATCGACCGCTTTCCGGGGTTGCCGACCATCGTGTCGACGCACGATTATCTGGGGCGCGACGGACGGCGCAATCTGAAGTCGAACCCCCGCAACAGCATACTCGACCCGCTCGACAATGATCCGGAGATGATGTGGGACGAGTTCATCAACCGTCACGACCAGATTTTCCTGGTGCTGAGCGGTCATGTCGGCGGCCAGGGTTTCAGCATCGACACGAACCGGTCGGGCGGTAAGGTCTATCAGATGATGGCCGACTATCAGGGACGGGGCCAGACGGCGAAAGACGCCGGCGCCGAAGGCAGCGATGTCGGCGATGGCTGGCTGCGGCTCCTGACGTTCCGCCTCGACACTGCGAAGCCGAGTATCGACGTCCGGACCTTTTCGACCCACTATGGGAAATATGCGTCGGAGCTTCCCGAATATGCGGGGTGGTACAAGGCGCACGACGGGCAGGACGATCTGTCCGACGCCGATTATCTGAAGCGCGACGAATTCACGATCGAACTGGACGATTTCCACCGGCGCTTCGGCGCGCCGGATGCCGCGCCGCCAAAGCGCGGTTCCTGACCGCTTCCTTTCATTCTGTCCCGGAGAATCTCATGGATCGCCGTAACCTCATCAAATCCGCCGGTTCGCTCGCCATCTTCGCGGGCTTGTCCGTCCGGCCCGTTTTCGCGCGACCGATCGAGGGTTACCCGTTCACGCTCGGCGTCGCCTCGGGCGATCCCCACCCCGACGGCTTTGTCCTGTGGACCCGCCTTGCCCCCAATCCGCTCGAGCCCGGCAGCGGCATGCCGATGGCGACGGTTCCCGTGCAATGGCAGGTGGCGAAGGACGAGCGTTTCGCGCAGATCGTGCAATCGGGCGAGGCGATGGCGCGGCCCGAACTCGGCCATTCGGTTCATGCCGAGGTCCGGGGGCTCGAACCCGCGCGCCGCTATTGGTATCGCTTCGTGGTGGAAGGCGAAGCGAGCCCCGTCGGCACCGTGCGCTCGGCGCCGGCGGCGGGCGCCGCGGTCGACCGGCTCCGCATCGGCGTTGCCGGCTGCCAGAATTATGAGAGCGGCTATTTCACCGCCTATCGCTATTTGAGCGAAGAGCCCGATCTCGACGCCATCTTCCACTATGGCGACTATATCTACGAAGGCCGGTCGGGGCGCAGTTGTCCGAAGACGGGGGAGGGGGAGCGATCCTGTTTCCGCAGCCATGCCGGCGACGAAATCTATTCGCTCGACGATTATCGCCGACGCCACGCGCAGTACAAGATGGACGAAGACCTTCAGTCGGCGCACCGCGCCGCGGCCTTCCTGTCCACCTGGGACGATCATGAGGTCGACAATAATTGGGCGGACGATCGCGACGAAAACGGCACGCCGCCCGAAGCATTCGTGCTGCGCCGCTTCGCCGCGATGCAGGCGTGGTACGAAAATATGCCCGTCCGGCGCGCGCTGTTCCCGACGCCCGCGGGCCTGCGCATGCACCGGCGGCTCGATTACGGCCGGCTGCTGCGTATCCATCTGCTCGACACGCGCCAGTATCGCGCCGATCAGCGCTGCGGTCCCGGGGAAGCGGCGCACTGTCGTCCCGCCGGCGATCGCGGTCCCTCGCAAATGCTGGGCGCCGAACAGGAGGCGTGGCTGAAGGACGGGCTGGGGGGCGACTTCGGTTGGAACCTGCTTGCCCAGCAGGTGATGATGATGCCGTTCGTCTATCCCGAAAGCCGCGCCCAAGGGCCCACCAACCTCGATTCCTGGAGCGGCTATTCCGACGCCCGGGGGCGGCTGGTCGACGCGATCGCCGAACGAAAGCTCACCAACGTCATCGTATCCACCGGCGACGTCCACAAACATCATGCGGGCATCGTTCCGCTGCGCGAAGGCGAACTCGACGGACCCGCCGCGGCGACGGAATATGTGGCGAGCTCGATTGCGTCGGGCGGCGACGGCGCGGACATCCCCGCGGGCTGGGAGAAGGTTCCCGAGCAAAACCCCCATACGAAATTGCTGAACGACCGCCGGGGGTATCAGCTTTTCACGATCGGGAAGGACAGCTGGCGGACCGATGTGGTCGGCGTGACCAAGGTCAGCGATCGGAGCGGCGCCAAGCAGAAGATCGCGACGCTGGTGACGCTTCCGCAACAGCCCGGAATCCACCGCGAATAATTTCCGCAGAGAGCCGCCGCCTATTCGGGCGAAGTCGCCGGGCTGCGCGCCGGCAGCTCGATCTGGTGGCCATCGGGATCGGTCAGGACGGCGATCCGCATCCCGGCATAATCGACCGGACCGATCGCGGTTTGGGCGCCGCGGCCGACGACTTCGACGGCGACCGGACGCCGCTCGACCGGTTCGACTATAAGGGCGGCGATGGGCCAGAAACGTCAGGATTTGCTCAGGGCGGGTTCGCGGCGCGGAGCTGCCAAGGGGAGAAAGGCGTCGGCCGCAAACTGCTCGGCGATTTCGGCCAGCACCGAAATGGCAAGGGTCGCGGGATCGCGCGTCGACGGGATGAGGCCCACCGGCGATCGGAGCGATGCGATCGCTTCGGCCGCCACGCCGGCGGCTTCGAGCATGATCTTGCGATCGGCATGCGTCCGGCGGCTGCCGAGTGCGCCGACGTAAAAGCGGGACTGTTCCAATGCCCAGGGTATCAGCTCTTCTTCCCAGTCGCGGTCGTGGAAAAGGAAAAGAAATGCGGTCCAGGGGTCGGAGCCGATGTCCGGGCGCCAGCCTCGATAGGGGAGAAGCGCCGCGTCGACCGCGGCCGCGCCAAGGACAGCGATGTCGCGCGCATAGGGCGAGAAGGCGGCGGTGGCGGCGCCCGAGGCCGCAGCCAGTATCGCTGCCGCCGTCAGTTCTTCGCCCTGCCCGAACGCCAGGATGCGGAGCCGCGGCACATAGGTGACGACGAAGTCGTCGCCGCGCCAGCCGGTCGGCGCGCTCGCCTCGGCAAGGCGGAGCCCCGCGGGCGCGAGCGCAAACGCTGCCGGCTTTCGTGCGCTGAGGAGCGCGATGGCCGTCTCGATCGCCGCGGGATCGGGCTGCGGCGCGAACAGAAGGTCGATGCCCCCGCCGCAGGGCAGCCGGATGTCGAGATAGGGCGAGCCGAGGCCGAACCGCACGAGGCGCGGGGCACCCGCCGCGAGCGCGTCGAGGGCTTCGGCGACGACGGCCGCCTCGATGCAGCCGCCCGAGAATGAACCGGCATAATCGCCGTTCGCCGCGATGGCCATCTGTGCGCCGAGCGCGCGCGGGGACGAACCTTCGATGCCGGTGAGCGTCGCGAGGACGCAGGCGTCGCCGGACTCGCCCCGGCGGCGCAGAAAGTGCAATATGTCGAGCGAAGATGTCGCCAAGCCGGTCATGGCGATCGACCCGCCGGGTTGCCCGGCCGCCGCGCAATGGGAGACAATGCCGTGATCGAAGCCGATCGCATCGCCGCCGTCCTGCTGGCGGCCGGCCGTTCCGAGCGCTTCGGACGCGACAAGCTGTTTGCGCGGGTTCGCGGCGAACCGGTCGCGGTCATCGCAGCGAAAAACCTTGTCGCGATCGGGCCCGGCCGCCTGATCGCCGTCTGCCGCGCGGGAAGCGAGGTCGCCGCAATCCTGTCGGCCCTGGGATTCGAAATCATTGTCAATGCCGAGCCCGCGCGCGGACTGTCATCCTCGCTCGCCCTCGGGATCGAGCGGGCCGACCTGTCGGGCGCCGATGCGGCGCTGGTGGCGCTCGGCGACATGCCGTTCGTCGGACAGGAGCATATCAAGTCGCTGCTGGCGGCATTCGACCCCGCCAAAGCGTCGATCGTCGCATCGGGACGCGACGGCACCGCCATGCCGCCGGCGCTTTTCGCACGTTCGCACTTCGAGGCGCTTCGAAACATCGAAGGCGACCGCGGGGGCCGCGCATTGCTCGCCGGTGCCCTGCTCGTCGCCGGGGATCCGCTCGAGCTTGCCGACATCGACCGTCCCGAAGACCTGCGCTGAGCGGGATGGTGACTCACGCGAGGTCCGGAAGTTTGTCGATCAGCTTGTCGAGCGTGACCGGGTAGTTCCGCACGCGAACGCCCGTCGCATGATAGACGGCGTTCGCGACCGCGGCGGCGACGCCGCAGATGCCGAGCTCGCCGACGCCCTTGGCCTTCATCGGCGACGTCGTCGGATCGACCTCGTCGAGGAAGATCACCTCCTGATGCGGAATGTCGGCGTGGACGGGGACTTCGTAGCCGGCGAGGTCATGATTGACGAAGAAGCCGAACCTCTTGTCGACGGCCAGTTCCTCCATCAGCGCCGCGCCCGCGCCCATCGTCATCGCGCCGATAACCTGACTGCGCGCGGCCTTGGGGTTGAGGATGCGCCCGGCAGCGCAGACCGCGAGCATACGGCGCACCCGTATCTCGCCCGTCATCGCGTCCACCCCGACTTCGCAGAAATGCGCGCCGAAGGTCGACTGCTGATATGTCTGGGCGAGGTCGCCATATTCCATCATATCCTCGGCGACGAGGTCGCCGTCGGCCGCGGCCTTGGCGAGCGCGACGCTCTTTCCCCCGGCGCGGACCTTGCCGTTTTCGAAGACCGCGGCCGCGGGGTCGAGACCGAGCTTTTCGGCGACCGCCGTGCGCAGCTTTGCGCATGCGGCATAGACACCGGCGGTCGAACTGTTCGCACCCCACTGGCCGCCCGAGCCCGCCGAGACTGGAAAGGCCGAATCGCCGAGGCGAACCTCGACACGGTCGAGCGGGACACCAAGCATCTCGGCGGCGGTCTGCGCGATGATCGTGTAGCTGCCGGTTCCGATGTCGGTCATGTCGGTTTCGACAGTTACCGTCCCATTGCGGTCGAGGCGGACGCGTGCCGCGGATTTTTCGTTGAGATTGTTGCGGAACGCCGCGGCGACGCCCATGCCGACGAGCCAGCGCCCGTCGCGCGTGGCGCCGGGTTTCGCCTTGCGGCCGTTCCAGCCGAATTTCTCGGCGCCGATTTCGAGGCACTCGTTGAGGCGGCGCTGCGAAAAGCGCCGCTCGGGTTTTTCGGGATCGACCTGCGTGTCGTTGAGCACGCGGAACGCGATCGGATCGAGGCCGAGCTTTTCCGCCATTTCGTCGATCGCGATTTCCAGCGCCATCAGTCCGGGCGCTTCGCCGGGCGCGCGCATCGCATTGCCTTCGGGAAGGTCGAGCGTCGCGAGGCGCATCGCGGTCATCCGATTCGGCGCGGCATAGAGGAGGCGCGTTTGCGCGACGGCGGTTTCGGGGCTGCCGCCCTTGAGGTCGCCCGACCAGCTTTCGTGGCCGATCGCGGTGAGCTTTCCGTCGGTCGTCGCGCCGAGGCGGATGCGCTGAATCGTCGCGGGGCGGTGGGTGGTGTTATTGGTCATGAGCGGCCGCGGCAGCGCGACCTTCACCGGACGACCGGCGGCTTTGGCGCCGAGCGCGGCGAGCAACGCGTCGGAGCGGATGAACAATTTTCCGCCGAAGCCGCCACCGATATAGGGCGAGACCAGCCGGACATTCTCCTTGGGAATGCCCAGCGTCTTCGCCATGTCGCCGACCGACCAGGCGATCATCTGGTTCGACGTCCATAGCGTCAGCTTGTCGCCGTCCCAGCTCGCGATCGACGCGTGCGGTTCCATCATCGCATGGCTGTGGTCGGGCGTCGTGTAGCGCGCGTCGAGCTTGACCGGCGCGCTTGCAAAGGCCGCATCGAAATCGCCGAAGCGGGTGTCCGCCTCGGTGCCGAAGGCCGGCGGCGGCTTGACCGCACCGTCCATCGATTTCGCGAGGTCGAAATTGCCCTTCGCGCGATCATATTGGACGCGAACGAGCGCGGCGGCCGCGCGCGCCTGCTCGAAGCTTTCGGCCACGACGAGCGCGATCGCCTGGTGATAATGTTCGATGTCGGGACCGCCGAGAAGATGCGCGGTATTGAAGTTGCCCTTGCCGAGCTTGCCGGCGTTCGCGGCGGTGACGACGGCGAGGACGCCGGGCGCGGCTTTTGCGGCGGCGGTGTCGATCGAGGTGATGCGGCCCTTTGCGATCGCCGAGCCGACGACATAGCCATAGGCCTGGTTGGGCACGACGTCGTGCCGTTCATAGGCATAGGGTGCGGTGCCGCTCGTCTTGAGCGGGCCGTCGATGCGGTTCGTCGGCTTGCCGACGACCTTCAGCCGGTCGATCGGATTGTCGGTTGCGGGCGTGTCGAACTTCATGGGCTCAACCCTTTGCTTGCGCCAGCACCGCAGCGAGCGTTCGCTCGACCAGCGGCAGCTTGTAGGCATTTTCGTGGCTCGTCTTCGCGCCGGCAAGGAGCGCCGAGGCGGCCGCCTTGGCGCCGCGCGGCAATTCGGCATCGGCCGCCGCGACGCGCCAGGGCTTGTACCCGACCCCGCCGAGCGCAACATGCCCGCTGCCGTCGCGCCGGATCACCGCGCCGACCGAGATCAGCGCGAAGGCGTAAGAGGCGCGGTCGCGGACCTTGTGATAGATGTGGGTGCCGCCGGGCGGTTTCGGCAGCGTCACCGCGGTGATCAGCTCGCCGGGCGCGAGCACCGTTTCGAGATGCGGCGTGCTGCCGGGCGCGCGATAGAAATCGGCGAGCGCGATGCTGCGCGCCTTGCCTGCCGCGTCGACCGTTTCGACCGCAGCGTCGAGCGCCTGCATCGCGACCGCCATGTCGCTGGGGTGGATGGCGATGCACGCCTCGCTCGCGCCGATCACGGCATGCAGGCGGCTGAAACCGCCGATCGCGGCGCAGCCGCTGCCGGGCTTGCGCTTGTTGCACGGCTGGTTGGTGTCGTAAAAATAGGGACAGCGCGTGCGCTGGAGCAAATTGCCCGCGGTCGTCGCCTTGTTGCGGAGCTGGCCCGAAGCCCCGGCGACGAGCGCGCGCGCGAGGAGGCCATAGTCGCGCCGGATGCGCGCGTCCGAGGCGAGGTCGGTGTTGCGCACCATCGCGCCGATCCGCAGTCCGCCGTCGTTCGTCGCCTCGATCCTGTCGAAGCCGAGGCGGCTCACGTCGATCAGATGCGCCGGCGTCTCGATCTCGAGCTTCATCAGGTCGAGCAGGTTGGTGCCGCCGGCGATGAAGCGCGCGCCCGGGGTGCGCGCGAAGGCGGCGGTTGCCGCCGCGGGCGTCTCTGCACGCTCATAGGTGAAGCTTTTCATGCCTTCACTCCCGCGACATCGGTGATCGCATCGATGATGTTCGAATAGGCGCCGCAGCGGCAGATGTTGCCGCTCATCCGTTCGCGCAGTTCGCTTGCCGTGACCTTGGGCGCTTCGCTCAGGTCCATCGTGACATGACTCGGTATGCCTGCTTCGATTTCGTCCAGGACCGCGACCGCCGAACAGATCTGTCCCGGGGTGCAATAGCCGCATTGATAGCCGTCGTGGACGACGAAGGCTTGCTGCATCGGATGGAGCTTGCCCGGAAGGCCCAGCCCCTCGATCGTCGTGATCTTGTCGCCGTCATGCTGAACGGCGAGCGAAAGGCAGCTGTTGATCCGGCGACCGTCGGCGATGACGGTGCAGGCCCCGCATTGCCCATGATCGCACCCCTTCTTCGTGCCCGTCAGGCGAAGATGTTCGCGAAGCGCGTCGAGCAGCGTCGTGCGCGTGTCGAGTTCGAGGTCGTGCGCCTTGCCATTGACCTCGAAGCGCACGCGTGCGGTCGGCGGTCCGTTGGCCGGGCGCCCCGATTCCTGTGTCGCGGCGGCGGCGGGATCGGATACCGCGGCGGTAGCGACCGAGATTGCGCCGCCCGCGAGCAGCCCGCGCCGGGAGATGGAAATGTCGTGCGGTATTGCCATGCGCTGTCCCAATCATCTTTTCTCCGCGCGACGGCTTCGTCGGCGGTTGTCCTTACAAATGAATGCAAAAGGGGACGATGCGTTGCCGCGCCCCCTGACGATTTTGGATCGAAACCGAAACTAGCATAACCCATGGGTCCGCCGCAACGGGCGACGATCGGCCGAGCCCGCGTCGAGGACGCTCGCGTTTGGAAGGCCCGTCGTCGCTCAGCGAAGTGTTCTGCGAGCGATATCGACCGAGCGTGACCGTGGTCACAACGCCGCCGCGCGCCCTGTTCTAGCGCGAACGGGATGACAATAACCCAAGAGATTCTGTATGTTGGGTCAAAACAGGGAAATGCAGCGCCATGGCCAGCCGCCGACTTCGCTTTTTCGCTCTTCTCCTCGCGGCGCCGCTGTGGACGACCGCGCCGACGGGGTTCGCGCAGGAAGCACCGCCACCCGCCAAACTCGACGGCGACGAGCAGAAGCTGCTCGACCTCCTCAACCGCGGCATGGATCTCGAACGCGCCGGCAAACGACGCGACGCGGAGGCGGTCTACCGGCGCTGGACCGGGGAAGCGACGAAGCGCTACGGCGCCGACAATCTGATCACCAGCATGGGCTATCGGCTGCTCGCGGGCGTGCTGGAGGATGAGGGGCGGCTGAAGGAGGCCGAGCCTTTCCTGAAGCAGCTGCTCGCGATCAACCGGGCGTCGCTCGGTGAAAGCGATGACGAGACGTTGCTCGCCTACGCCCGCCTCTCGGCCAATTATATGGCGCAGGGTCGCCCCGTCGAAGCGATCCCGCTGCGCCGCGCGATCCTCGTGGCGCGCCTTGCAAGCAATGGCAAGCACCACCCCAAGTCGATCATCGCGACCAGCAATCTGGCGCGCGCCATGGCCGAAAGCGGCGACATGAAGGGCGCCGAGCCGCTGTACCGCGAAGCGGTCGAATCAAGCCTCGCGGTCCATGGCGAAAATCACCGCGAGACCGCGGCGAATTACGGCAATCTCGCGACCGTCCTAAGCACCCTCGGGCGCTTCGACGAGGCGGCGCCGATCTTCGCCAAGGTGCTGGCGATCGAGGAAGCGCTGCCCGACGGCAAAGCCGCCGACATCGCGCTCAGCCATTACAATGTTTCGGCGAATTTCTCCGAAATCGGGCGCTATGACGAGGCGTCGGCAGCGGCGAACAAGGCGCTCGACCTTTGGCGCGCGGCCAAGGGCGACGAAAGCGCCGAGGCGGCGCTCGGCTATACCGCGGTCGCCAACAGCCTGCGGTTGCAGGGACGCTATGCGGAAGCCGACGCCGCCTACCGCAAGGCGCTCGCGATCCGGCTCAAGGCGCTTGGCGAGACCCACCCGCTGACCGGCGAAGCCCATAGCAATGTCGCGCTGATCATGGAAAACCGTGGGCTGCCGCCCTCGGCGATCGAACCCCTGCTGCGCAAGGCGCTCGACATCACGCGGCAGGCGTTCGGCGAAAGCAGCCATCGCACCGCCATCATGTACGGCAATGTCGCGCATAATCTGGTCCAGCAGGGCCGCTTCGACGAAGCCGAGCCGATGTACCGGCGCAGCATCGAAATCCAGAAGAGCGTGGCGGGCGCGGACCATCCCTCCTATGCGACGCAGCTGATCAACCTGGCCTATAATCTCGGCCCCGAAGCCGCCGAACCGTTGATGCGCGAGGCGCTCGGCATTTTCCGCGCCAAGTTCGGCGACGACAATCCCGAGACCGCGCATGCCTATGCCAGCCTCGGCACAACGCTCAGCCTGCTCGGCCGGCACGCCGAGGGCGCCGAGATGGCGATCAAGGCGCTCGCTATCCGCCGCCGGTTGCTCGGCGAGGATCATCCGCTCACCGCCGATGGCTATGCCAGCGTCGCCGCGGCGCTCGTTCGCCGCAGCGGCCTCGACCGTGCCGGCGACGAGGCGGCCGAGCCCTATTATCGTCAGGCGCTGGCCATCCGCCAGCGCAGCCTCGGCGAAGCGCATATCGAGACCGCGCACGCCTATAGCGGTCTTGCCGCGAGTCTGCTCCGGCAGGGCAAGGCGGCCGAAGCCGAGGCGGCAGCGGCCAAGGCGGTCGCGATCGTGCGGCGTCTGAACGACCGGACCGCGGCGGGCGGCAACGCCGTCGTCCTGTCGGCGCTCGACCGGCAACAGGTCGACCCCAACCGCGATACCTTCACCACCTATATGAATGCGGCGTTCGGCCTGATGAGCGATACGCCCGACGCGGCCGGACAGTCGCGGCTCCAGGACCTCGCCTTTCAGGCGGCGCAGGATGCGAACAGCTCGGCTTCGGGGCGCGCGGTGCTGCAATCCGCCGCGCGCAGTGCCGCGAAGACGCCGCAAATGGCCGAGGCGGTGCGCCGCGAGCAGGATTTGGCCGCGCGCGCGAACGTCATCGACAAGAATCTGCTCCGCGCGCTCGGCAACCGGAAATCCGTCGAGGCCGCACGGCTGCGCGGCGAACTCGACGGGGTGCAGGCCGAACTCGCCGACATCGGCGCGCTGATCGACAAGAAATATCCGTCGTACCGCCAGCTCGTGTCGCCGCGTCCCGTCGGACTTGCCGAAGCGCAGAAGGCGCTGCGGCCCGGCGAAGCCTTGCTGATGATGACCGAGGCGGCGAACACCTTTCACCTCTTCGTCGTCACCCCCGACGCCGTCGGCTGGAGCCGGCCGGCAGAGGAGATCGACGTCATCCTGAAACAGATTTCCGACCTGCGCTGCGACGTCGACTTCGCGACCTGTTCGGCGGCGCGCAAGGCCGAACTCGACGCGCTGCCGATGACGACGCGCGAGCTCGAGGGGCATCGCCGCTTCGACCTCGACACCGCGCACGCGCTCTACAAGGAGCTGATCGCACCGGTCGAGCCGCTGCTGAAGGACACGCGGCGCCTCTATGTCGCGAGTTCGGGCAAGCTTGGCGATCTGCCGCTCGCTATGCTGTCGTCGACCCCCTTGCCCGAAGGCGCCGACCTGGCCGATCCCGACACGCTTGCCCGCGCGGGCTGGCTTGCCGATCGCTATGCCTTCACCAGCCTGCCGTCGGTCGCGGCGCTGATGCTGCCCGTCGAAGGACGGACCGGCCGCGGCAAGAATTTCCGCGGCTATGGCGCGCCCGTGCTGCTCGGCGGCGACACGGGTTCGCGCGCCGCGGCGGGGATCGGCGTCTTCGACGGGGTGTCGGCCGCGGGCTCGCCGCTCGCCGATCCCGACGCGCTCCGCAAGCTCGCCCCCTTGCCGGGGACGAAGGTCGAACTCGCGGCGATGGCCGAGCTGTTCGGCGCCGCGCCCGCCAGCCTGACGCTCGACCGCGATGCCACCGAGGCGGCGCTGCGCGGCGATCCGGCGCTACCGACGAGCGACATCGTCGCGATCGCCACGCACGGCCTGCTTCCCGATCCCGAGCTGGGTTTCGGCGAGCCGGGGCTGGTGCTCACCCCGCCGGGCGTCGCGAGCGATACCGACGACGGCTTGCTCACCGCGACCGAGGCGGCGCGGCTAACGCTGTCGGCCGACTGGGTGATCCTGTCGGCGTGCAACACCGCGTCGGTCGAAAATTCGGGCGGCGGCGACAGCCTGTCGGCGCTCGCGCGCGGTTTCCTCTACGCGGGCGCCGACGCCCTGCTCGCGAGCCACTGGCGCGTATCGGATCAGGCGACCGCGGTGCTCACGGTCGAAACGCTCACCGCGCGCCGCGCGAACCCCGGAACCTCGCGCGCCGAGGCGCTGCAGATGGGCATGAAGGCGGTGCGCAGCGGCAAGCGCGCCGACGGCTCGGCGGTCGCGGGCTGGAAAGCCGGCTGGGCGCATCCCGCCGCCTGGGCCGCTTTCACCAACATCGCCAACCGCGACGACTAGAGTGAATCGACGATCGGCCCCCGCGGTCTTAAGAACGGCTGTTTTCGGTCCTTTCGGTGCGCGCTTGCCGCCGGGCCAGCCGCCTCCTTATTGCGGCCGGACCGTATCGCAGGACAAATAGACCGGATTGCCGACAAGCAGCAGCTTGCCCTCGGCGCTGCGAACATTGACGGCGGCCCAGCCGCAAGCCTGTTCGGCTTTCAACACCAGTGTCAGCCGGGCATCGTCCGACGCGACCGGTTGACGCGCGCCGGCCGGCCGGCCGTTGAGGATCAGTTCGGCGAACGACCCCGCAGCGTCCGTAACATGCGCCCGGATCGTCGTGGGGCGGCGTCCCGGCAATATCTCCCCCATCGCGGCACGGCGTCCGTCGGCCGCGGCTTCGACTTCCAGGAGCCGCGTGCGCGTTCCCTCGACATCGATGAACACATTGCCGTCGCGGATGCCGTTCAGGATCGCCGGCATCGAGAGCGCGCGCGCATGAACGACCGTTCGCGGCCGGCCCATCGGCGCCGGGCCGGGCGGCGGATTGCCCGGCGCGACGTCGGGATCGTGATTGTCGCTGGCCGCAATGCCGGTCAGCCGGTGCCCTTCGTTCAGCCGCGCATACCAGAAGCCGAGCCCGGCGAAGGGGCCCTCGGTCATCGTGCCGTTGATCGCCTCGATCGCGGCGACCTTGCCATAATCGGTGTCGGGCCAGGTCCAGCCGCAGCCCATGCACTGCTCACCCGATGGGAGGGCGGGATGATTGAGCGACAGGATCGCCCCCGACGCTGCGGCGTCGCGCTGCAAGGCGTCGACATCGGGCACGCCGGCCGTTCCGACGCGAAAATCGACGAAACGGGCTGGGCCGAAAATATTGGCGTGACCGCCGAACGTCGTCACCTCGATACCGGGGATCAGCAGCATCGTGTCGAAATAGGGCTGGAGTTCGCGCAGGCCGCCGAAATGCGCGGTGGTGTTGTGGTCGGTGACCGCAATGAAATCGAGCCCCGCATCGGCGGCGGCGAGGACGGTACGGAACAGCGGACACGGCACTTTTCGGCCGCCGCGGCTTTGGCAGCTGCCGTCGCTGTGTGCATCGTGCATGTGAAGGTCGCCGCGATACCAGCCCGGCGCGGTTTTGATCGGTGGATCGGCGATCGCGGCGCTGGCGCGCGACTGCCCTGCGCGATCGAAGAAGACATTGACCGAATAGGCCGCCCGGCTGTCCTTTCGCGCATTGGGAACGCCCAGCAAAACGCGCCAGCGCCCGGACGGCAGCGCCCCGGCAAGATAGCCGGGCGTTGCATCGCTCGGCGCGATAGTGAAGCGGTCGCGCGTGCCGCCGCTCCAGCCACGGAAACGCGCCGGATCCCAGACCCCCATGTCGACGACCGTCCGGTTCGCCTTGTCATAGGTCAGCGTCACGGTGATCCGTTCGGTGCCCTCGGGCACGTCGAACGGCACTTCGCGATAGGTCTGATGATCGGCGCCGGTGATCTCGCCCGCAACCGTGACGTCCGGCTGCGACGATTCGGCCGCCGCCGCTACGCCGGCGAGCGCCAGCGCAGCGGCAAACAGGGTTGCCCGGGTCCACATCAGAAGCGGAAGTCCACCGCGAAGCGGAAATTGCGGCCGACGATCGGACGTCCGATGAACAACAGGTCGTTGGCCTGTCCGCTGGTGAGCTCGCCCGCGCGCGGATTGCCTTCGGTCAGGCCGATCTCGTTGGTGAGATTGTCGCCATAGGCCCAAAGCGTGATCTGGTCGGTGACGCGGAAGCGGACGCTGGCGTTGAGGACCGTATAGGCCGGCAGCTTCGATATGTTCGCCGCGTCGGCAAAGCGCTTCGTATAATGTTCGACGTCGAGCTGGGCGCGCAGCCGGTCATCGAGCAGCGTCACCGCGGGCGTCGCGCGCAGCGCCATCTTCGGGACGCGGATCAGCTGATTGCCCGTATAGTCGCGCGGCACCAGCGTCTGTTGTCCGTCAACCGTCGTGAGCTCGTCGTAGCGCAGGTTGCGGAAGGTCGGGTCCTGCCAGGTCGCGTTGAGCGTGAAATCGAACCAGGGCGCCGGCCGCACCGTGCCCTCGAACTCGATGCCATAGGCGCGCGTGTCGGTGTAGACCGTTTGCGACACATAGCCGTTGGTGTCGGGGTCGAACCGCGTGTTGCCGATCCCGTAGGAGTTGAAGTCGGTGAGGAAGCCGGTGAGATAAACGCTGGCGAAGCGCGACTGGTATTTGAGGCCCGCTTCCCAAAGGTCGATGCCCTGCGTGCGCGGAACGGCGGTCGCGCTGGTGATGAAGTTGCCGACGCTCGGCAGACGAAAAGCCGAAGTGTAGCGCGCGAAGACCCCGGCGCGCGGCGCGAACTGCCAATCGGCACCGACCGTGTAGCCGACCTTGTCGAATTTCTTGTCGAAGGGCGTGAAGACGCCGTTTCCGGTCAACACATTGTTGTCGGCGAGCGTCGCCGCGTTGCCGAGATCGACCGTGCGGCTGCCCTCTTGCGCGCCGCGGGTCTTGACCGTTTCCCAACGGATACCGGCGTCGAGGCGCAGCGAGGGAAGGATTTGCCATTCGTCCGCGGCGTAAAGCGCGAACGTGTCCTGCGTACCGCTGCCGTTCGCGAATTCGGAGCCGTAGCGGACGACGCCGTTTTCGGTTGCGGCGCCGACGACCTGCCCGGCGCCGTTCAGCGCGACGAGGTCGAGGAGGCGCGAATTGTCCGACACGTCCTGCAGCGTCGATGCCGAATAGCGGCGGAAGGTCTCCTCGATCCGCGCGTAATAGAAGCCGATGGCGAAGTCATGCGTCGTGCCGCCCATGTCGAAACTGTGCGCGAGGCGGAGGTCGTTCAGAAATTCGCTCTCGTCGACGGTGACCGGTCGCGCGGCGTTGATGAAGACGTCGCCATTGCCGTTCTGACCGGTGACGTCGAACGCCTCGCCGGTGTCGCTGTAACGCAGCTGGATGCTCGTCGCACCCGGGAAGGCGGCGAGGAGCGACGCGCTATTCTGGTTGAGAAAGGCGGTCGCGGTGCTGATCGAGGCCGGATAGACGCCGTTGCGCACCGTCAGCGAATCGCGATAGCGCGCGCGGTTGCTGAGCTTCCAGCCCGGCGCGAATTCCCATTCGGCGAGCAGGCTGAACTGGTCGAGATTGACGTCGGTGCCGTCGGCATTGTCGAACTGGACCGGGCCGTCGGCGCTGCGCAGCGTCAGGAACGCGGTCGCGCGGCTCGCCGTCGTGCCATAATGCGGGTTGAAGCCGGGAAGGCCGACGATGTCGCCCTTGCGGTCCTTGGTGAGCGGAATGCCGGTGTAGAAGATCGTGCTGTCGTCGATCCGCTTGTACCCGAGCGTGATCCGGCCATCGCCGAAATCATAGCCCAAGTCGGCGCGCACCTGTCCGCCCTGATTGCCGGTGAAACCGGGATCGCGGACGCCGTCTTCCTTGCGATAATAGCCGCCGACGCCGAAGCTCCACCCATTGCCGAGCGGTGCGCCGACCCAGCCGTCGAAGCGGAAGAGGTCGGCGGTCGGGCCATAGAGGATGCGCGCGACACCGGTCATTTCGTCGGTGGCCTGGCGGGTGATGAAATTGACCGCACCGCCGGGCGCGTTCGAATAGAAGATCGACGACGGGCCGCCGCGGACCACCTCGATGCGTTCGATCGATTCGTCGATGCGAAAGGCCTGGTCGGCGTTGAGATAGCCGAGCGAGGGGTCATGCTGTACCGGCAGGCCGTTTTCGAGCAGGGTGATCGATCCAAAGCCGTCGACCGGAATGCCGCGCGCGCGGACGTTGCCGCTGCCTTCGCCGCCCGATGCCTCGACCCAGAAACCGGGGACCGACTTCAGCGCTTCGGTGACGCTCGAGGGCGCGCGCGAACGCAGCGTGTCATTGTCGATCGAAGTGACCGCATAGCTGGTCTCGATGCGTGTGCGGTCGCCGGCGCCGGCGCGGCCGGTCACGACGATCTCCTCGCCCTGCGATTCGGCCGCGGCGGCGGAGGTGTCATCGGCATCCGACTGCGCCAGCGCGACGCTGCTTGTGCTCGCAAAAAGGACAAATAGGCTGGCGGAGGCAAGACCTCTGATCGTCATTCTGAAACCCCTGGATTGGATTGCCGCCGATTGCGGTCGGCACGTCCGCTAGGCGCGCAGGGTTGCGTTTCGATGGCCGCGATACGACGCGGCCATGACAATCATGATGCACCGACGTGACACGCCGCGGGCAGCGACGGAGATCGGGGCTTCGGCTTGCATAGCCGGCCAGCCTGGAACAGATTCTTTCGCGCTGCCATAATGTTGCGACAAGGTCGTGATGCTCCTGCCCTGCGCAAACCGGGGCGTCGCGTTGGAAAGCTGTCGACAGGTCCATCCATGATCGCTTCGCTCCGGACGATCATCTCGTCGGCGCCCGGCGAGCAAGGCTTGGTCGAGGGCGAAGGCGCGAGAAACTGGGGCCAGCGTTTCAATGCGGGCTTCACCCATCTCCTGCTCGATCCGACGGGCGCGACGGGCAAGGCTTATAACGCAAAGACCACCCCCGACATGCGGGTGATCGATGGCGAGGGACGGATCATCTACGCCGGCGGCATCGATGACAAGCCGACCAGCAAGGTCGAGGATCTGGACGACGCGGAGAATTTCGTGGGCGCGGCGCTCGACGATCATGCCGCGGGGCGGCCGGTGACAACGGCGTTTGCGCAGCCTATGGCTGTTCGATCAAATATGCCGACGGTGCGGAGGCGGCTCCCGCCAAGGGCTGATCGGGGCGGTCAGGCGAAAAAATGGCCGCGCCGCGGATCGAGCCGGGCTTCAGACCGGATCGCTTTGATCGAGAATATCGGACCAATCGCGCGCCGCGTCCCCCAGCGGGACGAGGTGCCGGTAGATGCGCTCGCCGAGCGGCGTCGGGACATATCCGCGCGCCGATCGCGTCACGAATCCGGCTTGCTTCAACTCGCCGAGGCGCTGGTTGAGCACCGAGGGGGAGATCGTCTCGCACCGGTCCTGAAGCTCGCGGAACGTCATCGCCCCGCCTTCGCTGAGCGTCCAGAGCACCCCCATCGCCCAGCGGCGGCCGAGCAGATCGAACAGCGCCATGATCGGCGCCCCGGAGCGCGACCCGCGAACGGGTTGGCCGGGTTTGGGCAGTTTCGCCATGGGTTTCTCCTGAGCGGGCACGGTCCTGTGCGAGTGCGGATGATCGTTGCTCCGCTGGTAGCGCGCTAGCATTTTGATCGCTAGCCCGGCTGCGGAAGAAGCGGTGGCGGTCTTCGGGAATGTCCTTGCTATCGATTCGATAGCGCGCTATGAAATCCGTAGCAACGATTTTGGACATTCGCCATGAAACCTTTTCTCTATTCGGGAACGAAGAATGCCTCGAGCTGGGCGATGCGCGCGTGGCTCGCGCTGCGCGAGGCGGGGATCGACTTTGACGAAGAGGTCGTCGATATCCGGCGGCCGCAACGGTTCGCCAATCTGGAACGGATCGGGGTCTTCTCGCCCCCGGCCATGGTTCCGGTGCTGGTCGTCGATCAAATGGCGATCTTCGATTCGGTCGCGATCATGGAATATGCGAACGAGGTGGCGGACGGGGCGTTGCTCCCCGCCGACCGCGTGGCGCGCGCCCGGGCGCGATCGCTTGTGGCCTGGCAGCATTCGGGGCTGTCGGGCATTTGCGCGCGGATCTCGTTCGAAAGCGCTTTCTATCCGCTCAAGCGTTCGCTGACCGACGCCGAGCGCGCCGAATGCCGACGCCTGTTCGACTGCCTCGATCAGGCGCTCGAGCAGAGCGGCGGGCCTTATCTGTTCGGGGCGCTGAGCCTTGCGGACCTGATGCTCATGCCGACGGTGGTGCGCCTGGCGCGTCACGACCTCGACTTCGCACGCTGGCCCCTTTCGCGAAATTGGACGACGGCGCTGCTCGAGCGTGCCTCCGTTGCCGAATGGATGCGCGAGGCCGATGCGCTTCCCCATATCTGGTTCGACGACTATCTGGTGCCCGGCGATGCCATCCGGATGGTTCCGGCTGCGGCCTGAGGCGATGGTGCGGGGATCATTGGCCCCAATGAATTCAAGAGGAGGATTGATCGTGGCGACCCGGCATGATTTTACGAGCCGTATCGAGTGGACGGGCAATCGCGGCGACGGAACGCGCAGCTATCGCGGCTACGATCGCAGCTGGAGCGTGACCACGCCGGGCCAGCCCGTCATCCACTGTTCGAACGATCCGCGGCTGGGCGGAAACCCGGCGCTGCCCAATCCCGAGGACATGCTGCTGTCGGCGCTCGCCGCCTGCCACATGCTCTGGTATCTTCATCTGGCCAGCGCGGCGGGGATTGTCGTGCAATGCTATCGGGACACGCCCATCGGAGCGGCCGAAAGCACGCCCGACGGCGCCGGCCGCTTCGTTCGCGCGATCCTCAAACCGCATATCGTCGTCGAGCGGGGCAGCGATCTGGCGCGCGCGGATGCGATCCACCATGAAATCCACAAGGTCTGCTTTATCGCGCGCTCGGTGAATTTCCCCGTGTCCTATGAGGCGAGTTATGCGACCGCCGAATGACGGGCGCGATCCAATCGGCCAAAGCGCGCCAGCCCTGACTTCACTGTCTATTGCGTCGCAGTTGCAATTAGTTTAGGCGGCCCCCGTTCATCGCAGGGATATCCGGGGGCATCATGGTTCGTTCGTTTCGTCCAGTCTTCAAATTCGCGCTGCTCGCCGCCAGCGTCCTTTCGGTTCCGGCCTTTGCGCAGGAAACCGCGCCGGAGCAGGAAGAGGGCGGGGCGAGCGGCCGCAAGGACGATACGATCGTCGTCTATGGCAGCGGCATCGACCGCAATAGTGCCGCCACCGGGCTCGACCTGACGCCGCGCGAGACGCCGCAGTCGATCACGATCATCACGCGCGAGCAGATCGACGACCAGGGGGCGTCGACGGTCGCCGACGTGCTCGAATATACCACCGGGCTTTCGGTGAAGCGCGTCGATCGCGGCCGTAACCTGCTGTCGGCGCGCGGCTTCGACATCACCGCCTTCCAGCTCGACGGCCTGCCCTTTGCGACGGGCAATGTCGGGCTCGAGGAGACCAGCACCGCCATCTATGACCGGGTCGAGGTCGTCCGCGGTGCGACCGGCCTGCTGCAGGGCGCGGGCGAGCCTTCGGCGTCGATCAACATGGTCCGCAAGCGCGCCGACGCCCGCGAGCTGACCGGCGAAGTGAATTTCGAAGCGGGTTCTTGGAATCATGTTTCGGGGCTGATCGACATCGGCGCGCCGCTGACCGCCGACGGATCGGTGCGCGCGCGTTTTGTCGCCGAGGTCTATTCGCAGGATGCCTTTGTCGACCTTGAAAGCAGCAACGGCTTCACCCTTTACGGCACGATCGCTGCCGATCTCGGCCCCGGCACGCGGATCAATGCGGGCGCGAGCTATCAGCGCGACGAGCGCGACGGCGTGATGTGGGCGCAGCTGCCCTATTGGTATGCCGACGGCTCGCGTCCCGACTGGGCGCGTTCGAAGGCCACCGGCGCCGACTGGAACGAATGGGACACCACCGAAAAGGCGGCGTTCGTGTCGCTCGAACAGGATCTGGGCGGCAGCTGGCAATTGCGCGGCGACCTCTCCTATTTCGAACAGGTCGAGGATTCGAAGCTGATCTGGCTGTGGGGCAGCCCCGACCGCGAAACCGGGACGGGAATGGACATATGGCCCTATTGGTATCTTTCCAAGCCCAAGCAATGGAGCGCCAATTTGCAGGTGAAGGGCGATTACCAGCTCTTCGGCCGGCAGCACGAGCTGGTGTTCGGCGCGATGTACAGCCACCAGAAGGGCGGCTGGACCAATCGCGATCCCGACCCCGCGAGCGTCGCCCCGGTTGGCGATTTCCACGCATGGGACGGCAGCTATCCCGAGCCCGTCTGGGGCGAACGCTATCGCATGAGCGGCTTCGGCACGACCGAGCAGACCGCCATCTATGGCGTGACGCGTTTCCAGATCCTCGACCGGCTCAAGCTGATCGCGGGCGGGCGGTTGAGTTCGTGGACGCGCGACGAGGAGGAGGCGCTTTACACGCCCGAACCCTATCGGATCGAGCACAAGGGGGTGTTTACACCCTATGCGGGGTTGATCCTCGACCTAGGTGACTTCCTCTCCGCCTATGCGAGCTATACGAGCATCTTCAACCCGCAGACCGCGCGCGACCGGACCGGCCGCTATCTCGACCCGCTCGAGGGCGACAATTATGAAGCGGGGCTGAAGGCCGACCTGATGGACGGGCGGCTGCGCGCGTCGGCGGCGGTCTTCCGCGTCGAGCAGAGCAATTTCGCCGTTCCAGACATCGATCCCGAAACGGGCGATCCCTATTTCGTGCCCGGCACCACCGACGTCGCCTCGCGCCCCGCCAAGGGCGTGGTGTCGAAGGGCTATGAACTCGAAATGCAGGGCGAGCCGCTTCGGGGCTGGGACATCAGCGTCGGGTGGAGCCATTTCAAGGCGAAGGATCCCGACGGCGTCGACGTGCAGGCGCACCAGCCGCGGCGCGTGTTCCGCATGGCGACCAAATATGAATTCGGCGGCGCGCTGAACGGCTTCAGCCTCGGCGGCTCGCTGCGCTGGGAAAGCCGGCCGCCGCAGACGGCGCCCAATCCCGTGACCGGGCAGGATGAACCGGTTGGGCAAAAGGCCTACGCGCTGGTGAACCTGATGGGCGCTTACGCCCTGACCGAGGCGTGGTCGGTGCAGGTCAATGTCAACAATGTTTTCGACAAGAGCTATTACAACACCAACAGCTGGTTCGGCGGCTTCATCTATGGCGAACCGCGCAATGCACGCGTGACGCTGCGCTACGGGTTTTAAGCGGCATCGAAATCGCGCACGATCGGATAATATAACCTAATAGGTGAAAATATCTTGACATCGTCACGCTGTTATGGCACAAGTGTCGCGATTATGCACTTTACACACCCACGGCTAAGTGATAGATAATGCTCATCAACGGAGCATATCACCATGTCGGTTCTTTCTTCCCCCTACTTCCACGACGAAGCCAAGGCTTTCGAGCATCTGGAAAGCATCGTTTGGGCTGACGGAGTTGTCTGCCCGCATTGCGGTGTAGTGGGTGGCCGCGTCTATGACCTGTCGGGAGTTCGGGGCAAGCCGACCCTGAAAAGCCCCGAAGGCGCGCTGCGTCACGGCCTCAAAAAGTGTGGCGAGTGCCGCAAGCAGTTCACCGTCAAGGTCGGCACCGTCTTTGAACATGCCCGTATGCCGCTGCACAAGATGCTACAGGCCGTTCACCTGATCGCATCGAGCAAGAAGGGTATTTCCGCCCATCAGCTTGGTCGCATCCTTGAGGTCCAGTACAAGACGGCTTGGTTCCTTGCCCACCGTATCCGCGAAGCCATGCGCTCCGGTGACCTTGCTGCCCCGTTCGGTTCGGGCGGTGGCGCTGTTGAGGTTGATGAAACCTATTTCGGCACCAAGGAAGGCCGTCGCGGCGCCAAGGCTGGCACGGCCCACAAGTTCGGCGTTCTGGCGCTGGTGGACCGCGAAACCGGCACCATGCGTTCGTTCACGTTCGACAAGTTCCGCGCCGATGAGGTCCACCCCATCGTCCTGAATAACATCGCCCGCGAAGCCCGTTTGATGACGGACGAAGCCAAGATGTACAAAAAGATCGGTCGCGAGTTTGCCGAGCATGGCACGACCCTTCATGGCGCGCGCCAGTATGTCGATTACAAGGATCGCACGATCCACACCAACACCGTCGAAGGCGCGTTCTCGATTTTCAAGCGCGGCATGAAGGGCGTCTATCAGCATTGCGGCGAGCAGCATCTGCACCGCTATCTGGCGGAATTTGAGTTCCGCTATAACACTCGTCAGGCCAACGGCATTGATGATCGTGGTCGGGCTGCACACGCGATGCGCGGTATCGTTGGGAAAAGGCTTACATATCAACAAGCTGATAAGTAAGCGAAAGCCTTGATTTAGTTGGCTGAATCGACTATATCTTGTGCGGGCCGAAACACGCCTGGTGGCGTGCCTTACCAGCTAAGGAATGGGCGTAAGCCAAGGCCCAATTTCATTTCAGTTTGAACTTCCAAATATCGAAATGAGGCGCAGTGACAGGCGTTTCGGTTGCCATCATTGCGTAGCCAATCTCACGCGCGAACCGCTTAGCGATATTGGATTTGGGGGATTCGAGATTTTTCCTCATGCCGGGATTCCAGTGCCAACTCGCGATCCCTAACAGGAAGTCATTTAGCTGATGCATCTGCGAACAGGACGGATCGCGGTAATCTAATGTATCAAAGGGGAGGTAGTTATAGCGCCCCGATTTCTTAGCAGCGCGGGCGTTCAAAATGCCGCGGATGTGCTGCATATCGAAGCGTGACGACCGCTTTCCGTGAAAGCAGTGTATTTCTGGCGGTTTCCGATATTTCCGGACGTAACACAGGAACAGTTCGCACACGAACTTTTGGAAGCCTGTCTCGTTGTCACCGTCGTTGTAGATTCGATTTTTAACCTGATGATTGTCGAATATGACGGCTGTAAAATCAATAATATGGCTATGTATGAGGTGTACCGCGAAATCGCACAGCCGTTCGTAATCTTGATATTTGCGTTCGGTGATGTTCTTCCATTGCAGTGAATCCCCCGCAAACTCGCTTTGCGACCTTATTAAGTCGATCTGCTGACAGATTCCTTCCACTCTGCTAAGGCTGGTGGACACGGCTCCGAGCACCATATGCCTATGGCCGGTTTGGCCGCTCTCGTCGCTGTAAACGCCGTACTGGCGCGAATAAGCGTGATCTATAGGAAGGCGATACATGAATAGCCGCACGGTTGCGTCCGACGACCAGAAGAGTCAACTCGACAAGTTCAAGAAAGCCGCGCGCGACCTCGAAACCGACGACGACCCCAAGCGCTTCGACGAGCGCCTAGGGAAGCTGGTGAAGCATAAGCCGGTAGAAAGGGCTCCGGACAAACCGTAGCAATACTGCGGGATATAAAGACATATACATGTCTCTGCGATGTTTTTGCGCAACACTTCGTTAACTTTGTTGCGCGCGCTGGCACTCGGGACTCGACTCTGCCAGCGCGGGAACAGATAGTGCACAACTGACAAAGAAAAGGCGGGAGCCTGCCAGCCCCCGCCCGATCATCCGCTACGATCTAGCAATCGCCAGCGGACTAGCTCTAGTGCGAGAGTATCCTACTCTCAAAAGGCGACGGGTCAAGGCGATTGCGGTAAATACCTTAGAAAAGGACCGTAAATTGTCTACCTATCAAGTCACCTGCATCCGGCCCGATGGGGCCGACACTGATCGCCGCATTGACCGCCTTGGCGGTATAGGTCCAGATGGCTCCGGAACGTGGAATGATACCATCGACAAAGTGATCTCCGCTATCGGCAATGGCCATTATTTTTGGGTTCAAGTGAATGGTCGTCGCGTCACCGTGGTGCGTCGTGTTCATCCGACTTCGGGACGGTGGTATCTCCAGACAGAGCCAGACTACTACCCGCATAACAACCTTCTGAACCTTCCCCGCTGCGCGTAACCACCGCGAACGGCGAAGCGAAACACTCTGGCTGCATCGCCCAGCGCAAGGCCTGCTGGGCGGTGTACAACCCCGCGTGTTCAAAGGGGTCCGGAAAGGCGGCAAGCCTCTCCTCTATGCGGCGCAATTCGTCGTCGATGTGCTGCACATTAATTCCTTTCCTACAAATTTCCGGCCTGTCACACCGACCGGATGAACCACGAACCAGATTGGAAAGATCGCGCAGAAGCGGCCAATTACTGGCTGCTAACCGCCCTTGTCGCTGGCGCCTTCGTTGCGGGGCTGATTTCCGCCGTTCCTTATATCGCGGGCGGGTGAGTGGGTTTGCAAACTACATAAACGCCAACGAAATGGCAACCGGCATTTTCTCCATAAATTGCATTGGAAAGGATGGCCCTGCCATGCCGACCCCCTTTTTTGCCGACCTGGTGCGCGAGCTTGCCCAAGAGGGCGGGACCGGACCGCTGACTCCCACGGGCGCGGTGCCGGGTCATCGCCGCTTTGCCGATATCGTTCCGGTGGATACCCCGTTTCATTATGCGATTTCCGGCATCACCCAGACCGCCCAATGGGAAGTCGGCTTCGGCCGGATCGACGGTGGCGGGCGGCTGTTGCGCGATGTGGTCGCAGCGTCGTCGAACGACGGCGAGCATGTCGATTTTTCGCCGGGACTGAAGACGATCGCGCTGACGGTCGGCGCCGGCTGGTTCGCCGACAGCGATGCGGCGCAAGACATGGTCGAAGCCGGGCTGGCGTCATTGACCGGGGCGATTGCCGCCAAGCAGCCGTTGTCGACGACGCATGAGGCGGTCGCGACGGGGGCCATCGACGATATGCTGACGGTGCGGCGAGGCAGCGGGTGGGTGAATATTCCGCTGTCGAGTCTGGCCTTTCGTGGCGACGACGGACGCCATGCGCTGACGGGTCCGCTCGGCGCGCCGAATGGCAGCGCCGCGGCGCCGGCGATCGGCTTTGATACCGATCCCGATTCGGGCCTGTTTCGCGCCGGCGCGGATATATTGGGATTTGCCGCGGGCGGCAGCGAGCGGATGCGGATCGACGGCTCGGGAAATGTCGGCATCGGCTGCACCCCGCTGGGGGTCACGCGGTTGCAGGTCCGGATCGCCAGCGACCGGCGCTTCACGGTGTTCGCGAACGGTATCGACAGCTGTTTTGGCTATATGAACGACGGCGGCAGCTGGGTCGACACCTTGCTGTGCGGCAATCCGTTGCGGCTGGGCGTCGGTGGCAGCGAGCGCGTGCGCCTCGAAGGTTCGGGCGTGTTCCGTCCGGCGGCGGACAACAACCAGACGCTGGGCGCCGCGGCGCAGCGTTGGGCCGTGCTGTACGCCGGCACGGGCACGATCAACACATCGGACGCGCGCGACAAGACATGGCGCGGCGCCGCGACTGCCGCCGAGGTGCGTGCCGCAAAGCGTATCGCCGCCGAACTGGGTTTTTTCCAGTGGCACGACGCGATTGCCGAAAAAGGAGCAGAGGGCGCGCGGCATCATTTCGGTGTTCGTGCGCAGGCGGTGTGGGCGGTTATGGCCGACGAAGGACTGATCGAGCCGATCGCCGAGGGCGGGGCGCCGAGCAGTCGCTATGCCTTTCTATGCCATGACCAATGGGACGAGGAGGCTGACGAAGGCCGCCCCGCGGGCGACCGTTTCGGCATCCGCACCGACCAGCTGGCGCTGTTCCTGATCGCGGCGCAGGACGCGCGCCTCGCGGCGCTGGAGGCCGCGGCATGATCGACGGATCGGCATTGGCCGCGCGCGCGATCGGCGATGTCGCAAGGCGCGATCTCGCGAGCGAGTGGGCCGGGCCCGAGCCGGCGGCGCCGCAGACGGCGCTGCCGCTGGCGCGCGAAGCGCCGCGGCGCGTGACGGTGCGCAGACCCTGACGGGAGGGGGAAGACGATGACGATGATGGTGAAGGATCCGGGCACGCGGATCGATTTCGAGTTCGACTGGGGCGCCGCCTATCCGGGCGGCCAGGCGGTCGTGGCGAGCGACTGGTCGGTCGCACCGGCGGAGGAGGGCGGCGTGACCGTGATCGGCGGCGCGCACGACCTGAAGGAGGTGACCGTCACGCTGGCGGGCGGGGTCGCGGGGCGCGTCTATCGCGTCACCAACCGCGTGACGATGAGCGACGGGCAGATCGACGAACGGTCGATGACCTTGCGGGTGGAGGAGCGATGATGGCGGAAAGCCTGTTGCCGGGCGAGGCCCCGGTGAGCCTGAACGAAGCGCGCGGCTGGCTGCGGCTGGGCGCGACGATCGACGATGCGGTGATCGCGGGGCTGGTGCGCGCGGCGACCAATATCTGCGAGGCGTTCATCGGCCAGTGGCTGGTCGTGCGCGCGGGCGAGGAGGAGGCGCCGCTGCCGGCGGATCGCATTCCGCTTGGGGCGCGGCCGGTGGTCGCGATCGACGGCGTGACATTGTTGTCGCCGGACGGCAGCGAACAGCCGCTCGGCGAGGACGCGTATCGCGTCACGATCGCCCGCGACGGCAGCGGCTGCGTCGCCGTGAATGACCCGGGCGATGCGGCGCGGGTGCGCATCGCCTATCGCGCCGGCATGGCCGAGGGCGCGAATGGCGTTCCCGAGGCGGTCCGGCAGGGAATCGTGCGGATGACCCAGCATTTGCACGACGCGCGCGACGGCGCGGAGGCAGGGCCGCCCGCGATGATCGCGGCGCTGTGGCAGCCGTGGCGGCGGCTGACGCTGGGAAGCGCGCGATGAGCGGCGCCGAGCAGGCGGTGCGGGCGAAGGCGTTGGCGCTGCTGACGGACGACGTGGAGCTCGCGGGTCTGGTGCACGGCGTGTTCGACGGCGTGCCGCCGCGGGCGAGCGCGCCCTATGTTTCGGTCGGCGGGGCGGAAGGCCGCGACTGGGGCACCAAGGACCGGGCGGGGCGCGAAGTGCAGGTGGCGCTGGTGCTGAATAGCGTCGGCGAGAGCGCCGACGGCGGTGCCGTCGCGCGGATCGAGGCGGCGGCCGGGGGCTTGCGCGGTGCGGCGGATTGCTGGACGATCGTGGGCGCGCGGGTGGTGCGGACGCGGTTTACCTTCACGCGCGATGGCGGCTGGCGCCGTGAGACGATCGTGCGGTGTCGCTGTCTGGCGGGGTAGGCGGAACGGCGGGGTTCGGCCGAAGCGGACGGTAATCCTCCCTGTGGCGAAGCCATGGGGAGGTGGCAGCGCGAAGTGCTGACGGAGGGGCTAATGACGCAGCGTCGTAGCCCCTCCACCGCGCCCTACGGGCGCGGTCCCCCTCCCCATCGCTGCGCGACAGGAAGGATTCCGTGAGAGCGTCCAACATCCGCTCACCACCCCAATGCCCGACATTCCCCTGCGCTTGGGGAGGCGGCATGGCTTGCGCTGGCGACCTTTGGCTATTCGCCCGGCATCGTATTGGTCGACTTATAGTCCTTGAACTTTTCGGTGAAATTGGCGTGGTAATCCTCGATCTGGAGGTCGGCGTCTTCGGTCGCGACCGCTTCGGAGTCGCCGCTTGCGCGGCCGAGCGCGATCACCGCCTTGCGAAAGGCGTCGCGCTCGGTCCCGCAGTTCGATTTCACCTGCATTTCATACTGGACGTCTTCGACCTTGGCCTCGAGCGCCTTCTTCATGTCGTCGCGCAGGCATTTGGTGAAGGCGACGCGCGTCGTGGCGACGGTCGCGCTCGGCGATTGGGCCATCATGGCCAAAACCAATGTCGTGATCAGCATCCTGCGACTCCCCATTCCGCATGACTATATTTTGAGGAGGTTAGACTATGGCTATCGAAAATGGGAGCGATTTTCTGCTCAAGATCGGCGACGGCGAAGCGCCGCCGACCTATCGTACGGTCGCGGGCCTGCGCACCACCCAGCTGTCGGTGAACGGCGAAGCGGTGAATGTCACGACCAAGGATTCGGGCGGGTGGCGCGAGCTGCTGTCGGGCGCCGGCGTCCGGTCGGTGTCGGTGAGCGCGGCGGGCATTTTCACGGGTTCGGACGCCGAGGTGCGGCTGCGCGGCCATGCCTTGTCGGGGACCATCGACGATTATGAGCTGAGCTTCGAAAGCGGCGAGCGGATGCGCGGGCGTTTCCTTGTCACGCGGCTCGACTATGCCGGCGATTATAATGGCGAGCGCAATTACACGCTGAACCTGGAATCGAGCGGCGCGGTGGTGAGCCTGTGAGCGGAGCCAACGCGCTCCGCGGCGAGGCGGAGTTGACGGTCGGTGGGCGGCGGCTGGTGCTGCGGCCGAGCTTTGCGGCCCTGGTTGCCGCCGAGGCCGAGCTGGGGCCGCTGTTCGGCCTGGTCGAACGGGCGGCCGAGGGGCGGTTGGGGCTGGGCGAGCTGGCGGGGCTGTTCTGGCATTGCGTCAGTGAGCGGCCCGACACGCTGACGCGCGAAGCGATCGGCGAGGCGGTGGTTGCGCAGGGGCTGGCGGCGGTGACGCCGGCGCTGCGGGTGCTGCTGGGGCAGATATTGCAGGGGCGGTGAGGTGGTGGGGAAGCAGGATGCCCACCCCGCTGCGACTAGCGAGCAAGCTCGCAAGTCTCGCTGCCCCTCCCGCTTGCGGGAGGGGAGTGTCGGGTCTGCGGCGGGGGCGCCTTTGGGGCCTGTTGGACGCGGCGCGGGGGGGGGGCCCGGGGGGGTCTGGGGGGGGGCGCCGGGCGCCGGTTGCGCGGCGCCGGCCGGGGGGGGCGGCCCCCGCGGGGGGGGCGCTCCCCGCGGGGCGGGGCGGGGGGCGGGGG
>NZ_JNFC01000021.1 GCF_000756385.1 Sphingopyxis sp. LC363
CGTGTGGGGCGGGGGCAAGGTCCCGTGCCACAGGTGGCCGGGGGTTCGGGGGGGGGAGGTGGTCGACAACTTCCCCCTAGCCTTGCTCGAAACGCTAATCGACGCCCCTGCCAAGCCCGGCGAGGCGGGGGGCCCCCGCTCGCGATCGGGATCGACAGCCGCAGCCGCGGCTCCCGCCCCGCCTTGCTCGTCCGGCGGATCAAGGAATTGCGCGAAAGCGGCCGCCGCGACATCCAGACTTTGTTCCTCGACTGCGCCGGCGCCGAGCTCGAGCGCCGCTTTTCCGAAACGCGGCGGCGCCACCCGATGGCCGAGGACCGCCCCGCCGCCGACGGGATCGCGCGCGAGCGCGAGATGATGGAGCCGCTCCGCCGCTGGGCCGAGCATGTCGTCGACACGACCAATTACAGCAGCAACGATTTGCAGCAGGAAATCCGCCAGCGCTTCGCCGCCGCGAACGACGGCGAACCGGTGCTCAACATCCTGAGCTTCGGCTTCGCGCGCGGCCTGCCGCGCAACGCCGACCTGGTGTTCGACATGCGCTATCTGCGCAACCCGCATTGGGACCCGAAGCTCAAGCCCGGCACCGGGCTCGACGCCGACGTCGCCGCCTATGTGATCGCCGATCCGGCCTATGAGGACAGCGTGTCGCAGATCGAGCGGCTGATCCTGACATTGCTGCCGCGCTACCGCGCCGAGGGCAAAAGCTATGTCACTATTGCCTTTGGCTGCACCGGCGGGCGGCACCGGTCGGTCCATGTCGCGGCGCGGGTGGCTCAAACGCTGCGCGAGTCCGGTTATGAGCCAGCGTTGACCCACCGCAATCTTGACTCCGCCCCGCAAGATGGGCTTGAGGGCAGGCCCCCGCCCGCTTCTCCCGTAACCGGCGGCAACATATAAGGGTCGACGACTGCATGGGTAACGACAAGGCTCTGCCGCTCTTGGGAATGGTGCTCGTCACCCACGGCCGTCTCGCCGAGGAAATGGTGCGCGCGATGGAGCATGTCGTCGGTCCGCAAAGGGCGATCGCGACCGTGTGCATCGGCCCCAACGACAATATGGAAATGCGCCGCAAGGAAATCGCCGACGCGATTCGCAAGGTCGACGAGGGCCGCGGCGTCGTGATGCTGACCGACCTGTTCGGCGGCACGCCATCGAACCTCGCGATCAGCCTGCTCGAAGCGGGGCGCACCGAAGTGATCGCCGGCGTCAACCTGCCGATGCTGATCCGCCTCGAAAGCGCCCGCAAGACGATGGAACTTCGCGCCGCGGTGATCGCGGCGAAGGAAGCCGGCCAGAAATATATTTCGGTCGCGTCGGAAATGCTGGGAGTAGGCCCTTGAACGAAAATAGCGAGACGGTCGAAATCACCAATCAGCGCGGGCTGCACGCGCGCGCCAGCGCCAAATTCGTGACCTTCGTCAGCCGCCTGCCCGAAAGCGTGTCGGTCGAGGTCGAAAAGGGCGGCAGCCGCGTCAACGGCACATCGATCATGGGACTGATGATGCTCGGCGCCGCGAAGGGCGATTCGATCACCATCCATACGAAGGGCGACGGCGCCGACGCGGCGCTGCTCAAGCTGGTCGGGCTGGTCAAGGACAGCTTCGGCGAGGATTGATATTCTTCCTCGCATCCCCGAGCGAAGACGAGGGGCCATGCCGAGCGAAGTCGAGGCAGCAACGTGGCGGTTCTCGCTACGCTCGAACGAGCCCCTCGTCTTCGCTCGGGGATGCGGGGTCCTGCCTTAAGGATTAGCGTTGACCCATCGCCGCAGCACAATCGAAAGCCTCTCCAATCCGCTGGTCAAGCGGATGCGGCTGCTGCGCGAGAAGCGCCATCGCCGCGCCGAGCGGCTGTTCCTCGCCGAAGGGCTGCGCATCGCGACCGAGGCGCGTGAGGCGGGAATATTGCCTTTATGGCTGTTCCTCGGCCCCGAGGGAGCGGCGCATCCGCTGGCGAAGGCGCTGGCCGACGCAACCTTGGCGGCGGGGGGCGAGGTGATCGACACAACGCCGGCGATCCTTTCCAAATTGTCGGGCAAGGATAATCCGCAGACGGTCGTCGGCATCTATGCCGAGCCCGAAACCGCGCTCGCCGATCTCGACCGCGACGCGGCGCCGATCTGGCTCGTCGCCGAGCGCCTCCGCGACCCCGGCAATCTCGGCACGATGCTGCGCACCGGCGACGCGGTCGGCGCGGGCGGGCTGATCCTGCTCGATGACAGCACCGATCCCTATGCGGTCGAGGCGGTGCGCGCGAGCATGGGGGCGATCTTCACGCAAAAGCTGGTGGTCGCGCGCTGGGAGGAATTCCTCCCCTGGCTGCGCCAGGGGCCGGGCCAGCTCGTCGCGACCTGGCTCGGCGGCGACACCGAGGATTATCAGGCAGTGCGCTATGCCGCGCCGACCTTCATCCTCACCGGCAATGAATCGCAGGGGCTGCCGCCCGAATATGCCGCCGCCGCCGACGTGCGGGTCAAGATGCCGATGCTGGGCAAGGCCGACAGTTTGAACGCCGCGGTCGCGACCGCCGTGATGGCCTATGAGGTGCTGAACCAGCGGCGGCGATAGTTTTCCATCGGAGTTTTCTGTAACCTTCGCCATGCTGAACTCGATTCAGCATCCATTCTTCCTTCGGCCGATAAGCAGACGCCGAATGGATCCCGGATCTCCTGAGCTTGTCGAAGGACCGGGATGACGACGAGGAAAGGTCCGTTCGATGATCCGCACCCCGCTTCTGATTGCCCTGCCCGTCTTTGCCGCCCTCGCCGCCTGCGCACCCGCGGCCGACATGCCGCGCGGCCCCGGCGAACCGCCCGCCGCCTATATGGCGCTCGGCACCGAACCCGGATGGACGCTCGAGATCACGCCGTCGCGGCTCAATTACGACGGCGATTATGGCGAGACCAAGATCATGGTGCCGAACCCCGGCGCGCGCGCCGTCACGGACGGCGAAGAATATGTGACCGACCGGCTGAAGGTCGAGATCGCGCGCGGCGAATGCAGCGACGGGATGAGCGACCGCCGCTATCGCGACACGGTGACCGTCGTCGCCGACGGCAAGACGGTGAAAGGCTGCGGCGGCGGAATCTTGCCGCCGACCGAGCTGGCGGGCACCAACTGGACCTTCGTGTCGATCGGCGGGGTGCCCGTCGCGGCCGACCGCCCGACCGCGCTCGCCTTCGATGCCGACCGGCTGAGCGGCAGCGCGGGCTGCAACCGCTTCTCGGGCGGCTATTCGCTTGCCGACCGCACGCTGACCGCGGGGCCGCTGATGGCGACCAAGATGGCGTGTCCCGGCGCGGGCATGACGCAGGAAAGCGCCTTCTTCGCGCTGATGCGCGGTCCGGTAAGCCTGGCCTTCCCGACCGATGGGACGCTGATCCTGACGGGGAGCGACGGGCAGACGGCGGTGTTGAAGCGGGTGATTTGAGCTTCAAGACGCGCGTCCATCAAACCCCGTTCGTGCTGAGCTTGTCGAAGCACCGTTCTTCTTTCTGGGCCGAAGAGAAGAACGGCCCTTCGACAAGCTCAGGGCGAACGGGAGTGGGATAGGCTCGCTACTCGCCCGCGTCGTTGACCGCCGCGGGCGCGGGCGCCAGCTTAGCGAGCGGACGCGCCGCCTGTTCGGCGACGGGAAGCGCGGGAATTTCCTTGCCGCCGGTCTCGACGTCGAGCGCCTCGAACCGCTTCGCCTGCGTCAACACCTGGCTTTCGAAACTGCCGACGAAGGCGTTATAGGCGCCCGTCGCCTGATCGAGATTCTTGCCGACGCGCGCGATGTGCGAACCCATCACCGACATGCGCGCATAGAGCTCCTTGCCCAGCGCCGCGATCTCGCGCGCTTGGCCCGCGAGCTTTTCCTGCCGCCACACCGCCGCGACGGTGCGCGCGATCGCGATGAGGTTCGTCGGCGTCGCGAGCAGCACCTTGCGCTCGAACGCATAATCCCAAAGCTCGTGATCCTGATCGAGCGCGGCGACGAGGAAATGTTCGCCGGGGACGAACATCACGACGAAGTCCGGCGTGTCGTCGAACTGGTTCCAATAGCTTTTGGCGCCGAGCGTGTTGACGTGCGCGCGCATCGCCGCGGCATGCGCGGCGAGATGCGTGGCCTTCTCGCTTTCGTCGACCGCGCCGAAGGCGTCCTGATAGGCGTTGAGCGAGACTTTAGCGTCGATGACGAGGTTTTGCCCGCCGGGGACCTTGACGACGACGTCGGGACGCAGCCGTCCGCCGTCGCCATCCTGGACGCTGACCTCGGTCTGGAAATCGGCATGTTCGGAAAGCCCGCAGCTTTCAAGCACGTTCCTGAGCTGCTGCTCGCCCCAGCGCCCGCGCGCCTTGGGTGCATTGCGGAGCGCGTTGACGAGCTTCGCCGCCTCGCTCGACACGCGTTCGGTGCCCTCACGCATCGCGGCGATCTGGCCGTGGAGCAGCCCGAACGCGTCGCGGCGCTCGGCCTCGACCTTGCCGACGGCTTCCTCATATTTGGCGAGCCGCTCGTGGACGGGCGACAGCAGCGCCTTCAGATTCTGTCCCGCGCTCTCCTCGCTCTGCCGGAAACGCGCATCGGCGCGCTCGAGAAACGCCTTTTGCGCTTCGCCGAGCATCGTCTGCCCCACTTCGCGGAACTGCGCGGTGAGCGCCGCCTGCGCGTCCTTCAATTGCGCGATCTGCGCATCGTGCGCGGCGTCGCGCGCCTTTTGTTCACTGAGCAATGCCGCGAGCCGGATATCGGCCGCCTTGCGCGCCTCGGCCTCGGCCGCGAGGTCGGTCACCGCGCTCTTGAACCGTTCCGCCAACCCGTCGCGCTCGGCCTTGAGCCCGCCCGATTGCCGGCCGGCGAAAAGCCAGCCGATCAGCGCGCCGATGGCGAGGGCAACAAGGGCGACGACGAGCGAGAGTTCATCCATGCCGGGAACATAGGACGAACGCCGGGGGCTTGGCTAGCCGATAATTGGGGAACGGCACGGGTGCCGCTTTGGGGTGGTGAACTGCCATTGCGATCCATCAAGCCCCTCCCCTTCAGGGGAGGGGCAACGAAGACTTGGCAGCTTGCTGCCTAGTCGTAGTGGGGTGGGGTCCATCGGCCTTGCGCAAGGCCGATGGCCCCCACCCCAACCCCTCCCCTGAAGGGGAGGGGCTTTCTTCTCTCCATGTCCGCAATCGGTCGAATCAAGACGTCACACCGTGTTCCACGACCCGGGCAGGATCGCGCGATAGGCCTCCACGCCCGGCGCACCGCCGACCACCATGCCCTGCGTCAGCAGCCAGTAATGCCGCACGATCTCGGCCTGTTGTTCGAGCCCGTAGCGTTCGAGGAGCCAGCCGGGTTTGAGACTGTAGCTGTAGGTCGCGAACGGGTGGCGCATCAGCACCAGATACCAGCGCCCGCGCGTCTGCGCCTGCCAGACATGCGTCATTTCATGGATGAACAGCCCCTGGAGCCGCTGCGACGCCGCGCTGAAATCCTCGCAATAGAGGTCGCCGTGCGGATTGAAGTGCAGGCTGCCCATCGGCGCCATCACGATATGGCGCGGCTGGAAGAATATCCATTTATGATGGTTCACGCGCACGCGGTCATAGGCGATCGCTTCGCCGAACACCGTCCGGGCGAGCGCGATCTCGCCGGTCGTCAGCGGTCGCGACGGACGCGGCACCGATGCTTATTTCTTCGCGGCGTCGGGGACGGCCGTTTCGGCGCCCTTCTCGATCGAACCATGGTCCATCGCGCCATGATCGGCCGCGTCGGCGGCGCCTTCGGCGGGCTTGATCACCATATCGAAGAGGATGCGTTCGTTATTGTTGTTGGTGAAGACGAACGCCATCGGCAGCTTGCCCGCGCGCACCGCGGCGCCGTTGATGCCCCAGATCATCAGATGCTTGCCGCCCTGCTTGAACACCAGCTCGCCCTTGGCGGGGACCGGCGCGCGGAGCAGCGGCTTCATCGTCGTCATTCCATTCTCGCGCACGCTTTCGTGCATCTCGACCCGCTGCGCGAGGTCGCTGGTCACCGCGACCAGCTCGACGTCGCGCGGCCCGCCTTCGACGCGGAAATAGCCGACCGCCGGGCGGTCCGCCGTCGCCCCCATCACGATATGGCCGCTCACCACATTGAGCGGCTGCCCCGCACCCAGATTTTCACCGCAGCCGGTCAGGCTGAGCGCGGCGGCGGCGAGAGCGGCAAGTGCGAAGGGTTTCATTTTGGGAGGACTCCGTAAAAGCGCGACAATTCGCACCCTCGATAAGCCGTCAAAGCCCTTGTGCCAAGGATTAGCGCACCTATATCGCGCCCATGTAACCCCCAAGGGATCAACAGGACGGCGTGCCTTTTCAGGGCGCCGGAAGAAGCAACAAGGACGTAATACCAATGGCCAAAGTGATCGGGATCGACCTCGGCACCACGAACAGCTGTGTCGCGGTGATGGAAGGCGGGAAACCCAAGGTTATCGAAAATGTCGAAGGCACGCGCACGACCCCGTCGATCGTCGCCTTCGCGAAGGATGGCGAGCGCCTGATCGGCCAGCCGGCGAAGCGCCAGGCCGTCACCAACCCCGAAAATACCATCTTTGCGGTGAAGCGCCTGATCGGCCGCCGCTTCGACGATCCCATGACCAAGAAGGACATGGAGCTCGTCCCCTATTCGATCGTCAAGGGCGCCAATGGCGACGCGTGGGTCAAGGCCGGCGGCGAGGATTATTCGCCGTCGCAGATCAGCGCCTTCATCCTCCAGAAGATGAAGGAAACCGCCGAAGCCTATCTGGGCGAAAAGGTCGAGCAGGCGGTGATCACCGTTCCCGCTTACTTCAACGACGCGCAGCGTCAGGCGACCAAGGACGCGGGCAAGATCGCGGGTCTCGAAGTGCTGCGCATCATCAACGAGCCGACCGCGGCAGCGCTCGCCTATGGCCTCGACAAGACCGAGAACAAGACGATCGCGGTCTATGACCTGGGCGGCGGCACCTTCGACATCTCGATCCTCGAAGTCGGCGACGGCGTGTTCGAGGTGAAGTCGACCAATGGCGACACCTTCCTCGGCGGCGAGGATTTCGACAGCAAGATCGTCGAATATCTCGCCGACGGCTTCAAGAAGGACGAAGGCATTGATCTCCGCGGCGACAAGCTCGCGCTCCAGCGCCTGAAGGAAGCCGCCGAAAAGGCGAAGATCGAACTGTCGTCGGCCGCGACGACCGAGGTCAACCTGCCCTTCATCACCGCCGACGCCAACGGACCGAAGCACCTTGTCAAGACGATCACGCGTTCGGACCTCGAACGCCTTGTCGAAGAGCTGATCAAGCGCACGCTCGAGCCGTGCAAGAAGGCGATCAAGGACGCGGGCGTGTCGGCGAGCGAGATCGACGAAGTCGTGCTGGTCGGCGGCATGACGCGCATGCCGCGCGTCCGCGAAGTCGTGAAGGATTTCTTCGGCAAGGAGCCGCACACCGGCGTCAACCCCGACGAAGTCGTCGCGATCGGCGCCGCGATCCAGGCGGGCGTGCTGCAGGGCGACGTCAAGGATGTGCTGCTGCTCGACGTGACCCCGCTGAGCCTCGGCATCGAGACGCTGGGCGGCATCATGACAAAGATGATCGACCGCAACACGACGATCCCGACCAAGAAGAGCCAAGTCTATTCGACCGCCGACGACAATCAATCGGCGGTGACGATCCGCGTGTTCCAGGGCGAGCGCGAAATGGCGGCGGACAACAAGCTGCTCGGCCAGTTCGACCTCGTCGGCATTCCGCCCGCACCGCGCGGCGTGCCGCAGATCGAGGTGACCTTCGACATCGACGCCAACGGCATCGTGTCGGTCCACGCCAAGGACAAGGGCACCGGCAAGGAACAGCAGATCAAGATCCAGGCATCGGGCGGTCTCAGCGACGCGGACATCGACCAGATGGTCAAGGACGCCGAGCAGTTCGCCGAAGAGGACAAGGCGCGCCGCGAGGCGGCCGAGGCGAAGAACAACGCCGAAAGCCTCGTTCACTCGACCGAACGTCAGATCGCCGAACATGGCGACAAGGTCGATGCGGGCCTCAAGTCCGAGATCGAAGCCGCGATCGCCGAAACCAAGACGGCGATCGAGGGCGGCGACGCCGCCGCGATGACCGAAAAGGCCGGCGCGCTCGCGCAGGTTGCGATGAAGCTCGGCCAGGCGATCTACGAGAAGGAGCAGCAGTCGGCCGCGTCCCCCGGCGCCGACGAAGCCGATACGGCGAAGAGTGACGAAGATGTCGTCGATGCCGAATTCTCGGAAGTCGAAGACGACAAGAAGTAAGAATGAAACTCTCTCCGCCGCGCCCCATGGGTGCGGCGGAGTTGAGGGGGCCTTTTGACCTATGTCACTCGACGTCGATTATTACGAACTGCTGGAAGTCGAGCGCACCGCCGACGATGCGGCTCTGAAGGCGAGCTACCGCAAGCTCGCGATGAAATATCACCCCGACAAGAATCCGGGCTGCGGCGACAGCGAAGCGCGCTTCAAGGCGATCAGCGAAGCCTATGACTGCCTGAAGGACCCGCAGAAGCGCGCGGCCTATGATCGCTTCGGCAAGGCCGGAGTCAACGGCGGCGCGGGCGGTTTCGGCGGCGGCAACGGCGCCGATTTCGGCGATATCGGCGATATTTTCGAATCGATCTTCGGATCGGCGTTCGGCGGCGGACGCCAGCAGCGCGGCCCCGCGCGCGGCGCCGACCTGCGCTATGACATGGAAATCCGGCTCGAAGATGCCTTTTCGGGCATCACACGCGAGATTCAGGTCGACGTCGCCGCGCGCTGCGAGACGTGCGACGGATCGGGCGCGAAGCCCGGCACCTCGACCAACCGCTGCACGACCTGCGCCGGCCACGGCAAGGTGCGCGCGCAGCAGGGCTTCTTCATGGTCGAGCGCACCTGCCCGACCTGTCAGGGCGCGGGCGAGGTGATCGCCGATCCCTGCAATACGTGCCATGGCGAAGGCCGTGTCGACCGGCGCAAGACGCTGACCGTCAACATCCCCGCCGGGGTCGACGAGGGCACACGCATCCGCCTGTCGGGCGAGGGCGAGAGCGGCGCGCGCGGCGCCGCGCCGGGCGATCTCTACATTTTTCTCCACATGGCGCGGCACAAGGTCTTCGAACGCGAAGGCACGACACTGTTCACGCGCGCGCCGATCAGCTTCACGACCGCGGCATTGGGCGGCGAAATCACCATTCCCGGCCTCGACGGCAAGAAGCACGACATCAATATTCCCGCGGGCATCCAGTCGGGCAAGCAGCTCCGCCAGCGCGGCGCGGGCATGCCGGTGCTCAATGGCCGCGGCCACGGCGACCTCGTCGTCCAGATCGACGTCGAGACGCCGACCAGACTCACCGCGCGGCAGAAGGAACTGCTGTGCGAATTCCGCGAGACCGAGACCGGCGAGGAATGCCCGGCGAGCCAGGGCTTTTTCGGGCGCATCAAGGAAATGTGGGACGATTTGACGGATTGATCCGTTTCATCCCTCTCCCCTTGCGGGAGAGGGATGCGCAGACTTGCCAGCTTGCTGGCTAGGGGTTGCGAGCCTTTGGCTCGCAACCCCTCATCCAAGTCCGCCTAGCCGCTTCGCGGCAAGGCTACCTATCCTTCTCCCCCAAGGGGAGAAGGTCTTCGTCACCCAATCTCACCCCTCAGCTCGTCGATCAAAGCCTTTACCTTGGGCAGGCGCTCTTCCTCTTCGTCCAATATCGCGTGGAACGCGCGGCGCTTGATCGCTTTCAACTCGTCCGCCGCCAGCGCGCCGTCGCCGGTCACGCTCGACGCAACGATGTCGATGAGCCGGTCGGCGCCGTGGAGCCGCCCCCACAGATAATCATTCTCGCGGTAGGCGCGGCTGAAGAAGGCGCCGAAGCTGTTGAACTCGACCCCCTTGAGCATCGCCGCGGCGCCGCCGGTGCGGATCGCGGTCGCGTCCGACGGCGAGATGCGGTCGATCTTGATCGGGTCGAACTCGTCGAACCCCTCCCCTTGCAACAGCGGCAGGGTCGCGATGTCGTAAAAGGGATAGCCGAGATAGGCGAGCAGCAGCGTCCGCCGGTCATCCTTGGGCAAGAGCGCCAGCGCCTCGGCCATCAGCGCGTCGGCTTCGGCATCGGCGCCGATCAGGTCGCGCCGTTCGCCGATCGCGTCGATCCACTCGCCCCGTCCGGCTTCGGGCGATATATCGAGATCGGCGAACCAATTGTCGCCCTCGCGTTCAAGATAGAGGCCGAGCGCGGTGTAGATGGCATCGCGCATCGCGTCGCACGCCGGATCGCGCGTGTCGCGCTTCGCCTCGACCACGCGGTCGAGTTCGCGCGCGAGGAAACGAAGCCGCCGCACGCGAAAGCCGAGGTCGTGGCTGCGAAAGAAAGTGACAGCATCGTCGCTCGCGCCCGACCCGCGCTTGCCCGAAATGCGGTCGAGCCCGCGCGCGCGGACCTCGTCCCACATCGCGTCGCGCCGGTTGCGGCGATGGATGTCGCCCTCGGCCGGGGCGAGCCGGTCGACCAGCGTCACCAATTCCTCGACCACCGCCGATAATTTGAGATGACCATAGGGCGCAAAGGCAAAGCCCGCGCGCGCCGCCGCCTGGTCCTGTGCCTTCGCGCGCCATTTCCGGAGCCGGACGGGCGTCGGCGTGTCGAGGAAAAAGGTCGTACCGAACAGCGCCGCGACCTGTTCCTCGACCTCGACCTTCATCGCATCGACGATGCGCTGCATGCGGCGGATCCGCCGCGACATGCCCTCGATCGCCTCGACGTTGTCGCGGATCGGCTGCTCGCGCGGAATCTCCGACAGCGCGCCGAGGATCGTCGAGAGGAAACCCGGCAGCTTCGGCGCTTCGCCTTCGGCGACCTCGCCCGGCTTGCCGAAGCTGATCGAGCGATAATCGGGCTTGGGGTCGATATAGACGAAGCGCCGGTCGATCTCGCGCCGCGCCGGCCGCTGCTTGAGCGCGGCGATCGCGGGACGAAAGGGCGCGTTGGCGAGCACCGATCCGTCGATGAGCACGCGGTCGGCGGGATCGGCCTCGCCGCTCGCCGGAAGCTGCCGAGCGATGAAGGCGTCGCGCCCCGGCCAGTCGATCCCGCGCTTCTCGAGCACCCGGTCGAGTTCGCGGAGCGTGAAGGGTGGAAAGGCGCCCGGAAAGCTCGCCGTCGCGCGCGCCGCGGCGGTGAGCGCGGGGACATCGTCGAGGCGCTTTCCGGTGCGGCGGTCCTCGCGGAACCGCATGATCAGCCGGTGCTCCTGCTCGGTGACGCGCGGCGGGCTGTTGAGCGACAAGGGCGCGCTGTGCCCGGCAAAATCGGTCACCGACACGAACAGGTCGACGGGCTGTCCGGCGGGAACGAGCGGCGGCCCCTTGGGTGCCGCATCCATCGCGTCGAACGCGTCGAGCAGCAAGTTCGAGAAGATCGCGCCGCCAAAGGGCGGTTCGAACCAGCGCGCGCGCACGAAACGCGACAGCTTGGCGCGCACCTCGTCCTGCGCGGCTTCGCCCACCGTGCGGTCGATGACGTTGCCGCGCCGTTTCATCGCCCATCCCGCGATCGGCACCGCCCAGAATTTCGTCGCCGCCGACAGCGCGCGCGCGTCGGGATCGAGCAGCCGGTCGACATCGGCGCCGTCGAGCCACAGCCCGGTGAGCGGATCGAGCGACTGGCCGGTGGCGAGCGCCCGCGCCAGGAAAATGCCGTTGATCCCGCCCGCGCTCGCTCCGGCGACGATATCGGCAAGGACGCGGAGCTTGACCCCGCTCTTTTCGGCGATGTCCGCGAGCAAGTCGTGATAGACGCCGCAGGCGCCCGAAGGGGGCGCCTCCTCATGAAAGGCGCGCGACGCTGCCGCAAGCCGCCATATCTCCTTGGTGATGCCGTGCATGTAAACGGCAAGGCTGATGCCGCCGTAGCAAATCAGGGCGAAGCGCAGTTCCTTTTCCCGCATGAGCCGGGTGATAGCGGGGTTTGATGCGCCGCGTCACCCCTCGGGGTGATCAGGCGATCCTCCCTGGCTGCAGGCATGGGGAGGTGGCAACGGCACAGCCGCTGACGGAGGGACCAATGGCGCACCGTCGCGGCCCCTTCCACCGCCTTCGGCGGTCCCCACCCCACGGCTTCGCCGCAGGGAGGATCCTGAGCAAATAACCAACCCCCGCTTGCCCGCCCCCACCAAAATCGCTTGCTTTTGAGAATGTGTCGCACTAGCGGGCGCTCCGAAACAGGAGTTCATGATGAATCGCAAATTCGCTCTCGCCGCGCTTGCCTGCACGGCGCTTTCCTCGACCGCCTTCGCGCAGGACGCCGCGCCCGCCGACACGGCCGGGAGCGAAGACGCGATCGTCGTCACCGCCGCGCGCACGATCCTGCCGCCGAACGCGCTGCCGCTGACGATCGAGGTGATCGACAAGGAGACGCTCGACCAGCAGATCGCGATTTCGGGTTCGGTGACCGATGCGGTCGCAACGCTGACTCCCAGCTTCTCGCCGACGCGTCAGAAACTGTCGGGCGCGGGCGAGACACTGCGCGGTCGTTCGCCGCTCTATGCGATCAACGGCATCCCGCAGTCGACCCCGCTGCGCGACGGCAGCCGCGACGGTTTCACCATCGACGGCTTCTTCGTCGATCGGGTCGAAGTCCTCTTCGGATCGAACGCGTTGCAGGGGATCGGCGGCACCGGCGGCATCGTCAACCAGGTCACCGTCGGCGCGCCGACCGAAGAGGGCGTATCGGGCCGCGCGCTGCTGCAGGCGACGGCCGACAATGAATTTTCGGACGCCGGCATGGGCGGCAAGGCCGCGGGCCTGATCCAGTACAAGGCCGGACGCTTCGACGCCTCGGTCGGCGCGGCCTATGAGCTGCGCGGCCTGTTCCGCGACGGCGAGGGCCGGCCGGTCGGCATCAACCTGACGCAGGGCGAGACGATGGATTCGAAGGCGCTCTCGCTCTTTGGCCGCTTCGGCTATGCGGTGACCGACACGATGCGGCTCGACCTGATCGCGAGCCGTTTCGAGCTCGAGGGCGACGGCGATTATGCCCCCGTCGCGGGCAACAAGGCGGCCGGCCTGCCGACAAGTGCCGAACCCGGCACACCGCCGGGCGTTCCGGCGACCAATCGGACCGAAAGCGTCGCGTTGTCGCTGACCGACACCGACCTTGGCGGCGGTAATTTCGTCAGCCAGATCTTCTGGAACCGCAGCCGCGACACCTTCGGCGGCGAACCCAATCCGATCGCCAGTTTCCAGGACCCCGCGATCGCGCCGGTCGGCACATTGCTCGACCAGTCGCAGAATCGCAGTCGCAAATTCGGCGGCAAGATTAGCTATGAGCGCGCGGTCCCGGGCTTCGAGGCGCTGACGCTCGTCGCCGGCTTCGACGCGCTGTGGGACGAAACCGAACAGCGGTTGATCGCGACCGGTCGCGCGTGGGTTCCGCCGACGAAATTCCGCAGCTTCGCGCCCTTCGGCCAAGCCAATCTGAAGCTCGCGGACGGCCTCGTGCGCCTCGCGGGCGGTGCGCGCTACGAGAATGTGAAGATCAAGATCGACGATTATCGCACGCTGGCGGCAACCACCTTTGTCGCCTGCCCCGCGCCGCCGGCGGTGCCGACGCGGCCGTGCGGGCTCGCCTCCTATGGCGGCGTCGCCGTCGCGGGCGGCAGCCCCTCGTTCGACGATGTGCTGCTGAACGGCGGCGCGATCGTCGAGCCGGTCAAGGGCATCCGCGTCTACGCAAGCTATGCCGAAGGCTATACCGCGCCCGACGTCGGCCGCATCACGCGCGCAGTGAAGGCGACCGGCGTCGACATCGACGATTTCCTGAACATTCGTCCGATCGTTTCGAACAATCGCGAGATCGGGGTCGAGGTGAAGCGCGGCCCGCTCGACGCCAGCGCGACCTATTTCTGGTCGACGAGCAAGGAAGGCCAGCTGCTGATCGCGCGGCCCGACGGGATTTTCGACGTCGTCCGCCAGCGCGTCGAGATCGAGGGGATCGAAATCAACCTCGCGGTCAGAATGCCGATCGACGGGCTGACGCTGTCGGCGGGTTATGCGCATCTGAACGGCCGGTTCGACGATGACGAGGACGGCACCGTCGATACCGACCTCGACGGCGCGAACATCTCGCCCGACCGGCTCAACCTCGCCGCAGCCTATGCCGGCGGCCCGGTCTCGGCGCGGGTGCAGACGCAATTCTACCTCGCACGCACCTTCCGCGGCGCCGGGCGCGACCCGCGCAACGACTTCGGAGGCTATAATCTCACCGACGCCATCGTCCGCTATCAGACGAGCCTCGGCGGCGTGAGCCTCGCGGTGCAGAATCTGTTCGACAAGCAATATATCAGCTACGCGAGCGACACCCAGCGGCCGACCGACAATTTCTTCAATTTCGCCGGACGCGGGCGCACCTTCACGCTCGGCTGGGATTACCGCTTCTGATGATGAAACTGCTCGACACGCTGCATCGCTGGACGGGGGGCCTGATCGGCCTCGTGCTCGCGCTGCTCGGCCTGTCGGGCACGATCCTGCTCTACGAGCATCTGTGGATCGGCGTGCCGGGGACGGGCGATCCGCTGCGCGGCGACCTTGCTACGGTCGCGGCGGCCACCGAAAAGCTGATGGCGATGCCGGGCGCGCAGGGCATCATCTATGCCGACGAGCGCTTCGGATTGCATCAATTGCGTTTCGAGGAAGGCGCGGGCGCCTACGCGCGCCAGTCGGGCGAAATCGCGGCGCGCTGGGCGAGCCAGTGGGAACGCCCCGAGCTCTGGATCTTCGATTTCCACCACCATCTGTTCGCAGGCGACAATGGCGAATGGGTGATCGGCATCGCGGGACTGGCCGGGCTCTTCTTCGTGATCAGCGGCGCGATCCTGTGGTGGCGCACGCGGGGGACCTTCCAGCTCCGCCTATGGCCCAAGCGGATGAGCCGCCCCGCGGTCGTGATGCACCACCGCGACCTCGGCATCATCGTCGCGCCCTTGTTGCTGATCTCGATCGTCACCGGCACGATGATGATTTTCCGCCCGTTCGCGATGGTGATGATCGCGCCCTTCGGCTCGCCCGCCGCGGCCGCGAAGGCCATGGAGCCGCCGAAATATGAAAGCGGCCCGCTCGCCGAAAAGCCCGACTACACGGCCATGCTGACCGAAGCGCGCCGCCGTTTCCCCGACGCCGAGTTCCGGATCCTCAGCCTGCCGCGCAAGGCGGGCGACCCGATCGGCCTGCGCATGAAGCAGCCCGCCGAATGGCTGCCCAACGGGCGCACGACGCTCGCCTTCGACGCCGCGACGGGCAAGATGCTGGGCGCGCGCGACGCGCTCGCGCTGCCGAGCGGCGCGCAGGCATTCAACAAGGCCTTCCCCATCCACGCCTCGAAGGTCGGCGGCTGGATGTGGCGCATCATCTTGACGATCTCGGGCGTATCGCTGACGCTGCTCGGCAGCCTTGCGGTGTGGACCTTCTGGTTCAGGCGGCCGAAGCCCGCGAAGCGGACGGCGAAGAAGAAGACGGTACTGGCTTCGACATAAGCCCGAAGGCGCCCTCACGTTGCGGGGGAATGATGTCCGAAGCCGGCCGATAGCCGTTCAGAATTGATACGCGAGCCCCCCACCGAAGAGCCACTGGTCGGCGCTGCCGACGTCCGCCACGATCGGCGATTTCGCGAAGCGCGAGGCGATGCGGCCATATTGCGCACCGCCGATCAGCGTGAACCCCTTTCGCAAATCGCCCGACAGCGAATAGGCGCCCGCGATGCCGAGCGTATATTTGCCCGCGGTCGCCTTGCGCCCCGCGCCGTCATAGACGGGAAGCCCGCTCGCGGCGCTGTCTTCGGCGTCGATGTCGTAATAATAGCGGCCGAAGCCCTTGCCATAGAAATTCACCGACGCCGAAACGCCGATATAGGCGCGTTTCGACAGCGGCGTGCCGTAATCGATCGTCGGCGAGGCGGTCCAGCTGCCGTGGCGCCCCGAAACATCCTTCGACGCCGACATGCGGAAACCGATCTGGTCATATTTGCTGGTGAGCACGCCGGTCTGGGTAACCCCGGCGAACAGCCCGAGTTCGACCGCGACCTTGCGCTTGCCGAGCGCCGCGACCTGCGGATCGTCGATCTTGCCGCTACGGTCGCCGCGCAGGCTGATCGTCGGGCCGAATTTGAAATCGGTCTTTTGCCCCCGCCGCTGGCGGATCAGGTCGACCACGAGATTGGTGCCGCGCGTCGAAAAGGAAAAGCCGCTTACCCGCCCGCGAAAATAAAAGGCGGGCAAGGTGCGGCGATCGTCCGAGCCACTATATTTCGGCGTGTTCAAAACGCCCACGGCGACCGCGAAATAGTCGCGCGACCATTTGCGTTCGGGGTCGTCGTCCTGCGGCCGCGCGGGGGGCAGCAGGATATTCTCGTCGATCTCGGTGTTCTGGAAATAGGCCGCCTGTTCGTCCTCGCCGGTGGCGAGCGTCGTGTCGGCGCTGGCCGGCAGGTCATAGGGAAGCGCGGCATCCTCGGCGGCGGCGGGCGCGGCTAAACCGGCGAGGATAAAGACAGCAAGCGGAGGGAGCGATCGGGCCGGACGGGCCAAGCGGAACAACACGGTCAAATTGGGCATAAACATCCGCCTATATTTTCTTGTCTATACCCCTCTTTACGGGGGTGTAAGTAAATGACGCGCCTTTGCAACGGCTTCGTCTTGCGGAGGGACGCATTTCGCCGCATGTGGCTTTCATGTCACGACGCTCCTTCGCCGCTTTCATATGCGCCCGCAGCGCCATTGGTTCCCTTGGGCGCGCCCGGGTTTCGTGCGCATGAGCCGGATTCCGCGCCTGATCGGCTATGGCTTCATGGCAGCGGCGGCGCTGCTGGCGGCGGTGATGAAGAAGGAGGGGGTCGAGACGATCGGGCCGCTGCCCGCCGTCGCGGTCGCGCTGTTTCTCGGCATGGTCGGGGTGATGCTGGTGTTCACCGACCTGATGGTGCGCGGACTCTATGCGCAGGTCGATGCCGCCAAACGGCGCGAGGAAGGCGATTGACCCCCCTCCACTTGCGGGAGGGGTCGGGGCTTGTCGCATCGCTACCCCTCCCCGCTGCGACTAGCGAGCAAGCTCGCAAGTCTCGCTGCCGCTCCCGCAGGCGGGAGGGGATAAGATTGGCTTTTCGTTCGACACTCTCAGCGGTACCCTTTATGACGGCGCGATGACCGACCGTCCGCATACGCCGCTGCTCGACACGGTGGATGTCCCCGCCGACCTCCGCAAGCTGAAGCCCGAAGACCTCCGCCAGTTCGCCGACGAGCTGCGCGCCGAGATGATCTCGGCGGTCGGCACGACGGGCGGGCACCTTGGCTCGGGGCTCGGCGTCGTCGAGCTGACGACCGCGCTCCATTATGTGTTCGACACGCCGCGCGACAAGATCGTGTGGGATGTCGGCCACCAATGCTATCCGCACAAGATCATCACCGGGCGCCGCGACCGCATCCGGACATTGCGGACCGGCGGCGGGCTGTCGGGTTTCACCAAGCGCAGCGAAAGCGAATATGATCCGTTCGGCGCGGCGCACAGCTCGACCTCGATCAGCGCAGCATTGGGCTTCGCGGTCGCCAACAAGCTGACCGGCGCCCCCGGGCGCGCGATCGCGGTGATCGGCGACGGGTCGATGTCGGCGGGCATGGCCTATGAGGCGATGAACAATGCCAAGCAGGCGGGCAACCGGCTGATCGTCATCCTGAACGACAATGACATGTCGATCGCGCCGCCCGTTGGAGGACTCTCGGCCTATCTGGCGAAGCTGGTGTCGTCGCGGCCCTTCGTCGAGCTGCGCGAGATCGCGCGGCGCTTTGCGCGCAAACTGCCCGAGCCGCTGCACAAGGCGGCGAAAAAGACCGACGAGTTCGCGCGCGGCATGGCGATGGGCGGCACGCTCTTCGAGGAGCTCGGCTTTTATTATGTCGGTCCGATCGACGGGCATAATCTCGAGCATCTGATCCCCGTGCTCGAAAATGTCCGCGACAGCGAACATGGCCCGGTGCTGATCCACGCGGTGACCAAGAAGGGCAAGGGCTATGCCCCCGCCGAGGCCGCCGCCGACAAATATCATGGCGTCCAGAAATTCGACGTGATCACCGGCGAGCAGGCGAAGGCGCCGCCGGGGCCGCCCGCCTATCAGAATGTCTTCGGCGAAACGCTCGCCAAGCTCGCCGAGAGCGACAAGCGCATCGTCGCGATTACCGCGGCGATGCCTTCGGGGACCGGCGTCGACAAATTCGCGAAGGCGCATCCCGAGCGCAGCTTCGACGTCGGCATCGCCGAACAGCATGCGGTGACCTTCGCCGCGGGGCTCGCGGCGCAGGGGATGCGTCCGTTCGCGGCGATTTATTCGACCTTCCTCCAGCGCGCCTATGATCAGGTCGTGCATGATGTGGCGATCCAGAATCTGCCGGTGCGCTTCGCGATCGACCGCGCGGGACTCGTCGGCGCCGACGGCTCGACGCACGCGGGCTCGTTCGACGTCACTTATCTGGCGACGCTTCCGAACATGGTGGTGATGGCGGCGGCCGACGAGGCCGAGCTGGTCCATATGACCTATACCGCGGCCGAATATGACGCCGGCCCGATCGCCTTCCGCTATCCGCGCGGCAACGGCACGGGCGTGGCGCTGCCCGAGGTTCCCGAGAAGCTCGAAATCGGCAAGGGGCGCGTCGTGCGCGGCGGCAAGACCGTCGCGATCTTCTCGCTCGGCACCCGGCTCGCCGAGGCGCTGAAAGCCGCCGACACGCTCGAAGCGCGGGGTCTGTCGACGAGCGTGATCGACCTGCGCTTCGCGAAGCCGCTCGACGAGGAGCTGATCCGCAAGACGCTCGCCGCCCATGAGGTTTGCGTGACGATCGAGGAAGGCAGCATCGGCGGGCTCGGCGCGCATGTGCTGACGCTCGCGAGCGACGAGGGACTGATCGACGCGGGGCTGAAGCTGCGCACGATGCGCCTGCCCGACGTGTTTCAGGATCAGGACAAGCCCGAGCTGCAATATGACGCGGCGGGGCTCAACGCGCCGCAGATCGTCGACACGGTGCTGAAGGCGCTGCGCCACAACAGCGCCGGTGTCGAAGAGGCGGGCGCGCGGGCTTGAACGGCTGGTGGTTCGCCGCCGGTTGCGTCGGGCTATATCCGCTGCTGTGGGCATTCACGGCCCGAAAATGGAAACGACATGCGGTTGCGCTGGCGGCTCGGCGCGAGAATGTCGGGCGCGAGCAGTTCCTTGCCATGCTGGCCGGCGATTGCGAGCGCGACGTAGCGGAGTTTCTCTGGGACGAGTGGCTGTCCGAATGGTCCTATTGGCAGGATGGCCTGACCCCGCATCCCGACGACGATTTCCTGAAGGACCTGCCGATCGACGATGAGGGGCCGCAGGACTGGCTCGAGCATTATTGCGACGGCCGGGGGCTCGAATGGCGGCGCTGGACGAATTGGGACCAGAGCCAGCCGACGACGGTCCGTAATTTCGCGCGCTGGCTTTCCAATGGGCCGGCGTCGCCAGTCGCGGACGTCGCCGCATGAACTTCTTCAACCTCCTGCAATCGCTCGACGAGCTGCTGTGGTTCGGTTTTTTGCAGACCGCCTGGTTCAACCAGCATCTGAAATGCGGGCGGCTCAAAGCGTTCGGCCACGCGTCGCGCGCGATGGCCGAGAGCCTCGCCGCGATGCTCCTGCTGTCGAGTTTGTTCAGCTAGCCGACCGGGACGATCGTCGCCTGCGCGATCGCGCAGCGGCGCGGTTCTTCGCCGTCGCTTTCGGCCCAGACGTCGGCGCGCACGATCGCCTGCCGCTTGCCCGCCTTGACCACGCTGCCCTTCGCGCGCAGCCGGCTGCCTTGCGCGGGGGCGAGGAAGTTGATCGTATAGCTGCCGGTGACGACGTCGCCGATCACGCTCGACGCCGCCCAGGCGCAGGCATTGTCGGCCATCAGCCCGACGATCGCGCCATGCGCATAGCCGTGATGCTGGGTCATGTCGGGGCGCAGCGCGAGCAGCAATTCGGACTCGCCATCGAAGCAGCGCAGCGGTTCGACGCCGAGGAAGGCGGTGAAGCCCGAGGCGTCGACCGCGACGCTTTTCATATAGGCGACGGCTTCGTCGTTATTGGCGAATCGGTGGCCGCGCATGGGAGAGCATCCTATTAGTCTGTAACGCAGACTTTATCGCCGGTTGCGCCGCATGGCGTCAAGTCTTAAATCCAGACTTATGAAGGACTATGTGCCCTCGCGTTCGCCCTGCGCCGTCGGCCGCGCGTCGCGGCTGCTCGGCGACCGCTGGGTGCTGCTGATCCTGCGCGAAGCGTTTCTGGGGATCGATCGCTTCGAGGATTTCCTCGGCCGGCTCGACATTTCGCGCGCCGCGCTGACCTCGCGGCTCGGCTGGATGGTCGCGGCCGGGGTCCTCGAACGCGTGCCGCCCGAGGGCAAGCGCGCGCTGTACCGCCTCACGCCCGCGGGCGAGGCCCTGCGCCCCACCTATGACGCGATCAAGGCGTGGGGAGATATATGGCTGCCGCGCGCAGGAGAGGCGATGGGCGATGGAGACATGTCGATCTGAGGTCGGGTTCGACCGGAAGGCGCCGTTGATCCTCCCTGTGCCGCAGGCATGGGGAGGTGGCAGCGCCCTTCGACTGCCTTGCAGGCGCTCAGGATAAACTGCGCCTTCGGCGCAGCGCTGACGGAGGGGCCATGGCGCGAGGTTGCCGCCCCTCCACCTTCGCATGCGGCGCCTCGCGGGAAGCAACGCGCCCCGCGCGTTGCTTTTACCCCGCTCGCTCCCCCTCCCCATCGCTGCGCGACAGGGAGGATAGATTCCCCGCCGTCATCCCCGACTTGATCCGGGATGACGAAGTTGGGTTGAACGCCTTACGCGCCCGGAATCGCCGCCTGCGCGTCGCGGCCGTCGCCTTCGGGGGCGGCGAGGATGTCGCGGACGACAAGGCCCTTGTCGACGACCTGCGTGCCGGGGCTGCCGACTGCGCTGCGGATGCCGGGGTCGGCGCGCTGGCCGTCGGCGGCGCCGATGATCTGCGTCTCGCTCGCGCTGCGCGGCGCGGCGCCGCCGAAGAGCGCGCGCAGCGTCTGTTCGGCGGTCGATTCGCCGCCGGGGCGTGCGGTGCCCGGCGCGGGCGGGGTCAGCGCGAAATCGGGCGGCACGACGAGCGGCGCCTGACGCGACACCATCATCTCGTCGGGGCGGTCGCGGCTGAACAGGCTGTTCGACCCGCAGGCCGACAGGGTGATGGCAAATATCGAGGCTGCCAGGATGGCGGTGGTCCGGTTCACGTCAAAAAACTCCTATGCGCCCCGTTTACTCGGCGGACGGCGTGGCGTCCGCGGCTGGGGCCTTTTCGCCCAAGAGCAGCGCGCGCGCAACCAGCAAAAGCACGCCGAGCGTGATGCACGCATCGGCGACGTTGAAGATCATGAAGGGGCGGAAATCGCCGAAATGCAGGTCGGCGAAGTCGACGACATAGCCGAAGCGCACGCGGTCGACGATATTGCCGAGCGCGCCGCCGAGGATCATCGCGAGCGCGATCACATCGCCCTTTGCCTGTTCGCGCGTCATCCAGAAGGCGACCGCGGCGGCGACGATCCCGGTCACCGCGACGAGCGTCCAGCGCGTCGTGTCGGTGCAGCTCGCGAACATCGACAGCGAAATGCCGCAGTTTTCGGCCCAGGTCAGGTTGAAAAAGCTGGTGAGCTCGATCTGCCCCTTGGGTTCGAGCGACAGCGGGACGGTCACGACCCACTTGGTGATCTGGTCGAGGATGAAGGCGACCGCGGCGAAAATCAGACCGAAGCGCAGATAGGGCGAACGTGTGCTGCTCATGCCGAGGTCAATACCGTGTCGCAGCGATTGCACAAGCTGCCGTCGGTTTCGACCTCGGGCAAGTGGCGCCAGCAGCGGCCGCATTTGTGGTTGGTGGTGGGGGTGACCGCAATGCCTTCGATGCTTTGATCTTGGCGAACGGTCCCGCTGATAAAGATTTCGGCCAGCTCGATATCGCTATGATCACCGGCGGCAACTGGAGTGTCCCCACCTAATACGACTTCCGCCTCTAGGCTTGAGCGTACGATCTTTTCGCGCCGCAGCGGCTCAATCGCTTCCGTAACCTGCGCACGGGCGGCCCGGACTCGCCCCCATTTTTGTTCGATATAGTTGGCGCCATCCAAATCCTTCGCGCCAGCATCCTCTTCAGGAAGGGTAGGAAGCACTGGCCATTCGAGCAGATGCACGCTGCCCGCTTCCGGATAGCGCGTCCCCCACACCTCTTCGCTGGTGAACACCAGCACCGGCGCGGCGTAGCGGATCAGGGCGTGGAAAAGGATGTCGAGCACGCTGCGATAGGCACGGCGCGTGTCGGTGCCGAGCGGCGCGGCGGGGCCGAGGTCGCAGTAGAGGACGTCCTTGCGGATGTCGAAATAGAAGGCCGACAGGTCCTCGTTGCAGAAATCGGCGAGCAGGCGCGTGTAGCTGTTATAGTCGAAGTCATCGACCGCGCGGGCCATCTTCGCATCGAGATCGGCGAGCAGGCTGAGCATGTAGCGTTCGAGCTCGGGCATCGCCGCGACGTCGGTGATGCGTTCCTCTTCGGTAAAGCCGTCGAGTGCGCCCAAAAGATAGCGGAAGCTGTTGCGCAGCTTGCGATATTGGTCGGCGACGCCGGCAAGGATTTCCTTGCCGATGCGGTGATCCTCGGTGAAGTCCACGCTCAGCGCCCAGAGGCGGAGGATGTCGGCGCCATAGTCGCGCATCAGGTCGATCGGGCTGATCGTGTTGCCGAGCGACTTCGACATTTTGAAGCCCTTGGCGTCCATCGTGAAGCCGTGCGTCAGCACCGCCTTGTACGGCGCCTGTCCGCGCGTGCCGCAGCTTTCCAGCAGCGACGACTGGAACCAGCCGCGATGCTGGTCGCTGCCCTCGAGATAGAGGTCGGCGCTGTGGGTGCCGCCGTCGTGGCGGACGAGCGCGGGCCATTTGCCGCTCTCCAGTACGAAGGCGTGGGTGCAGCCCGAATCGAACCAGACGTCGAGAATGTCGGTGATGCGCTCGTAATCGGCGGCGTTGTACGCGTCGCCGAGATATTCCTGCGCGCGCGCGTCCGACCATGCATCGACGCCACCCTCGCGCACCGCCGCGACGATGCGGTCGTTGACGAGCGGGTCGTTCAGATATTGCCCGGTCTTGCGGTCGACGAACAGCGTGATCGGCACGCCCCACGCGCGCTGGCGGCTGAGCACCCAGTCGGGGCGGTCCTTGACCATGCTGCCGATGCGGTTTCGGCCCTTTTCGGGGACGAAGCGGGTGCGGTCGATCGCGTGCATCGCGGCCTGCCGCAAGGTCGGGGCGTCGCACAGGCCTTCCTCGGCCGGGTTGATCGCGCCGCCTTCGCTTTCCCAGCGCTGCTCGCGCGGCGCCTTGGGCTCGATGTGGGTCATGACCTTGTCCATCGGCACGAACCATTGCGGGGTGCAGCGATAGATGACCTTGGCTTTCGAGCGCCAGCTGTGGGGGTAGCTGTGCTTATAGTCGGCACTGGCGGCGAGCAGCGCGCCGGCGTCGCGAAGGTCGGTGCAGATCGGGCCGTCGGGGGCGTTGAACTTGGGGTTGATCACGGATCCCTGGCCGCCGAGCCAGCCCCAGTCTTCGCGATATTTGCCGTCGCCCTCGACCGCGAACACAGGGTCGAGCCCGTTCGCCTTGCACAGGTCGAAATCATCCTCGCCATGGTCGGGCGACATATGGACGAGCCCGGTGCCGCTGTCGGTGGTGACGAAATTGCCCGCGAGGAAAGGGCGCGGACGCGCGAAGAAGCCGCCGAGCGCGTGCATCGGGTGGCGCGCGATGGTGCCTGCGAGGTCGGAGCCTTTAATAGTGCCAACTTCCTCAACTGGCCCTTCGACCGCGTAGGAGCGGGGTTGTTCGGGCACCTCACCCAGAATTTCTGAAAGGGAGGGTGATTGTCCGCAACGCACGAGGAATGCCTGATACAGTTCTTCGGCTACGAGGCACCGTTTGCCGTGCGCGACGACCAGCCGATATTCGATCTCCGGCCCATAGGCCAAAGCCTGGTTGACCGGGATCGTCCACGGCGTCGTCGTCCAGATCACCGCATAAGCGCCGACCAGTTCGGCGATCGGGCTCTCCGTGATCTCGAACGCGACGTCGATCTGGGTCGAGACGATATCCTCATATTCGACCTCGGCCTCGGCGAGCGCGGTCTTTTCGACCGGCGACCACATCACCGGCTTGGCGCCGCGATAGAGCATGTCGTTCGCGGCGAATTTGAGCAGTTCGCGCACGATGGTGGCCTCGGCCGCATAATCCATCGTCAGATACGGATGGTCCCAGTCGCCGCCGATGCCGAGGCGCTTCAGTTGTTCCCTTTGGGTGTCGACCCAGTGCTGCGCATAGGCGCGGCACTCGGCGCGGAATTCCTCGACCGGAACCTCGTCCTTGTTGAGCTTTTTCTTGCGATACTGCTCCTCGACCTTCCACTCGATCGGCAGGCCGTGGCAGTCCCAGCCGGGCACATAGGGCGAATCCTTGCCCTTCAGCGTCTGGGTGCGGACGACCATGTCCTTGAGGATATGGTTGAGTGCATGGCCGATGTGCATGTCGCCATTGGCATAGGGCGGGCCGTCATGGAGGATGAACTGGTCGCGGCCCTTGCGCGACGCGCGAATCTGCCCCTCGAGATCGCCCTCGAGCCATTTCGCCAGAATCAGCGGTTCCTTCTGCGGCAGGCCGGCCTTCATCGGGAAGTCGGTCTTGGGCAGGAAGACGGTGTCGCGGTAGTCGCGCTGCTCGGTTGCGGGCGTATCGGTCATGGTGCGCGGCGCTTAGCGCAGATTCGGGCGGGAGCAAAGCTTATGGGCGCAAGACGTGACTCCCGCCCATTCGTCATTCCGGACTTGATCCGGAATCCATCCCAGCCTCGCTGCATGGACCCCGGATCAAGTCCGGGGTGACGAACAAAATCACACGTCCTCGAGCCGCGCTTTCGCCGCGTCGCAATCGGCCGCGATCTGCGCCATCAACGCGTCCATGCTGTCGAACTTCGCCTCGGGCCGGATGAAGGCATGGAAGGCGACGTCGATTTCCTGCCCATAGAGATCCTCGGCGAAGTCGAAGAAATGCGGTTCGAGCAACTCCTTCGGCGGGTCGAAGCTCGGACGGATGCCGAGGTTCGCGGCGCCCTTCAGCATGCGTCCGTCGGCAAGCCGGCCGGTGACGGCGTAGATGCCGTAGCGCGGGCGCAGATATTGCCCCATTTCGATATTTGCGGTCGGGAAACCGAGCAGGCGGCCGTTCTTGTCGCCGTGCTGGACGGTGCCGCGCACCGTGAAGGGACGCGTGAGCAGGCGCGTCGCGGTTTCGCAGTCGCCCCCCTGCAGCGCCTCGCGAATGCGGCTCGACGAAATGACTTCCACCGCATCGTCGACCGGCGCAACCATTTCGGTGAAGAAGCCGAGGCGGCGCGCATGGTCGGCGAGCGTGACGACATTGCCGCCGCGGCCCTTGCCGAAGACGAAGTCGGCGCCGGTGACGACCCCCGCGGCGCCATAGCGATCGAGCAAAAGCCCGGTGATGAAATCCTCTGCCGTCGTGCCCGCGAGCGCGGCGTCGAAGGGGAGGACGAGCATCGCATCGGCGCCCGCGGCGGCGAACTGTTCCTGCCTTTGGTCGAGCGTCGTCAGGCGAAAGGGCGGGACGTCGGGTTTGAAGAAGCGCACCGGATGCGGGTCGAAGGTCGCGACGATCGCGGGAAGTCCCTCGTCCTTCGCATGATGGACCGCGCGGCCGACGACCGCCTGATGCCCGGCGTGAAAGCCGTCGAAATTGCCGAGCGCAATCACCCCGCCGCGCAAGGCCCCCTCGATGCGCTGGTGGCCGTCGAGGCGGATCACAAGCCCACCTCTCTCCGTTTGTGCTGAGCTTGTCGAAGCACCGTTCTTTCTTCTTTCGAGGTTGAAAGAAAGAACGGCCCTTCGACAAGCTCAGGGCAAACGGTTTTTGAGGTAGGGGTCATGGCGTAGGCGGAGTCTGCGGAACAAGCCCCGCCTTGAGCACGCGGACCGCGTTGCCGCCCATGACGGCGCGGATTTCGTCGTCGGAAAAGCCCGCGTCGATCAGCGCCTGCGTGACCTGAACGAGCTTCGACGTGTCGAAGCGCACCGTGGTGGCGCCGTCATAATCGCTGCCGAGCGCGACATGCCGGACGCCGACGAGATCGCGGACATGCTTCATCGCTTTCGCGATGCTCGCGGGCGAGGTGTCGCAGACCGCGGCGTCCCAATAGCCGATGCCGATCAGCCCGCCGGTCGCGGCGACGCCCCTGATCTGCTCGTCGGAAAGGTTGCGGTTGACCTTGCACGTCGCCTGCACCCCGCCGTGGCTCGACACCACCGGGCGGTGCGCTATTGCGAGGATGTCGGCGACGCAGGCGGCCGAGCAATGCGCGATGTCGACGATCATGCCCTTCGCCTCCATCGTTTCGACGACCTGCCGGCCGAGGGGCGTGAGCCCGCCCTTTTTCAGTCCGTGCATCGACCCCGCGAGGTCGTTGTCGAAGAAATGGGTGAGCCCTGCCATGCGGAAGCCGGCGGCGTAGAGCTTGTCCAAGTTGGCGAGCCTGCCTTCGAGGACGTGCAGCCCCTCAATGCTGAGCATCGCGCCGACGGGCAGCGCATTGCCGCCGCGCGCGGCGAGCAACGTGTCGATATCCTCGGGCGCATCGACCGCGCGCAGCTCGCCCGCCGAATCGGCGACGGCGCGGTGGAGCTTTTCGGCGTGCCACAGCGAGCGTTCGAGCAGCGAGTTCCAGGTGCGGATTGGCTGGAGCTGCGCGATCACGAGGCTGGTTATATTGTCGGTGTCCCCGCTATTCGCGTCGTAATTCTGCCCCTTGGGCGACTTGGTCGTGCTGGCGAGGATTTGCAGCGCGACATTGCCGTCCTCGAGCCGCGGCAGGTCCATATGGCCGCGTGTCGCGCGGTCGAGGATGCTGCGCTTCCACAGCAACGTATCGCTGTGCAGGTCGACGATCGTCAGCGTCCGGTGCAGGGCCTTGGCGCGTTCGCTGACCGTCGGCAGCGGCTTGCCGTCGATCTGGTTCGTGCTGCGCTCGATCATCCCGGGGGCAAGCGCGAAGAAGGCGAGCGCCGCGAGCGCAACAACGAGCAATATGCCGATCAGCCAGCGACGCATGCCTATTTCCTTGTCAGCGTGACGAAACTGTAGGCCGGACGGCCTGCCTCGTCGGCCGGATGGTCCTCGCGCGCCGTCTCGCGCCAGTCTGCGGCGGGGGGGTAATCGATGCTCGCGTCGCCTTTCGGTTCGAGCGCGACCTCGGTCAGCTCGATGCGGTCGGCGAGCGGAAGGAAAAGCCGGTAGATTTCGGCGCCGCCGATCACCATCACATGCGGCGCGTTGGCAAGCCTCAGCGCCTCCTCGATCGTGCCGACCGGCTCGGCGCCTTCGTCCTGCCATTCGGGATCGCGCGTGATGACGATGTGGCGGCGGCCTTCGAGAATCGCAGGCAGGCTGTCGAAGGTCTTGCGCCCCATGATCATCGGGCGGCCCATGGTGAGCTGCTTGAAGCGGCGAAGGTCGGCGGGCAGGTGCCACGCCATCTTGCCGCCGGCGCCGATCACGCCATTGGCCGCGCGGGCGAGGATTAGCGTAATCTCGGGGCGATTCATGCGGGAGAGGCTCCAACCCATGTGGCGTGGCCAAGTTTGCGCCCCTCGCGCACCTCGGTCTTGCTGTAATGATGGACGTGGCAATTTTCGTCGGCGAGCAGCGCGGGGATATCCGCGATGCCGGCGCCGATCAGGTTGCGCATCGTGACGGGCAGCGCCCGCGTCGCGGTGCTGCCGAGCGGCAGACCCGCGATCGCGCGGATGTGATTTTCGAACTGGCTCGCGACCGCGCCCTCCATCGTCCAGTGGCCGCTGTTGTGGACGCGCGGCGCCATCTCGTTGAACACGGGGCCATCATCCGTCGCAAAAAACTCGCCGGTGAGCACGCCGACATAGTCGAGCTCCTCGGCGATTTTCGCCATCAACGCGCGCGCTTCGTCCTGCTGATCCAGGACGATTTGCGGCGGCGGCAGGCTCGATGTGGCGAGGATGCCGCCCTCATGGACGTTGACCGGCGAGTCCCAGAAGCGCACCTCGCCGTCGATGCCGCGCACGAGGATCACCGAAAATTCATGTGCGAAGGTGACGAAACCTTCGAGCACCGCCGCGTGGCGGCCGATGCCGTCCCATGCCGCGTCGGCGTCGGCGGGCGTCAAGATGCGCGCCTGCCCCTTGCCATCATAGCCCATGCGCACCGTCTTGAGGATCGCGGGCGCGCCGACTTGTTCGAGCGCCGTATCGAGCGCGGCACGGTCGGCAACCGCGGCGAAGGGCGCGGGGCGGCCGCCGAGCCCGGCGACGAAAGTCTTTTCGGCGAGGCGGTCCTGCGCGATTTCGAGCCCCGCCGCGCCGGGGCGCACCGCGACATGCCCCGACAGGAAGCGCACCGTGTCGACCGGCACATTTTCGAATTCATAGGTCACCGCGTCGCACGCGGCGGCAAAGGCCGCGAGGCGCGGTTCGTCGTCCCACGCCGCCTGGCTGTGGTGCGCGGTCACTTCGGCCGCGACGCTTTCGGCGTCGGGGGCGTAGATATGGACCTTGTAGCCGAGCTGCGCCGCCGCGAGGCCGAGCATCCGGCCGAGCTGGCCGCCGCCGAGGATGCCGATCGTCGAACCGGGAGGTAGCAAGTTGGGGTCCTAGCCTTCGCGAACGGGAACGGGGGCGACGCTGTTCGTCTGCGCCTCGCGCCAGCCGTCCAGCTTGTCCGCTAGGCCCGCATCCTCGTTCGCGAGCAACGCCGCGGCGAAGAGCCCGGCGTTGGTCGCGCCCGCCTTGCCGATCGCGAAGGTCGCCACCGGAATGCCGCCGGGCATCTGGACGATCGAATAAAGGCTGTCGACGCCGCTCAGCACCGCCGACTGGACGGGTACGCCGAGCACGGGAACGCGCGTCATCGACGCGACCATGCCGGGCAGGTGCGCTGCGCCGCCCGCGCCCGCGATGATCGCCTTCAGGCCGCGCTCCGCCGCACTTTTGGCATAGGCGACGAGGCGATCGGGAGTGCGGTGCGCCGAGACGATCTGCACCTCGTGCGCGATGCCGAATTCCTCGAGGATCTGGACCGCGTGCGCCATCGTCGGCCAGTCCGACTGGCTGCCCATGATGACACCGACTTGCGGTGCGTTGTCGCCCATCACCCTGTCCCTCCTGCGGCGGCATGAATCGCCGCCGCCTTCCCCCTAGCGGTTGCGCTTCGTGCGGGCAACGTCGTGCAATTGATGTCGGGCGCGTTTACCGATTGGTATCAAGTCGCGGCTAGGGTTGCCGCATCATCCGCCAGCATCGGGCAGGCGGAGGGGTAGGGCGCGCCGGGGACAAGGCATGGATAGCATAGGGGGGGCACGGATCGCGGTCGACCAGTTCGCCGCCGTACCCGTTGACTCCATCGAGGACCAGCTGCGTGAAATACGCCGGGAACGCGACGCCTTGCGCCGCGAAAACCGCGTATTGAAGATCGCCGTCGCCGAGCTCGAACGCGTGTCCGAGCGCGACACGCTGACCCCGCTGTTCAACCGCCGCTATTTCCTGACTGCGATCCATCACCGCATGGCGCGCTTCGAACGACACGCCGAGCGCGCCGCGGTCGTGTTCATCGACGTCAACCAGCTCAAATATATCAACGACAATTTCGGCCATGCCGCGGGCGACTTCGCGCTGATGGAAATCGCCAAGCGGCTCGCGGGCTCGATCCGCGCGACCGACGTCGCGGCGCGCATCGGTGGCGACGAATTCGGCCTGATCCTCGATCAGTCGAGCGAGGACGGCGCGCGCGCGCAGGTCACGCGGCTGTGCGACGTGCTGACCGCGGCGCCCGCGCATTATGACGGGCACGAGATCGCCCTGTCGGCCTGTTTCGGGGTCGCGATGCTCCAGACCGGAATGAACGAATCGGACATTTTGGCGGCGGCCGACCGCGACATGTATCGCTGCAAGCAGGGACAGGGCGGACCCTTGGGCCACCGCTAATGGGGCACCGCTAACCGCGCGTTAACCAAAAAAGCGCATCTTTCCCCGACGACAGGGGGTGGACGATGCGAAACCAGACCGACCCATATCTCGACATACAGAACCGGATCACCGGCCAGATCGGCGCGCTGGCCGAAGCCTTGCCGAATTGCGCGCTGGCGCAGATCGTGCAGGGGATCGACGATATTCGCTGCCTCGCGCGCGACAACGGCTTCGCCGCGGTCGAAACGCTGGCGAGCCGGCTCGAATCGGCGGTGGCGGGCGGCGGCTATCGCGCCGCGATCCTGACCTATCTCGACGCGATGAGCGACGCCGCGCAGGCGCCGCGCGGACCGATGCCGGCCGCCGCGCCCGAGGCGTGGCTGGCATCGGTGGCGAGCCGGCTCGGGCATTGACCCCGCACGCCTGACGATCCAGATCCGACGTCATGGACGCAATCATGCTCGCGCTGGTGGCGGTGCTGCTCGCCAATGCCGACGGGCGCAGCGGAATCGCGCTGTCGCGGCTGGTCAGCGCGCGCAGCGACCGGCGCGCCACCGTCGGCATCGCTTTCGGCGCTTTCATCGTCAACGCGATCGTCGCCGCGATCGCCGGGGCGATCGCGAACCGGATGATCGGTCAGGGCGTCGCCGCCCTGCTCGTCGCGCTCGCGATGCTGTCGGCCGCGGTGGCGCTATTGTGGCCGATGAAGCCCGCTCGTGAGGAAGGAGACGGCGACGCGCCGACGGCGCTGTTCGCGGGACGGATGCTCGCGAACCAGTTCGGCGACCGCAGCCACTTCCTGATCGCGGCGCTCGCCGCGACCAGCGGCGCAGGACAATGGGCGGCGGCGGGCGGGCTCGTCGGCTGGACGCTGTCGATGCTGCCGTTTTTGGCATTCGGCCCCGCGCTAGCCGAGCGGCGCGCGGCGCGCGGCCTGCGCTGGGCGGCGGCGGCGATCCTGGTGATCTGGGGCCTGCGCACCGCGCTCGGCGCCTTCGGGCTGATCGGATGATCGATCGATTAGCGTGAGTTTCATCGTTTTTGTCGATGATGCTCATCCGAAGCTTCAATGGGAAAACCTCCCGTGGCTTCGCTATATCGGCGGGGCAACAGAAAGGATGCTCCCATGTCCGAGAAGAACAACAATGCTCCCGCCGTCGCCGACGCGCTCAACGCGCTGCTCGCCGACAGCTTCGCCCTCTATCTCAAGACCAAAAATTATCACTGGCACGTTCAGGGCCCGCGCTTTCGCGAGCTGCACCTGCTGTTCGACGAACAGGCGGCGCAGATTTTCGCGACGACCGACCTGATCGCCGAGCGCGTGCGCAAGAATGGCGCGCCGACGCTGCGTTCGATCGGCGATATCGGCCGCCGCGCGTCGATCCGCGACGACGACAGCGCGGATGCCGATGCCGAGACGATGATCCGCAGGCTGGCCGACGACAACAAGCTGCTGCTCGGCCAGCTCAAGGAGGTGAAGGCAACCGCCGAAGCCGATGGCGACATCGCGACCAGCGGGTTGGTCGACGGCTGGGCCGACGAAACGCAGCAGCGCATCTGGTTCCTCGAGGCGACGCTCGGTTATTGAGCCCGGATGGACCTCCCCGGTGCGGGAGGGATTTCGTCCCGCTTTGGGGGTGGGGAGCTGCCGTTGCGGCAATTTGGCCCCTCTCCTTCAGGGGAGCGGCTTTCTTCTCTCAATGGCAGCAACCGGCCGAAAGCAGTCGCTCCGTACCAACCAAGGAAAAGGGCCGCGAATTGCTTCGCGGCCCCATCCATTTTTGCCTGACGGCTTCCGATCAGAAATCAGAAGACGCGTGCATATTGTTCGTTGCCGACGAAGCCGAGCTTGCCGACGCCGCTGCGCTTGATCACCGCCATGACATTGTCGACGACGATATAGCGCGCATAGGGGTCGGGCTGAACCTGCAGTTCGGGTTCGACCGGCAGCGCCTTGGTCTGTTCCAGATATTGCGCCAGCTGCGCGAGGTCGACCGGCGTTCCGTTCCAGGTGATCGTCCCCGCGGGGTCGATCATCACCTTGTTCTTCTCGGGGTCGACATTGCTCTGGCTGTCGGTCGGGACCGGCAGGTCGATCTTCACCGCGTGGGTCTGGACCGGGATGGTGATGATGAACATGATGAGGAGCACGAGCATGACGTCGATAAGCGGCGTCGTGTTCATGTCCATCATCGGTTCATTTTCGTCCCGGTCTCCAACTGCCATGGACATGCGATTATTCCTTCATTCCTAAACGGAAGGCCGCCTTAGAGGCGACCCACCGTGCCCGAGCCAGGAGCCGGTTCGGAAATGAACCCGATCTTCTGGAAGCCGGCATATTGCATCGTATAGATCACGCCGCCGATGCACTGGTACGGCGTGTTCACGTCGCCGCGGATATGCACTTCGGGGAAGTTCTCTTCGGTGATGTTCTGAGGCCCGCCGATATCTTCGAGCAGCTTTTCGAGCTTTTGCTGCCCGCGTTCGAGCAACTGCCGCGAATCGACCGGGGTCTGGCCCCAATAGACTTCGCACGCGCTGCTGTCGGCATTGGGCTCGCCATCGCCGTCGGTGTCGGCCGAACGGATCGACAGCAGCACATTTTCAGGCTTCGTCGTCGTCGGCTCGAAGACCACGTCGGGCAGCTTGAGGTTCACCGTCTCCAGCACCACGGGAACCGTGATGAGGAAGATGATGAGCAACACAAGCATGATGTCCACGAGCGGGGTCGTGTTGATTTCGGACATCGGGGCGTCTTCACCGCCACTGTCGCCTACACTCATCGCCATAGGATTAGCATCCTGTCACAAAATTACTGTCATGGACCTGAGGGTCGTCGCGCCACCGGCGCTGCGCCCTTGTCCAGCGGACCCCGCCCGTCGCCACGCGGCGACAAGGCGGGGATCCAGGAACCAATCAGGCCTTCTTCGGCGCGGCGGCCGGAGCGGCGGCCTTTGCCGGAGCAAGCGACGCCGGCTTCACCTGGCCGTTCGACATGATCGAGCCGAGCACGTCGTTCGAGAAGGTCGACAGACGGCGGGCGATCGCCTTGTTGCGGCTCTGCAGCCAGTTGAACGCGAGCACCGCGGGAACCGCCACGATCAGACCGATGGCGGTCATGATGAGCGCTTCACCGACCGGACCGGCGACGGTGTCGATCGACGCCTGACCCGACGCACCGATCTTCACGAGCGCGCGAAGAATACCGATAACGGTACCGAACAGGCCGACGAACGGCGCGGTCGAACCCACGGTCGCGAGGAAGGCGAGGCCCGAATTGAGCTTCGAGTTGATGTGGTTCTGCGAACGCTCGAGCGTGCCGTGCATCCAGTCGTGGGCTTCGACGGGGTCGGTCAGCTTGTTATGCTCTTCGTTGGCGCGCAGACCGTCTTCGACGACCTGACGATAGGCGCTGTTCTTTTCGAGCTTCGACGCGCCGTCGGCGAGCGTCGGCGCGCGCCAGAAGTTGGCGTCGACCGCCTTGCCCTGGTTGATCACCTTGTTCTGTTCGAACAGCTTGGTGAACAGGATGTAGAGCGTGCCGATGAACATGATCAGCAGGACGAGGAAGGTGACCTGCGACACGATGCCGCCTTCGCAGAGCGCGGGGACGAGACCGTAGGGGTTCTGGCCTTCTTCCTTCACGCACATCGATGCGGGCATCAGGCTCATGCCTGCGTCGTGAGCGGCAGCCGGCGCCGCAGCGGCGGCATTTGCGATCAGATTAAACATATAGGAAATTCCCTCTCAAAATATTCAAAATCGAAAACGGTGGTCCGGCGCCGATCAGCGCGGAATCTGCCAACGGATACGGTTGCTATAGGTACCGCCCGTGGGATTACCCGCGCGGTCCTTGCCCGGATTGAACCGGCCACGGCGCTGGATAAGCTTGCAGGTTTCGGCATCGAGATCGGCGTGCCCGCTCGACGACGTGACGTCGCACGAGGTCACGCGGCCCTCGACATTATAGGTCACGCGGAAACCCGTCGTGCCTTCGCGTTCTTCACGCATGGCGCGCGCCGGATAGTCGTCGTTCGTCGCCCAGCGGCCCGGGTTGCCACGCGGCGAACCGGCCTGACTGAGGTCGGGCGCCGGGGGCGCGGGGGGAGCCGGCGGCGTGAAGACCGGCGGCGGCGGCGTCGGCGGCGCCTTCGGCACCGACTGGACCGTATTGGTCGTCACCGGCGGCGGAATCGGCGACGGCGGCGTCACGACCGGCGGCGGCGGCGGCAGCTTGTTGTCCGGCGGCGGCGGCGGCGGCGGCTCCTCCGGCGGCGGCGGCTCTTCGACGTCCACCACATCCAATTTTTCGGCGATCTTCTTGACGATGCTGATATTCAAGCCGTTGACCAGGCCATAGCCCAGAACTGCCGTAAACAGACCAACCAAGACAATCGCCACTACCCTGTTTTTAGGGTCGACATTATCACCATAAGCCATTCAGGGACGACGCTCCTTGCTAGATCATCCTGACACCAATTCCCAACCCTCGGGACGGTTGCCAAATGCCCGGATGATTTCCGATGCGTTTTCACAGACCCGACGGCGCTACATCCGGCTTATTATGTTTTCGCCGGACGCTTCGCGGCCCGTCCTATCGCGGTGGCGGCACATTCGCAAACCCTTTATCAGCGGTTAATGTGCCATGTCCCATGATGGGGATTCAGGCGCCGATACCGGTGTCACAGATGATGGAAAGTAGATCGACCATGCGCCTCCCTCACCCGGCCGCCATCGCCGGCATATTGACCTTGAGCTTTGGAATCCCAAGCGTTTCCGCAATGCAGGCGCCAGCGGGCGCCGCGGCGGCGAGTCCCTACACCTATGCCGACATCGCCGATCTGGCGACCGCGGCACCGATCGTCCTGCACGCGCGCATCCGCGACGCGACCGATCTGAAACCCGAGCGCGCGCCCGGAGTCGCGGCGGGTCATGTCCGATTCTACGTCGAAGCCGACGTCGTCAGCCTGATTCGCGGCAGCGGCCCGCTCGCGTCGCGAATCTCCTATCTCGTCGACCTGCCGGTCGATACGCGCGGCAAGCCGCCGAAGCTCAAGCGGAAGCAGCCGGTCCTGCTCTTCGCCGGACCCGTCGCGGGTTCGGCGGCAGGCACGAACAGCACCGGCAGCGTCCGCCTGATCGCCCCCGACGCCCAGCTGCCGTGGGATCCCGCCACCGAAGCGCAATTGCGCGCGATCCTGACCGAGCTGGTCAAACCCGGCGCCCCGCCCGCGATCACCGGCATCGCCAACGGCTTCCACGTCCCGGGCACGCTTCCCGGCGAGGGCGAGACGCAATTGTTCCTGAACACCGAAACCGGAGACCCGGTGTCGCTCACCGTGCTCACCGCCGCCGACGGGTCGCGGCGCTGGGCGGCGGCGTTCGGCGAGATCGTCGATGGGTCCGCGGCGGTGCCCGCGCGCGATACGCTCGCCTGGTACCGTCTCGCCTGCGGCCTGCCGCGCCAGCTGCCGCTGAACAAGCTCGCGGGGACCCCGCCCGGGGACCGGCGCAAGGCGGCGGCGGACTATGGCGTCATCCTCGGCGCGCTCGGCGACTGCACGCGCACGCGCAAGCCGCCGGTCGATTGATGGAGTTTTTCGCCTGACGGCAAAGGCGGCACCGGCCCGCTCCCCCTCCCGGCCTCCCTAGGTTACTATCGTCGGGGAGGCCGGGAGGAGGAGCGGGCCGGTGCCGCATGTTTTTCCCGCAGCGGAAACAGAAAAGCTTCCTTGTTTCGCGCGCAAAAGCCGATAGGGCGCTCGCGATAACGGGGCGAGGCTCCGTCCTTTCTACGGAGTCCCGCATGTCGCCCTATTCCGCCCCGACCGCCCCCCGCCCGCCGCTACGCGTCGCGCTCGCGGGGATCGGCGTCGTCGGCGGCGGCGTCGTCCGGCTGCTCGAGGCGAACCGCGAGCTGATCGCGCGCCGCGCGGGCCGCCCGATCGAAATCGTCGCGGTATCGGCGCGCGACCGGCACAAGGATCGCGGCGTCGACCTGTCCCGCTATCGCTGGGAAGACGATATGGACGCGATCGTCGCGGCGGACGATGTCGATGTCGTCGTCGAGATGATCGGCGGCGCCGACGGATCGGCGCTGACGCTCGCGCGCCACGCGCTTGGAGCGGGCAAGGCGCTCGTCACCGCCAACAAGGCGATGATCGCGCATCACGGGCTCGATCTCGCCCGGCTGGCCGAACAAAAGGACACGCCGCTCAAATATGAAGCCGCGGTCGCGGGCGGTATTCCCGTCATCAAGGCGATCCGCGAGGGCGCGTCGGCGAACGAGATCGCGCGCGTCTATGGCATCCTCAACGGCACCTGCAATTATATCCTGACGCAAATGGAACGGAACGGCGCAAGCTTTGCCGACGCGCTCGCCGCCGCACAGGCCGAGGGTTATGCCGAGGCCGATCCCACCTTCGACGTCGACGGGATCGACGCCGCGCACAAATTGTCGATCCTCGCCGCGCTCTGTTTCGGGACGCAGCTCGACATCGGCGCGGTCACCGCCGACGGCATTCGCGGCCTGATCGCCGCCGACATTCGCGAGGCCGAAGCGCTCGGCCACCGCGTCCGCCTGATCGGTATGGCCGAGCGCGACAGGGAGAATGGTGGCGGGCTCTATCAGCATGTCCAGCCGTGCCTCGTCCCCGCCGACCACCCGCTCGCCTATGTCCCCGGCGCGCTCAATGCCGTGGTTGCCGAAGGCAATTTCGTCGGCCGGCTCTTCTTCGAAGGCGCGGGCGCGGGCGCGGGGCCGACCGCGTCCGCCATCGTCGCCGACATCATCGATATCGCGCGCGACGAATATGGCCCCGCTTTCGCGATGCCCGTCGACGCGCTCGATGCGGCGCCCGCTGCCGATGCCGGCGCACGCGTCGGCAAACATTATGTCCGCCTGATCGTCGAGGACCGCATCGGCGTGCTCGCCGAGATCGCGACGGCGATGCGCGACGCCGGCGTCTCGATCGAAAGCCTGATCCAGCGCGGCAGCGAGGACGGCGACGGCGTCGTGATCGTGCTCGTCACCCACGAAGGCCCGGCCAGCGCGATCCACGCCGCGCTAGACGTGCTCGGCGCTTCGGACCATGTCGTCGGCGCGCCGATGCACATGCCGATCCTCGCGCTTTAAGGTTCCTCTTCGGCGGGCGGCGGATCGCCCGTCTCGGGGTCGGTGCGCTCCTTCGCCATTTCATAGAGCGCATTATATTCGGGGCCCGGCTTCATCCGGCCGCCGATCGAGATCCAGTTATAGGGCAGCTTGTCGAGCGTCATCGCCCGCGCCTCGGCGCGCGGAAGCTTGGGCGGCGCCTCGCGCCCCTCGTTCGCGATCGCGCGCAATTCGGGGGTCAGGCGGTGGCGTTCGGTGTCGGTGCCGCACACGTTGATCGATCCATCTTCGGCGGGTTTGCAGCGCCGGATCGGATCGACCAACTCCTTCGCATTGGCCGCGGCACTTTCGGCGTCGCGCGGCGGCGGCGGGGCGGGCGGCCCCTGCACCTGCGCCGCGGCCGGCACCGCCAACGTCATCGTGACGACACAGCTCAGGGCGAAAGCGGCACCGAATCGGGCGAAGCGTTCTCGACAAGTGGCGCGGGCGACCATATGGCGCCCACCATGCCGACGCGGCGCAGCAAGTAAAGACGGAGAGTGCGAAAGATGACGGATAGCGGCAGCAACCTCGACCGGGTGCTCGTGCTCGAAATGGTGCGCGTCACCGAAGCCGCGGCGATCGCCGCCGCGAAGCTGATCGGCCGCGGCGACGAGAAAGCCGCCGACGCCGCCGCGGTCGAGGCGATGCGCACCGCGTTCAACACGCTCTATATGGACGGCACGATCGTCATCGGCGAGGGCGAGCGCGACGAGGCGCCGATGCTCTATATCGGCGAGAAGGTCGGCAACGCGCCCGGCAAGGGTCCGAAGATCGACATCGCGGTCGACCCGCTCGAAGGCACGACGATCACCGCCAAGGCCGGTCCGAACGCGCTCGCGGTGCTCGCGATCGCCGAGGAAGGCTGCCTGCTCAACGCCCCCGACGTCTATATGGACAAGCTCGCGGTCGGCGCGGGCTATTCGCCCGATGTCGTCAATTTCGACAACAGCGTGCGCGAGAATGTCGAGGCGGTCGCGCGCGAAAAGGGCTGCAAGCCCGAACAGATCATCGTCTGCGTGCTCGACCGCCCGCGCCACGAGGCGATCATCGCCGAACTGCGCGCGATCGGCTGCGGCGTCGCGCTGATCCCCGACGGCGACGTGGCGGGGGTGATCGCGACGACCAACCCCGAAACCAATATCGACATCTATATGGGGTCGGGCGGCGCGCCCGAGGGCGTGCTCGCCGCGGCGGCGCTGCGCTGCGTCGGCGGCCAGTTCAAGGGCCGCCTCCTCTTCCGCAACGACGACGAGCGCAAGCGCGCGAAGAAATGGGGCATCGAGGATCTCGACCGCGTCTATGACCTCGAGGATCTCGCCAAGGGCGACGTGATCTTCGCCGCGACGGGGGTCACCGACGGGTCGCTGCTGCGCGGCGTCAAGCGCCGCCGCGACGGGGTGATGACCACCGAGACCGTCGTGATGCGGGCTTCGTCGGGTACGGTGCGCTGGGTGAAGGGCGAACATCGCGCGCACTGAGAACAGAAAGGCGGCCGGCGGCCGCCTTTCGACATCGTGCCCCCTCCCCTCCCCGAGAGCATATCCGGGATGACGATAGACGGGTGCGGCAGCTTGCCGTCCATTCCCGGCACGCAAAAAAGGGCGGCACGCGGCCGCCCTCCTGGATCCCGGCACTGGCCGGGATAGCGCATTTTCCTACCGCGCGCCGTCAGCGCACGGGAAAATGGATCACTTGATCTTGGCTTCCTTGAACTCGACATGCTTGCGCGCACGCGGGTCGTATTTCCGCACCGACATTTTTTCGGTCATCGTGCGCGGGTTCTTTTTCGTGACATAGAAAAAGCCCGTGTCGGCGGTGCTCACCAGCTTGATCTTGACGGTCGTCGGCTTGGCCATGGCCCTGTTCCTCGAAATAACTGCACATCCGCCGGAGTTCCGATGGATGCCGCGGGACTAGGGGCCCCGACGTTGGTGTGAAAAACATAGAGGGCCGCGCGACGTCGCGCCGCCCCCAATATCCGGGCGCCTTTGGCGGGATTCGGCTTTTCTGTCAAGCGAAAGCGAAGGGCGGGCGGCAATATCGGCCGCCCGCCCGGGAGGGGTCGGTTGGGTCTTCAAGCGTTCTTGATCTCGAAGCGGACGGTCATCACCTTCCAGCTTTCCTCGGGCACCCCGCCGCGCGTCGCGGGCTTGAAGCGCCATTTGGCGAGCGCGCGGCGCTTCGTCGCCTCGAAAAAGGCCGGGCTGTCGGCGCTGATCAGTTCGACCGCCTTGACGCGCCCGTCGGTGCCGATCAGCACGCGGACCTTCGCCACGCCCTCGATCCCGCCGCGCTGCTCGCGCGCCGGATATTCGGGCTGGAAGGCACCGGCGAAGCGCGGATCGATGTCGGCGAGCACGAGGTTGGGCTTGGTCGGCGCGACGGGCGGATCAAGCGGAACCGACGGCCCGGTGCCTGTCCCTGCCGGCGGGACATAGGGCGGAAGCGGCGGCGCCTCGGGCGGGTCCTTCACCACCGGCGGCAGGGGCCTCGGCGGCGCGGTAAATTGCGTTTGAGGCGGCTGTGTTTGGGGTTTGGGATCGGGCTGTGTCTCGGGCGGCTTGGGCTTCGGCAGCGTGATTGATGTCCACGGCGGCGTGACGGTCGTCGGCTTGTCCTCCACGATCATCGGCGACAGCGCCACCGCGACGACGAGCGCCGCGGGTAGCCCCACTGCGAACAGCGCCGCGAACGGATGATGGGTTCTGTCGGCGCCATAGCTGCCGCGCGGCTGCATCGCCGGGGCGGGGGCCGGAGCCGTCATCGCCTCGGGCGCGGTCACAATCGCCGAAATCAAGGGTATCAAGGTCATGGCATCTCTCCTTGCCTGTCGACCCGGCCCCGCGGCATTCTGACCGTCGAACTGGCCAAGTCAGAGTGACGTGATATTATAACATCACTAGACTTGTCAAGCGGATCGGTAAGCAAGAACAGGAAGGGCTGATAAGCGAGAGCGCCGAGCGTTCAATATGAACCGTTTGATGCTGATTTAACGCTCGCTGCTCTATCTCGCCAAAAGCCGCGCGGTCGCCTCGCTCTTGTCGATCAGCGGCAGCAGCTCGGCCATGTCGGGACCATGATCGCGTCCCGTCAGCGCACGGCGCAGCGGCAGGAACAGCGCTCGGCCCTTCGCCCCCGTCGCCTCCTTCGCTGCGCCGGTCAGCGCATGCCACGGGTCGTTCGCCCAATCGATGCCCGATACGGCACCGGCGGCGGCGGCGAGCACCGCGCGGTCTGTCTCCTCGGCAAGCGGCGGCGCGAAGGGGCCGTCGAATACCGGCGCCCAGTCAGCCGCCTCGGCCACCGTCATCAGGTTCGGGCGAATCGCGTTCCAGCGCGCTTCGGTGATCGCGGCGGGCAGGCGATCGGCGACCGCGGCATGGTCCGTGTGATGCAAAATCTTCTGGTTGAGCAGCGCGAGCTCGCCCTCGTCGAAGCGCGCGGGCGCGCGGCCGAAGCGTGCGAAGTCGATGCTTTCGATCAGCGGGGCGACATGCGTCACCGGCTCGACCGGATCGCTCGTCCCGAGCCGCGCGAGCAATGCGACGAGCGCGATCGGCTCGATGCCTTCGTCGCGGAGGCTCGCCATGCCGAGCGAGCCGAGCCGCTTCGACAATTTGCCCTCGGTCCCGACGAGCAGAGCCTCGTGGGCAAAGGCCGCCGGCGCGGCGCCAAGCGCTTCGAACATCTGGATCTGCGCCGCGGTGTTCGACACATGATCCTCGCCGCGCACCACATGCGTAATCCCCATCGCGATGTCGTCGATCACGCTCGGCAGCAGATAGAGCCAGCTGCCGTCGGCGCGGCGCACGACGGGATCGGACATCGTCTTCGGCTCGAAATGCTGCGGCCCGCGGACCATGTCGGTCCACTCGATCGGCGCATCATGGTCGAGCCGGAAGCGCCAGTGCGGCGCGACGCCTTCGGGCACCGGCGCGCCCTCGGGCTTGCGCTCGTAAACCGGGGGCAATCCGCGCGAAAGCAGCACCTTGCGGCGAATGTCCAGCTCTTCGGGCGTCTCGTAACAGGCATAGACCCGCCCCGCCGCCTTCAGTTTCTCGAACTCGCCCTCATAAAGCGCGAAGCGCGCCGACTGCCGTTCCTCGCCGTCGATGTCGAGCCCGAGCCACGCAAGGTCGGCGCGGATACCCTCGACATATTCCTCTTTCGACCGCTCGAGATCGGTATCGTCGATGCGCAGCAGGAAGCGCCCGCCATGCTTGCGCGCCCACAGCCAGTTGTGAAGCGCGGTGCGGACATTGCCGACGTGCAAGCTGCCGGTCGGCGAGGGAGCGAAGCGGGTGATGACGGTCATGCGGCGCGCCTATAGCCGCATTTGCCCGCGAGGCGATAGCTATGCGCTGCGCCGCGCGGGCCACCAGGCCCAAGCGATGCCGAGCAGCGCGACGATCAGGATGACGCTATATTCCATTCCGTTGCGCCCGCCGCCGACGACGAACCAGCCCGCGGGAAGGTGGACGAGGATCATGCCGAGCGTCAGGATGAAGGCATGGCCGAGCGCGGCGAGGCTGGTCCAGCGGCGCGTCAGCATCAGCGCCGGGCCCACCAGCTCGTAGAGCGTCACCGCCATCGCCCAGCCATAGCCATAGGGAAAGCCGAGGCTGTCGAGCCAGATGCCGAAGGGCACCACGAGCCCCGCCGCGAGGCGATAGATGCCGTGGATCAGAATCAGGATCGCGACGGTGATCCGCAGCAGCTCGATAAATTGCTCCGCGCGTTCGGGCCACGCCTTCGGTCCCCGCAATCCCATTCGACGTCCCCCTGATTATCCCGTGCGGAACCCGTGCGTGATCGGATAGCGCCGGTCGCGCCCGAAATTGCGCGTCGACAATTTGACCCCCGGCGGCGCCTGCCGGCGCTTATATTCGGCGAGCATCAGGAGCCGCTCGATCCGCGTCACCGCCTCGCGATCGAAGCCATATTTGGCAACGACGTCGTCGACGCTCGCTTCCTCCTCGACGAGCATGTGGAGCATGCGGTCGAGGTCGGCATAAGGCGGCAGGCTGTCCTCGTCCTTCTGGTCGGGGCGCAGCTCGGCGCTCGGCGGCTTGGTGACGATATTGTCGGGCATCACCGGCGCGACCCGGTTGCGCGACAGGCGCGGCACATTCTCGTTGCGCCATTTCGCGATCGCAAAGACCGTCATCTTGTACGCATCCTTCAGCGGATTATAGCCGCCCGCCATGTCGCCATAGATGGTCGCATAGCCGACGCTCATCTCGCTCTTGTTGCCCGTCGTCAGCAGCATCGGGCCGAATTTGTTGCTGAGCGCCATCAGCGTAACGCCGCGGATGCGCGACTGGACATTCTCCTCGGTGATGTCGACGTCTTTGTCGGCGAAGCTCCCCGCGAGCATCTGGTCGAACGCATCGACCGCGGGGACGATCGGGATGGTGTCGAGCCGGCATCCAATCATCTCGGCGCAGCCCTTCGCATCGTCGAGGCTCTCCTCGCTGGTGAAGCGGCTCGGCATCATCACGCACCAGACCTTGTCGGGTCCGAGCGCATCGGCGGCGATCGCGGCGCAGATCGCCGAATCGATCCCTCCCGACAGGCCGAGCACGACGCCGGGAAAGCGGTTGCGTGTCACATAGTCGCGCAAGCTCACGATCATCGCGCTATAGATGTCGGCGGGATGCGCCTCCCATTCGGCGATTGCACCGGGTTCGCAGACCCAGCGCCCGTCGCCCGCATTCGTCCAGCGCGTGACGCGCTCCTCGCCCCCCCAGTCGGTCAGCCGGTGCGCGGTCGTCCCGTCGTCGTTCAGCACGAAAGAGCAGCCGTCGAACACCAGCTCGTCCTGCCCGCCGATGCGGTTGAGGAAGATCAGCGGCAGCTTGGTTTCGGCGACGCGGCTCGCAAAGACCTGCGATAAACGCCGCTCGTCCTTGTCGATCTCATAGGGGCTGCCGTTGACCGAAATCAGCAATTCGGCGCCCTGCGCCGTGAGATGCCGGCACACGGTCGGCAGCCAGCCGTCCTCGCAGATCGGCAGCCCGAGCTTCACCCCGCGCCATTCGACGATGTCGGGGAGCGGGCCGGGCGCGAAGATGCGCTTCTCGTCGAAGGTGCCGTAATTGGGCAGTTCGTGCTTGCGCCGCGTCGCGACGATTTCGCCCCCGTCGAGCAGCGCGACGATATTGTAGAGATCGGCGCCGTCGCGCTCGACCGATCCGACGAGCATCGCCGGACCGCCATCGGCAGTCTCGGCGGCGAGTTCGGCGAGCAGCTTCGCCGCGCGTTCGGCCAGCGCGGGCTTCAGCACCAGATCTTCGGGCGGATAGCCGATCAGCTGGAACTCGGGGTAGAGGATCAGGTCGGCGTCGCGGTGGCGGGCGCGAACGCTACGCATCGCATCGGCGTTGGCCGCGAGGTCGCCGACCGCCTGCGTCATCTGGGAAAGGACGATGGAGAGCGTTTCGGTCATGTCAGCGGTTTAGGCGCAAGTCGGGCGATTTCAACCGAAGACCGATACCCGCATCGGCATTGGGGTGGAGAGCTGTCGTCCAGATCCTCCCCTTTGCGCAGCAATGGGGAGGTGGCAGCCCGCAGGGCTGACGGAGGGGTCGACGCCGTCAGGCGTCGGTGCAAGGCCAGACCCCTCCACCACCGCTTCGCGGAGTGTAGGGTTGGATTGCCCCCGGCAATCCAACCCTACACTCCCCCTCCCCAGCGCTTCGCGATGGGGAGGATCGAGCGGCCGCTTCCGGTCGAAAGCTGTCTTTCCAATATCTCGCGCGACGCGCCGCAATGGCTTTAACCCCTTCCCCTTCGCGCCCGCGCTGGCTAAGGGGGCGCGCAATCCCACCCCGCGCGAAAGGGCTTTGCACCTTTATGAAACTCATCTCCGGCAACAGCAACCTGCCGCTGGCCCGCGCGATCGCGGACTATCTCGAACTGCCGCTCACCGACACCAGCGTGCGCCGCTTCGCCGACGAGGAAGTCTTCGTCGAGATCCACGAGAATGTCCGCGGCCAGGACGTCTTCGTCGTCCAGCCGACGAATTTCCCCGCGAACGACAATCTGATGGAATTGCTCATCATCAACGACGCGCTGCGCCGCGCGTCGGCGAAGCGCATCACCGCGGTCGTCCCCTATTTCGGCTATGCGCGGCAGGACCGCAAACCCGGCCCGCGCACCCCGATCTCGGCCAAGCTCGTCGCGAACCTCATCACCACCTCGGGCGCCGACCGCGTGCTCGCGATCGACCTCCATGCGGGGCAGATCCAGGGCTTCTTCGACATCCCGACCGACAATCTCTATGCCGCACCGGTGATGAGCGCCGACATCCAGGCACGCTTCGGTGACAAGAATCTGATGGTCGTGTCGCCCGACGTCGGCGGCGTCGTCCGCGCGCGCGCGCTCGCCAAGCGCCTCGACAACGCCCCGCTCGCGATCGTCGACAAGCGCCGCGAGCGCGCTGGCGAATCGGAGGTGATGAACATCATCGGCGACGTCTCGGGCCGCTTCTGCATCCTGATCGACGACATTGTCGATTCGGCGGGCACGCTCTGCAACGCCGCCGCCGCATTGAAGGCCGCGGGCGCCGAGGGTGTCGTCGCCTATTGCACCCACGGCGTGCTGTCGGGCGGCGCGGTCGCGCGCGTCGATGCGAGCGAGCTTACCGAACTCGTCATCACCGATTCGATCATGCCGACCGACGCGGTGAACGACAGCAACAAGGTCCGCGCGCTCACCGTCGCGCCCTTGCTCGGCGAAGCGATCAAGCGCATCGCCGACGAAAGCAGCGTCTCCTCGCTATTTGATTGATGCGTCAGCGCGCGACCAGCGCGCCGACGATATGATCGAGCTGGCGCCGGAAGCTCGCATGATCGGGCACCGCATGGACCAGCCCGCGCGCCGTCCAACATAAGGCCTGCGCCATGCTCCCCGCGCGCGGCACCGCCGAGCCGGGGCCGCTGAGCCGGATCGCTTCGGCCATCGCCGCGACCAGCCGCCGCTCAGCCGCACGCGCCGCGTCGGGTGGATCGCGCTGGAGCATCGCCACGATTTCGGCGCCGTGCGGCGAGGAATGAAGCGCCGCCATATGCCGGCCCACCCACGCGTCGAGCGCATCGGCCAACCGCTCGGCGAGCGTCTTGGCGGGCTGCTCGATGCTGGCGAGCGCGGCGGCGAGCGACGTATCGACCATGCCTTTGGTCGCCCAGTCGATCAGCGCGCCCTTCGATCCGAAGCGCAGATAAAGCGCCTGCCGCGACACGCCGAGCGCCGCGGCGACATCCTCCATCGATGCCTTGCGCAGCCCGTAGCGAGCGAAGGTCGCGACGATCGGATCGAGAGGAAAATCGCCCGGCATGAGGCCGATTTTACAATTTATATCATGTTTGTAAAATCTATAAAATCGGGGCCGCTCGGGATGTAATAGCTTTGCATGGACTGGCGGCGCGGACCGCACTGGGCTAGCGCGAAGCCATGTCGATCACCTCTGACCTCGCGCTCGCCAACCGCCTCGCCGACGCCGCCGGCGAAGCGATCCGTCCGCTCTTTCGTTCGAACTGGGTCCACGAAGCCAAGGCCGACGCCTCGCCCGTCACCGAGGCCGACCGCGCCGCCGAAGCCGCGATGCGCCGCCTGCTCGACGCCGAGGCGCCGCGCGACGGCATCATCGGCGAGGAATATGGCGCCGAGCGCCCCGAAGCCTCGCGCCAGTGGGTGCTCGACCCGATCGACGGCACCGTCAGCTTCATGGCCGGCCGCCCGATCTTCGGCACGCTGATCGCGCTGCTGCAGGACGGCTGGCCGATCCTCGGCATCATCGACCAGCCGATCGCCGGCGAACGCTGGGTCGGCGCGTTGGGGCAACCGACCCTGTTCAACGGCGCCCCGGCGCGCGCGCGCGCCTGCCGCAACCTCGCCGACGCCGTGCTCGCGACGACCGGGCCGCAGTATTTCAGCGACCATGACGGCGAGCATTTCATGGCGCTCGCGGCGAAGACGTCGCACAAGCGGATGGTCTTCGGTGGCGATTGCTATAATTATGGCCTGCTCGCGAGCGGGCATATCGACCTGGTGGTCGAAGCGGGGCTCAAGCTCCACGACTTCGCCGCGCTCGCGCCGATCGTCGAGGGCGCCGGCGGCACCATGTGCGACTGGAACGGCGATCCGCTCAGCGCCGACAGCGCCAAAGAGAATGGGGGCCATGTCATCGCGCTCGGCGACCCGGCGCGGCTCGAAGATGTGATCGAGGGGCTCGCCTGCCACCATTGAGGCCGGGGCCCCGGAAAGGAGAGGAACCGACATGGCTTATGAAGGAAGCTGTCACTGCGGCGCGGTGACCTATAGCGTCGAGGGCGACATTCCCGACACGGCGATGAGCTGCAACTGCTCGCACTGCCGCCGCAAGGGCTTTCTGCTCAGCTTCGTGCCGATCGACCAGTTCCGGCTGCAGAGCGGCGCCGAGCGGCTGACGTCGTACAAGTTCAACAAGCATAATATCGACCATCAATTCTGCGACGAATGCGGGTGCCAGAGCTTTTCGGTGGGCACCGGCCCCGACGGCGCGAAGATGGCGGCGGTCAACCTGCGCTGCGTTCCGGGCGCCGATCTCGACGCGCTGAATATCCAGAAGGTCGACGGCGCAAGTTTCTGATCCCACAACGCTTGCAATTCCGGGCGAATCCACCTAAGCGCGCCGCTTCCGATTGTGTCGGCTGGCTGAAAGGGCTGCCAGGCCGATACGCAAACGGACTCTAGATTCGGTGCCGGATCTCAACAACATAGGAGACCAAAATGCCCAAGATGAAGACCAAGAGCGGTGTGAAGAAACGCTTCAAATTCACCGCCTCGGGCAAGGTGAAGCACGGCGTCGCCGGCAAGCGCCACCGCCTGATTTCGCATAACTCGAAATATATCCGCACCAACCGCGGCACCAGCGTGCTCAGCGATTCGGACGCGGCCCATGTGCGCCTCTGGGCGCCCTACGGCCTGAAGTAAGGAGCGCTAGACGATGTCACGCATCAAACGCGGCACGACCACGCGTGCCAAGCACAAGCGGATTTTGGATCAGGCGAAGGGCTATTATGGCCGTCGCAAGAATACGATCCGCATCGCCAAGCAGGCGGTCGAAAAGGCCGGCCAATACGCCTATCGCGACCGCAAGGTTAAGAAGCGGAGCTTCCGCGCCCTGTGGATCCAGCGCATCAACGCCGCGGTCCGCGCCGAAGGCCTGACCTATTCGCAGTTCATGCACGGCGTGAAGCTCGCCGGCATCGACCTCGACCGCAAGGTCATGGCCGACCTTGCGATGAACGAAGGCGGCGTGTTCACCGCGATCATCGCGCAGGCGAAGGCGGCGCTGCCCAAGGCGGCCTGACGCTTTTCAGCCAAGGCGAACGAAATCGAGGGCGGTCCCGGCGGGGCCGCCCTTTTTCGTTGGAGGTCCGCAAAGGACCGGTTTCGGTCGGAAGCTGCCGATCCTCCCCGGCACGGGGAGGGGGACCACCGAAGGTGGTGGAGGGGCACAGGCGGAGCGCACGACGCAGATAGGGCAGGAAACACCTCGCGTGCCCCTCCACCATGCTTCGCATGGTCCCCCTCCCCCAAGGGGGAGGACCGTCCGCTCTCCACCCCAAAACAGCCCTTCACCCTCCTCAATCCAACCCCGACTCCCGCATCCGTTCCGTCATCGCGGCGACGAACGCGCGCACCGAGGGCAACCCCGCGCGTGACGGCTCGAACAGCAGATGGACCGGCAACGGCGGCGGCGCTTCGTCAGCCAGCAACGATATCAGCCGCCCCGCATCGACTGCCTCGGCGAGCTGGTAGCTCAGCAAATTCGCTATCCCGAGCCCCGCCTCGGCCGCCGCCAGCACCCCTTCGACGCTGTTGACGGCGAGGCGCGGCGGCGCGCCGAGCCGCCAGCGCCGCGATGCGAATTGCCATTCGGTCGTCCAGCGCGGCCCCATCGTGCCGATCAGCTCATGGCCCGCCAGGTCCGCGATCGTCGCGGGCGCCCTGCGGCGCGCGAGATAGGCGGGGCTCGCGACAAGCATCTGGCGCACCCGGCCGATGCGCTTGGCCTTCAGCGTCGTATCGGCGAGCGGCCCGATCCGCACCGCGACGTCGATCCCTTCCTCGACGATGCGGACGTTGCGGTCGATCAGCATCATCCGCACGGCAAGCTCGCGGTGCTGCGCCATCAGCGCGCCGACCACCGGCAGCACATGCAGCCGCCCGAACATGACGGGCGCGGTCAGATGGAGCTGCCCACGCGGTTCGGCTTCGGCGCCGCGCAACGCGCGCTCGGCGCCCGCCAGCTCGGCGAGGATGCGCCGCGCCTGCTCCAGAAAGGCGGCGCCCGCGTCGGTCAGTGCGACCGCACGCGTCGACCGGTGGAACAGCCGCGTCGCCAGCCGCGCCTCGAGCGCCGCGATCCCGCGCGTCACTGCGGGCGGTGAGCTGCCGAGCTTGCGCGCCGCCGCGGCGAAACCGCCTTCGCTCGCGACCGCGACGAACATTTCGAGCGTGGTGAGCCGGTCCATGATTATTCCAGTCTACGGAATTAATTTGTCCAATATTCACTCATTATCACCAATCGCGCAATGTCCTAGATCGTCTCCGAAGGGAGCGAACGATGGCGCGAAATTACCGACACACGCTTTTCAACGACGCGGTGAAGGCGCTGCAGGAACGCCATGGCTCGCGCGCCGCCTATGTGAAGATGGACGCGGGCGCCGACGGCACCCCCGATGCGCTGACCGCCAAGGAACTGGGCTATATCGCGCTCCGCGACAGCTTCTATATCGCGAGCGTCACCGCCGACGGCTGGCCCTATATGCAGCATCGCGGCGGGCCCGCGGGCTTCCTCCGCCATATCGCGGGCAATCGCATCGGTTTCGCCGACTATCGCGGCAACAAACAATATATCAGCACCGCGAACCTGATGGGCAACGACCGCGTCTCGCTCTTCCTGATGGATTACCCGAACCGCGACCGGCTGAAGCTTGTCGGCCATGCGACGGTCGTCGAACTTGCCGACGATCCCGCCGCGGTCACCGCGCTGATGCCGGAAGGCTATCGCGCGACGCCCGAACGCGCCTTCTTCGTCGACGTGATCGGCTGGGAATGGAATTGTTCGCAGCATATCACCCCGCGTTTCACCGAAGCCGAAATATCCGCCGCGGTTCGCCCGATGGCGGCCGAAATCAACCAGCTGCGCGCCGAAATTGCAGCCTTGCGCGCCGCCCCGAAAGGAGACCGAACATGATCCACCTCTATGCGTCCGAAATGTCGGGCAATGCCCACAAGGTGCGGATGGCGCTCGCCTTCCTCGGGCTCGGCTGGGACGAGCGGGCGACCGACGCGGCCGCGCGCACCACCGATGCCTTCCTTGCGCTCAACCCGATGGCGCAGATCCCCGTCTATGTCGAAGGCGATTTCATCTTGCGCGACAGCCAGGCGATCCTCGCCTATCTCGCCGCGCGGCACCGGCCCGGCGACTGGGACGGGCGCACGCCCGAGGAACGCGGCGCGATCATGGTCTGGCTGTCGCACGCAGCGAACGAGATTTTCAACGGCCCCGCGCTGCTTCGCGCCGAGCGCCTGTTCGGCTGGTCGGTCGATCGGGGCCGCGCGGCCGCGGTCACCGACCGCATCCTGCCGGTGGTCGAGGCGCATCTCGCGGGACGCGACTGGCTGGTCGGCGACCGGCTGACCATCGCCGACCTTGCCGCGAGCCCCTATCTCGCGCTCGCGCCCGACGGCGGTGTCGACCTTGAACAATGGCCCGCGATCCACGCCTGGACCCGCCGGATCGCCGCGCTTCCCGCCTTTCCCGCCATGCCGGGCTGGCCCGCCGAGGGCGCCGCATGATGCCCTATGTTGATATCAAGATCACCCGCGAGGCCTGTCCTGAGCGCCTGCAAGGCAGTCGAAGGGGGGCGACGGCCGAGCAGAAGGCCGAACCGATCGCCGGCGTCACCGACCTGCTCCGGCGCATCCTCGGCAAGAATCCCGCGACCACCGTCGTCGCGATCGATGAGGTCGACACCGCCAATTGGGGAGTGGGCGGATGGCCCGTGCCGGGCTATCGCGCCGCACAGGCTGCCAAGGAGACCCAGTGATGACCGCGAACAACGCCGCCCCGGCCTTTGCCACGATCATGTTCCTGACCGGGGTCGGCATCCCGATCCTCGCCGCCCTGAACGGCGGGCTCGGCGCGCGGCTCGAAAGCCCGATGGCGGCCTCGGTGATCCTTTTCAGCCTCGGCCTCCTCATCGCGGTCACCGGCGCGATCGCGACCGGTACGCTCGGGCAGGTGCGGTTGTCGTCCGGCATTCCGGCGCATTTCTATTTCGGCGGCGCCTTCATGGCCTTTTACGCGATCGCGGTGACGTTCATCGCGCCCAAATTCGGGGTCGGCAACGCGATCTTCTTCGTGCTCGTCGGCCAGCTGATCAGCGCCGCGACGATCGACCATTTCGGCCTGTTCGGCGCGATCCGCTCGGCAATCGACGCGAAACGCGTCGCGGGGATCGCGCTGATGGTCGTGGGGGTGTATTTGGCGCGGCGGACAGGTTGACGACAGGTTTCGGCCGGGTGTTGCCATAAGATCCTCCCTGTCGCGAAGCCGTGGGGAGGACTAAACGCCCGCTCCCCACCCCAAAGCCGCCCTCGCACGCCTCACATATGCGCGGTCACCTCCGGCGGGTTCCACCAATTATTGCCCGCGCCATCCATATGGCTCACCGGCAGCGCCGCCATCTCGGCGGGGGTGAGGTCGTCGAGGCATGCGATCGCGACCGAATAATAGGCGCCACCGATCTCCTCGACATAGCCATGGCCGAAGGAGGAGACGCCGCACGTCTTGCAGAAGACATGATGCGCGCTGTTCGATCCGAACTGATAGTCGGCGAGCGCCGCGGGATCGGTCAGCAGGCGGAAGGCGTCGGGCTTGATCTGCGCGCTCCAGTTCCGTTTCTTGGTGCAGATCGAGCAATTGCACTTGCCCGTCCCCGCTTCGAGATCGAGGTCGGCTTCGAACTTGACCGCGCCGCAGTGGCACGAACCATGGTGGGTCTTGAGCATCTTCTATTCTCCGGCTGGCAGCGCGACCCGTCGCGCCCTTCACCCGAAGCGATGTAGCCTCTGCCCCTGACAGATCGTGTCAGGAGGCGTCGTCCCACCCGTTTCGCCGCCACCAGTCGGCCATCAGCACCGCGCGGCGCCGCCCGAACCCCTCATCGCCGATCCGCGCCGCGGCGATGCGGTCGATACGGAAACTCCGGTAATCCTGCCGCAGCAGGCACCATGCGGCGATGATCTGCTTCTCCTCGAAATAGGCGAGCGCGGCGGGCCAGATCGACCGCTCGGTCGCCGTGCCCTTCTCGTCGGCATAGTCGATGTGCAGCACTTTCTCGGCGCGCATCGCCTCGCGCACCGTCGCGAGCAGCGGCGCGTCGGTTTCGCGCCAACGGCTGTTCACCGGCCACAGCCCCGCCTCGTCGATCCGCTGCCTGAGTTCGTCGGGGCTCGCGGCGGCGATCTTGGCGAGCGCCAGCCCTGCCGCGCGCGACAGCGCCCCGTCCTGCCGCCCCTCGACCCAGCGCGCGCCCAATACCAATGCTTCCAGCTCCTCGGCACTGAACATCAGGGGCGGCAGGAAGAAACCCGGCCGCAGCACATAGCCGACCCCCGCCTCGCCCTCGACCGGCGCGCCGAGCGCGATCAGCGTCTGGATGTCGCGATAGAGGGTGCGCACCGACACGCCCTGCTCCTCGGCCAGCGCCTCGGCGGTCACCGGTCGGCGGCGGCGGCGCAGCGTGTCGATGATCGCGAAGAGCCGTGCCGTCTTGTCCGCCATGGTGCCCTTCGTCCGTTCAGCGCCGCCGATAGGTCCAGCGCCGCGGCTTCGACCCGTCGATCGCCGAGATCGTCGCGGTCAGCGTGTCGCCGTCGCGGGCATAGACGATGCGCTGCGGATAATCATGCGCCGGATTCTCGAAGGTCGCGCTGGCCGTGTCGTGCCGTACCAGCGCGAACGCGACCGGCGCCCCGCCCTGCGGCATCGCGATATAGGAAATCGCGCCATCCTCGCCCGCCGCGATGCGGATGAATTCGAACTCGCGCAGCGCCTCGCCGCGTCCCGACCGGCTTACCCCCAGCATCACCCCGCCGCGCGGGGCCGTCCAGCTTTCCTCGGTCCAGCGCTCGCCGTCCTCGCGCACCCAGTCGCCCGCGAGCCAGCCGAGATCGTCCACGCGCGCCGCCGGGCTCGCCGCCACCAGCAACCCCGCCAAGACCGCCGCCATGATCCGCATGAATATCTCCCTCACCGCTCCTTACCACCGGGGCATCGGCACCGCCATGGACAGCGCACCCCCCGCCGCCTATAACCCCTCCATCCCCGGGGAGCCTGTGTGCAGACACAGGTTGAGAGCGGAACAAGCCGCGACCCGTTGAACCTGATCCGGGTAATACCGGCGGAGGGAGGGCCGGCATTCCGCACCGGAAAACCGTCTTTCGCTCCGATATTATGGAGCAACTGCACATGGCCGACATCGATTCCCGCCTCGACAAGAGCGCCGCCACCCCCATCGGCGTCACCACCGGACCCATTCGTGGCAGCCGCAAGATCCATGTCGCGGCGCAGACCGGCAGCGGCATCCGCGTCGCGATGCGCGAGATCGACCTCGACCCGCATTCGGGCGAACCCCCCGTCCGCGTCTATGACACCAGCGGGCCTTATACGGACGCCAACGCCACCATCGACATCAACGCCGGCCTGCCCGAACTGCGCCGCGACTGGATCCGGGGTCGCGGCGACGTCGAAGAAGTCGCCCAGCGCGAAGTCCGCCCCGAGGATAACGGCCAGCTCGGCCCCGACCGCTCAGGTGGCGTCCCCGCCTTCCCCAACGTCCGCCGCCAGGTCCTCCGCGCCAGGCCCGGCGCGAACGTCAGCCAGATGCACTATGCCCGCCGCGGCATCATCACGCCCGAGATGGAATATGTCGCCGAGCGCGAAAATCTCGGCCGCACGCGCCTCGCCGAGTACAAGCGCGACGGCGAAAGCTTCGGCGCCAGCATCCCCGATTATGTCACCCCCGAATTCGTCCGCGACGAGGTCGCCCGCGGCCGCGCGATCATCCCCAGCAACATCAACCACCCCGAAAGCGAGCCGATGGCGATCGGCCGCAACTTCCTCGTCAAGATCAACGCCAATATCGGCAACAGCGCGGTCGCGTCCGACGTCGCATCCGAAGTCGACAAGATGGTCTGGTCGATCCGCTGGGGCGCCGACACCGTCATGGACCTGTCGACGGGGCGCAACATCCACGACACGCGCGAATGGATCATCCGCAATTCGCCCGTCCCGATCGGCACCGTCCCCATCTATCAGGCGCTCGAAAAGGTCGGCGGCGTCGCCGAGGACCTGACCTGGGAAATCTTCGCCGACACGCTGATCGAGCAGGCCGAACAGGGCGTCGACTATTTCACCATCCATGCGGGCGTCCGGCTGCCCTACGTCCCCCTCGCGGCCAAGCGCATGACCGGCATCGTGTCGCGCGGCGGCAGCATCATGGCGAAATGGTGCCTCGCGCATCACAAGGAAAGCTTCCTCTACGAACGCTTCGACGAGATTACCGAGATCATGAAGGCCTATGACGTCGCCTACAGCCTCGGCGACGGTCTGCGCCCCGGCAGCATCTATGACGCGAACGACGAGGCGCAGTTCGCCGAGCTCTACACGCTCGGCGAGCTCACCAAGCGCGCGTGGGCGCAGGATGTGCAGGTGATGATCGAGGGGCCGGGCCATGTCCCGATGCACAAGATCAAGGAAAATATGGACAAGCAATTGGAAGCGTGCGGCGAGGCGCCCTTCTACACGCTCGGGCCGCTCACCACCGACATCGCGCCGGGCTACGACCATATCACCAGCGGCATCGGCGCCGCGCAGATCGGCTGGTACGGCACCGCGATGCTTTGCTACGTCACGCCCAAGGAGCATCTGGGCCTGCCCGATCGCGACGATGTGAAGGTCGGCGTCGTCACCTACAAGCTCGCCGCCCACGCCGCCGACCTCGCCAAGGGCCACCCCGCCGCACAGGTCCGCGACGACGCACTATCGAAAGCGCGCTTCGAATTCCGCTGGCGCGACCAGTTCAACCTGTCGCTCGACCCCGACACGGCGGAGCAGTACCACGACCAGACGCTCCCCGCCGAGGGCGCCAAGTCGGCGCATTTCTGCAGCATGTGCGGCCCGAAGTTCTGCTCGATGAAGATCAGCCAGGAAGTGCGCGAGTTTGCGAAGCTGCAAAATCAGGACAGCGCAGGCTTCATCGCGGCGGAAGAGGCCGAGAAGGGCATGGCGGAAATGAGCCAGGTCTATGAGGACACGGGGCGCGAGCTGTATATGGGCGCGGGCGGGCGAGAGCATGATTGAAGCTCATCACCCATAAAAATATGGGCGCGAGACTAGGTCTCGCGCCTACCATATGGTTCCGAGGAGCATCGCAAGGAACGGATAAGAGAGAGCATACGAAACAGTCTTCCCATATCAACTCCTGAACCTGATATCGCGCAGAAGGTCGAGGAAATAATCATAAGGGACTATGACGAAGGAGTACGTCAAGTCATATTTATGGAACCCTATCCAAAAAGCAAAGCAAAGCAGCTTCACAAGAACGAAATAGAGATAGAGAAATCAAGTGAAACTCGCGTTTCATTTGTTCCATTTCTAGGCATATCCCCATTTAGATACCCGTTTATCCCCTTGACGCATGTATGGGACTCTGCCATTAAGATGGCATGACCAAGAAAAGCCCCTCTGCCAGCCCCGAGTTCAGCGTCCGCGAGTTCTTTGCTCTCTTCCCGACCGACGACGCTTGCCTCGCCCACATCATGCAAGTTCGTTTCGGCGGCACCCGTTTCGATTGCCCCAAATGCGGAGTTGTGGACTCCACCTTTCATAAGCTGGCAAAGCGCCGCACCTTTGTTTGTGCATCGTGCGGCTACCATGTGAACCCTACCGCCAACACCATCCTGCACGATACGCGGACGCCGCTGGTTAGCTGGTTCTACGCCATGTATCTGTTCTGCACGACGCGCCACGGTGTCAGCGGTAAGGAACTCCAGCGCCAGCTCGGGGTGACTTACAAGACCGCCTATCGCATCGGGCAGCAAATCCGCGATCTGACCGCCAAGGCGCAATCGTTCGACGCGCTGCTCGCCGGTCACGTTGAACTGGACGAAGCCTATGTTGGCGGTCGCCGCTCGGGCGGCAAGCGTGGCCGCGGCGCCCCCGGCAAGACCATCGTCATGGGCCTTGTGAGCCGCGACGGCCCGATGAAGGCGGTCGTCATCCCCAACGTCAAAAAGGACACGCTCCGCAACGTCGTGCTGGACAACGTTGAGCCGGGTTCGGTCGTCTCGACCGACGAACTCTACAGCTACAACTTACTCACTGGCGACGGCTTCACGCATGGCGCGGTGAAGCATGGTCAGAAAGAATACGCCCACTACGACTACCGTTCGGGCGAGACGTTCCACGTCAACACCGTGGAAGGCTTCTGGCGGCTGTTTAAGGCCTCGATCCGCTCGACCCATGTCCAGATTAGCGCCAAGCATATGCAGCGCTATCTTTCGGAGTTCACTTTCCGCGCGACGAACCGCGACCGCGTGAACGGGATGTTTGACCTTCTGGTTGGGGCGCTGTGATGCGCCCCACCATCGCCTCAAAGTCCGCGCGGTCAGCAGGCCCAACCCCCTCGGCTTCGGCCTGTTCGACGAAGGCGTCTAAGCGATCGGTCGCCAAGGCTTCGGATAAGGTCAATCTTTCCACGTCGTGCCCTCTGGTAATGATCGAGTGGGAGGATAGCGCGCAGCCAATCCCAAGCTGGTCCTACCTAGCATCTTTTGAAGCCCCTGGCACCATCCGGTGCGCGTCGGTGGGCTGGCTGATCCGTGACGACGAGATAAAGGCCCTAGCGCCCAATATGGGGGCCGTAGACGACGAAAACAGCGTGCAGGTATCTGGAGTGATCCAAATCCCTGCACGCTGCGTGGTGAAGCTAACCCGCTTGCGCGAGCCGGCCCTTACTTGCCCTTAGGCTTCTGCCCGCGAGTCTGATCCTGCCCGAGCGCCGAAGCGGCGAGCGTGCGGACTTGTGCGGCGGTGGGCTTCGTCGAGCCCGAGAGAACGCGCGAAGCGAGCGACGAGACCTTCGGAGAGGTCTGACGGGGCGGCGGCTTTCCGCCGCCAGAAGGCTTAGCCATCTACGTTTCCTTTGCAAAATTTTAGATGATGCACTATAGAAGGCCGCAGAGAGGGGCTTTTAGCCCCGCTCTGCGGCTTCGTCTAACAAGGCGGCTTGCCACATAGGGATACTCCTTAATCTTGTTCCCACGGCGGGCGGGATTGGCTGGTAACCCAAGGTGAGGAGGGAGTTGGCGCTCCCCATCCACCCGTTTCTGAGCCGGAACGCCCAGGCGTCTCCGGCTCATTCTCGTAATCGTCATCGGGTAGTGATGACGTGTCGATATCCCCGAGGGATATCCCATTCTGCTCTATCCAGTAGACGCCTTCATCATTGAAGACGGTGTATGGCGTGACATCGACAACGAACGATTTTCCTTTCATTCTCCAGATTGTCGTTCGGAATGTGTCGATGCTAATTTTCTCATCACTGGCCTTAAGATACGCCGCATAAATTTCCGCGGGAGGTTGAGCGTTTTCGCGACCTACACCCATAAGCCTGACAATGTCACGTTGCCTACCGAGAGTGGTGCCCGTTCCCCCTGCGTTCGATTCCACTTCGCCGGAAAGCCCACTTAGGACGCGAAGGGCGATTTGCAGCTCAGACAGCTCTAGCTCCGCAGTTTCAAGGGACTTCTTATAGCGAGCGACCTTTGCTTCGGCCTTGGCTATACGGTCACTTATAAGCTTTACATGATCCGACATGACGCCTCCTTACATGACACAAGAATGATTCACAATATGAGTCATGTCAGGATGTAGGGGATTGGCTTCGGCGCTCCGGCCGGGAATATTGGGGCCGGAGAAAAGCTATGACCATCGAGCAGCGCAACGAAGCGATTTTGAAGGCTCTTGCAAGCCAGACGCGTGAGAAAACGCGGTCAAAGGCCGCCGCGCGGGCCGCCCTTATCAAGGGTGGGATCTACACTGCGAAAGGCAATCTCAAAGCCGAATTTGGCGGGCGTAACTGGAAGGCGAAAGCCGCCATTTGAGCCGTCAGGCTACATCGTTTGTCCTAGGCTATCACGGCTGCGACTCTAACACTGCCGAAAAGCTCATCTCTGGTGCAACCTCGGTTCGCCAGAGCAAGCAGCCTTACGATTGGCTGGGGCCGGGAAGTTATTTTTGGGAATCTGACCCTCTTCGAGCCAAAGAGTGGGCCGATTGGCGCGTGGAGCAAGGTCACTATAAAGATGCCGCCGTGATCGGCGGGATTATCGAGCTGGGAAATTGTCTCGACCTTGCCCAGCGACGCAATATCAAACTCGTCAAAGGCGCCTATCTATCGTTCTCTAAGCAGCGCCAAACGGCGGGCCTTCCCATGCCTGAGAACAAAAGCGTGAAGGGGCAACCAAACCAAGATCGAATTTTGAGGTTTTTAGACTGCGCGGTTTTTCAGCACCTCCACAGCAGCATGGAGGAAGCCGCAGAGGCCGGATCAAGTATTCCGCCATTCGATACGGTGAGGGGCGTGTTTACGGAAGGCGAGCCACTATACGAGGGTTGCGGGTTCTTTGAGAAAACCCATGCGCAAATCGCTGTCCTAAACCCCGAAAACATCATCGGCATATTCCGGCCCAAGCGCTTGTAGCCATACATGCGTCAAGGGGATAAACGGGTTTAGATATCGGGATATTTTTGAGAAGAAATCAAGAAAATCTGCTGGCAAGGCGATTACATGGTATAAAGGCGAACCAAGGCCATTGCTCGATGTCGCTGCTCCGGCGTATCTCGACAACGAGTCCTTAGAAATTAGCAAACTCGGCGGAAGCTTTCAGCCTTCTCTATTTTAACGCATATTATACTTCATGAATTATGTAACAATTTAACAAATTTCATTCCGGTCCGAACGGAGCGGCGCCGATGGCGTCGCACTAACACCATGCTACACCCCCCGCCCATGCGCGCCCGGAACCTCCTCTATGTCATGGCCAAGCCGCCGCCGGAGGTGCAGGCGGCGATCGGCGCGTTGCCGCGCAACGACCCCGGGCGCGGCCCCGACCTGCTCCATGTCACGCTCATCTCGCTCTACGACCTGCATTATGCGCCGCCCGAGTGGCTGCCCGCGACCATCGCCGCGCTGGACAGCTTCGCCGCACCGCCCTTTCCGCTCGCCTTCGACCGCATCGAAAACCGCAAGGCGGTGACGCTGCGCACGCGCGATCCGCTGGCCGGGGCGCGGGCGTTCCAGAAGGCGCTGGTCGACCATCTGCTGCGCGAAAAGGCGCCGATCATGGACGGCACCACCCCCGAACCGCACATCACGATCAACTATCGCGGCGACCGGCTGAATGCCCAGAAAATCCCGCCGATCCGCTGGACGGTCGATGAAATCATCCTCACCGAAAGCATCGTCGGCAAAACCACCCATGTCGAACACGGCCGCTGGAAGCTGCGCGGGGATGCGGGCTGATCGGGAATGTAACCCACCTCGTCATCCTCTAACGAGACGCGTGGCTCGTTAGACTTGATCCGGGATCCACTGCGGCGCTGAAGTCATCGACCCCGGATCAAGCCTGTCCCGAGCTTGTCGAAGGGCCCGGGGTGACGAAACGGGCTGCGGCGGCCTGGAACACCCCGTCAGCCAAAGTATCGCCGAAACCAACCCCGCTTTCCGGGAACGACCGGCGACTGGCCGGAAATGCGGACCAGATAATGCCCCAGGACCGCCGCTTGCTGCTTGGTCATCAATATCCGGAACAGGTCGGGGTCGTGCGCGTTGGCCGCTTCCGAAGACTGCACGCTTTCCAGCCGGAGCATGATGCGGTCGCCCGCGTCATGATGGCCCCAGCCGACCAGTGCCCCGAAACTCTCCATCATCCCGCCTCTCCCCCACCATCTTCGCGCGGCCGATGCCGACGATCCGATAGGGCGTTTTACCAGAGCCGCGGTGCAATGTCGTCCAATCGTCGAAAAGCCGCCCGTCGCGGCCCCCCGCAAAAACCCCTTTCCTACATCGCATCGCCATGCTTCATCCTGCCAGATGACCCAGCCCAAACCCCATGCTCGCCCCGCGCGGCCGCGTGGTCCGGCTTTGCAAGGCCCGGCGCCGCAAAGCCTGACCGCCGCGCTGTCCTCCTTCACCCCCGCGCAGCTTCAGCGCCAGCGCAGCAGCGGCTGGACCCCCGACCGCCAGCGCAAGTTTATCGAGGCGCTCGCCGCATCGGCCTGCGTGACCGAGGCGGCCGCGAGCGTCGGGCTGTCGGCGACATCGGCCTATAACCTTCGCCGCCGCCCCGATGCCCATGCGTTCCGCCATGCATGGGATGCCGCGATCGATTTCGGGATGCGGCGGCTGGTCGATGCCGCGCTGGCGCGCGCGGTCCACGGCGTGCCGGTCCCCATATTCTACAAGGGCGAACAGGTGGGTGAACGGCGCGAATATCCCGAACGGCTCGCGATGTTCCTGATGCGCGCGCACGACCCCCATCGCTTTGGCGCCGCGGGCCGGGACGCCCCGAACGGCGGCGCCAAAGCGATGGG
>NZ_JNFC01000022.1 GCF_000756385.1 Sphingopyxis sp. LC363
CCCGCCCCCCTCCCGCAAGCGGGAGGGGAGAAATATTGAATCCCCTCCTCCACCCGCCTAAGGCCGCATTCGATGACCAAGGCCCCTGCCCTGCTGCCCGAAGGCCTCCGCGATCGCCTGCCCGCGCAGGCCGAGGCCGCCTCGCGCGTCACGCGCGCGCTCGTCGATGCGATGCGCGCGCACGGCTATGGCCGCGTATCGCCGCCGCTCGCGGAGTTTCGCGAAACGCTCGGCGGCGACGATGAGCGCTCAACCCGCGACCTGCTGCGTTTCACCGACCCGGTGTCGCAGCGCACGCTGGCGCTACGCCCCGACATTACGCGGCAGGTTGGCCGCATCGCGACTTCGCTCCTCGCCGGCGCGCCGCGCCCGCTGCGCCTTTGCTACGCGGGACAGGTCGTCAAACTGCGCGCCAGCCAGCTCCGCCCGGCGCGCGAGATGTTGCAGGTCGGCGCCGAGTTGATCGGCAGCGATAGCGTCGCCGCCGCACGCGAGATCGTGACGGTCGCGATCGACGCGCTCGACGCCGCAGGCATCGGCCCCGTCACGATCGATTTCACCCTGCCCGACGTCGTCGACCTGCTCGCGGGCGGGCCGCTTCCCGTCGAAGCCGATATCCAGCAACTGCGCGACGAACTCGACGCCAAGGACGCCGGCGCACTGACGCGGATCGGCGCAACCGCCTATCTGCCGCTGCTCCGCGCGACCGGCCCGTTCGATCAGGCGATTGCCGACCTCCGCGCCTTCGACACCACCGGCGTTCTCACCGCCCGCATCGACGCGCTCGAAGCGATCGCCGCGCCGATCCGCGACCGTGTCACGCTGACGCTCGATCCGACCGAGCGCCACGGTTTCGCCTATCAGAGCTGGTTCGGCTTCCAGATTTTTGTGCCCGGACAGGGCGACGCGGTCGGCCGCGGTGGCGGCTATTCGATTCCCGTCGGCGAGCAGGAAGAATCGGCGGTGGGCTTTTCGCTCTATCCCGATCCGCTGATCGACGCAGGGCTCGGCGCCGAAAACATGGCCGAGCGCCGCATTTTTCTGCCGCTCGGCCACGACCCGGCGCTCGCCGCAAGCCTGCGCGCCGACGACTGGCAGACGGTCGCCGCGCTGTCGGAGAGCGACGACGCCCGCGCGCTCGGCTGCGGTTTCATCCTTGGCCGCGACGGACCCGTGGAAGTTTAAAAGTCCGCCCCGCCGAAGCGCGCCATGCCCTGATTGAACCCCGGCGGGTCGAGCACGGTGACGTCGAGGTCGATCGGCTCGCCGATCCAGTGCGCAAGGCTGGTATGGTCGGCGAGGTCGTCGTCGGTCAGCGGATGGACCAGCGCGCGCAGCCCTGTCGGCTCGATCGCCGCGATAACGGCGTCCTGCGACCGCGCCAGAAAATGCACCTCATATTGCGCGATCGGATGCGGACCGACCGGACGGTCGGTCATCGCTCCCACGAACAGGATCGCCGGGTCGCGCCCGAAATCGTCGTGCAGCGCCGCCGCAGCGGGGCGCTCGGCGGGGTCATAATAGATATGGGCGTGATAGGGGGCGTCTGGGTTTGTCATCTCCCCTCCCTATCGCAGCGATCAGCGCGCGAACAGCCGTTTCAGCCAGACGTCGACCGCTGCGGTGGGCGCATAGGACGGATCGCCCAACCGCCGGTTGATTTCGGCATGCCCCTGCAACCCCTCGCCCGGAAAACTGCCGTGCTCGACGCGGCTGCCCCCGGTTTCAAGAACCGCGCCCAAGGCTTTGGCCTGCCGCACGCCATCGGGACGCTGCACATAGAGCAGCAGGAAGTCCGGCGCATTGGGCGCGGCCGCCTGCTGCGTCGGTGACAGGGCCATTTGCCGCGCGGGATCGGTCCCGAACGCCTGCACATAGGTCTTCTTCATGATCGGCGGACCATCTTTCATCTGCGCCGCCACATCATAGGCCGCCCCGTCGATCGGAATCACGCCCGATATGTCGGCAAAGGACAGGCCCGCGCCCTGCAGATAGCGTTCGTCGGTGCCGACCAGCGCGACGAGATGCGCGCCGGCGCTATGCCCCATCAGCACGATGCGCCGCCGGTCGATGCCGAGCATGTTCGCGCGATCGACCAGTGCCTTCACCGCCGCAGCGACATCGGCCGCCTGCTGCTCGACCGTCGCAGCGGGGACGAGCCGGTAGTCGATCGATGCGAAGGCATAGCCTTGCTGGGGAAAATGCTCGGCCTTGAAACGCCCCGTCGCATTGTCCTTGCTGCCGCGCTTCCACCCACCGCCGTGGACAAAGACGATCAGCGGCGCCGGCCCTTTCGTCCCCTTTGCGCGCCAGATATCGAGCCGTTGAAGGGCGGCGGTCCCATAGGAAATCGTCTCGCTGCCCGGCGCCTTCGGGCCTTCATCGGCGCCCATGCGCTCGGCAAGGCGTGCATCGATCCGGTCGCGCAGCCGTTCGCGGGCATCGGCGAAGGGGCCAGGCACCGAGACACTCGCAACCGCAAATGCGGCAACCGTTATATACCCGATCCATTTTTGCTTGTTCATCGTCGCTCTCCGCTATCCCGGCGCATGCGCTTCTCGCCCGGATTTGTCGCAAAAACTTGCCACCATCCCTTGCCTCTCCGGCCAAATCCGCTAAGGCCGCGCCGGGCCGAAAGGCGCCAATCAGCAGGACAGCATCATGGCAAATGTTACCGTCATCGGGTCGCAATGGGGCGACGAGGGCAAGGGCAAGATCGTCGACTGGCTCGCCAGCCGTGCCGATGCCGTGGTCCGCTTCCAAGGCGGTCACAACGCCGGCCATACGCTTGTCGTCGGCGAGCAGGTTTACAAGTTGTCGCTGCTGCCTTCGGGCATCGTGACGGGCACACTGTCGATCATCGGCAACGGCGTCGTGCTCGACCCGTGGGCACTGCGCGACGAGATCGCCAAGCTGCGCGGTCAGGGCGTCGAGATCAACGCCGAGAATTTCGCGATCGCCGACAATTGCGCGCTGATCCTGCCCTTCCACCGCGACCTCGATGCGCTGCGCGAGACCGCCGCGGGTGCGGGCAAGATCGGCACCACCGGCCGCGGCATCGGCCCCGCCTATGAGGACAAGGTCGGCCGCCGCGCGATCCGCGTGTGCGACCTTGCGCATCTCGACAAGCTCGAACCGCAGCTCGACCGCCTGACCGCGCACCACGACGCGCTCCGCGCCGGCTTCGGCGAGCCGCCCATCGACCGCGAGCGGTTGGTCGCCGACCTTCGCGAGATCGCCGACTATGTGCTCGAATATGCGCAGCCCGTCTGGAAGCGCCTGAAAAAGGTCCGCAAGGCCGGCGCACGCATCCTGTTCGAGGGCGCGCAGGGCGTGCTGCTCGACATCGACCATGGCACCTATCCCTTCGTCACCAGCTCGAACACGGTGAGCGGCACTGCGGCGTCGGGTTCGGGCCTCGGCCCCTCGGCGGTCGGCTTCGTGCTCGGCATCGCCAAGGCCTATACGACGCGCGTCGGCAGCGGCCCCTTCCCGACCGAGCTCGAGGACGAGATCGGCCAGCGGCTCGGCGAGCGCGGGCATGAATTCGGCACCGTCACCGGGCGCAAGCGCCGCTGCGGCTGGTTCGATGCTGTGCTCGTGCGCCAGAGCTGCGCGGTGTCGGGTGTCACCGGCGTCGCGCTCACCAAATTGGACGTGCTCGACGGTTTCGACACGATCCGCATCTGCACCGGTTATCGCCTCCGCGGCAAGATCCTCGACTATTTCCCGGCGCACTCGGCCGACCAGGCCGAGGTCGAGCCGATCTACGAGGAAATGGACGGCTGGCACGAATCGACCGCGGGCGCGCGCAGCTATGCCGATCTGCCCGCACAGGCGATCAAATATATCCAGCGCGTGCAGGAACTGATCGAAACCCCGATCGCGCTGGTGTCGACGAGCCCCGAACGCGAGGACACGATCCTGATTCGCGATCCGTTCAGCGACTGAGCCGAAAGCGCCGGTCGTCGCACGGACGCGGCGGCCGGACGCAATCGGGCCCGCCGTCACTGAACTGCCATCCGCCGTGCCTAGTTGGCTGTGGATGACCAGCCGCGAAACGACGCACCTCCTCGCGCGTCCCGATATCTACGACGCCCTGCCGCGCCCGGCGCGCGAGCGGCTGGAAGTCATCGCCTTCGGCGCCATCCAGTGGCCCTGGCTGCTGCGATCATTGTGGGGCGGACGAAAGGCCGAGAAAGCCGCGCTGCTACGCCGGCTCGACCTTCCCGACGATGCGCTGCCACATCTCGGCAGCTGGAAAGCCGACACGCGCTTTCTGACGCATATCGTCGACGCGATTGAGGCATTGCGCCCGGCGGTCGTGGTCGAGCTCGGCTGCGGGGCGAGCAGCCTTGTCATTGCGAAGGCGCTGTCGATGTTCGGCGGCGGGCGGCTCGTCAGTTACGACCAGCATCAGGAATTTGTCACCGCCACCGCGCACTGGCTTGCCGGTCAGGGGGTTTCCGCCGACCTTCGCCACGCGCCGCTCGGACCGCCGCCCGGCGACTGGCCGGGCCTGTGGTATCAACTCGCCGACCTGCCGGCGGACATCGGCCTGCTCGTGATCGACGGCCCGCCATGGGCCTTGCATCCGCTGGTACGCGGGGCGGCCGAATCGCTGTTCCCCCGCCTTGCCGACGGAGCGACGATCCTGCTCGATGACGCCGCCCGGCCGGGCGAGCGTCTCGTCGCGCGGCGCTGGCAGAAGAGATGGCCGCAGATCGATTTCGCGTTCGACCGGTCGGGCACGAAGGGCACGCTCATCGGCCGCGTTCCGGGCTGACATCGGGCAACTGGACGCGTATGTCGGTGACAGCCATTCCTTTCAAGGTGACCCCATGCCGCGCCATATCCTCGTTTTCTACGGCAGCTATCGCCGCGACCGGCAGGGTATCAAGCTCGCGCGCTGGCTCGTCGATGCCATCGATGCGCGCGGCGACAGCGCCGAACTGATCGACGCGAAAGCGGTCGACCTCCCGATGCTCGACCGCATGTACAAGGAATATCCGAAGGGCGAGGCGCCTGCGGCGATGGAGGAACTTGCGGGGAAGATCCGCGCCGCCGACGGTTTCCTGTTCGTCACCGGCGAATATAATTGGGGGCCGCAGCCGGGGCTCAAGAATCTGACCGATCATTTTCTCGAGGAATGGTTCTGGCGCCCCGCCGCGATCGCCTGTTATTCGGCGGGCCCATGGTCGGGGGTGCGCGCGATGATGGGCTGGCGCGACACGCTCGGTGAGATGGGAATGGCGGTCACCTCGTCGATCCTGCCGGTCGGGCGGATCGGCGGCGCGTTCGACGCCGAGGGCAATCCGACGGGCGACGACGGCGCGCGGCTTCAAAAGAGCTTCCCGCGCTTCGCCGACGACCTCAATTGGTGGATAGACGCCGCCAAGGCGCAGCGCGCGAAGGTCGATCCGCCCTACTAAGCCTGCTCTAGCCAGACTTGAGTTCGCGGCCGAGCCGCAGGCTGGCGCGCCAGAAGAAGAAGGCGGGGATGAGGCCGAGCCACGCCGCGCCATAAAGAACGTAGCGCACACTTTCTTCGCCATAAGCGGGCGCGAGCGCGTCCGACAGCACGCCGAAGAGGAACGGGCCAAAGCCCAGCCCGATCAGATTCTGACCGAACAGCATGATCGACGCCGCGACCGCGCGCGCCTGCGGCCGCACCAGTCCCTGTACGCAGGCATACGCAGGACCATAATAGGCCGAATTGAGGATGGTCGGGACGATAAGCAGCGCTACTGCGACGCGCCAGTCGTCCATTTGATAGCCGAGAAAGAGGATCGGGGCGCCGACGGCCATGCCATAAGCAGGCAAGGTCAGGATATGTCGCTTGTCGCGCTTGCCGAAAATGTCGGCGCATTTGCCGCCGAGCCAGGTGCCGAATACCCCTGCCAGCCCCAACACCACTGCCATCGAGAGTCCCGCTTCGGTCGTCGACAGGCCGTGGCTGCGGATGAAGAAGCTGATCGTCCACAGCGCCTTGCCATAGCCGAGAAAGGCGGTGACGGACGCCGCGATCAATATGTAGAGAAACGCGCGCGACGAAAAGATTTCGCGCATCGCCTGGCGCGCGGGAAGCTGTGCGGGCGCAGCGGTCGCCGTCGTTTCGACGGGCCGGTGATGCCGCGGTTCGCGCATCACGAACAGCACTACCAGCGCGAGGAGCATACCGGGCGCCCCGACGAGCATCAGCGCGATGCGCCAGCCGTATAGATCGTTGACGATACCGCCGAGAATCAGTCCGAGCAACGAGCCGATCGGCACGCCGAGCCCGTAAAAGGCGATCGCCGACGAGCGTTTTTCGGGCACCACACTATCCGAAATCAGCGAATGCGCGGCGGGCGTGCACCCAGCCTCCCCCACGCCGACACCGATGCGCGCGAGGAGCAATTGCACGAAATTCTGCGCGAGCCCGCACACCGCGGTCATCGCCGACCAGATGGCGAGCGCGAGGGCGATCAGCCGGACGCGGTTCGTCCCCTCCCGGTCGGCATAGCGCGCGATCGGGATGCCGAGCAGCGCATAAAAAACGGCGAAGGCCGGGCCTGCAAGCAGGCCAAGCTGGGTATCCGAAAGGCCGAGGTCGGCCTTGATCGGTTCGGCGAGGATGTTGACGATCTGCCGGTCGAGGAAATTGAAGATATAGACGATCAGCAGGATCCACAGCATCGTCCGCGTCTGCGCGGAAACGCTGGTGGCTGACGGCGAAGCGATACCCGGGGCCGGAGCGGCTTTGTCAGTCATCTATCTCTCCCGCCGCCATCGGAGCAGACCGGAGGGACCGGTGTCAACGCCCTTGCGGTGCGCCGGGAAGGCCGTTCGCAATTGCCGTTACGGCGCCCGCCGCGCGGCGCATGGAAAAATTTTTCGGCCGGTCAGTGTCGGTCGCGCCGCCGCTTCCGATCCCTGCCCTCCAGCTCGAGCAATTCCATCGGGACATGGATCGCACGCACCGCGAGACGGACCTCGACGAGAAAAAGGATCAGCGAGACGAGCAGCAACAGCATCGCTGCCGCAAAGGCCCATGACGCCGCGACTCCAAGATTGATTCCGGTAAAGGCCTGGGTGAACAGCAAAGCGACGAGCAGGCAGACGACGATGCCGCACGCCACGGCAGAGAGGATCGAATTGTTGATGATCCCCATCCGCCGGTCGGCGATGCGCAGTTCGGCGACGATGCGTTCATGCTCGACGCCTTCGGTGTCGGCCCAGCGTTCCATCAGGTTGCGCGAGCGATCGACGACGCGCGCCAGCCGCCCCGCGATGACGTTGAGCAGGCTGCCGGTCGCGACCAGCAGGAACACCGGCGTGACCGACAGTTGGATCGTCTGCGCAATCGCGCCGGCGTCGAGGTCCATCATCCCCCGGCTGCGACCGACGGCGTGTTGACCCCGTGCATGGCGAGGAATTTGCGGATGTTGCGCGCCGCCTGCCGGATGCGCTGTTCATTCTCGACCATCGCGATGCGAACATAACCCTCGCCGTCCTCGCCATAGCCGACGCCCGGCGCGACCGCGACCTTGGCATGGGTCAGAAGCTGCTTCGAGAATTCGAGGCTGCCCATTTCCTTGAGCGCGGGCGGCAGCGGCGCCCAGGCGAACATCGACGCGGGCGGGCTCGGAATGTCCCAGCCGGCGCGCGCGAAGCTTTCGACCATCACGTCGCGGCGCTTCTGGTAAAGCTCGCGGTTTTTGGCGACGATGTCCTGCGGACCATTAAGCGCGGCGCAGGCCGCGGCCTGGATCGGGGTGAAGGCGCCGTAATCGAGATAGGATTTGACCCGTGTCATCGCGGCGATCAGCTTTTTGTTGCCGACCGCAAAACCCATGCGCCAGCCCGCCATCGAATAGGTTTTCGACATCGAGGTGAACTCGATCGCGACATCCTTCGCGCCCGGTACCTGCAGGATCGAAGGCGTCGGATTGCCGTCGTAATAAAGCTCGGAATAGGCGAGGTCGGACAGGATCCACACCTTATTCTCCTTCGCCCAGGCGACGAGCCGCTCATAGAAGGCGAGGTCGACCGCTTCGGCGGTCGGGTTCGACGGATAGTTGACCACCAGGATCGACGGGCGCGGTACGGTGAAGGCCATCGCGCGGTCGAGCGCGCGCCAGTAATTCTCGTCGGGCGTCGTCGGAACGCTGCGGATCGTCGCGCCGGCGATGATGAAGCCGAAGGTGTGAATCGGATAGCTGGGGTTCGGCGCGAGCACGACGTCGCCGGGGCCGGTGATTGCGGTCGCGAGGCTCGCAAGCCCCTCCTTCGACCCCATCGTCACGACGACTTCACTTTCGGGATCGAGCTCGACGTTGAAGCGGCGCCCGTAATAATTGGCCTGCGCGCGGCGGAGGCCCGGAATGCCCTTCGACTGCGAATAGCCGTGCGCGTCGGGCTTCATCGCGACTTCGCACAGCTTTTCGATCACATGCGCGGGCGGCGGCAGGTCGGGGTTGCCCATACCCAGGTCGATGATGTCCTCTCCCGCGGCGCGGGCGGCCGCACGCATCGCATTCACTTCAGCGATGACGTAGGGCGGCAGGCGCTTGATGCGATAGAATTCATCTTCGGACATGGGAAACTAGAACAACTCCTTTGCGTTACGGGAAGGTCAGAACCTGATTGACGCGCGCGGCAATCTCGCCAGCCGCATCGCGGCTTGTTATAGGCATTATATCCGCACTGACCAGCAGGAACGAGCATGAACGATACGGGTAAGGACGACACGACCGAGACGCCGAATCCCTTCATGCCATCACCCGATGACCTGCAGCATTGGGCCAGTGTCATGGGCCGCGCGCAGCAGATGATGCTCGAATATGCGCTGGGTCAGGCCAACCAGGGCAACAGCGCCGCGGCGGGTATGTTCGACCCCGCGAGCTGGCTGCAAAATCCGACCACCCAGCTGTGGGCCGAACAATCGTCGAAGCTGTGGGAACAGGGCGTGGCCTTCTGGACTTCGCTCGCGACGATCCAGCCGTCGTTCGCGCCGGACGCCGATGCGCCGAAAGACAAGCGTTTCGCCGATCCCGACTGGACCGCCAACCCGGTCTTCGCGCTGATCCGCCAAACCTACGGCCTGCTCGCCGAACAATTGCTCACGACCACCCGCACCATGCAGGGGCTCGACGAGCATGCGCGCGCGAAGATGGAATTCGCCGCGAAGAATATGACCGACGCGCTGTCGCCCTCGAACCTTGCGATCACCAATCCCGAAGTGATCAGACGCGCGGTCGAGACGCGCGGCGAAAGCCTGCTCAAGGGGTTGAAGAATATGCTCGCCGACCTGTCGCGCGGGCAACTCTCCCACGTCGACCCCGACGCGTTCGAAGTCGGGGTGAATATCGCGACCACGCCGGGCAAGGTGGTCCACGAAACCGATCTCTATCAGCTGATCCAGTACAGCCCGACGACGAAGGAGGTTTTCACCGTCCCGCTCGTCATCTTCCCGCCGTGGATCAACCGCTTCTACATTCTCGACCTCAATCCCGCGAAAAGCTTCGTAGCTTGGGCGGTCGAACAAGGCCTTTCGGTCTTCATGGTATCGTGGAAGTCGGCCGACGCTTCGATGAGCGAGGTCGTGTGGGACGATTATATCGCGGCGCAGGTCGATGCCATCGATACGGTGCGCGAGCTTCTCGACGTGCCGCACGTCCACACGATCGGCTATTGCGTCGCGGGCACCACGCTCGCCGCGACGCTGGCGATGCTGGCGATGCTCGCTGCGCGCGGCGAGGCCGACAAGGTCCGGTCGGTGACCTTCTTTACTGCGCAGGTCGATTTCGAACTGGCGGGCGACCTCAAAATGTTCGTCGATGAAAGCTATCTGACCCTCCTCCAGCAGCTGTCAGCGGGGGGGTTCCTCGACGGGCGCTATATGGCGGCGACCTTCAACAGTCTGCGCGGCCGCGATCTTATCTGGAATTATGTCGTGAGCAATTATCTGCTCGGCAACGACTATCCGCCTTTCGACCTTCTCTACTGGAACGGCGACGTCACCAACCTGCCCGCGAAGTGGCACCGGCAATATCTGGTCGACCTCTATCGCGACAATCGTTTGGTGATCCCGAACAGCCTGGAGGTGATGGGCACGCCGATCGACCTCAAGAAGATCGAGACCCCCGCCTATATCCAGGCGGGCCGCGAGGATCATATCGCGCCGCTCGCGAGCGTCTGGCGGCTGATGGACCATCTCTCGGGGGCCAAGACCTTCGTGCTCGCGGGTTCGGGCCACATCGCCGGCGTGGTCAACCCGCCCGCGGCGGGCAAATATCAATATTGGACCGGCGACAACGGGGCCGCGTCGCTCGACGATTTTGTTGCGAGCGCGTCCGAGACCAAGGGCAGTTGGTGGCCGCACTGGATCGGCTGGATCGCGCAGCAGGATGATGAAAAAAGCGCCGCCAAGGGCGCGCGCATCCCCGGTAAAGGCAAGAAAAAGCCGATCGAGGACGCCCCCGGCCGCTACGTCAAACAGCGGTAATATCTGGCGAATATATCGGCGCTCTGGCCGACGGTGCAGCATTTTTGTGCGCTGCACAAATTTTTTCTTGAAATCGCCGATCCACTCCTATATTGTGCAGTGCAACATAAAGGAGTTGTCCCGATGGCTACCAAGATGGATAGTGCCGAAAAGGCTTTCGAAGCCGCGACGCTGGAAACCGCCGCCAAGCCGGTGGCCGCTCCTACCGCTCCCGCCGAAGCTGCATCCGCGGCGAAAGCGGCGGCGCCCGTGAAAACCAAGACTGTCGCGGCGAAGGCCAAGCCGGTCCAAAAGAAAGCCGCAAAGCCGGCAGCCAAGAAGGTCGCCCCCAAGAAGGCGGCTGCGAAGACCATTGCCCCCAAGCCCGCGAAAGCCGCGCCGAAGCCGGCCGCTCTCGCCACCAAAGGACTGAAGACCATGAACGACACCGTCAAGAAGTTCGCCGAAGAAGCGAAGACCCGCGCCGAAACCCTGACCGCCGACTTCAACGAGAAGGCGAAGGAAGCCATGGCCAAGTCGAGCAAGCTCGCCGAAGAAGCCGTCGAATTCAACAAGGCGAACATCGAAGCCCTCGTCGAATCGGGCAAGATCGCTGCCAAGGGCATCGAAACGCTCGGCCAGGAAGGCGTCACCTTCGCTCGCAAGAGCTTCGAAGACACGACCGCCGCGCTGAAGGGCTATACCGCCGTCAAGACCCCGGCCGACTTCTTCAAGCTCTATGCCGAGAACAGCAAGAAGGCGTTCGACGCCGCTGTCGCGCAGACCTCGAAGACCAGCGAACTCGTCGTCAAGCTGACGAACGACAGCTTCGCGCCGATCTCGAACCGCGTTTCGGTCATCACTTCGAAGATGAAGGCCGCCTAAGCGCCCTCTCTTCCATCGTTGGCGCGGGCGACTCCCCTCCCTCTCCCCGCCTGCGCCGACACCCCAAGGCCGCTCGCTTCCCCGGAAGCGGGCGGTTCTTGTTTTGGTTCTGCCCGCTGGCGAACAAGAGGTTAAAATCCGCGACCGCGCCCCTTGCGCTTCGGCCGCGGCTTGCGATATTCCTGCGATGATGTTTCCAGTTTCGACCATCCAGCCGGTCCGCGCCATGGCGGAGTCAAAGAATGTCCGCGCCATGGCGGACAAGGACGACGGCTCGCCCGGCAGCCCCGGCGTTGGTATCGCGACGCGCACCCGCGCCAAGGCGAAAAAGCCCTCGATGTACAAGGTGCTGCTGCTCAACGACGATTACACGCCGATGGAATTCGTCGTGATGGTGCTCCAGCGTTTCTTCAACATGGATATCGAGCAGGCGACGCAGGTGATGCTGCACGTCCACCAGCAGGGCGTCGGCGTGTGCGGCGTGTTCAGCTACGAAGTCGCCGAGACCAAGGTAAACCAGGTGATGGACGCCGCGAGGCAGAACCAGCATCCGCTGCAATGCACGCTGGAAAAGGCCTGATCAGCCCGATTTTGCGGCCTGTTCGGCTTTGAGCGCCAGCGACGGCTCCCCTTTCAGATCGCCATAGCGCAGCGGCTCGCCGCACCCCGGACAGACGGTCGATGTGCCGACGTCGGCACCGCAAGCGCGATGGGTATAGCGCATGGCCGGCCCTCCCCCCGTCTCACCCTCTTCATAGGCCCAGCGTTCGGCCCAGTTGCGCATCGCGTAGAGGACGTCGAACAGATCCTTGCCCTTCGCGGTCAGGCGATATTCGTAGCGCGGCGGCCGCTCTCGATAGGCGCGGCGTTCGATCACCCCTTGCTCGACCAGCAGCTTGAGCCGCGCCGATACGATCTGCGGACCGAGCCCGGTGTTCGCCGCGATCTCCTCGAACCGCCGCCGCCCGAAGAACAGGTCGCGCAGGATCAGGAGCACCGCGCGGTCGCCGAGCAATTCGGCCGAGCGGCCGACGGGGCAGAACGTATCCGACAAATCCGCGCGTTTGGGCATTGTTCCAGCACTTCCCCTTCCTCGTCATTCCCGCGAATGCGGGAACCCAGTTCCGGCGCTGGTTCGCTGGGTTCCCGCGTTCGCGGGAATGACGATTAAATTTAATCCTTGTTACTATGATTATCATAGTTACGATGTGGCGCAACAGGAGAGTCGCTGATGCCCAACCCCGCAGCCGTCATCATCGGAGCCGGAGACGCCACCGGCGGCGCGATCGCCCGCGCCTTTGCCGCCGCGGGCCTCACCGCCTGCGTCAACCGCCGCGAACGCAACGCCGAGCAGCTGGAAGCCCTCGCGCAGCAGATCCGCGACGACGGGCATCAGGCGCGCGCCTTCCCCGCCGACGCGCGCGTGGAAGAAGCGATGATTGCGCTGTTCGATCAGGTCGAGGCCGAGGTCGGCCCGGTCGAGGTCGCGGTGTTCAACATCGGCGCGAATGTGAATTTCCCGATCGTCGACACGACGGTGCGCGTCTACACCAAGGTCTGGGAAATGGCATGCCTCGGCGGCTTCCTGATGGGCGGCGAGGCGCATGGCGCCGCGGGGCCGCGGTACGATCATCTTCACCGGCGCGACCGCGTCCCTGCGCGGCGGATCGGGTTTCTCCGCCTTTTCGGGTGCCAAGGGCGCGCTCCGCATGCTTGCGCAGTCGATGGCGCGCGAACTCGGCCCGCAGGGCATCCACGTTGCGCACACGATCATCGACGGCGCGATCGACACCGAATTCATCAAAGGGCGCCATCCCGATTTCGACAACGCGAAAGCACGGGATCTGATCCTCAATCCCGCAGCCATCGCCGCCAATTATGTGATGCTCCACAGGCAGCCCAAAAGCGCTTGGACGCACGAACTCGATCTTCGCCCCTGGGGAGAAAAATGGTGACCAAAACGCTCGAACTCATCTTCGACTTCGGCAGCCCCAACGCCTATCTCTCGATGAAGGCGCTTCCCGACCTGCTCGACCGCACGGGCGCCGATCTCGTCATCGCCCCCTGTCTTTTGGGCGGCATCTTCAAGGCGACGGGCAACAAGGCGCCGATGATCCAATATGCCGACGCGCCCGCGAAGCTCGCATATGAGAATCTCGAAATGCGCCGCTTCATCGCGAAGCACGGCCTCGTCAGATTCCGCATCAATCCGCATTTTCCCGTCAACACGCTGACCGTCATGCGCGGCGCGATCGTCGCCGAGGACGAAGGCAATCTTGACGATTATGTCGACGCGGTTAACCGCGCGATGTGGGAGGAAGGCCTCAAGATGGACGATCCGGAGGTGATCGCACCCTTCCTCTCGGCGAACGGCTTCGACGGCCCCGCCCTCCTCGCGCGCACGCAGGAGCCCGCGATCAAGGCAAGGCTGGCCGCCAACACCGAAGCCGCGGTCGCGCGCGGCGTGTTCGGCATCCCGACCTTTTTCGTCGGCGGCGAGATGTTCTTCGGCAAGGACCGGCTGGCGCAGGTCGAGGAAGCACTCGGCCAGATCGAGGCTTAGGCCTGCGCCGCGGGCGGCGGGCGCCCGGCGACGAGGATTCCGGCGACGATCAGCGCCAGCCCGGCGACATGGAACAGGTGCAGCGCCTCGCCGAGGAACAGCATCGCGAGTCCCGCGCCAATCAGCGGCATGACATTCATATATTGCCCCGTCGCCGCCGAGCCGATCAGTTCGACCCCGCGATTGAAGAAGAGATAGGCGAGAAAGGACGGGAAGATCGAGACATAGGCGATCGCGAGCGCACTCCCCGCCGCCGGAACGATCAGCCGCCCCGACCAGAGTTCGTGCGCGTAGACAGGCGCGATCACCGCGATGCCGACGACCATCGATGCCGCGAGAAAGCTTAGCGGATGCACCACAGGGCGGCGGCGGAGCAGCACCGAGTAGAGCGCCCAGATCAGCACCGCCACGCTGATGATCGCGTCCCCGATATTGAGCCGGAGGCCCCATAGCATCGCAGGATCGCCGCGCGCGATGATCGCGAGCACGCCGGCGAGCGAGATCAGCACTCCCGCAACCTGCCGCAGGCTGGTGCGATCGCCCATCACCAGCGCTCCGGCGATCAGCACAAGCGCGGGCTGGGCCGACTGGATCAGCATCGAATTGAGCGCGGTGGTGCTCTGCAAGCCCGTGTAAAGCAGGATGTTGAACGAACCGATCGCGAGCGCGCCGAGCAGCGCGACGATCGGCCAGTTCGCGCGCAGCACCGGCCAGTCGCGCCGCAAATGCGGCCAGGCGAGCGGCAGCAGCAGCAAGAGCGCGAAGGTCCAGCGCCAGAAAGACAGGGCGGCGGGCGGCACGAGGTCGCGCGCCGCGCGTCCGACGATCGAATTGCCCGCCCAGAACAGCGCGGTGACCGTCAGCAGTGGATAAGCCCGTTTCCAAAGCGCCGCGAACGGGCCACCGTCGTTCATCATTCCGTTCCGCTCACGCCACGCCGGCTCTCTCATTCACGGCTTGGCCGAAAGATGCAATCGGGAGGAGGATATAAGCGACTGCCTTCCGACCGGAATACGACATTCTTTCCATTGTCATCCCGGCGAGGGCCGGGATCTCGCCGGTGCGATAAACCGTTAGGGTGAGATCGTGTTTCAGAGTCACGTGCCTCTGAACACCCTTCGCCGGGATGACGGAACTGAAATGTCCGCTCACCACTCCAAAACCGCCGGCAACCGACGCGTTCGCGCCGACGCGTCTCCAGACGAAGGATTCCCCTTAACTGAAGTCGAGCTGGATGATCTGCGTCGGCGTCGCGCGGCAATACATTTCGATTTGCTTGGCGCCATCGGGATAGGTTGCGGTCATCGCCGCACGGATGCGCCATCCGCCGTTGCCCTGCTCGAGGTGGACGAGCCGGTCGTACGACAGCCGCGTGCCGCCGGTCACCCCGATCTGGCGCGCCGCATCGTTCATGCAGTTTTGCACCGAAGGCCGCGCCGCGCTCGGCAGCGCTGAAAGATTGGCGCTCAATGTCGCCGGAGGCCCCGCCGGATAGGTCGGCGTTGGCGTGCCGTCCTGCACCGGCTCGCCGGCTTCGGCCTTTTTCTTCTTGCTCTGGCTCGCGAGCAGGGCAAGCAGCCCGCCCGCGACGACGATGCCGCCGATGATCAGCCCGGTGCTCGGCCCCTTATCCTTGTCCTTTTCGGGCGGCCGGAGGTTGCGATAGCCATAGCCGAAGTCGGCGCGGCATCCGTTGTTCACCCAGACATAGCTCGAGGTATAGCCCCATTGCCGCCCGGCGTTGCAGCGCCCGCCGATCCGGCGCACCAGTTCGACGCGGTCGTTCGTCGCGACATTGCACTGCTGATAGCGGTTGCTGCGCGACTCGCAGCGGATCGTCCCCGCATAATCGTCGACCGGCTGCGGCAACGGCACCGGATTGCCGCCATTATTGGCATAGCCATAGCGGAACTCGGCGCGGCACCCGCCCGACACCCAGATCTGCGTCGCGGTAAAGCCCCAGTCGCGCCCTTTCGAACAGCGCCCGCCGATGACGCGCATCAATTCGACGCGATTGTTCGTGCGGACGTTACAGCGCTGAAGCCGGTTGTTCCGCGATTCGCAGCGGATGGTTCCGGCATAGCCATCGCCATAGCCGGGGCGCGGCGGCTGGATCTGCGGGCCGCCGGGTGGCGGATAGGGCAAGGTCGTGGCCTGCGGCATCGCGGGCACAGCAAGTTGGCTGGCAATCAAGGTGGCCGTAATCACGACCGTGACGACATTATTCCGCATGACCTTCTCCCCTGTGAAAAGTCGTTTTACGTAAACGCTGCGATTGTCGAGGCCCGATATGGGCAAGAATAGTTTCACATTTTCGATGGGAAAGCCACGACGAAAGCTATTCGCTCATACGGCAACTTAACCATCCTTGGCGGCGCCCACCGCCGGCCGCCATCGCCGGCATGGCCAGTCCGCTTGCGCGGCCCGGCGCATGCGCTAAAGACAGCCGATGGATCAGATCGTCATTCGCGGCGGCCAGCGACTCAAGGGCCGTATCCCCATCTCCGGTGCCAAGAATGCGGCGCTCACCCTGCTGCCCTGCGCGCTGCTCACCGACGAGCCGCTGACGCTTCGCAACCTGCCGCGGCTCGCCGACGTCGACGGATTCGGCCACCTCTTGAACCAGCTCGGCTGCTCGACGACGATCGAGGGATCGCGACCCGAAGATTTCGGCCGCGTGATGACCGCGCGCACGACCACCCTCACCTCGACCGTTGCGCCCTATGACATCGTGCGCAAGATGCGCGCGTCGATCCTCGTGCTCGGACCGCTGCTCGCGCGCGCGGGCGAGGCGACCGTGTCGCTTCCCGGCGGCTGCGCGATCGGCAACCGCCCGATCGACCTCCACCTGAAAGCCCTCGAGGCCTTCGGCGCCGAGATCGAACTTGCGTCGGGCTATGTGAAGGCGAGCGCGCCCGGTGGCGGACGCCTCCCCGGCGGCAAGTTCACCTTCCCCGTCGTCTCGGTCGGCGCGACCGAAAACGCCGTCATGGCGGCGGTGCTCGCCAAAGGCAGCTGCGTGCTCGAAAATGCGGCGCGCGAGCCCGAGATCGTCGACCTGTGCAACTGCCTCGTCGCGATGGGCGCGCATATCGACGGCATCGGCACCGAAACGCTGACGATCGAGGGTGTCGACCGGCTGCACGGCGCAACCTATCGCGTCATGGCCGACCGCATCGAGGCGGGCAGCTATGCCTGCGCCGCGGTCATCACCGAGGGCGATGTCGAGCTGGTCGGCGCCAAGGTCGATGAAATGGACGCGACGCTCGCCGCGCTGCGCGAAGCCGGCGCGACGGTCGAGCCGACCAAGGCCGGCATCCGTGTCGCCATGTCGGGCCGCGCCGAACCCGTCACGCTCTCGACGGCGCCCTACCCGGGCTTCGCAACCGACATGCAGGCCCAGTTCATGGCGATGGCGACGCTCGGCAAGGGCGCGTCGCTGTTCACCGAGACGATCTTCGAAAACCGCTATATGCACGTCCCCGAACTGGCGCGCATGGGTTGCGACATTCAGGTCAAGGGCCGGACCGCGATCGTCCGCGGGGTCGACCATCTGGTCGGCGCGCCGGTGATGGCGACCGACCTGCGCGCATCGATGAGCCTGATCATCGCGGGCCTTGCTGCCGAGGGGCAAACCGAGGTCAACCGCGTCTATCACCTCGACCGCGGTTACGAGCGGCTCGAAGAGAAGCTCCAGGCCGTCGGCGCCGACATCGAGCGGATCAGCGCAGGGTAAGTCTCTCCGCGCGGCCATATTTGCCGCTTGCGCTGCCCTTGATCCAGTCGCCGAGCAATTTGAGATAGCCGTCGGTGATGCGCGTTATACGGCGCGAGCCGTCGGCGGCAGTCGTGAACTCGAACATGCCGTGATCAGTGCGGGGAAAGAGGTAGACGTCGAAGGGCTTGCCTTCTCTCGCAAGCCCGAGCAGCGCGCCGCGCGTCGTTTCGATCGGCGCCTCGCGGTCTTCGCCCGCAAGCACCCACAGCAAAGGCGTATCGAGTTTCCGTAGCGCCGCAACCGCGTCATAGTCCCAGATCAGTTCGAGGTTGTCGAAGCGCGCCCGCCCGATCCGCTTCAGCTCCTCGTTCGGCATGCGCGCAATCGCCCCGCTATACTCGCCCTCGATCTTCGCCGCCCATGGTTGGTCCGCCATCTCGCGTCGCACGGCATCGAGCGCTTCGTAGCCGGTGTCGAAATCCGACAGCAGCAACCCCGCGGTAGCCTGCGACAAGCGGTTGACCAGCGCCTCGGCATCCTTGCCCAGCCCCACCGCGCGCACTTCGGAGACCATCTGCTCGCGATCTTCCTCGATCGGCGAGGCGACGAGGCCGAAGCCGACGGTCACATAGTCGGCCTTGGTCAATGTCGCCGCGAGCGGGGCCACCCAGCCGCCCTGGCTGCCGCCGAAAAAGCCCGCGCGACCGAACCGGCCCGCCGCCATCTCCCGCGCCTTTTCGAGCGCATGCGCCGCATCGGCAGCGAGCAGTTCGAAATTCTGCGTATATTCGCCATCGGAACCGCCCGTCCCGCGCTTGTCGTAGACGAATACCGAAATCCGCTGCGCCGCCATCGCATAGCCATAGATGCCGCCGATCGGCGACGAGCGTTCGGACCCGTGCACCATCACGACGAGCGGACGCGTGGGGTCCGCGCCCGGCGGCTCGATGAGCATGCCCGTCATCTTCGTGCCGACGCTGTCGAAACTCGCCGGCGTCTCGCGGAACGCGACCGGTTGCCAAGCCGCGCCTTTCACATTCACCTGACCGGCATCGCAAGCCAGTGGCGCATCCGGGTCCGACGTCGCGCCACGCCGCCCATCGCGGAACAGATAGCGCAGCCCTGGCGCCGGGATCGACGGGAGCTTCGCAAGTACCACGAAATCGCCATCGGGGGCCGCATAGGTGCCGGGCTGGCAAGCGGCTTGCGCGAAAGCCGGTGCGCCCGGAAGCGCGGCGAGGAGCAACAACGTGCTGGCAAACATCTTCATATCACCGTATTATTACGGCAATACAGTTATGGCAACCGGTCTTCTTGCTGCACCGGCATCGACACCGTGTTTCCGCTGACCGACGGCCGCTCGGGCCGCTTCGCGACCGCGATCACCAGCCCGATCAAAGCGACGATGCCGCCGGTGATCGACAGCGCCGCCCAATGATAATTTTCGAATACGGTCGAAAAACCCATCGCGATGATCGGGATCAGCACGCTCGACCAGGCCGCCTGCCCCGGCCCAACCGCGCGTATGACGTTGAAATAGAGCGGAAAGGTCACCGCGCTCGCGATGATGCCGAGATAGAGCACGCCGCCAAGATAGACGGGCGTGGACTCGATTACCGGCGGGCCCGTGGTGATCCACGCATAGCTGCCGTCGGCGAGTGCGCCGAACAGCATCGCCCAGGCGATCATCACCACCATCGACTGCGCGCGCGCGAAGGCTGTCCCCTGCATGACATTGGCGGTGGAGGCGCTCATCACGCCCGCTAGCGTCAGCGCGGTGCCGAGCAGCACTTCGCCTGCCCCGACGGTTGCGGCGCGATATTCGTGGAGGATCATCAGTCCGACCCCGACGATTGCGATCCCCGCCCCTGCCAGGAAGCGTCCTTCGAGCGGCGTCTTCAGAAAGGCGCGCCCGAGCAAGGTGTTGGGCACGATCAGCAACGCGAAGAGCACCGCGACAAGGCCCGAGGCTATGTGCTGTTCGGCGCGATAGACGAAGTTGAAGTTCAGTGCGAACTGCGCGGCACCGAGCACTGCGGCAAAGGCCATCGCGCGGGGGCCGATCCATATCGGCTCGCGCCGCATCGCGGCAAAGACGAACATCGCGATCGCCGCAACGGCGAAACGATAGGTCACCGACCAGCTCGGCGGAACGACGCCGAGCTGTCCCTTGATGACGATCCACGTCGACCCCCAGATCAGCGTGACCAGCGCAAAGGGCAGTAGGACGCGCGGGCTGAGCAGCGTCGGCTGCTCGCCGCTCATAGCGCGCCGATCGCCGCCGCCAGCGGCGCGACGGCTTCGGCGTCCTGATCCCAGCTGACGACGAGGCGCGCCGCGCCTTCGCCCCAGTCGTAGAAGTCGAACCCGGCCCCGCGCAGTTTCGCTGCCTCTTCGGCGGTCATCCGCACAAACAGCTCGTTCGCCTCGACCGGATACATCAGCCGGCTGCCGCACGCCGCCGCCAGCTTCGCCGCGCCGGCATTGGCGGCGCGCGCGTTGGCCAGCCACAGATCGTCCTTCAGCATCGCGCGAATCTGCGCCGCGACGAAGCGCCCCTTGCTGAGCAGATGCCCGCCGCGCTTCTTGAGCTCGCGCACTCCGGCGCCGCCGCTGCCGCCGAAAAAGACGATCGCTTCAGCCATCATCGCGCCATTTTTGGTGAAGCCGAACGACAGCGCATCGACTCCGGCGCGCCATGTGACGTCGGCGGGCGCGCAGCCGAGAAAGGCGACGGCATTGGCGAAGCGCGCGCCGTCCATGTGGAGCTTCAGCCCCTTGCCCTTCGCGATCGCGCTGATCTCTCCGATCTCGTCGGCGCGCCAGGCCAGCCCATATTCGGTCGCGTTGGTGATGCTGACCGCCGCCGGTTGGACCTGATGCACGTCCTGCCGGATTCCCGCGATCCGCGCTTTCAGCGCGGCGGCGTCGATCTTCGCGCCGCGCCCCGGTAGCGGCATCAGCTTCGCGCCGCCCGAATAGAAGGTCGGCGCGCCGCATTCGTCGACCTCGATATGCGCTTCCTCGTAGCAGAGAATGCCCTGCCACGGCCGCACGAAATGCGCGAGGATGATGCTGTTCGCCGCGGTCCCCGTCGGGATCCACACGACCTCGCAATCCGTCTCGAAAAGCTCCGAAAAAGCCGCGTCGAGCGACTGACTGAGCGCGTCGCCGTCATAGGCCGTATCGACCCGATTCGCGGTGGCCATCGCTTCCATCACTACCGGATGGACGGTTGCGGCATTGTCGGAGAAAAATCGGGTCGCGGTCATGTCTCGCGCCTTAGCGCAGGTGCGCGCCGCTTGCTAACCCCTCATTTTCGCGGCGCTTCGTTGGCGTCAAATGCCGAGCGAATCCGCGCAGTCGAAAGCCGAAGCGAGCTTTTCGCGGAAGCCCGAAACGTCCGATCCCACATCGACGAGCACGGCATCACCTATCGCGCCCGCATCGAGCCGCTCGTGGAGCGCGATGGACAGCGAATCCTCGGTGAACAAGTCGCCGACGAAGCGATTATGCGCCACGAAACCCAGCCGCTCCGGCGTCGATTCGATCACCACTGCGCGCCACGCGGGGCCATAGCTCGCCTTTGCCCACAGCTGCGTCCCGACGGGAAGCGCGCGCGTCGGCTTGCCCGTCACCACCGCGACGTTGATCATCGTACGATCGGCATCGTTGAAGGCCTGCCGGATCTCGATCGAACCCCCGCCGAATCGCGCGGTGCAATCGCCCGCGGCGCGCTCCACATAGCCGAGGTCGGCATAGGAGGCATCGTTGAACGCAGGCGTCAGGCTGGCGGCCGCCAGCAAAAGGGAGAACATGGACCAAGGCTCCTGTCGCAGCCGGGCCCGTTCCCGGCCGCCTTATTGACCCTGTTTCGCGAGCAGTTTCAAGCGCAAGGCGTTGAGTTTGATGAAGCCCGCCGCATCCTTCTGGTCATAGGCGCCGGCATCGTCCTCGAAGGTCACATGGCGTTCGCTGTAGAGGCTGAACGGCGACTTGCGGCCGACGACGCTCGCATTGCCCTTGTAGAGCTTGAGGCGGACGGTGCCGGTGACGTTCGTCTGGCTGTGGTCGATCGCGGCCTGCAGCATCTCGCGCTCGGGCGCGAACCAGAAGCCGTTGTAGATGAGTTCGGCATATTTCGGCATCAGCTCGTCCTTGAGGTGCGCAGCGCCGCGGTCGAGCGTGATGCTTTCAATTCCGCGATGCGCGCGCGCATAGATTTCGCCGCCGGGCGTCTCGTACATGCCGCGCGACTTCATGCCGACGAAGCGGTTCTCGACGAGATCGAGGCGGCCGATGCCATGCTTGCGGCCAAGGTCGTTCAATGCCGCGAGCAGCGTCGCGGGCGACATCGCCTGACCGTTCAGCGCGGCGCCGTCACCCTTCTCGAAATCGATCGTGATATATTCAGGCGTGTCGGGCGCGTCCTCGGGATTGACCGTGCGCGAATAGACATAGTCGGGCGTCTCTTCCCACGGATCCTCGAGCACCTTGCCTTCGGACGAGGTGTGGAGGAGATTCGCGTCGGTCGAGAAGGGGCTTTCGCCGCGCTTGTCCTTGGGCACCGGGATCTGGTTCTTCTCGGCGAAGTCGATCAGCGCGGTGCGGCTGGTCAGATCCCATTCGCGCCACGGCGCGATCACCTTGATGTCGGGGTTGAGCGCATAGGCGCTGAGTTCGAACCGCACCTGATCATTGCCCTTGCCCGTCGCGCCGTGCGCGACCGCATCGGCGCCGGTTTCCTTCGCGATCTCGACGAGGCGCTTCGAAATCAGCGGGCGCGCGATCGAGGTACCGAGCAGATAATCGCCTTCATAGCGAGCGTTGGCGCGCATCATCGGGAAGACGAAATCGCGGACGAATTCCTCGCGCAGATCGTCGATATAGATGTGCTCGGGCTTGATCCCCATCAGTTCGGCCTTGGCACGCGCGGGTTCGAGTTCCTCGCCCTGCCCGAGGTCGGCGGTGAAGGTCACCACCTCGCAGCCATAGGTGACCTGCAGCCACTTCAGGATGACGCTGGTATCGAGGCCGCCCGAATAGGCGAGGACGACGCGCTTGAAGGACTCGGACATGATGCACCTTTGGCGAGGGAAGACGCGGGCGCGGCTAGCAGTCCGCCGTCCAAGGTGCAACCGGCTTGGCGCCCCGTCGCGCGCAAGCTATCGTCACGCCCGGGAGAAGCGCCATGGCCAAAGCCGAAATCAAGACCAGGGCGACCGAGGTTTCGGTCGCCGATTTCATCGCCGCGGTGCCCGACGCGAGGCGCCGCGAGGAAGCGGCCATCGTCGATGCGATCCACCGCCGCGTCACCGGCCTGCCGCCCAGGATGTGGGGTCCGTCGATCATCGGCTATGGCAGCTACGACTATGTCTATGACAGCGGCCATTCGGGGACGATGTGCCGCGCCGGCTTCTCACCCCGCAAGGCCGCGATGACGCTCTATCTGATGGGCCATTATTGCGACCGCCAGCCCGAAGCCGACGCGCTGTTCGCAAAGCTCGGCAAGCACAAGACGGGCAAATCCTGCCTCTACATCAACAAGCTCGCCGATGTGGATTTGGCGGTTCTCGAACAGCTCGTGGCGCTGAGCTGGGATGTCATGAACGAACGCTATCCGGCATAGCCTCGCTCCGCCTCGCCCATATAATCGCGGGTCAGCGGTAGCGCGTGGCGGCTGCGCGCGAACTGGATCTGGTAATTGCCCATCCCGCCGCTCTCGAACGCCGATGTCGCGCCGGCGAGATAGAAGCACCACATGCGAAAGAAGCGAACGCCCATCATCCGGACGATCTCGTCTTCATGCGCGAGCGTCCGCGCATACCATTGGCGCAGGGTCAGCGCGTAATGGAGCCGTAGCGTCTCGATGTCGGTCGCGATCAGCCGGCTCTTTTCGCTCGCCGCCAGCGTCTCGCTCAATGCCGGAATATAACCGCCGGGGAAGATATATTTGCGCGTGAAGGCGTCGGTCGATCCCGGCCCTCCGAAGCGCCCGATCGTGTGGAGCAGCATCACCCCGTCGGCGGTCATCAAATTGGCCGCGGCGCGAAAGAAAGTCTCGAAATTGAGTGCGCCGACATGCTCGAACATGCCGACCGACACGATGCGGTCGAACCCGCCCTCCTCGCGCGCGGCGAGGTCGCGATAGTCGATCAATTCAAACGTCACCCGGTCGGCGACGCCGGCCGCCGCCGCGCGCTGGCGCGCGAGCGCGAGTTGCTCTTCCGATAGCGTGATCCCGAGCACATCGACCCGTTCGAGCTTGGCGAGCGTGATCGCCATCCCGCCCCAGCCGCAGCCGATATCGAGCACCCGCTGCCCCGGCGCGAGCGCAAGCTTGGCGGCGATATGCGCCTTTTTCGCGGCCTGCGCCTCTTCCAGCGTCATGTCCGGCCGCGACCAATAGGCGCAGCTATATTGCATGTCCTCGTCGAGGAAGAGGCGGTAGAGATTGTTGCCGATGTCGTAATGATGCTTGACGTTCGCGCGCGAGCGGCGCTGGCGGTTTATCGAGCCAATCCGCGTTTTTACCCATTCGGCGCGCCGGCCCAGCCACGTCTTGTCGTGCAGCTTCGCGCCGCGGTCCCACGGCGTGTTCGAGCGAACGAGCGCGACGAACTCCATGATGTCGCCCTCCACCAGTTCCATCTCGCCATCCATGAACGCTTCGGCCGCGCCGAGGCGCGGATCGAGGAGGATGCGGCGCATCCCCCTCCGGCTGGTGAAGCGGATCGTGACGTTGGAAAAGCCCTCGGCCGGCTGGCCATATTCCTCGCGCGCGCCATCGGGCATGACGACGGTCAGCCGTCCGTGACGAATGATCCGGGAGAGAAACGGACTCAGAATCGACATATGTTATGCGCCGAATATTTGCACCGCGAGGGGGTCCAGGTCAAATTCCGGCATACCATTCATAATCGACGCGGTCCTCCCAATAACCGCCCTTGCCCGCGCCGATAGCATCGAGACTCGCGACCGCTTCGATCGCGTTGACATATTTGGCGTGCTTGTAACCCAACTGGCGCTCGATGCGCAGGCGCAGCGGGGCGCCGTTGGCGATCGGCAGCACGGCATCATTGAGCGCCCAGGCAAGGATCGTCTGCGGATGGCGCGCGTCGATCATGTCGCAGCTTTCATAATAGAGCGCGTCGCCAATCCGATCGGCACAGCGGAATACGATATAGCGCGCGCCGTCCCGCACGCCCGCCGCATCGAGAATCCGGTGAAGCTGCACACCCGTCCACTGCCCGATCGCGCTCCACCCCTCGACGCAGTCGTGGCGCGTGATCTGCGTGCGCTGCGGCATCGCGCGAATGTCGGCCATCGACAGCGACAGCGGGCGCGCGACGAGGCCCGAGACCTTGACGCGCCAGTCCACGAAAGCGTTCGCGGCATGTGCGGCATAAACCGCCCCGGCGGGGAGGCGCGTGCCGTTCGGCCGGAAAAAGGGCGACAGGTCGGCGCGGCCGAATTCGCGCGCGAGCGCGTCGCGGTCGATCAGCGCGCGCTGGCTCGCGCGGTTCATCTCCTCGCCCATCGCCAGGATCTTGCGCACGGCGGGCGCGTCGTTGATCGCGTCGCAGCCCGCGAGCAGCGGCAGCGTCCCCGCCGCGGCGACCATTCCGCCGGCGCGGGCGATCAACTGGCGGCGCGGGAGGATGATGTCGCTCATGCGCGCCCGTCCTTCGCCGGCGGCAGGCGGAACCAGCCGGTGACCATCGAGCGAAGCTCGTTGACCGGCCCTGCGAGCAGCACCATCGCAATGTGGACGATAAAAAAGGCTACGAGCGCCCAGGCGGTGATGAAGTGGATCGAGCGCGCCGACTGGCGCCCGCCGAAGATATCGAGCAACCACGGCCACGCCGCGTTCATACCGGGCGACATGGTGAGCCCCGTCGCGATCATCAGCGGCAGCGCGATGAAGATGACGCCGATATAGCTGAGCTTTTGCAGGATGCCGTAGCGCGCCGCGGCTTCGCCTTTCGGAAAACGAAGCCGCGCATGCTCCTTCACATCGTGCCAGATATGGCGCGGCGACCATTCGGCGCGGCGGACGTGCAGGTCCTTGCGCAGATGTCCGCCGAGAAGCGTCCAGAGCATATAGAGCGCGAGCCCGACCGAGAGTAGCCACGCGAATAGCAGGTGCCAGCGCCGCCCGTCGGCGAGGCTGTAGCTCGTCGGGATCGTCGCCCAGCCCGGAAAAGCCCAGGTCTTTGTCGTCCCTTGCGCGTCGGTCCATCGGCCGAGCACGCCCGTCGTGTCGATCTTCCAGTCGCCGACCCGCAAATATCCCGCGTCGGCGGTCGAGCCGATCACCAGCCAGGCCCGATCGAAATTGGCGCCATATTCGCCCCAATAGAGGCGCGGGTGCGCATTGAAGATCATCAGCCCGCTCATCAGAAGGACGAGCAGGGTGACCGCATTGACCCAATGCCAGATGCGCGTCGGCAGCCGGTGGCGATAGACGCGCACCGGCTCCGGCTTTTCGGGAGCGACGGGAGTTTCAGCCTTGGCCATGGTCCCGGTTCGCTCCTGTCCTTCAATCGGTTACGCGACGACCTCCGCCGCATATTCGCCGCGATAATGGTTGCGCAAGCTCACCTTGTCGATCTTTTCGCTGCCGAGCTTGGGTAGCGCGTCGTTCGACATCCAGATCTTGCACGGCACCTTGTACGGCGCGAGGCGCGCGCTGAGAAAGGCGACCAGATCGTCGGCGGTCACGCTGCTGCCCGGCTTCATCCACACCACCGCGCCGACACATTCGCCGAGCCGCTCGTCGGGAAGCCCGAACACCGCGCATTCGTTCGCCTCGGGATGCTCGTAAATCGCCGCCTCGACTTCCTGACAGCTGATATTCTCGCCGCCGCGAATGATGATGTCTTTCTTGCGATCGACGATGAACAGATAGCCGTCCTCGTCGAGATAGCCGAGGTCGCCCGAACGGAAATAGCCATTGTCGAAGAAGGCCGCCTTCGTCGCCGCCTCATTGTTCCAATAGCCCTCGAAATTGGCGACCGACCGGATGCAGACCTCGCCCACGCCCCCCTGCGGCACCGGTTCGCCATTGTCGTCGAGGATCGCAAGATCGACGAGCGGCTTCGACGCCGGTCCCGTCGACAGCGGCTTGTCGACATAATTCTCGTTGATGATGCCGCAGCCGACCGCATTGGTTTCGGTCAGGCCGTAACCGAGCAGCGGTTTCGCTTCACCCATCTCCGACGCAAGACGCCGCACATGTTCGGGCGGACGCGGCGCGCCGCCGCCGGCGTAGCTCTTGCACGTCGACAAATCGTAGTTCTTGCGGTTCGGGCTGACGAGAATCTCATAGCTCATCAGCGGAACGCCGACGAAATAATTGACCTTCTCGTCCTGGATGAGCCGCATCGCCTCGTCCGCATTCCACTTGGGCATCAGAACGAGCTTGCGCCCGATCGCGATGCTCTGAAGGAACACCGGAATTTCCGCGGTGACGTGAAACAGCGGGGTGCAGATCAGCGTCGCGGGCTGGATGTCCGACATCAGCCCGTCCTGCGTGAGCAGATGGACGATGCTCGCGGTTTGCGTCACATAGTTGAAGATCGCCTGCACCACCGCATGATGGCGCGAATAGGCGCCCTTCGACTGGCCGGTCGAACCGGAGGTGAAGAGGATCGTCGCCAGATCGTCGCCGGTGAGAGCGGGCAATGCCGTCCCGGCGCCGCCCGCGCTCGTGATCGGGGCGATCGCTTCGTCGATCGGCTTTGAAAGATCGAGCGTGATGACCTTTGCGCCATGGCTGACGCCCGGCTCCGCAAGCCGCGCCGCGCGCTGGACGTCGGCGATGACCAGCTTCGCTTCGGCATCCTCGATGCCCGCGGCGAGCTCACCGCCCTGCCACCAGCCGTTGAGCAGCGTCGCGCAGCCGCCCGCCATCAACACGCCGAGGTAGGAGACGCACCAGGCATTGGCGTTGCGCATCGCGATGCCGACGCGGTCGCCCCGCTCGACGCCATGCCCTTCGACGAGCGCCGCGGCGACCTTGCGCGCGGCGGCATAGACCTGTTTGAAGCTCAGTCGTTCGTCGCCCTCGACCAGAAAGGTCGCGTCGCCATGCTGCGCACAAAAAAAGGCGACATAGTCGGCCAGATTCGTCGGCGCATTGGCGATGACGGGCAGCTCGCGGCCAAAGCGTTCGACGGATCCGACCTGGATCGGCCCGCCCGGACCGGTGATCAGATTATAGGCGGCTTCCAGGCGCAAATCGAGCGCAGATGGCATCGTGTATCTCTCCTCTTGGTCTCGCTCGCCTTACCCCTTATGGGGAGGCCTCTCCTGGGGAAGGACAGCGCGACGATATGTTTCTTTTTGCAACCTTAGCCGAAGCAACGCAATATCTTAACTTTCAGGATTTGATGGGACCGAACAGCGAGATCGCGTTCAGCGTCTTCGGCCTCCCCATCCGCTGGTATGCGCTCGCTTATCTCGCCGGTATTTTCGTCGGTTACTGGTATCTGTTGAAGCTGATCGCGCAGCCCGGCGCGCCGATGGCGCGGCGCCATGCCGATGACATGATCTTCTATGCGATGCTCGGGATCATCCTCGGCGGCCGGCTCGGCTATGTGCTCTTCTACAACCTCGGCAACTATATCCAGAAGCCCCTCGAAATCTTCAAATTGTGGGACGGCGGCATGTCGCTCCACGGCGGCGTGATCGGCGTGCTGGTCGCGATCTGGTATGTGACGAAGAGGGAAAAGCTCAGCTTCCTGCGCTTTTGCGACTATATCGCCTGCGTCGTCCCCTTCGGCCTCTTCTTCGGCCGCCTCGCCAATTTCGTGAACGGCGAGCTGTGGGGCCGCGCGACGACCGTGCCGTGGGCGATCATCTTTCCGGGCAGCGGCACGATGGACCCGCGCCACCCAAGCCAGCTTTACGAAGCGGGCCTCGAAGGGATCGTGATGATGGCCGTCCTCGCTTTCTTCTTCTGGCGCACCGATGCGCGCTACAAGCCCGGCTTTCTGTTCGGCATGGCGGCGATCATCTATGGCCTCAGCCGTTTCGCGGTCGAGTTCGTGCGCGAGCCCGACGTCCAGCTCGGCACCTTGTCGTGGGGGCTGACGATGGGGCAGACGCTGACCATCCCGATGCTTCTCGCCGGCGCATGGCTCGTCGCGACCGCGAAGGGGCGCCGCCAGCGCGTCGAACCGGTCGCCGGACTCGACAGCGTTGCGTGACGGGCCGCCGAACCCCGAGCAGCTGATCGGCGACATCGCGGCGGCGCGAGCAATGACCGTTGCCGACTATATGGCGGCCGCAAACGCGCATTATTATGCGACGCGCGACCCGCTCGGCGCCGCGGGCGATTTCACGACGGCGCCCGAAATCAGCCAGATGTTCGGCGAGATGGTCGGTATCTGGATCGCCGACCTGTGGTCGCGCGCGGGCAGCCCGGCGTTTCGCTATGCCGAACTCGGCCCCGGGCGCGGCACGCTTGCCGCCGATGCGCTGCGCGCGATGGCACGTTTCGGCTGCACGCCGCAGGGCGTCCATCTCGTCGAGACGAGCCCGGCGCTGCGCGCCGCGCAGTCGGCGCGCCTGCCGGCGGCGACGCACCACGGCGGCATCGCCGACCTGCCGGGCGAAGACGCGATCGTCATCGTCGCCAATGAATTTTTCGACGCGCTGCCAGTGCATCAATATGTCCGCGCCGTCGACGGCTGGCGCGAGCGCATGGTCGAGAGGGTCGACGGCAAATTTACGGCGGTGCCCGGTGCCGCCCCTGCCGACGATCATATCCCGGTGGCGCTGCGCGGCCGTGGCGAAGGGGATATCGTCGAAACCGCCCCCGCATCGGCCGCGATCATGCAGGGCTGCGCCTTTCGGCTCGCGCGTCACGGCGGCGCGATGCTGGTGATCGACTATGGCTATCGGGGGCCCGCCGCAGGCGACACGCTGCAGGCGGTGAAGGCGCATCGATTCGCCGATCCCTTTTCCGACCCCGGCGAGGTCGACCTCACCGCCCATGTCGATTTCACGCCGCTCGCGCACGCGGCGCGGCGCGGCGGAGTCGTGGTGACCGGCCCCGTCGGCCAGGGCGCATGGCTGCAGGCGATGGGCATCGACGCGCGGTTGCACGCGCTCGCGAGTGCGGCACCCGACCGCGCCGAAGAACTGAAGGCGCAGCGCGACCGGCTCGTCGAGCCGCAAGCGATGGGCGAATTGTTCAAGGTCATGGCCGCCACCGCCCCCGGCTGGCCGCGACCCCAAGGGTTCGGGGCGATCGAGGAACCGGCATGACGACCATCACCCTGGCCCGCGACGAGGACGTCGGCGAGCTGACCCTGTTCGCGAGCACGGCCTTCACCCACACCTTCGGGCATATCTACGACCCCGCCGATCTTGCGGCCTTCCTCGCCGGCTGGAACCCGCCCGAACGCATCCGCGACCAGATCGCCGATCCCGGCTGGGCGATTGCCCTGGCCCATGACGACGCTGGCGCGATCGCCGGCTTCATAAAAATGGGCCCGATCGATTTCGACCTTCCCGAAGGCCAGCCGGGCGAAGATGCGACCGAACTCCACCAGCTCTATGTCGGAGAAGCCGCAAAGGGCACCGGCATCGCCGTGGCGCTGATGGACTGGGGCATCGAATGGGCCCGCGCGCGCGCGTCGATCCTCTATCTTTCGGTCTTCACGGAAAATCCGCGCGCGCAGGCCTTTTACCGTCGCTACGGTTTCGTCGACGTCGGCCGCAACGCCTTTCGCGTCGGCAATCATGTCGACGAGGACCGCATCTTCCGGCTCGACCTGTGACCGCGCCTTTCGTTACCGCACCCACGCTGGACGGCATCGCGCACGGTTTCTTCGGCCGCCGCGGCGGCGTGTCCGCTGGCGAGCTCGCCTCGCTCAACTGCGGACTCGGGTCGGGCGACGATCCGGCGCTGATCGCCGAAAACCGGCAACGCGTCGCCGATGCCGCGCTGCCCGATGCGACGCTCACCGGCCTCTATCAGGTCCATGGCAATCGCTGCGTGATCGTCGATGAGAGCAACGATCTCGCCGCACGCCCCGAAGCCGACGCTCATGTCACGCGTACCTCCGGCATCCTGCTCGGCATATTGACCGCGGACTGCGTCCCCGTCCTCTTCGCCGACCGCGACGCCGGCGTCGTCGGCGCGGCGCACGCGGGTTGGAAAGGCGCGCTCGCCGGAATCACCGACGCGACGCTGGACGCGATGGAAGGCCTCGGTGCTCGCCGCACCCATATCGCCGCCGCGATCGGCCCCTGCATCGGCCGCGCCTCCTACGAGGTCGACGATGGCTTCGTGCAGCGCTTCGTCGGCGACGATCCCGCGAACGAACGCTTCTTCGCCGCGGGCAAGCCCGGCCACGCGATGTTCGACATCGCCGCCTATGTCGCTGCGCGGCTCGCCGCGGCGGGCGTCACGCGAATTGCCATCGGCGGGCAGGACACCTATGCCTTGCCCCAGGATTATTTCAGCTATCGTCGCGCGTGCCACAAAGGCGAAAACAGCTATGGCCGTCAATTGTCGGTGATCGGACTGAGGTAGCACACACTCACCCCGTCATCCCGGCGGAGGCCGGGAGCTCGTGGTCGCAACATGACGCACCGGCGAGATCCCGGCCTTCGCCGGGATGACGGGGTGACAGGGACGGAAGAGGGGGAAGGATGACGCGCACGCGCTGGTTGGGCTTGATCGGCGGCTTCGTCGTCTTCTGCATCATGCTTCTGCTCCCGGCCCCCGCCGGAATGGAAATGACCGCTTGGCGCGTCGCGGCGCTGACCGTGCTGATGGCGATCTGGTGGATGACCGAGGCGCTGCCGCTCACCGTCACCGCGCTCCTCCCCTTCCTCACCGTGCCCGCCTTCGGCGTGATGGACGCCAATGCCATCGCGAAGGAATATTATTCGCCGATCCTGTTCCTGATCCTCGGCGGCGCCTTCCTCGCGCTCGCGATCGAGCGCGTCGGGCTGCACCAGCGCCTCGCGCTCGCGCTGCTCAAGCGCGCTTCGCCGACGGCATCGGGCCTGCTCTTCGCCTTCATGGCGGCGACCGCACTGCTCAGCATGTTCATCTCGAACACCTCGACGACGCTCATCATGATCCCGATCGCGCTCGCGGTCGTGCGCGCGGGCGGGGTGCAGGACGGCGAGACCGACGGCTTTGCGGGCGCGGTGATGATGGGCATCGCCTTTGCCGCCTCGCTCGGCGGACTCGGAACGCTTGTCGGCAGCCCGACCAACGCGATCGCCGCGGGGCTGATCGAAAAGGCGCTCGACCTGCGCATCTCCTTCCTCGACTGGGCAATCTATGGCGTGCCGATCGTTTTGCTGTCGGTCCCGATCGCGATGTGGACCCTCACGCGCGTCCAGCGGCTCGCCGAGCATCCCTTCGACGGCACCGCCGCGGCGACCGCGCTCGGCAATCAGGCGATCTGGTCGACCGCCGAGCGCCGCGTCGTCCCGATCTTCCTTCTCGTCCTTATCGCATGGATCGCGCAGCCCTGGCTCGAACCGATGCTGCCCGACGGCGCGCTCACCGACGGCACGATCGCCGTCGCGGGCAGCCTGCTGCTCTTCATTCTTCCCGACGGCACCGGCCGCCCGCTCCTCCTGTGGAAAGAGGCCGACCGCGCGCCGTGGGGCGTCATCATGATGTTCGGCGGCGGCCTCGCGCTCGCCGCCGCGATCACCGCGAGCGGCCTTGCCGCCTGGCTCGGCGCGGTGCTCGCGCCGCTCGGCAGCGTGCCGACGATCCTGCTCGCCGCGACGATCGTCGCGCTGACCATCCTGATCACCGAATTCGCGAGCAATGTCGCGACCGCGAGCGGGATCATGCCCGTGCTAGCGGCGCTGATCGCCGCGACGGGGGTCGACCCCATATTGCTCGCGCTTCCCGTTGCGATGGCCGCGAGCTGGGGCTTCATGCTGCCGTCGGGAACCGGCCCCAATGCACTCGCCTGGGCGACGGGGCATATCGCGCTGCCGCGCATATTGAAGGCGGGGCTTGCGCTCGACATCATCGGCGTTCCGTTGCTGATCGGGGTGATCTGGGCCATCGCCATGATCGGGTGACCCGCGCAATATAGTTTCAAACGAAACTTGGCGCGCTATAAGGGCCGCCCGATTCAAGGAGCATCCCATGGCCATGCGCGGCAAACCCAAGACGAACAGCAAGAAGATCGGCGACAAGGACCTCAGCCCCGCAACGCTGATGATGGGACTCGGCTACGACCCGGTGCTGTCCGAAGGTTCGCTGAAGCCGCCGATCTTCCTGACCTCGACCTTCGCCTTCGAAAGCGCGGCGGCGGGCAAGCGCTTTTTCGAGCATATCACCGGCAAGCGCGAAGGGCCCGCCGACGGCCTCGTCTATTCGCGTTTCAACGGCCCGAACCAGGAAATCCTCGAGGATCGCCTCGCGGTCTGGGACGGCGCCGACGACAGCCTCGTCTTTTCGAGCGGCATGTCGGCGATCGCCACCCTGCTCCTCGCGCTCGTCGGCCAGAATGACGTGATCGTCCATTCGGGCCCGCTCTATGCCGCGACCGAAACGCTGATCGCGCGTATCCTGTCGCGCTTCGGCGTCAGCTTCGTCGACTTCCCGGCCGGCGCGACGCGCGAGGAAATCGACGCGATCCTCGCCCGGGCCAAGACGCTGGCCGACGAAAAGGGCGGCAAGGTCGCGCTCGTCTATCTCGAAAGCCCGGCGAACCCGACCAACGCGCTCGTCGATGTCGAAGCCGTCCGCGCGGCGCGCGACGCCGCCTTCCCCGGCGAGGCGAAACCCGCGATCGCGATCGACAATACTTTCCTCGGCCCGCTGTGGCAAAAGCCGCTGAAACAAGGGGCCGAACTCGTCGTCTACAGCCTCACCAAATATGCCGGCGGCCACTCGGACCTCGTCGCCGGCGGCGTATCGGGCGATCAGGCGCTGATCAACGCGATCCGCCCGATGCGCAACACGATCGGCACGATCTGCGATCCCAACACCGCATGGATGCTGCTGCGCAGCCTCGAAACGCTCGAACTCAGAATGAGCCGCGCGGGCGAGAACGCGCTGAAGGTCTGCACCTTCCTCCGCGACCATCCCAAGGTCGAAGGGCTGGGCTATCTGGGCTTCATCACCGATCCGCGTCAGAAAGACATCTACGACCGCCACTGCACCGGCGCCGGATCGACCTTCTCGCTCTTCATCGAGGGCGGCGAGGCCGAAAGCTTCCGCTTCCTCGACGCGCTCAAGATCGCGAAGCTCGCGGTCAGCCTCGGCGGCACCGAGACACTCGCGAGCCATCCTGCGGCGATGACCCACCTGTCGGTCCCCGACGAGCGCAAGAAAGCGCTGGGCATCACCGACAATCTCGTGCGCGTGTCGATCGGGATCGAGGATGCCGACGACCTGATCACCGACTTCGCGCAGGCGCTCGACGCGGTCTAAAGACCGCGCCGCGCGCGCCAGTCGACCACCTGCCAGCCCATTTTCGGCGCGAGCAGTTTGAGCCTACGCGACGGCGTCGTGGCGACCGCCTCGTCGGCAAAATACAGCATTGGGTGGTCCGAGACATGATCCGAATAGGCGCGCACATGCGCCGCCTCGCGCGTGATGTCATTCGCGGCGAGCCAGTCGGAAATGCGGGCGAATTTTGCATCGCCATAGCAATTTTCGCCGGCAAGGCGCGCGTGGATGTGGTCGGCGCCGTCGGGCTCGTCGAGCCGCGTCGCGAGCACGTCGTCGATCCCCAGCCGCCGCGCGATCGCGTCGACATAGAGATGGAAGGACGCCGTCGCGAGCAGCAGCCGGTATCCCGCCTCGCGGTCGGCGGCGATCTGGTCGAGCGCCGCGGGGTGTAATCCCCTCGCCACCACCTTGTCGGCATAGCTTTCGGCAAGCGGCGCGATCTCGGCGCGGCGAAAACGCTTTCCCACCAGCAGCCGGAGGTTGATCGCCTTCAGCCGCGACCGGTCGATCAGGCGCAGCGACCAGGCCGCGCCCGCCAGGCCGACGAGTGGCAGGAGCAAGAGCCGCCATTGCTGCCGCCGCCGCGCAACATGGATGAGGAACCCGCTGTAAGTCCCTGAACGCGTTATCGTCCGGTCCATGTCGTACACGGCGACGCGGTGGGCATAATCGGGAATGGCGGTGACAAGCGGATCGTCCATCCCCGTTCCTTAGTCGGGCGACTTGGCACCGCCAAGACATCGTAAGCTACACCATGGATTTGCTTGCCGTTATGGGTCAAATAATACAATGTCGCCCGTACGATGGTGGCCAGGGCGGATTTCGAACATAGCGATGGAGCTGACGGCGCCGAAGTCCGCTTCACAGGCCGACTGACGCTCGCCCGTCTGGGCGACGTGCCCGCGCGGCTCGACGCGCTCGGTGCGATCGCGACGCTGGACCTGTCGGCGATCGACCGGATCGATACGGTCGGCGCGTGGATCGTGACGCGCACCGCCAAGGAACATGGGTCTCAGGTCGTCGGCGCGAGCGCCGAGGTAAAGCGCCTGCTCGACGCCCTCGCCAGCGACAAGAGCGAATATCGCGTCCACCGCGACCGCCGCCCGGCGTGGATGCGGATGCTCGAACAGGTCGGCACCGCGAGCGTCGCGATCTGGCACGAACTGCTCGGCATCATCGGCTTTTTCGGCGCGATGATCGTCGCCCTTTTCAATCAGATTCGCGCGCGCCGCCGTCTGCGCTGGAACGCGATCGTCACGCGCTTCCAGACCGTCGGCGTCGACGCGCTGCCGATCATCGGCCTGATGAGTTTCCTGATCGGCATCGTCATCGCGCAGCAGGGCGCGGTACAGCTCGAACAATTCGGGCTCGAGGTGTTCACGATCAATCTCGTCGGCCGCGCCTCGATCCGCGAACTCGGCCTGTTGATGACCGCGATCATGGTCGCCGGCCGCTCGGGCTCGGCCTTTGCCGCACAGATCGGCACAATGAAGCTGACCGAAGAGGTCGATGCGATGCGCACCATCGGGGTCTCGCCGATGGAAGCGATCGTGCTGCCGCGCGTCGCGGCGTCGACGATCACCATGCCCTTGCTCGGCTTTTACGCCAGCCTCTGCGCGATCGCGGGCGGCGGCCTTTTCTGCTGGGTCGGGCTCGACATCCCGCCGCTCACCTATATCCAGCGTCTGCGCGAAATCATCCCGATGACCGATTTCTGGATCATGCTGATCAAGGCGCCGGTGTTCGGCGTCCTGATCGGCGTTACCGGATGCTATGAAGGTATGCAGGTGCGCCAGAACGCCGAAGAGGTCGGGCAGCGGACGACCTCCGCAGTTGTCGCCGCGATCTTCCTCGTCATCGTCCTCGACGCGATGTTCGCCGTCTTCTTCTCGTCGCTGGGATGGAATTGATGGCCGAAGAGACCGATATCGAAATCCGCGAGGAGCTGGCCGCCGCCGACGCCGTGCGGCCCGAGAAGTTCGAGCGCGCCATCTGTATCCGCGGGCTCAAGAACCAGTTCGGCGACGCGGTGATCCACGACGGGCTCGATCTCGACGTGCGCTCGGGCGAGATTCTCGGCGTCGTCGGCGGATCGGGCACCGGCAAGTCGGTGCTGATGCGCTCGATCATCGGGCTGCAAACGCCGGCCGCGGGCGAAATCGAAGTCTATGGCAAGACGCTCGACACGATCGCCGACGAAGAGGAATCGCGCGACCTGCGGCGGCGCTGGGGCGTGATGTTCCAGGGCGGTGCGCTGTTTTCGACGCTGAGCGTCGCGGAAAATATCCAGGTTCCCCTGCGCGAATATTATCCGCGGCTCGACAAGAATCTGCTCGACGAAATCGCCGCCTACAAGGTCGAGATGGTCGGCCTGCCGCCCGATGCCGGACCCAAATATCCAGCCGAGCTGTCGGGCGGGATGGTCAAGCGCGCGGGGCTCGCGCGCGCGCTCGCGCTCGACCCGGCGCTGCTCTTCCTCGACGAGCCGACCGCCGGCCTCGACCCGATCGGTGCCGCCAAGTTCGACGAGCTGATCCGCGAACTCGCCGATACGATGGGCCTCACCGTCTTCCTCATCACGCACGATCTCGACACGCTTTACGCCACTTGCGACCGCGTGGCGGTGCTCGCGGAAAAGAAGGTGATCGCGGTGGGGACCATTCCCGAACTGCTTGCCACCGAACATCCGTGGATACAGGATTATTTCAACGGGCCGCGCGGCCGTGCTGCAGCGGGCGGGAACCAAACCGCGCGCGCGCGATAGGAACAGCTGATGGAAACACGCTCGAACAACGTCCTCGTCGGCGCCTTCGTCCTCCTTTTCACTGCGGCGCTCGCGGTGTTCGTCGTCTGGCTCGCCAATGACAGCGGCGGCACGAAACGCGAATATGACATATTTTTCAAACAGTCGGTCGACGGGCTGAACAAGGGCGCGCAGGTGCAATTCTCCGGCGTGCCGTCGGGACAGGTGCGCGAGATCGCGCTCTGGCCCGACGATCCGCAGTTCGTCCGCGTCCGCATCGAGGTGAACGAAGGGGTGCCGGTGCTCCAGGGTACGACCGCCGCGCTTGAAGGCGTCGGCTTTACGGGCGTGTCGCAGATCTCGCTCGACGGCGCGGTCAAGGGCGCGCCGCCAATCACCGACAAGGGCCCCGCCGGCAAGCCGGTGATCCCGACGCGCGTCGGCGGGCTCGGCGAACTGCTCAACACCGCGCCGCAACTGCTCCAGCGCCTGTCGACGCTCAGCGAGCGTCTCGCGGAACTCGCGAACGACAAGAATCAGGAAAGCTTCGCCAATATATTGAACAATATCGAAGCGACCACCGCGACGCTCGCGCGCAACGGCCCCGCACTCGAACGCGCGCTCGCCGACACGCGCATCGCGGTCCAGCAGGCGGGCCAGGCGGCCGAACAGATCGGCAGCCTCGCCGCCGCGACGCAGGGGACGATCGACCGCAACGTCGACCCGGCGATGCGCAACCTGCGCGACACGCTTGCGTCGGCGAACGAATCGATGAAGACGCTCGAAGGGGCGATCGCCGATGCGCGGCCCGGTCTCAAGACGTTCAGCGAAACGACGATCCCCGAAACCAACGCGCTGATCCGCGACCTGCGCCGCACTTCCGCTTCGCTGTCGAGCCTGACCGACAAACTCGACCAGCAGGGCGCCGGCGCGCTGCTCGGCGGCAGCAAGCTGCCCGATTACAAGGAATGAGGATGCCCATGATGCGTAGATTTCGCGCCCCGCTCATTGCCGCTGTCGCGGCCGCGACGCTGTCGGGCTGCATCGGGCTCGGCGGCAAGACGCCCCCCTTCCTGCTGACGCTCGATCCCGAGGCCGAGCCGCAGGCGGGCGCCGCGCGCACCGCTGCCGAGGCGGCGACGCTGACCATCCTGATCCCGACCGCACCCCAGAAGCTGCGCACGACGCGCATCCCGGTGCAACAGGATGATGCGAGCGTGACCTATGTGAAGGATGCGCAATGGGTCGAGGCGCCGTCGCGCCTGTTCCAGCGGCTGGTGTCCGAAACCGTCGCCGCGCGCACCTCGCGCGTCGTGCTCGACGAGGGACAATATCTGACCGCGCCGGGCGAACAGCTCGCGGGACAGCTCATGGAATTCGGCGTCGATGCGCGTTCGAACGAGGTGGTCGTCGCCTATCAGGCGATGCTCGTCGCCGCGGGCGGCAAGACGGTCACCCAGCGCCGCTTCGAGGCGCGCGAGCCGATCAGCGGCAAGGTCGAGGCGAAGGCCGTCGGCGAAGCGCTGACCCGCGCCGCGAACAAGGTCGCGGTCGATGTCGCGGGATGGCTCGGCGGATAGAAATCCTTCCGTCCGCCGTATCTGTTTCGATTACCCCTGAGGTAATCGCTTAGCCGCCGGCATCGCCCTATCGTCGCTCCATCACATCGACAGGAGGGACGGATGCAGAGACGCGAAATCATGACATTGGCAGGCATAGCCGCGGCGGGCGCCTTTTTGGCGCCGACGCGCGCCCTTGCCGCAGCCCCGGACGCAAAACGGCCCGCCGAGAGCTTCGTCGCCGCAAAGGATGGAACGTCGTTGTTCGTCCGCGACTGGGGTGCGGGCCAGCCCGTATTGTTCCTCTCGGGGTGGGCGCTGCCGTCCGATTTCTGGGGTTATCAGATGCTCGCGCTCGCGCGCAAAGGCCGTCGCGCGATCGCCTATGACCGGCGCGGGCACGGCCGCTCGGCCGACCCGGGGCGCGGCTATGACCATGACACGCTCGCCGACGATCTGGCGGCGGTGATCGACGGGCTCAAGCTCGACGGCGTAACCATCGTAGCGCATTCGATGGGCGGCACCGAGGTCGCGCGCTATTTCGCCCGGCACGGCGGCCGCGGCGTCGCGCGCATCGTGCTCGTCGGCACCATCACCCCTTGCCTGGTGAAGCGTCCCGACAATCCCGATGGCATCGATCCGGCCACACTTGCAGCGGGCGCCGACCTGCTTGCGCGCGACTTCCCCGCGTGGATCGCCGCCAACACCAAACCCTTCTTCACCCCCGAGACCTCGCCCGCGATGGTGGCATGGGGCCAGAATATGATGATGTCGACCTCGCTGCTCGGCGCAGCCCAGCTCGCGCGAGCGAATTTCACCACCGACTTTCGCGCCGATGTACGAAAGATCAACGTCCCGACGCTTGTCGTCCACGGCGACCGCGACGCCTCGGCGCCGCTCGCGTTGACCGCAACGGCAACCGTCGCGCTCCTCCCAAATGCGACGCTCAGCATCTACGAGGGCGCGCCACACGGCTTGCCGCTGACGCATGTCGAACGGTTGAACGCCGAGCTCCTCGCCTGGCTGGCCAAGGGCTGAGCATGCACCGCTTGCCTTTGCCGCACGGCGCGCCTAGAGGCGCGGCCACGGCAGGTTGCTGCCGCTGCGTGCAGCCTCTTTCGGGTTTCCGGCTGCGCCCGTCCTTTCGAGCCCGCAGACTTGAAAGGACCATGCCATGGCGTGGGTCATCCTCGCGATCGCCGTTGTCACCGAAATCATCTGGGCGCTCAGCCTGAAATGGGCGGCGACGATCGGCAGCTGGCAAGCTTCGATCGTTCCCGTTTCGCTGAGTTTCCTCAACATGGCGCTGCTCGCGTTTGCGATGCGCGGTATTTCAGCCGGGACTGCCTATGCGATCTGGACCGGACTCGGCGCGATCGGCGTCGTTATCGGCGGGATCATCCTGTTCGGCGAGAAGGTGAGCGCCGTACAGCTTGGCTTCATGGCGCTGATCGTCATCGGCGTCGCGGGGACGAAGCTCTTCGCCCCCGCCTAACCGCATGATCAGCCAGCGAGACTCTTCGACGCCTGCTCTGTCACGTCGCGCGACAGGCCGGGCTGCGCGAGGATGCGCTCGAGCTCGGCGCGCATCAGCGCCTGCCGACCCTCGTCGAACCGTTTCCAGCGGCCGAGCGGCGGGATCATCCTGGCCGCGGTCTGCGGGTTCTTCGGATCGAGCGCGATGACGAGGTCGGCGATCAGCCGGTAGCCCGTCCCGTCGGCCTGATGGAACGCCGCCTGATTGCCCGTCAGCGCGCCATAGAGTGAACGCACGCGATTGGGATTCCCCAGCGTGAAATCGGGATGCTGCGCGAGTTCCTTCACCGCATCGACGGTATCAGGGCGCAGCGACCAGGCCTGCACCTGGAACCATTTGTCGAGCACGAGCGGATTGTCGCGATAACGCTGATAGAAGATGTCGAGCGCCGCTACCCGCTCTTCGCTGTCGCCATGCGCGAGCGTCGCGAGCGCCGCCTGCCGCTCGGTCATTCCGTCGGCGCCGGAGAAGATGCGAAAAGCCAGCGCCGACGCATCGCCGAGACCTGCCGCGGCGAGATAGGCGAGCGCCACGCCGCGCAGGCGGCGGCCGCCCTTCGCGTCGCGCGACAGGTCGGTCGCCGCGGGCGCATCACCGACGAGGACGGACCGCCATTCGGCTTCGAGCGCGGCACCGATCGCAGCCTGCAACGCCAGCCGTTCGCGGCGGATCGCATCGGGGTCGACCGTCACCATCTGGTCGCCGATAAAGGCTTCGCTGGGAAGCAGCACCGCCTCGGCGACGAAGGCGGGGTCGTCGGCGCGGCCCGCCAGCGTCTGCGCCACGGCTTCGATCACCGCGCCGCTGGCGCCGCCCTTGCCCGACACCGCGGCGACGAGCGTATCGAGCATCAGTTGCTGCAACGCCTCGTAGCGCGCGAACGGATCGTCGTCGTGCGCGGCGAGCCATGCGAGCTCGCCGTCTTCACGCGCGAAATCGACGATCACCGGCGCCGAAAAACCGCGGTTGATCGAAAGCATCGGCCGGCTGCGATAGCGCCCCAGCGACACCGTCATTTCAGCGCGGTCGAGCAGCACGAGCTGCTCCGCCTCTTCCCCGTGGCCGCCGCCCGGATCATGAACCTTGATACGCAGCGGGATCAGCATCGGCGCCTTGTCGGGCTGCCCCGGCGTCGGCGGCACGGCCTGGGCCAGATGGAGCGTATAATCGCCGCTCGCCGCGTCGGTTTCGATCCGCGCGGTGATCCGCGGCGTACCCGCCTGCCCGTACCACAGGCGAAATTGGGCTAGATCGACCTTTGCGCCATCCTCGATCGCGCGGACGAAATCCTCGCACGTCGCCGCCTCGCCGTCGTGGCGCTCGAAATAGAGGTCGGTGCCCTTGCGGAAGCGTTCGGCGCCGACCATCGTGTGCATCATCCGGATAATCTCGGCGCCCTTGTTATAGACGGTGGCGGTGTAGAAGTTGCTGATTTCCTGATAGCTATCGGGACGGATCGGATGCGCGAGCGGCCCCGCATCCTCGGGGAATTGCGCCGCGCGGAGCAGACGGACGTCCTCAATCCGCTTGACCGGCGGCGATCCCATGTCGGCCGAGAAATTCTGGTCGCGAAAGACGGTGAAGCCTTCCTTCAGCGACAATTGGAACCAGTCGCGGCAGGTGACGCGGTTGCCCGACCAATTGTGGAAATATTCGTGCGCGACGACGCCTTCGACCCCGTCATAATCGAGGTCGGTCGCGGTGTCGGGGTCGGCCAGAATATAGCGCGTGTTGAAGATGTTGAGCCCCTTATTCTCCATCGCCCCCATATTGAAATCGCCGACTGCGACGATGTTGAACAGGTCGAGGTCATATTCGCGGCCATAGACCTCCTCGTCCCATTTCATGCTGTTCTTGAGCGCCTCCATCGCGTGGCCGGTGCGATCGAGGTCGCCCTCACGCACCCAGATGCCGAGTTCGACCCTCCGCCCCGACATCGTCGTGAAGCTGTCCTTGTTGACGACGAGATCGCCCGCGACGAGCGCGAAGAGATAGGAGGGCTTCGGCCACGGATCTTCCCACAATGCCCAGTGCGTACTGCCTTCACCCTCTCCCCGCTCGATGCAATTACCGTTCGACAGCAGGATCGGGAACGCCGCCTTGTCGCCTTCCATCCGCACCTTGTAGCGGCTCAGCACGTCGGGCCGGTCGGGATGGAAGGTGATGCGGCGAAAACCCTCGGCCTCGCATTGCGTGCAAAGCATGCCGTTCGAGGCATAGAGGCCCATCAACTGGGTGTTCGCCGCCGGGTTGATCAATGTCTCGATTTCAACGGTCGCCGCGATCCGCTCGCCCAGATCGACGATCAGGTCACTGCCGTCCATGTGCCAGTCGTTCCAGCTCTCGCCGTCGACGCGCACCGCGGCGGGGGTCAGCCCGTCACCGCGCAGCACGAGCGGCGCGGGCACATCGGCATGACGCACGACCGACAGCACCGCGGCGACCTTCGTTTCGTCGAGCCCCAGCGCGAAATCGAGCGCGATGTCCGGAACCTGCCATTCGGGCGGGCGATAATCGCCGCGATGGATGGTGACGGGGACGGCGGGCGTGGAAGAGAGGTCGGTCATCCAATCGATCTAGGCAGGACGCCGCCGACGCGCAATAAGGCGCGCGATGGCACAGATGCTGATTTTCGGAATGGGTTATGCCGCGAGCCATCTTGCCGGACGGCTGCGCGCGCGCGGGTGGGAGGTCGAGGGAACGACGCGCGACGGGCGCGCGGGCGGCATCGCCTTCGACGACGAGCGCGCGGTGCACAAGGCATTGCGCGGCGCGACGCATATCCTCTCGTCGGTTCCGCCGGCCGAAGGTCGCGACCCGGTGCTCGCGCGCTATGGCGAGGCCATCGCGCTCGCTCCGGCCGCCTGGACGGGCTATCTTTCCTCGACCGGCGTCTATGGCGATACGCGCGGCGCGTGGGTCGACGAGAGCGCCCCGGTCAAGGGCCGCCGCGCCGATCGAAACGCCGCGGATGCGGCTTGGTCAACGCTGCGCAGCGAGGTGAGCGTCTTTCGCCTCCCCGGCATCTACGGTCCCGGCCGTTCGATCCTCGATCGCATCCGCGAGGGGCGAGCGCACCGCATCGACCTGCCCGATCAGGTTTTCAGCCGCATCCATATCGACGATATCGCAGGCGGCGTGATCGCCTCATTCCGGGGCCCGGCGGGAATCTACAACCTCGCCGATGACGAACCCTGTCCCCAGAACCGGCTCGTCGAATGGGGCTGCGCGATGCTGGGCGCGCCATTGCCGCAACTGCAGTCGCTCGAAGAAGCCGGCCTGTCGCCCGCCGCGCGTGCCTTCTATGCCGAGAACCGCCGCGTCGCGAACGGCAAAGCGAAACGCTTGCTTGGCTGGACGCCGCGCTACCCAACGTTTCGTGAGGGTCTGGCGGCCTGCCTCCCCTAACCCGTTCGCCCTGAGCTTGTCGAAGCGCCGTTCTTCCCTTCAGCATCGCAAGAAGAAGGACGGTGCTTCGACAAACTCAGCACAAACGGGATTGGCCGATCCATCTCAAATCAAAACATCGACCGTATGGATCAGCACGCCCACCAATCCGCCGACGAGCGTGCCGTTGATGCGGATATATTGGAGGTCGTCGCCGACCGCATTTTCCAGCCGGTCGGTGATCGTCTTGGCATCCCAGCCGCGAATCGTGTCGGACACCAGCTTGAGCGCGGTTTCGCCATAGCTGTCGACGATACCGACGACAGCGCGGCGTGCATAGCGATTGAGCGTGCGCTTGATGCCCGCATCCTCACCTAGCATCGCGCCGAATTGCGTGACGAGTTCGCCGATCCGGCCCGCAAGCATCGTGTCAGGGTTGCGCGCCGCCTTGAGCAGCGCGCTTCGCCCCTGCTCCCACAGGCCATCGAGCCAGCGTTTTACCGCCTTGTTCTCGAGCAATTCGTCGCGGACCTTGGCGACCTTCGCCTTCACCTCGGGGTCGTGCTGGAGGTCGAGCGCCATCTTGGCGAGCCCTTCCTCGACGCGGATACGCAGCGGGTGCGTCTCGTCGACCGCCATTTCGCTCAGCAGTTTCGACAGGCCGGCGACGATGCGGTTCGAGATGCTCTCGTCGAGCCCAGTGAAGCGCACGATCGCGTTGCTATTGTCGTGGACCATCTGGTGAATCAGATGCTCGTTAAGTTCGAGCGTCTTCGATCCCCATTTGACCATCGCATCCAATAGGGGTTGATGCCGCCCCTCGGCGAGCGCGGCCTGCAACGCCTGTCCCAGCAGTGGCGCGACGTCGAGTTCGCGCAGGCGATCGGCGATCGCCGATTTGACCATGCCGCCGAGCCTTTGCTGGTCGAGCGCACCGAGCCCGTCGGCGATGATCCGTGACGCGCCGAGGCGCAGCCGCCCGCCGCCCTCGCCCGGCTCGGACAGGAATTTGCCGACCGCACCCGCGACGTCGACCGTCTGCATCTTGCGCGCGATCAGGCGCGGCAGCAGGAAATTGGTGAGCAGGAAGCGCGCGAGCGTATCGCCGATGCGGTTCTTGTTGCGCGGGATGATCGCCGTATGCGGGATCGGCAGACCCATCGGATGGCGGAACAATGCCGTGACCGCGAACCAGTCGGCGAGCCCCCCGACCATCGCCGCTTCGGCAAAGGCGCGGACGAAGCCGACCGCGGGATGTACATCCTGAAAATATTTCGCGCCGATGAAGACGAGCGCCATCACGATCAGCATGCCGGTCGCGACGACGCGGATATTGGAGCCTTTCGCCGCGATGGCGACGCCCATCGGCCGGCTGGAAGCGATGTCGGTCATGCGAACCAAATGGCGAAACAGGGCAAAGGTTGCAACCGGCGCGGTCGGTCGCCGCGCCGGTTGCCGTTCATCACTCCGCCGGATCTGGCGCGGGCGCCGCATGCGGCCGCGTGTCGTCGCCCGGCTTGTAGGTTAGCAGGTTAGTCGAGAAGAAGCGGCCCAGGCGCTTTTCGATGCTGTCGGCCAGGCTGAAACCGGCCGGCACGATCAACAGCGTCAGCAGCGTCGACAGGATCAGCCCGCCGATCACGACCACGCCCATCGGCGCGCGCCACGCGCCGTCACCCGACAGCGATATCGCCGTGGGGATCATGCCCGCGACCATCGCGACCGTGGTCATCACGATCGGCTGCGCACGCTTGCGGCCGGCATCCATCAACGCCGCGGTCTTGCCGATGCCCTTGTCCATTTCCTCGATCGCGAAATCGACGAGCAGGATCGAGTTCTTCGCGACGATGCCGAGCAGCATCAGCAGCCCGATGAACACCGGCATCGACACTTCCATGCCCGTGATCAGCAGGCCGAGCAGGCCGCCCAGCGGCGCCAGCAGCAGCGACGACATATTGACCAGCGGCGACAGGAAACGGCGGTAGAGCAGCACCAGCGTTGCGAACACCAGCATCAAGCCCGACACGACCGCGATCATGAAGTTCTGCAGCATCTCGGCCTGCCATTTGGCATCGCCCTGGATGACCTTGCGAATTCCCTGCGGCATGTTCTTGATCGACGGCAGCGCGTCGATCTTTTTCTGCGCATCGCCCGTCACCAGCCCCGGCGCGAGGTCGGCGCCGATCACGATGCGCCGCGTCTGGTTGTAGCGGCGCAGCTCGGTCGGCCCGGCACCGAAGCCGATCTCGGCGACCGCCTTCAGCGGAACCGTCGTCCCGCGCGACGTCGGAACCGGTAGATTCTCGATCGTCGCAAGGCTGCGGCGCGAATCTTCGGACAGGAGCACGCGGATCGGGATCTGACGATCGGACAGCGAGAATTTCGCCGCATTCTGGTCGATGTCGCCGAGCGTCGCGATGCGGATCGTCTGGCTGAGCGCCGCGGTCGTCACGCCGAGTTCGGCGGCGAGGTCCATGCGCGGGTTGACGATGATTTCGGGGCGCGGAATATCACCCTCGACCCGAACCGCCCGCAATTCCTTGAGCTTGCTCATCTCATCGACGATCTTGCGCGCATGGCGTTCGAGCGCCACCGGATCGTCGCCGCCGACGATGAAAGTGATGTCGCGGCCCGAAAAACCGCCCGACTGACTCTGGAACGACACGCGCGCGTCGGGGATCGCCGCCATCTTGGGCTGCAGGCCGCGTTCCCATTCGACGCTGGTGACCGGCCGATCCTTCTTCAGCGTCAGGAACGCATTCCCGCCGCCGACATTGACGTCGTAAAAGGCATTCTCGACCACCGGGTCGTCGCGCAGGATGGCGTTGATCTGGTCCGCGATCGTCTCGCTCTGTGAAAGCGTCGAGCCGGGCGGCAATTCATAGCGGATCTGGCTGTAATCGCTGTTCGTGGTCGGCTGGAACTGCTGCGGCAGGATCATGAACAGCCCGATGCTCGACGCAAAGGCGAGGATGCCGATGCCCACGATCCACACGCGATGGTCGAACAGCCGCGCATAGGCGCGCTGAAGCATGAATTTTGCCCAGTTGGTGAAGGCGAAACGCCGCATACCCGCGGCATAGGCCAGCGCCCCGCCCAAGATCATCAGCAGGCTCGTCAGCAGGAAAGCCATGATCGCCGACAGCGGCGTCATCAGCAGGAAATGCAGCGCCGGATTGGGCGCATCCTGACCCGCGGGCACCGGCTGGAAATATTGGAACGTCAGTGCCAGCACGGCGACGCCCGCAACAATGAACGGCACCAGGAAAAAGATCAGCCGGGTCGGGAACGCCTCGTACCGTGCCTTCACGACCTTTTGCTTCGCGCTGTCGAGCGTGAAACCGAGCACCCGTTCGTAACGGTCGATCCACGGCCCTTCGGCATGGCTCTGTTCGCCCTGCGCCGACAGGAAATAGGCCGCGATCATCGGCGTGATCATGCGCGCAACAGCAAGGCTCATCAGCACCGCGAAGACGACGGTCATGCCGAACTGGATAAAGAACTGCCCCGACACGCCGGGCATCAACGCAACGGGCAGGAACACCGCGACGATCGACATCGTCGTCGCGACGACCGCAAGGCCGATCTCGTCGGCGGCATCGATCGAAGCCTGATAAGCCGTCTTGCCCATGCGCATGTGCCGGACGATATTCTCGATCTCCACGATCGCGTCGTCGACGAGCACCCCCGCGACCAAACTCAGCGCGAGCAGCGACAGGCCGTTCAGAGAAAAGCCCATCATCTCCATGAACCAGAAGGTCGGGATCGCCGACAACGGGATCGCGAGCGCACTGATCAGCGTCGCGCGCCAGTCGCGCAGGAACAGGAAGACCACGACAACCGCAAGCACCGCGCCTTCGATCATCGCAGCCATCGAGCTGCGATATTGCTCCTTGGTATATTCGGTGCGCGTGAACAGGATCTTGAAATCGACCTTGGGATTGTTCTTCTTGATCTCTTCGAGCTTCTTCATCGTCTCGTCGTGGATCGTGACGTCCGACGCGCCCTTCGCCTTCTCGATCGAGAAACTGAGCACCTGGCGTCCCGCGATTTTCGCAAGGTTGCGCTGCTCGGCATAACCATCGGTGACCTTGGCGACATCGGCGAGGCGGATCGTGCGGCCATCGCCGATCGAAATGCGCGTTTCGCCCAGCTGATACGCGCTGCCCGCATTCCCGAGCACGCGCACCGCCTGTTCGGAGCCCGCAATCTCGGTGCGCCCGCCCGCGGCGTTGACATTGACCTGCCGCAGCTGCTGGTTCACCTGGCTCGCGGTCAGGCCATAACTCTGCATGCGCGCGGGATCGAGGATCACGCGAATCTCGCGATCGACACCGCCCGAGCGGCGGACCTGGCTCATTCCCGGAATCGAGAGCAGTTCCTTCGCGACCGTATTGTCGACGAACCACGACAGCTGCTCCAGCGTCATGTCGGTCGCCTCGACCGCGAAATAGGTGATCGGGCCGCCGGCGATATCGACGCGCACGACTTGCGGCTCGAGGATGCCGTCGGGCAGGTCGCTGCGGATCTGCTGCACGGCCTGGTTGACATCATTATAGGCGCGGTCGATCGGTGTACCGATGGCAAATTGCACCATCGTTCGGCTGCTGCCCTCGCTGACGTAGGACGACATTTCGTCGACGCCGCTCACGCCGCGAACCGCCGCCTCGACGCGCTGGGTGACCTGCGTCTCGAGCTCGGTCGGCGCCGCGCCGGGCTGGCTGACGATCACCTGCACCGCGGGAAATTCGACGTCAGGATTGTCGTTGACGTCCATCCGGTTGAAGCTGACGAGCCCCGCGAGCAACAGCAGCACGAACAGGACGATCGGCGGCACCGGATTGCGAATGCACCAAGCGGAAATGTTGCGGAAACTCATGACTCAGACGCCCTTGTGCGAATGCGATACCGATGACCGGATTATTGCGACGACTTCTGCAGTACCGGCTTCACCTTGTCGCCGACGTTGAGGAAGGCGCCGGCGAGCGTCACGACCCGTTCGTTGCCCGTGATACCCGACGCGATCGATACGCCGGCATCGCTGACCGCGCCGACTTTGACCGGCTTGCGCTCGATCTTGTCGTCTTTGCCGACGATCAGCACGAAATTGCCTTCGGCACCGCTCTGTACGGCGCTTTCGGGGAGCAGCGGCGCTTCCGCCGTGCCCGACACGAGCCGCGCGTCGGCGAATCCTCCCGGACGCAGCACCGATGAATAGGGAACCGCGATGCGAACCATGCCCTGGCGCGTATCCATATTGACGACCGGCGATACCTGCCACACCTGCCCGGCAATCTGAACGTCGGTGCCGACCGGCGTGACGGTCGCGCGTGTGCCCACCTTGACGCGCGCGAGGTCGGCCTCGGCCATCTGCGCGAGCATTTCCATCTCGCCGCCACGCGCCATGCGGAAAAGCACCCCACTGCCCGCGCCGACGATCTGGCCCAGTTCGACCTGCCGCGTCAGCACAAGCCCGGCGGCGGGCGCGACGATGTTGAGCCGGTCGTTGCGCGCTGTCGCTTCGGCATATTGCGCTTGCGCGACGCGCACGCGCGCATTGGCGGCGTCGCGGGTCGCACGCTTGCGATCCATATCGGCCTTCGAGATGAAGCCGCGGCCCACCAGCGCCTGCGCGCGCTCGAGTTCGGCTTGCGCCAGCTCGGCGTCGGCCTGCGCTACGCGGATCGACGCCGCGAGGCTCGCCGCCTGCTGCGTCTGCACCGAACGGTCAATCACCGCCAGCGTCTGCCCGGCGCCGACCCACTGGCCGGGCTCGACGAGGACGCGAACGACCTCCCCGCCCTCGCCCGCGACGCCCACGGGCATTTCGCGGCGCGCCGCGATCGTGCCGTTGGCGGCAATCGCCGCCTCTACCGACACACGGCCCGGAATGACCACAGTGACGTTCGGAACCGCCGCGGAACCCGCCGCTCCCTCGGCATCGGCCGCGCCCTTACTGCTGGTGAAGGCGTAATAGGCCGCGCCGAGCGCGAGCGCGATCAGCACCAGCGCGACGATCAGCCGCATCCGCTTGCGCCGGCTGTCGTCGGCGTCCTCATAAAAGCTTTGCGTGCCCGCCAGGCTGTCCATCGAATCCACTTTCCGCTCGTAGTTCACGCCCAAAACCCTCCCTGCCATGCGCGGCATCGTGACGCGGAAGGCGCGGATGCGCCTGCCCTCCCCGATCCCGCACAACAGGATCAATCCTCTGCGAGGTGTATTACCTAATTAAATCACCACTGGCAAGAGGCGAAACTTCGCCATCCCCCCTGCGCCCCGGATCGCGCGCCATAGACGCTTTGTCACGCGAATTCCAGTGGTTGCGGGCATAGAAAAGGGCGACCCGCCTTGCGGCGGCCGCCCTTTTTCTTTGCGCCGGCCCCGCCGGGACCGGCTATCGTCGTTCGGCGGTCAGCGTACGCGACCGCGGCGCACGAGGTTGACGATCCCGAGCAGAATCACGGCGCCGATAAAAGCGGTAAGCAAGGTCATCGGATCGAAGGCGTCGCCGCGCAGATGGCCGCCGCCGAGGAAGCTGCCGAACAGGAAGCGGCCGAGGATCGACCCGATGCAGCCGACGATGATGTTGAGGAAAATGCCCTGCTGGGCGTCGGTACGCATCACGATGCTGGCAAGCCAGCCGATGATACCGCCCATGATGATTGCAATAATCCAAGTCATAAGATCACCCCTACGATCGTGTTGGCGCCTGACCCTGCAGGCCCCTCATTGGTAACCCAAATATCTGAAATCGCCTAGCGGAATGGCGGCGACACAACGCGGCCGCCATGCCGATCAGCGAACGCTGCCGCGCCGGATCAGGTTGATGATCCCCAGGAGCACCACCGCACCGATAAAGGCCCAGAGCAAGCCGACCGGACTGAAGGTGTCGAGGCTGGCGCCCATGCCGAAAAAGCTGCCGAGAAAATTGCCGAGGAACGCGCCGACGATACCGACGACGACGTTCAGGATGATGCCCTGCTGCGCATCGGTACGCATGACGATGCTTGCCAGCCAGCCGATGATGCCGCCGACGATCAATGTGATGATCAAACCCATGATTTTCCCTTCCCTGAACCGGCCGGGCATGCGCCGACGGCCGGCGATTATCGGAACGTCCGGTCGTGCCCGGACATCGCTTCAGCGATATCGGGATAATGCGGTCGGGGACCGAAAGGTTCCCGGCCGGCCCGTCCGGGCGCGGCCGGGAAAAGGGGGATCGATTCCTGATCAGGAACGTCTCCGGGTCGCAACATGACAGTAAGCAGCCGCATTTGACGCTGGTGTGACGAAAGCCACAGTCGCGAAAATAATCTCGGGTGGAGCGCGCCTAGAGCCAATTGCGCGAAATCTGAATCATCCGCGTCCCCGAGTGAAGACGAGGGGGGGCTCGTTCGAGCGAAGCGAGAACCAGCGCCCTCTGCCTCGACTTCGCTCGCATAGCCCCCCTCGTCTTCACTCGGGGACGCGGATCAGATGACGCGCGCTGCGGTACCCATTCAGCCCGCGCAAACGAAATGGGGGCCGGCATCGCTGCCAACCCCCACTATCCGGTTTTGCCCTGCTGGCTCCGTTTCGCTTCATCCCGGTCCGCTTCTCTTGCGATCAGCGGCCCGCAAAACGATGCGTCGCGGCGCACGCCGGAGCAATCCGGCGACGGTTTGGTCGGCCCCCTTTCGGGGGCCGGCCGCACCTGGAAAGCCCTTCATCATCTCTTCTTGCGTCCGCCGAAGCGGTCGCTGTCCAAGCGATGGACTGCATTTCCCGTACCCGATCGGGTTCGTATCAACTCGTGGGAATCGCTACGTTCCGTGATCGGGCTATCGATCGATTTCCTCGTCGGTCCGTTCGTTCTCTTCCGGCTAGTCTTGCAACTACCCTTGATGTCCCGATGGTCCGACGTATCTGTCGTCCGATGATTTGAAGCTGACATGAAGCGTTCGGGCCGCCAACAAAAAATGCTAGAAAAGGCGCCAGAAACACCCCGTGCTTGTGGATAAGTCCGGCATTAGCAACAAGCGGATTCGTTGCAGCAATTTTGCAACAAGGTTGCAGCATTTTTAGAGCCTGTCGCGGCATCGACTCGGTTCGCGGGCAACGGCACGACTCGCGACTCGCGCCAGATAAAAAGAGGGCGGACCCCGGCTGGGCCAGCCCCTCATGTCTGTCCGGGCGACAAATCAGCCCTTCACGGTCACCTCGACACGGCGCGCCGCCGAATTGTCCGCGCCGGAGGTGGTCGTCTCGGCCGGCTTTTCAAGCACGACCCTTTCGGCGGCGAAGCCGAGCTTCTCGAGCGCCGCCTTTACGCTCTGCGCACGGTTCTTCGACAGTTCGGCGTTGGCGGCCGCGTTGCCTGTCGGATCGTTATAGCCCGACACGGCCAGCATTGCGGCGGGGTTGGCGTCGAGATAGGTTTTTACCGCCGCTGCCGCGGTGGACAGATCGTTCGACACCTCGGACTTCCCGGTATCGAAATAGACCGTCAGCATCGGCTTGCCTTCGCGATCCGCGGCGACAACGCCCGCGCCTTCCGGAATGGCGGCGGTGGTGGTCGGTGTCGCTTCGCTGTCGGCGGGTGCAACCGTTTCGCTGACAGCAGCTTCGTCGGTCGCCGGCGCCACCGCGGCTTCCTGTTTCGAACAATAACGCAGTCCGAAGAAAAGCAGCGCTGCCAGGACCAGTGCGAGCAGGAGCCAGCCGAGCCAGCCCATGCCGCCACCGGCTTTGTCGTCGCCGCCGCCACTCGAATAGGCGGCTTGGGGAGTCGTCGAGGGCGGCGGCGGTGGCGTCGCGGGTGCAACGGGTGCGGCCGTCGCGGAAGGTGGGGGGACGGCCGCAGCGAGCGGCGCCACCGGCGCGGCTTCCTCCTCGTCCTTGTCCGCGCCGCCCGTCGTACCTGCAGCAGCCAGTCCGGCAGCCGCGCCGGCAGCACCCGCGACGCCGCCGAAGACGCTCAGCAGGCCGAAATGCTGCGCGAGGAGATAATAGACGGTGACGCGGTTCTTCGTCCGGTCTTCCTTCATCCGCTCGCCGACACCGGCGATCGCGGCATCGAGCGTCGCATCGTCGTCGGTCAACCCGAGCTTCTTCTTAAGGAAATTCTCGCGAACGCGGTCGGTTTCTTTTTTGTCGCTGAAGGAAACCAGCGAGGAATCGCGGTTCCGAAGCGCGATCCCCAGATATTTGACGATCGTCGACACCACCGTCTTGTCGGCGTCCGCGACATATTTCCTGACATCCGCCAGCCAATCTTCTGCCATGCGATTATCCTCCTGCCAGACGCAAGGGTTCGCCGTCAGACGCTCGCACGGGGGGCGAGACTCGCGTCTTAGGAGCCGGAACTTATATCATTTTTCAGGAATGCAATAATGCAGCGGGCTAGCGCTTGCCGAGGTCGCCCTTGCCTACCGTTCCCGATGCCATTTCGAGCATCCGGTCGAGGCTCTTGCGCGCGGCGAGGCGAAGATCCTCGTCCATCTCGATCCGCGGCTTGAGGTCGCGCAGCGCGAGGTAGAGCTTTTCCATCGTGTTGAGCGCCATATAGGGGCAGATATTGCAGTTGCAGTTGCCGTCGGCGCCCGGCGCGCCGATGAAATTCTTCTCGGGCAGCGCGAGCTCCATCTGGTGGATGATGTGCGGCTCGGTCGCGACGATCAGCGTGTCGCCGGGAAAGCTCTTCGCGAACTGCAGGATGCCGCTGGTCGACCCGACATAATCGGCGTGATCGACGATATGCGGCGGGCATTCGGGGTGCGCGGCGACGGGGGCGCCCGGATGCTGCGCCTTCAGTTTCAGCAGCTCGGTCTCGCTGAACGCCTCGTGGACGATGCACACCCCCGGCCACAGCAGCATATCGCGCCCGAACTTGCGGTTGAGATAGCCGCCGAGGTGGCGGTCGGGGCCAAAAATGATCTTCTGGCTTTCCGGAATCTGGCTGATGATCGTCTCGGCGCTCGACGAGGTGACGATGATGTCGCTCAAGGCCTTCACCGCCGCCGAGCAGTTGATATAGGTCAGCGCGATGTGATCGGGATGCGCTTCGCGGAAGCGTTTGAACTGTTCGGGCGGGCAGCTGTCCTCAAGGCTGCATCCCGCGTCCATGTCGGGCAGGACCACGATCTTTTCTGGGCTCAATATCTTCGCGGTCTCGGCCATGAACTTGACGCCGCAAAAGGCGATGACATCGGCGTCGGTTTCGGCCGCCTTGCGGGACAGCTCGAGCGAGTCGCCGACGAAATCGGCGAGATCCTGAATCTCGGGCTTCTGATAATAATGCGCGAGGATGACGGCATTGCGTTCCTTGCGGAGGCGTTCGATTTCGGCGCGCAGGTCGAGGCCCGAGAGATTCTCGCGGATGGGAGCAGTCATGGCGTTTCCTTATATGGCTTAGCCTTGGTGCCCCCCTACACCGCGACCCGCGGCAGGGCAATTCGGCTATGAGCCAGCCAGACGCTCCGCGAGTGCGATGACGGGAGGCGTCATCGACAGCAGCGATATGGCGATGCGCGTTGCGATGACAACCGCGCCGATCGCCCATGTCGCCGGATGCACCGCGCCGCGCGTCCGGCGGTCATAGGCTGCAACGATCGCGACGACCGCGATCTGGCACAGCGCGACGGTGGGCTCCGCCCATGGTCCCATAATCGGTATCGGAAGGAGCCGCCCCAGCGCGGGTTCGAGGATCACGATCGTCGCGCCGATCATCAGCCGCCGGTGCCAGTCGGTCGCACGCCGCCGCCGGAGCGCCCACGCGACCATCGCGCCGAAAACCAGCGACTCGGTCACGGTCAGCGCGAGGAAATAGGGCGGCGTGAAAAAGGGCGGGAAACGGTTCAGGACGAGTGACGCGACGCCGGTGAAGATGCCGAGGCAGGTGATGAAGATCGCGAGCAGCCCGCCGATCCGCCCGAGTTGCCGGTGCCGCGCCAGATTGTCGCGCGAAACGAATGTCGGCTGCGCGATCAGCAACGCCAGCCACGCCAGCATCGCCACGCCGTGGATATGCACCCAAAAGGGCGCCGCGACCGGATCGACGAAGCCTCGCAGCGCGAATTGCAGAAAACCGAAGACGATGAAGATCGCGAGGCCGATCGCCATGCGATGCCAGAAAAGCTCGACGCGCGCGGCGCCGCCTGCCGTTGTAGCCATGCCCATTCCCCCTGCCCGATCCGACAGAAGAATAGCGTAGCGGCAAAAGCGCGAAAAGCCCGGTTTTTACCCAGCCGATGCGTTGGCGAAGCGCGCGGTCACCTTCGCGTCGATGCCCGCGGCCTTCAGCGGCATCGCGAAGCTCTGCTCGACCGCGGCGCGCGCAGCGCCCTGCGCGAGGCGCATCGGCGTCGCGCCCTTTGCCTGCTTGATCAGCTCTTCCTGCGCGCGCTTGCGATTGGCGGCGTCGAGCGTCTGTTCGGCGTCGGTCAGCGTCAGCAGGATTTCACCGTCGCGAAACTCGCTGATCGCATCGATATCGATCTCCGGCCCCGCCAGCCGCAGCGGCGGCAGCGTGACGGTCAGCGCATTGGTCGCCGCATCCCAGTCGAGGTCCGACTGTTTCAGCTTACCGAGGTCGAGTTCGTAGCGGACGGTGCCCGGCATGATCAGTGTCTTCTTCGCGCTCAGCCCGAGCCGGCTCTGCGTTGAGGTCACCACCGCGACATAGCGCGCGGTGAAGGGCACCAGCACATTCTGTTCCTGCAATCCCTGGAGGCTCGCAGCGACGACGGTTTCGGGATCATAGCCGCGCTGCCAGTCCTGCCAGGCGCGCCAGCCGAAGAACAGCGCGAGCGCGAGGATCGCGACCAGAGCGGCGCGGAACGGGCCTTTGCTCACGCCACCAGCCTCCAGCTTTCGGCATCGCGCGCGACGCGGCCTCGATTTTCAAGATCGATCAGATGCGCGAGCACCGATCGGCCGGCGGCCCCGGTCAGCCGCGGGTCGAGCCCCTTGTACATATGTTTGACCATCTCGGGGATGACGCTTGTGCCCTTTTCGAGTTCCCGCAATATCTGCCGCTCGCGCTGCTTGCGATGGCCGAGCATCCCGCGCACCAGTTGCCGCGGCCTGGTCACCGCGGGACCGTGTGCGGGGTAATAGACGCAGTCGCTGCGATCATAGAGTTTCGACAGGCTCGCCATATAGGCCGCCATGTCGCCGTCGGGCGGACTGACCACGCTGGTCGACCAGGCCATCACATGATCGCCGGTGAACAGCGCCCCCGTTTCGACGAGCGCGAAACAGAGGTGGTTCGAGGTGTGCCCCGGTGTCGCGACCGCCTCGATCGTCCAGCCGTCGCCCGAAATCCGCTCGCCGTCGGTCAGGATGCGGTCGGGCGCATAATCGGCGTCGAAGGCCGAATCGGCGCGCGGGCCATCGTCGTTGAGCGCCAGCGGCGCGCAGCCGATGATCGGCGCGCCGGTCGCTTCCTTGAGCGGCGCGGCGGCAGGCGAATGGTCGCGGTGGGTGTGCGTGCAGAGGATCGCCGCGACGCGCTGGCCTTCCACCGCGCGCAGGATGGCATCGACATGCCCCGCGCCGTTGATGTCGGCGGGATCGCCGATGCTCAGCCCCGCCCCGGTCGGACCCGGATCGATCACCGCCACATCGCTGCCCGCGCCGACGATCCACGTCTGGGTGCCGGTGAAGGTATAGGGTGAGGGGTTCGGCGCGAGCACGCGGCGCACCAGCGGCTCATGCTGTTCGCACTCGCCGGCGCGGATGCTGTCGGGCCATGGCTTTTCGTCGCTCATGCCGCCCATGTGGCATCGCACGCCGCGAAGGAAAAGGGACGAAGGCCAAAAATCGGGACGCGAAAAAGGGAGCGACATGGGCCGCTCCCTTCCCCGCCCCTGCCGCCGGCCCCACCGGGGAGCAAAGGCCGGCGTCGAAGCTGGTCGGGCTCAGTGGCCCGATTTCTCCATATCGGCCATCGCCTTTTCGAGATCGGCGGCGACCTTGGCGCGCATCTCCTCCGACATGGTGTGCGCCCATTTGGCCTGGGCGAAGCTGTCGCGCGCCTTCTTGAGCGCCGACAGCCGTGCTGCCCCACTCTCCGCCGTGTCGCCGCAGGAGAACATATGGACGCTGCTGTGCTTGTTGCCGTCCGTCTCTTCCTGCTTGACGAGCGGCGCCGCCTTCGTGCCGTCGCCGCATTTGCCCATGATCATCGTCTTGCCGTCCATCGACCAAGCGACACGCGGCATCGGCGGCAGGGGCGGCATCGGGGGCATCGGCGCCATGACGGTGCGGATCCGCTCCTTGCGTTTCGCTTCCAGCCTGTCGGCGATCGCTTCGGCGCGCTTGCCCGAGATGCCCTGCTCCTTGAGCGTCGCGAGCACATCGTCGCGCGACAGGCTGCCGGGGGTGCGGATTTCGATACGCCGCGCCTCGTCCTTGCCATCGATGCGGGCGGACATGGCGGCGGGCGCCTTTGCGCCATCCTCGCGGATCACGATGCGATGCACTTCGCGTTTTTTGCCGCTCTCGTCGGTCGTGACATCGTCGCGATGCTCGGTGAAGACCATGACCCCCGGCGCCTCGAGGGCTTCGGGCGGCAGCGGCGCTTCGGGCGGAGCGGGCGGCGCCGGGACATCAGCCGTCTGCGCCTTCGCCACGACGATCCCCGCCGGAACGAGCGTCGCGGTCGTCGCGAGCACCGCCAGCGTCGCGCCGCCGACGAGCAGCCGTCCGACAAGGCCGCGCTTCTTCGAAATATCCTGCCGCGTCAACATCGTCAGCCTCTCCTGCAGATTGTCGTGCACCGCCATCGGTGCGGCGAGCGACAGGCGCGGGCCGACCGCCGCCTTGACGATCGCGGTCGCATAGCTCGCGGTCCGGTCGCGGCCCTCCCGATCGGCCTCCTCCCGATCGACCATGCTCAGGACGCGCGCGTCGCACGCGGCCTCCTGGTCGAAGCGAAAGGCGCGGATCGCGCGCCAGGCGAAGGGGTTGAACCATTGGGTCGCGAGCAGCACGAGCGCCGCGCTGTTTGCCCAAAGGTCGCCGTGGCGATGGTGCGACAGTTCATGGTCGATCGCCAGCGCGCGCTCCTCGGCGACATAGCGCGCGAAGAAATCGTGCGGCACCACGACATAACGCTGCCACAGGCCAAAGGCGACTGGGCCGTCGACCGCATTGGACATCACCAGCCGGATGGCCCCGATGGGCTCCAGCTCGACGGCATCGTTCAGAACCTCGCTCCGAAATCGGCGGTGCGACACCATCGCCGCAGCCAGCACGGCGGCCACTCCGGCCGCCCAAATGGCGAAGAGGGGCGGGGTCAGTTCGGCGAGCGACCAGAAGGGCTCGGCGACCGCTGCGGGCGCGGCGACCGGTAAGCCGACCGGCGCCATCTCTACCGCCTCAACCACGGGCGCGGGCATCACGATCACCGGGTCGGCGAAAGGCAGCGGCGGCAGCACCAGCCGCAGGGCCGGCACCGCCCATAAGGCATAGGTCAGCCGCGGGCCGAAATGCCGCGCAAAGGGCTTGCGGACGATCAGGACCAGCAGAACAAGAACCGCCGTGGTGATCAGCGTGTCGGCCCACGCGCCCAGCAGCACCGCGGCGCTCACGACTTCAGCTTCTTCAAGAGCGCCTCGATCTCGGCGATGTCGGTATCGGAGAGCGCCTCGCGGTCGGCGAGATGCGCAATCAGCGGGCTGACGCGGCCGCCGAACAGGCGGTCGACGAAACGCTGCGATTCCTCGCCCACGGCGTCGGCGCGTTCGATCGCGGGACTATAGAGATAGCGTCGGCCGTCGGCCTCGGCCGTCACCGCGCCCTTCTGGACCAGCCGCGCGAGCAGCGTCTTGACCGTCGCCTGCGTCCAGCCGTTGATGGTGCCGATACGCCGGGTCAGGTCGGCGGCGGTCTGCGGGGCCTTGTCCCACAGCGCCGACAGCACCTGCATCTCCGACTCGCTTGCTCGTTCTGCCATGCGGACCCCTCCCATTGGCACCCGTCGATCTGATGCGACTACAAATGTAGTCAAAGGGCTGAACGCTTGCTGAACGAAGCGGAACGCTTGTTGATCCTCCCTGTCGCGCAGCGATGGGGAGGTGGTAGCGCGGAGCAGCCCCTCCACCACCCGCTACGCCGGCGGTCCCCCTCCCCATGCCTTCGGCACAGGGAGGATCACATCTGTCGGAATTTTTGACACCGTTCGTCATCGGTAAGAAATCGCTAACCAGCGTCTTGCGCCGGAATCCGCGAGGACCGGAAACTGGCACGGCACTTGTATATTATCATTTGTTCCCGAGTGTTCCGCTCAAAGGAGCGGTGGGGGGCATCGGTCTGGTCCCTGATGCCCCCCCCCCCCACCCCGTACACCCCCCTTGCCCCCGATGCTGATAGGGGGGCGACCGGGCGAACGG
>NZ_JNFC01000023.1 GCF_000756385.1 Sphingopyxis sp. LC363
TGCGCCGTTTGATGCGCGAATATCTCGCCGCCTATCACCCCGACCTGTCGGCGTGGTTCGATGGCGAATGCACCTGTCCCGCGACGATGATCGACCGCATCGTCCCCGCCACGACCGACGCCGACCGTGCCGCGGTCGAAGCCGCGCTCGGCGCACGCGACGAGGGCGCGGTGGTCACCGAAGCTTTCAGCCAGTGGGTGATCGAGGATGATTTCGCCGGCCCGCGCCCGCGCTGGGAAGCTGGAGGCGCCAAACTGGTGGCCGACGTCGCGCCCTATGAGGCCGCGAAGCTGCGCATGCTCAACGGCGCGCATTCGGCGCTCGCCTATATCGGACTGGGGCGCGGACACGAATTTGTCCATCAGGCGATCGCCGATCCCGAAATCCGTCCGGTCATCGAACGGCTGATGCTGGGCGAAGCCGCGCCGACGATCGACGCCGCGCCGGGGCAGGATCTCGCCGCCTATGCCGATGCGTTGCTGGGCCGCTTCGCCAACCCCGCGCTCGACCACCGGCTGATCCAGATCGCGATGGACGGCAGCCAGAAGATCCCACAGCGCTGGCTCGAAACCATGGCCTGGCATCAGGCGCGCGGGACGCGTTGCCCGTCGATCGAAGTAGCGATCGCGGCATGGATTGCCATTCTGAGGAGCGATCGTCCGATCGACGACCCGCTTGCAGACAAGTTGCGCGAAGCGGCGGCAGGCCCCGATGCGATGGCAAGGCTGTTCGGCGAAGGCGGCCTGCTCCCTTCGGGATGGCACCCCGAAGACATCATCGCTTGACCGCGACGGATCGGGGAAACGGGGCTGGCGGTTGCCCATGCATCGGCTCGGGCTGGGCCGCCTCGAGGCAGCCTACCAGTTGAACATCGTTCCGTCTTCGAGCCGGGCGACGGGCAGATAGGCGGGCTGATAGGGATATTTCGCCGCCAGCTTCTCGTCGATGTCGACGCCATGCCCCGGCGCGTCGCCGGCATACATATATCCCTGCTCGAACCGGTAGCTGTGCGGGAAGACTTCGTCGGTCTCGGGCGTGTGGCGCATATATTCTTGGATTCCGAAATTGGGGACCCATGTGTCGAAGTGGAGGGCCGCGCCCATGCACACGGGCGACAGGTCGGTCGCGCCATGGCTGCCGGTCTTGATCTGATAGATCGCGGCGAGGTCGGCGATCCGCCGCAGATGGGTGATCCCGCCGGCATGGACCACGGTCGCGCGGATATAATCGATCAGCTGGTTCTGGATCAGCTCCTTGCAGTCCCAGATCGTGTTGAAAACCTCTCCGACGGCCAGCGGGGTCGTCGTATGCTGCCGAATGAGCTTGAACGCGTCCTGATTCTCCGCCGGCGTCGCATCTTCGAGCCAGAACAGTTTTGCGGGCTCCAGCGCCTTGCCGAGCTGGGCGGCTTCGATGGGGGTCATCCGATGATGACCGTCATGGAGCAGATGATGCTCGAATCCATAGGTGTCGCGGATTTTTTCGAACAATTTGGGGATATGAGCGAGATATTTCTTCGTATCCCAGATCGTCAGCGACGGCAGCGCCGCGTCGGCGGGCTCGTAGAAGAGCTTGCCGCGGCCGACACCATAGGCGTCCCTGATCCCCGGGACGCCTGATTGCGCGCGAATGGCCTTATATCCCAGGTCGATATAATGGCCGACCGCGTCGATAGTTTCCGCGATATCGGCGCCATTGGCATGGCCATAGACCATCACGCCGTCGCGGCTCTTTCCGCCGAGCAGGTCATAGATCGGCATGCCCGCCATCTTGCCCTTGATATCCCAAAGCGCCGTGTCGACCGCCGCGATCGCCGACATGGTGACGGGACCGCGCCGCCAATAGGCGCCGCGATAGAGATATTGCCAGATATCCTCGATCCGGCGCGGGTCCATCCCGATCAGGCAAGGGATGACATGGTCTTCGAGATAGGAAACGACCGAGAGTTCGCGCCCGTTCAGCGTCGCATCGCCGATTCCGAAAACCCCCTGATCGGTCTCGATCTTCAAGGTGACGAAATTACGCCCCGGACATGTCACGATGACGCGGGCGGACTGGATCTTCATGCGATTTTCCTGTTCTCGTTACGGGAAGCGGGTCGGCTGGGCCCTGTAGAATTTGTCGTTGATATACCGCAACATATCGCCGTGAGCTTGTCCGGAAAACCGATCGATGCTCACGGCGAGATGCGAAGCTCAGAACTGGAAATTGACTGCCAGGCTGAACGTGCGACCGAAATAGGAGGTGTAGAGCGGGTCTTTCCGCGTTGTGTCAGTGTAGAGGCGGTTGGTCTCGTTGGTGATGTTCGACACCTCGGCGACGAGCTTGATATTGTCGTTGATGTTGTAGGAGGCCGAGGCGTCGACGAAGATCGAGCTCGCGTTTAGGTTCGCGTCGCTGTCGGTCGGACCGGGGACGCCGGTGAGGAAGGCCGCACGATAGTTGAGCGTCGAGCGGATGCTGAACTTGTCGTCTTCATAATAGAGCGTGGCGCTGGCGGTTTCCGGCGAGAGCCCGACGAGAGGCGCCTTGCGCGTGAGGGTTGGCGAGATGATGTAATTGATGCTCGATCGCACGCGCGTGAAGTTGGCGAGCAGACCGAAATTGCTGAGCGCCCCTGGCAGGAAACGGAACGGTAGCTGGAGGTTCGCCTCGAACCCGCGCAGGGGACCGCCGTCGGTGTTGTTGCTGCGCGTCACGCTGAAGAGTTCGTCGGGCGTGACGCCCGTGCCCGTGCCCTCGAGCAGCGACAGCGGGAGCCCAAGATCGCGGAACGGCACCAGCTGGTTTGTGTTCTGGATATAGGTCTCGATATTCTTGTAAAAATAGGCAACTGACAGCAACGAACCGGGCGCAAAATACCATTCGAGCGCGGCGTCGAGCGTGTTGGCCCGGATCGGATCGAGATAGGGGTTGGTGATCGATGCAGTGCGGATCACGATGTTCGCGCTGCCGCTGGGGATGAGTTGTCCATAGGACGGACGTGACATCACGCGCGCTGCCGAGAAGCGCGCGATCAGGTCGGGTGTGATGTCAAGGGCGAGATTGACCGACGGCAGCCAGTCCTCGTACGAACGATCCACCCTTGAGATCACATATTGCGTGGGATAGGGCGACCCGGCGGGCGCGGCGGTGGGGATCGGCCCATAGGTGTCGAAGCTGGTGCGGACATAACGGACACCGGCATCGCCCCGCAGCGCGAACGGCAAGGCGTCTTCGGTGTTGAACCTCACCATGACATAGCCCGACGTGTATTTCTCGTCGACCCCGCCATAGGTGCCCTTGGCGCACTCGAGGTTGCAATATTGATAACTGCTGAAATTCACCGCCTCGCGAAACTTGTCCGGATCGATGGCAAGGAAATCCTGCATCTGGCCGTTCAGATTCTTGCCGATGCCCTTCGTCACGAAGGTGATGTCGGCGAGCGACACGCCGGCGGGGAGCAACTGCGGCAGTGACTGGGCAGGGATCAGCTGGCGCTCGCGCGCGGTATACTTGTTGGTGCGATACTGGCCACCCACCTGAACGGTGAAGTTCGGCGCCGCCTCCCACTCGCCGTTGAGTTCGAAGGTCTTGCTGACGATCGTGTTTTTACGGATGAAACTCGAAATCTGACCGCGCTGCGTGCCGTCGGCCAGCGGCGGGCCATAGAGGAAATTGGCCGGATTGGTCAGGTCGATGCCGTAGCCGATCTTCGGGATGTCCGGATTGTCGCGGAAGTCGATCGAAAAATTGTCCGTGTCGTTCGAATCCATAGCGACCTGAAGGCGATCCACGTTCAATTTGGAATCGTTGATGCCGGCAAGGCCGAAGACGCGGAACGTGTCGGAGAAGCGATGGTCTATGTTGAGGTTCACCTGGCGGAACGTCGAAGTGAAATGCTCGTCCTGCATTTCCGACCGCAAGTCCACGCCGTCCCACAGCCCGTGGATCAGCGACCCGTTGTCATCGACTTCGATCTCGCGGATCGACATCATCGGCTGGCCGTTGTTCGCGGCGGTGCGGCCCATCGAGCGTGCATCGAGCATCGTGTCGAGGCGATTGACCTTGAAGCGGGAGTAAAGGCCGTCGAGCGAGATGTCGGTGTCGTCGGTGGGTTTCCATTGCAGCGTAAGCGACCCGGCCATGCGCTCCTGATTCTGGCTGCCCTTCACCGGACGGGGCAGGCGCGGGAGGAACACCCCACCGCCCGGGCGGCCCGACACGCCCGTTCGGCTCATGATATAGTCATAAGCCTCCTTGGTGCTGGTGCGGGGGTTGCCGGCGCTGCAGTTGTTGGCATCGGCACCGACCGGGGTGCCGCCATTGGCATAGCCCGGCGCGGGGCTGTCCACCGGCACGCCGCCATAGGTGTAGCCGACGGGCGTGCAAAAGGGGAAGATGATGCCGCCCGGCTGCTGTTGCCCGGCGACGTAGGACGGCAGGATGTCGACCGCCGAATAGGCGTATTCGTCGATGTGACGCTTCGAATAGGCAAGGCTGGCGAGCACGCCGAACGTATCGCCGAACTGTTTGGAAACGAGTGCGGATAGCCGCGGATCAGCCTTCTTGCTGATGTCGTTGTAGATTCCGCGTGCCGTGCCCGAGAAGACAAAGTCCTCATTCTGGTCGAACGGCCGGGGTGCGCGCAGGTCGACCGTCGCGCCGAGCGAACCTTCCTCGACGTCGGCGGAAGTCGTCTTGCGGACCGAAAGCGCGGAGAAGATTTCGGTCGGGAAGGTCACGAAGTCGAACGAGCGCCCCGTGGCGACCCCGCCGCGGATATCGCTGCCGCTGACCTGCGAGGTGCCCTCCATTCCGTTGATCCGCACGCGAGTAAATTGCGCGCCGAGACCGCGAACCGAGATATTGCGCCCTTCGCCGCCATCACCGCGCGACAAGGCGACGCCGGGAATGCGCTGCATCGATTCCGCGAGATTGGAATCGGGAAATTTGCCGATGTCTTCGGAGACGATGCTGTCGACGGCCGCGGTTTCCTGCCGCTTCAGGTTCAGCGCGCTATTAAGCGAACCACGGAAACCGGTGACGATGATCTCTTGCGTGTCAGACTGGGAGGAGGCGGCGTTCTCGCCTGTCGCACTGGTTTGTTCGGCCGACTGTTGCGTGGTGGTCTGGCCATGCGCTGGCGACACGATCAGCAAGCTCAGCAAACTCGTTGAAACAAGCAGGTGACGGCTGCGGCTATCTCGACTCATTCTACTCTCCCTTCGATGTGCACCAAGATCCATCGTCCTGATTGGGTCACGGGCGATCGATTTGACGTCGTGTATCCTGTCGCGGGATAGTCCTGTCAGTCCAATTTTACAATAGGCCTTACCAATTTCGAAATGGTCGGGATTACGCTCAGGTTGCGCGCCACATGTCCCGCCACCGCCGTGCCTGCACGGCATGGGCAGCGGAAGGATGTGATCAACGAAGAAAACCAAGATTCGACCGGGCCACAGGCGAGTCGCGTCGACAATGGTTGATTTCTAACCCTAAATTCGGAATGGGCCGGCGCCGAGCTGTCGGGCCCCGAGCCGGGCGCATTAGTCCCTCGTGCCAATTTTGATAGATTAGGGGGCCGTCTCGTCATATTTGGTAAGGCCAATGGCTCGAAGGCTTAGATGTCCGTACGGAGCACCGCGTCGCACGCCTGCGTGACGAGCCGGCGCGGCCGCCGGTACCCGGCGTCGCCTTCCAGGCGGGGGACTTACGCTTGTATCGAACGACCGGGCGATGGACCGCATCTCGCTGAGCGCGGGTCGACGTTGTGCAACCCAAGGAGCTGCAGGTTTATCTTCCCGCCGAGATCCACAATACGCTTTGCGTGAACGGTCCGACCATCCAGCTCCGCTTTACAGCTCATAACCTCCGTCTGGCGGCGACCATGGTGCGCTTGAGGTGGGCAACCTTTGAGACAGCTTCGGTCTGAAGCCCCGCCATGTCGCCGCCCCCATCCTGCCGACCGCTTTGCGCCTTATTCTGTTGAAAAACTCTGTAAACAGCTTTGGGCACCTCGGCGCGAGTACAAATATTAGCGCATTTCTAGTTACGACATAACTTTGGATCGCCACCCGGCCTCTTCGTACATGTTTATTACGACGGAGGCGTGGGCGAGATGCGTCGCCGGAGTTTTTCAACAGAATACGCCTCATGTCGGCCGTTCCGGCCTAATTTGCTTCATGCCTGAAAGCGGTCAGTCGATCACGACAAGGATGGCGACAAATTCGCGTCTCATGTCCGCCCTCGCGAACTAGGCCAACTCGCACTAGTGCGGTCGTTACTGTTCGATATGGGCTCTTCTGTGCGAAGCGGATTTTGCGGGTTTGATGTCTGTATCATTGGCCCGAGTCTCGCCGCGGTCGCTGTTTATTCCACCTCGATCTGCGCATGATCGGTTCGGCCGAGGATAGAAACGAAGCTTGATGCGTAAAGGATGAAGGAATCCATTTCGTTTATTTCGTCTATTGCGTTTATTTCGTTTATGCCCTATATGGGCACGACCGCGAAGGAGAGACTGTCATGGCTGCACTGCCCGTAAATCTGGAAGACGTGCACGAACCGAGTGTCGACGAAATCGATGCCGCGCGCACGGCTGCGCGGCAATTCTCGCGCTTCGATCGCAGTGCCTCGATCAGCTTTACCGCCAAGGCGCCTGACGCCGAGCCTGTCGAGCCGATCACGATCCCCGCGAATATCTTTCAGACCATCATCAAGATGCTCGTCGAAATGGGCAATGGCAATGCTGTCGCCGTCGTACCGGTAAGTGCCGAGCTGACTACCCAGCAGGCCGCTGACCTTCTGAACGTCTCGCGGCCGCATCTGGTCAAGCTGCTTGGCGAAGGAGCGATCCCTTACCGCATGGTGGGAACGCATCGAAAGCTTCTGGCGCGCGAAGTGCTTAACTATCGTGAGAAGACCGTCCTCGAACGCCGCAAGGCGCTGGCCTCGATGACCGAGCTCGACGAGGAATATGGCCTGATCGACGACGAACGCGTGGGATCGAAGGACTGAGATGCTCGTCGGCCGCTATTCCGCTTTCCTTGACGCCAATGTGCTCCACCCAGCATTCCTGCGGGGAGCTTTGCTCTGGTTTGCGGACGCGCGGCTGCTTCGCCCTGTCTGGTCGCAAGACGTTCTCGCCGAGTGGCGGCGGAGCATCCAGCGACGGCACGCCGATCTCGACGATACGAAAGTCGACCGGCTCCAGGCGATCTTCACGTCGCAATTTCCCGATGCCGAAGTGACCGACTATGCCGCATTCATAGAAGCGTTGGAGCTTCCGGACCCCGACGATCGTCACGTCCTCGCCGCGGCGATCGTCGGTCGGTGCCATGGGATCATCACAGCGAACCTCAAGCATTTTCCTGTCGAGGTGGTCTCGAAGTTCGGGATCGAGGTCGTCCACCCCGACGACTTCATCGTCAACATCATCGATATCGACGAAAACAAGGCGATCGCGGCGTGCAAGCGGCACCGTGAGGCCATGACCGTCACCATGCCGACGGCCGAACAATATCTCGAACGGTTCGAGATATGCGGGCTCATCCAGGCACATCAGCGGCTCTTGCCGCACAAGGAGCTCTTATGAAGAAGTGAGGGCCCGGCGGCAACCGGACCCTCACTGTTCCTCGTACAGAGGGGCGACAGGCGGTGCTCAACGAATATCTGCGCGCTGCCCGCGCCGCAAATCCGGGTGCCATCCGCGAAGGCCGCAAGAGCCCGCAGATTGTCCGAGCCGAGCGAAAAATTGAGGCCGAGCAAGATCTGGAAAGGGGCCTGCGCAAGCTAATCGAGGCGCGCGCACTCGGCAATGCCAAGGGCGTTGATCTCGACGGCAGCCAATCGGCGCCCGCGGGATCGACCGCCACCCCGAAAAAGACCAGAACCCCTCGCACCCGCGCCGCGGACGATCCCCTCGACGCGCAGTTTCGCAACGAACAGGAACTGCGCCAGCTTCAGCTCGAAGAATCGCGAGCCAAGGAACAGGTGGCCACGTCGGCGACCGCGCGCGCCGATATCGCCCGCCAGGCGCTCGCACTCGAAGCCGAGATGCGCCGCAAGGATATCGACGAGGCTGTGCGCAAAAAGACGCTCACCGGCGAGGAGGCCGACGCTCGCCGCAAGATCATCGATAATCTCTATGGCGACGCCGACGAAATCACCGTGCAGGGCCGCGAGACGGCTTATCAGCTGGCTATCTCGCGCGAGGAGCAGGAACGCATTGCTCGCCTGCAGACCGACGCCATGCGCGACGAACCGACGCGCTCGGCGCCGAGGCCGGCATCACGGACGTGCGGAAGAACCGCGTCGCGATCAAGCGCCGGATGCTCGAAATCCAGCAGCAGATCGAACGGGGGGGCTGCTCGAATAGGCTATTGGCCCGCTAGATGGTCCAGCCATTGCTCCATGCCCGCTGATTGCATCCGCTCGAGCAGCGTCGGCTTCTCCATACCTTCCCCCGTCGATCACATCGTGATGCGGCTTGCTGTGGCAGCGGGCAGGAGGAATTGCACTTATCCGCAACGTGACGCGCGATCCTGACCATATACTTATTTCAACCGAATCCGCCCTAATCAGGGAGCCGTTCAATCTGTCAGAAAATGGTGGATTTTATAGTGGTGAGCCCTGCTGGGTTCGAACCAGCGACCTACTGATTAAAAGTCAGTTGCTCTACCGACTGAGCTAAGGGCCCATCGCGGCGCCGCCGAAGCGGGCTTGCGAAGTGAGCCGTCGCCCTAGTGCGCCGAGGCGCCCCGGTCAACCGGCTTCGGACGCGTCAGGCGCGCGGCAAGCTGGCGGATGCTGCGTCCGGTCAAGGGGTGCTGCCATTCGGGGGCTATCGCGCGGAGCGGGCCGAGCACGAAAGCGCGCTGTGCCATCGCGGGGTGAGGGATCTTCAAGCTCGCATCGGACCAGGCGCCGCCCGACCAGAGCAATATATCGAGATCGAGCGTGCGCGCGCTCCAGCGCTGGCCGGTGCGGCGGCCGAAATTCGCTTCGATCTCTTGCAGGCGCACGAGCATTTCGGGCGGACTCAGTTGCGAGGCGACGAGCGCGACGGCGTTCGCATAGCGCCGGCGCGACGGGCCGAGCGGATCGCTCGCGATGATCGGGCTCGCATCGACGGCCTCGATGTCGTCGCTTACGAGCGCCGCGAGCGCGGCGAGCAGCACGGCCCGGGGGTCGCCGTAACGTGCGTGGCGGCGATTCGACCCGAGGCCGATGGCATAAAGGGGGAGCGGCATTGCGTTGCTCATGCCCTCGCGCCTATCGCAGACGCATGGAAATTGGTAGCCCATTGGCCGGAACCGAGCCGCCGCGCGATTGCCCGCGCTGCCCGCGCCTTGTCGCTTTGCGGCGCGAATGCCGGGCCGAGCATCCCGGCTGGTGGAACGCGCCCGTCCACGCCTTCGGCGATCCAGATGCGTGGCTGGCGTTCGCGGGATTGGCGCCGGGCAAGCATGGCGCGAACCGCACCGGGCGACCGTTCACTGGCGACTATGCCGGCGACCTCTTGTTCGCAACGCTCGCCGAATTCGGGCTGAGCCGGGGGCGATATGATGCGCGGATCGACGATGGTCTGTCGCTCGACGGCGCGATCATCGTCAACAGCGTCAAATGCCTGCCGCCGCAGAACAGGCCGACGCCGATGGAAATCGCAAATTGCCGGCCCTTTTTCGAGCGTCAGCTTGCGGCCTTGCCGAACGTGCGCGTGATCATCGCGCTCGGACGGATCGCCCACGATGCGACGCTGCGTGCCGCAGGCGAGCGCCTCGCCGCGTACCCTTTCGCGCATGGCGCGGTCCACGCGCTGTCCGATGGGCGGCATCTCGTCGATAGCTATCATTGCTCGCGCTACAACACGAACACCGGACGGCTGACGCCGACGATGTTTGCCGACGTCTTCCGCTCCGCGGTGGCGCTGAGGGATCAGACGAGCGGGCCGAATTCCTCGACCAGCCCGCGGTAAAGCGCGCGCTTGAAGGGCACGATCAGCTTCTCGATCTCACCCAGTTCGGCCCATTTCCAAGCGCGGAATTCCTGATGCTTCGTGTGGATGTTGACGTCGCTGTCCTCGCCCATGAAGCGCATCAAAAACCAATGCTGGCGTTGGCCACGATATTTGCCGCCCCACATCTTGCCGATCAGATGATCGGGGAGGTCGTAGAAATATTCCTCGCGGCCGCGCGCAATGATCTCGACCAGCCCGGCATGCACTCCGGTTTCCTCGCCGAGTTCGCGAATTGCCGCCGTTTCGGCATCCTCGCCATCGTCGATCCCGCCTTGCGGCATCTGCCACGCTTCGGTCGTCGTATCGAGCCGCTGGCCGACGAAGATGCGGCCGTGGCGGTTGGCGAGCATGACGCCCGCGCAGGGGCGATAGGGAAGTTTGCTGTGGTCGATCATCGCGCCCCGGTAGCTTCGGCGACGATCGCCTTCAATACTGTCAATGCACCGCGAATATCTTCGCGCGCACTCGGGATGCCCTGCGACAGGTTGATATAGCCGTGGATATTGCCCTTCGCCTCGCGATAGGTGGTGGGCACGCCGGCTTCGATCAGCTTTGCGGCATAGGCGCGACCCTGATCGCGCAAGGGGTCGAGACCCGCGGTGATGAGCAAGGTCGGCGGCAGGCCCTCCGCCGGGAAATCGAGCGGCGAGGCGCGATAGTCGGCGGGATCGGCGGCGTAGTGATTCCCGAACCAGGTCATGCTGCCTTGGGTCAGCAAATGACCCTCTCCAAAATCGCGGTAGCTCTGCCAGTCGCTGTGCGTCGTGACCGCGGGATAGATAGGATGGATCGCGATGACCGGCTTTGATGCGGGCTTGTCGCGGAGCGTCAGCGCGGTCGCGATGGTGAGGTTGCCGCCAGCGCTTTCGCCCGAGAGTATGAGTCCGGTGCAGGGAATATTGTCGGCGACCCAGCGCGTCGCAGCTTCGCAATCCTCCGGCGCCGCGGGGAAGGGGTGCTCGGGCGCGAGGCGATAGTCGACCGCGATCACCGGCATGTCGAGCTGCCGCGCGGCCTCGGCGCAATAGGGATCGTGCGTATCGAGATCGCCGATCACCCAGCCGCCGCCGTGGTAGAAGACCATAACCGGCCCCGTTTCGCGGCCCGGATGGCTGTCATAGATTCGGATCGGAATATCGCCCGCCGGGCCGGGAATCGTGCGATCTTCGACCTTCGCGATCTCGCCGCGCGGAACGTCAGCAAGCTGACCCATCACCCGGAACATCTCGCGCGCACCCGCGGGCGGCAGCTCCTCCATCTTCGGGCCTTCCTGTGCATTCAGAAAGGCGAGGAAAGCCGCCACGTCGGGGCGCGCCTGCTGGGTGGTGCCGTCGGTCATTCGCATCTCTCCCTGATCGATATTTTTGCCATGCTATTCGGTATCGGCGGGGCAAATTCAATCCCGAAATGAAACTCACCTGCGCTTCACCCTTTGCGGCGCACAATTTTTTCTCAATTGCGGCTTGGGGCGCAGAGGCCTACGCCCATGTCAGAGGTTCGCAAGATTTGAGGCAGAGGAAAAAATGGCGACAGCGGTAGAGGACCGGGCCGACGGCGAGCGGCAGTCCCCCCTTTCGGATGCGGTGGTAGTCAGATTCGCCGGCGACAGCGGCGACGGGATGCAGCTGACCGGTGGGCAATTCACTTTGTCTTCGGCGCTCGCGGGCAATGACTTCGCGACCTTCCCCGATTTCCCCGCCGAAATCCGCGCACCGCAGGGCACGCTGTTCGGCGTGTCGGCCTTCCAGATCAATTTCGGTTCGTCGGCGATCGACACTGCGGGCGACGCGCCCGACGTACTCGTCGCAATGAACCCCGCGGCGCTCAAGACCAATGTGCCACAACTTAAGCCCGGCGGGCTGATCATCGCCGACGAGGGTGAGTTCAACGACCGCAATCTCGCCAAGGCGAAGTACGACGCCAACCCGCTTGAGGACGGCAGCCTCGCGAAATGGCAGCTGCTGAAACTCAACATCAGCCAGCTCACCATGGACGCGGTCAAACCCTTCGGGCTCGGCAACAAAGAGGCGCTGCGCTGCAAGAATATGTGGACGCTGGGGCTCGCGCTCTGGATGTTCGACCGTGATCGCCAGCCGCTCGTCGACTGGCTCAATGCCAAGTTCGCCAAGGCGCCCGATCTGGCGGCGGCGAACGTCGCGGCGCTCAACGCTGGGCACGCCTATGGCGAGACCGCCGAGCTGGCGGGGCCGCTCAAGCAGCATCATGTCGATCCCGCGCCGGTCGCGCCGGGCCTCTATCGCACGCTCACCGGCGCCGAGGGCATTGCGCTCGGCCTCGTCGCGGGCGCGCAGCTCTCCAAGCTGCCGATGTTCTTCGGCGGCTATCCGATCACCCCCGCGTCGGCGATCCTGCATCACCTCTCGCGGCTCAAGGAATATGACGTCACGACCTTCCAGGCCGAGGACGAGATCGCGGCGATCTGTTCGGCGATCGGTGCGAGCTACGGCGGTTCGCTCGGCGTGACGTCATCGTCGGGCCCCGGCATCGCGCTGAAGGGTGAGGCGATGGGCCTCGCGATTATGACCGAGCTGCCGCTCGTCATCGTCAATTCGCAGCGCGGCGGGCCATCGACGGGCCTCCCGACCAAGACCGAGCAGTCCGATCTCTATCAGGCGGTTTACGGCCGCAACGGCGACGCGCCGATGCCCGTCGTCGCGGCGCGCTCGCCCGGCGACGCGTTCGAATGCGCGATCGAGGCGGTGCGCATCGCGGTGCAATATATGACCCCGGTGATGCTGCTCACCGACGGCTATATCGCGAACGCCGCCGAACCCTGGGCGGTGCCTGATCTTACGACCTATGAGGCGTTCCCGGTCGAGTTCCTGACTGAAGTGCCCGAGGGCGGCTTCAAACCCTATGGCCGCGACGAAAAGCTCGCGCGCCCGTGGGTCAAGCCCGGCACCCCGGACCTGCTCCACCGCATCGGCGGGATCGAGAAAGAGGTCGACACCGGCCACATCAATTACGCGCCGGGCAATCACCAGGCGATGACCGACATCCGCAAGGCCAAGATCGACGGGATCAAGGTCCTCGATCAGGTCGTCGAATTGGGCGCTGAGGGCGGCAAGCTCGCGGTCGTCGGCTGGGGCTCGACCTTCGGCCCGATCCATCAGGCGGTGCGCCGCCAGCGGGCGCAGGGCGCCGACGTCAGCCATATCCATATTCGCCACATCTGGCCGCTGCCCGCCAATCTCGGCGAGCTTTTGAAGAGCTATGACAAGGTGATCGTGCCCGAAATGAACACGGGACAGCTCAAGACCGTGTTGCGCGACCAGTATCTGGTGGACGCCAAGCCGGTGAACAAGGTGTCGGGCCAGCCCTTCACCATCGCCGAAATCGAGAGCGCGATCGAGGAGGCGTTGGCATGAGAATTCGCGACCTGAACCCTTCGCAGAAGAAACTGACCGCGATGTTCTATGTCCTTGGGGCCGCCGCCTTCCTTCCTATCATTCTTTTCACGGTGCTCAAATGAACGAAATGACGACCATCGCGCGCCCGACGACGCTCAAGGATTGGGAAACCGATCAGGAAGTCCGCTGGTGCCCTGGCTGCGGCGACTATGCGATCCTCAAAGCGGTGCAGCGCACGATGCCCGAGATCGGGACGGCGCCCGAGAACACCGTATTCGTCAGCGGCATCGGCTGCTCGTCGCGCTTCCCCTATTATATGGAAACCTATGGTTTCCACACGATCCACGGCCGCGCGCCGGCATTTGCGACCGGGCTGAAGCTCGCCAATCCCGAGCTCGATATCTGGATCGTCACCGGCGACGGCGACGGGCTGTCGATCGGCGGCAACCACACGATGCACCTCATTCGCCGCAATCTCGATTGCCAGATCATGTTGTTCAACAATGAGATCTACGGTCTTACGAAAGGGCAATATTCGCCGACGAGCCGCGTCGGCACCACGAGCCCTTCGACGCCCTATGGCTCGGTCGATCGTCCCGCGCAGCCCGCGGCCTTTGCATTGGGGGCGGGCGCGCGCTTCGTCGCGCGCGGCTTCGACGTGTCGAAGGAATTGCCGAATGTGCTGAAAGCCGCGCATGCGCACAAGGGCGCCGCCTTTATCGAGATTTTCCAGAATTGTATCGTCTATAACAAAGACGTGTTCGAGGATTTCGCCGCGCCCAAGGGCGCCGAAGACCGCCAGCTCTGGCTGAAGCAGGGTGAGCCGATGGTCTATGCCAAGGGCACCAAGGGTATCGCGCTCGATGCGGAGGCGCTGCATCTCAAGACCGTCGATGTCGTCGATGGCGACTGGGAAGCGGCGGGCGTGATCGTGCACGACGTCACCAACCGCAGCGTCGCGCACATGCTCGTCGAGATGCGTTTCGGCGAATTCCCGATGGCGCTCGGTATCCTCTACGACGACCCGCGCCCGACCTTCGAGGCCGATGTCGTGCGCCAGAACAAGGCGGCGGCGGAAGGCAAGAAGGCCGATCTGCAGGGACTGCTCAAAAAGGGGCAGACCTGGACGGTAACCGAGGGCGGGCCCGAACTCTGATCTGGCGGCGGCTCTCCGGGTCGGATTTATAGATTCGCATGGACAATCTGACGCATAGCCTTGTCGGCGCACTGCTGGGCCAGATGGGGCTCAAGAAAAAGACCGGCCTTGCGATGCCGACGCTGATCATCGCGGCGAACCTGCCCGATATCGACGCCGGCTGCGCGATCTACGGGATCGAATCGCTGGCGATGCGGCGCGGGATCACGCACGGGCCGATTGCCCTTCTTGTACTGCCGCTTATCCTCTGGGGGCTGATGCTCGCCTTCGACCGCTGGCAAACGCGGCGCGGCAAGCGGCCCGCCGATCGGCTGCCTCTCCATAAGGGCTGGCTGCTTGCGCTCGCCTATATCGGCTGCCTCAGTCATCCGGCGCTCGACTGGCTCAACAATTACGGCATCCGCCTCCTCGAGCCGTTCAGCCATCGCTGGTTCTATGGCGACAGCATCTTCATCATCGACCTGTGGATATGGATTGCGCTGGGCGTGTCGATTTGGATGTCCTTCCGCCGCGAACGGCGCGCGGTGGCGACCTGGCAGTTGCCGGCGTGGATCGGCTTCATCTTCGTATGCGGCTATATCTTCGCCAATGGCCTGATTACCGGGGCCGCGGAGCGGATGACGTCGCGCGCGCTCGAAGCTGGCGGGCATAAGGACGCGTTGGTCGTTGCGAGCCCGCCGCCGCTCGCATTCTGGAAACGGGACATCTTCTGGCGAACCGCCGATCGTTACGGGAATGCGAGTTTCGTGCCGGGCATTGGCGGCGAGGTCGATTTGACCGGCGCGCCGACGGGCATGGACGATCCGCGACTTGCGACCTGGGTCAGGGCCGATCCGGCGGCGCGCGCGTTCCTCTTCTGGTCGCGCATGCCCGTGGCGCAAAAGGATGGCGAGGCCATCCTGCTCCGCGACCAGCGTTTCATGCACCCACTGGCGCAGGAGCAGTTTCAGGTGCGGCTGGCCGCGCCCGATACGGCAAGCTATCCTGAATGACCGTACGCATGTGACGTCATGGCGGCGTGCGTTTCAACCGATTGTCAGCGCGGTGCGTTTGGGGCAGGAAGGTGTTAATGAACACGCATGTCAGCCCGCGCCGCGGTAAGGAACTGCTCCGCGCCGATCGCGCCTATCGCGCGGGCGGCGGGATGGCGCGGCTGATGGCGCTGGCGCCGGCGCGCATCTTCCACCATATGCTCGACAGGATCGACGCAGGGCTGGCTTACGGCACGATCGAGGGGCATCTGCCCGACGGGAGCGTCCGGCTGCTCGGCGGACGTGGAAAAGGCCCGATGGCGGTCGTCCATCTTCATAGCTGGACGGCGCTGGCGCGGCTCGCGCTGTCGGGGTCGGTTGGCTGGTATCGAGCGTTTGAGGCGCGCGAATGGTCGTCGCCCGATCCGGTGCCGCTGTTCGACCTGTTCATGCGCAATGGCGAGGCGCTGGGTAATGTCGGGCGCGCGCGGGGGCCTTGGCGCTGGCTGAACCGCGCGATCCATTGGCTTAATCGCAACGACCGCCGTGGGGCCAAACGGAACATCCATGCCCACTATGATTTAGGTAATGATTTCTATCGCTTGTGGCTCGATTCTGCGATGAATTATTCGAGCGCGCTGTTCGCCGACCCGCACCAGTCGCTCGAGGATGCGCAGGCGGCGAAGGTCGATGCGATCCTCGACCGGCTCGACCTGCGTTCGGGAAGCCGGCTGCTCGAAATCGGCTGCGGCTGGGGCGCGCTCGCCGAACGCGCGGTCGAACGGCACGACGTGCTCTATACCGGCATCACCCTGTCGCCGGCGCAGGCCGAAATCGCCGACGCGCGGCTCCACGCGGTCGACCTGTCGGGGCGTTCGCGGATCGAGCTGTGCGATTATCGCGACGCGCAGGGCCCCTATGACGCGATCGCCAGCGTCGAGATGGTCGAGGCGGTGGGCGAGGCCTATTGGCCCGCTTATCTCGACGCGATCGCGCGGCTGCTGCGTCCCGGCGGCAAGGCGGCGATCCAGTATATATTGATCAACGACGCGCTGTTCGAACGCTATGCCGCGAGCAGCGACTTCATCCAGGCCTACATCTTTCCGGGCGGCTGCCTCATCTCGGAAAGCCGCTTTCGTGCGCTCGCCGAGGCGAGGGGTCTCGCGTGGCGCGACGTGCGCCGGTTCGGCGGCGATTATGCCGAGACGTTGCGTCAATGGCGCGAACGCTTCGACGCGGCGGTCGCCGCCGAGCAACTTCCGGCGGGGTTCGATGGTCGCTTCGTGCGGCTCTGGCGCTATTATCTGCAATATTGCGAGGGCGGCTTTCGCGGCGGCGGGATCGACGTCGCGCAAGTTACGCTTGAAAAGATAGTCTGAAAACAGGGGAGGAAAGCATATGCGAAGATTTTTGGCGGCGGTGCTGCTCGGCACCGCGGCGGCGGCATGCAGCGCGCCCGCGACGACGCAAACCACCGATCAACTGCCAAAGGATCTGAATGTGCTGTTCTGGACCCAAGATCAACGCGACGCCGCTTTCCGGACGATGGAGACGGTCCCTAAGGTCGTCGTGAACACGGTGAAGTCGGGCGGGCCCGTCTATCCGCTGCCAGAGGGCACGCCGCTGGACCTTGGCGGCGATGTCGACGCCTATATGGCGAAGCAGCGCAACGCGGGGCTGGTCATCGTGCAGGACGGCAAGGTCCGCCTCCAGAAATATGCGCTCGGCTATGGCGCGGCGGGACGCTGGACGAGCTTTTCGGTCGCGAAGAGCTTCACCTCGACGCTCGTCGGTGCGGCGGTGAAGGATGGCTATATCAAGAGCCTCGACGACAAGGTTACCGCCTATATCCCCGGGCTCAAGGGCTCGGCCTATGACGATGTCTCGGTAAAGCAGCTGCTGACGATGACCTCCGGCGTCAAATGGAACGAGGATTATACCGATCCCAAGTCGGACGTCGCGCAGTTCAATCTGCAAAAGCCCGTCGCGGGCGAGGACATAACGGTCAGCTATATGAAGACCTTGCCGCGCGAAGCGCCTGCGGGATCGAAGTGGGTGTACAAGACCGGTGAGACCAATCTGATCGGCGTGCTCGTGTCGAGCGCGACGGGCAAGACGCTGTCGCAATATCTGTCCGAAAAGATCTGGCAGCCCTTTGGCATGGAGCAGGACGCGGTGTGGATGCTCGGCGCGACGGGGCACGAAATCAGCGGTTGCTGCATGTCTGCGAGCCTCAAGGATTATGCGCGCTTCGGCCAGTTCATCCTTAACGGCGGCGTCGCGGGCGGCCAGAAGGTGCTGCCCGATGACTGGCTTGCTTCGGCCACCACCAAGCAGGCGGGTATCGACGTGCCGGGGCGTGGTTACGGTTACCAATGGTGGACGAACGACGATGGCAGCTTCGCGGCGCAGGGAATCTTTGGGCAGGGAATCTTCATCGATCCCAAGCGGAAGCTGGTGATCGCGTCGAACGGCAACTGGCCGACCGCGACCGACCCCGAAGGGGTCGGCGCGGCGCGCGAGGCATTCTACAAGAGTGTCCAGGCGGCGGTGGATAAAGAGGCCGCAAACTGATTTATGTCATCCCGGCCTTGGGCGGGATGACAAAATCGCTATTCGACGACAGATGCCGCCGCGCGCTGCGCCAGCCAGACCGCCAAAAGCGGCACGAGGGCGCCCAGCGCCATGATCCACCACGCGTCGGAGAAGTCCACGGCGGTATAGAGGGCGGCGCCGATAACAGCGCCGGCGACCACCCATCCAGCGCCGGTTTCGCCGGAAATCCGCATGGCAAGCCAACTGCCTGCAAAGGTAGCCAGAAACCAGCCAACGATAAGAGCGACCGTAGAGCCGATCGGGATCAAAATTTCGCCCGTCGCAACATCATATTCAGAGGGCGAAACTTCGCTGCCGGCATATTGCGCCAGCCAGATGAGCCCGAAAGCCACGAGGATGCCGACCACAGCGGCAACCGCCGATCGAAAAAGTGTCTTGATCATTATTTCCCGCGACCTCGCAAACCCTCTTGTGTGAGCATCTTAGCGCAGGAAAACGAAGATGGCGTTAAGCTTTTTCCATGACCTTCGGCAGGGCGTGGGACGCGGTGCTGTCGAAGCCCTCGACCATCAGCTTCGCGACATATTCGCCGACCGCAGCCGGGTCCTTGATGCTTTGCGGATCCTCGCCCGGATAGGCACGCGCGCGCATCTGGGTGCGCGTGCCGCCGGGGTCGAGGATCGCTGTGCGCAGGGTAGAGATATTACGCATTTCGGCGCCATAGCTTGTCACCAGCGTCTCGAATGCCGCCTTCGACGCGGCATAGGCGCCCCAGTAGGCCCGCGGTTCGCGAGCGACGCCGCTCGACAGCGCGAGAAGGCGGCCGTTCGGCGCGCGGCGCAGCAGCGGATCGAAATTGGCGATCAGCGCCTGCTGCGCGATCAGGTTCAGCGTCAGCAGCTTGTTGAATTCCTTGCCATCGATCGCCGGGACGGGAGTCAGCGTGCCGAGCATCGCGGCGTTGAGCACGAGCATGTCGAGCTGCTGCCAGCGTTCGGCCATCGCGCTCGCGAGCCGGGCGATGCTGTCGCCATCGGTGAGGTCGAGCGGCGCGATCGTCGCGCTGCCGCCCGCGGCATGGATGCGATCCTCGAGTTCCTCGAGTCCGCCCGCCGTGCGCGCGGTGATCACGACATGCGCGCCGCGCGCCGCCAGTGCTTCGGCGATCGCTTCGCCGATGCCGCGGCTCGCCCCGGTGACGAGCGCGACCTGGCCCGCCAGTTCTTCAGACTTGTTCGTCATTGTGTCAGACAACCCGTTCGGCGAGCAGAGAAAACTGATCTTCCAGCCCATGCTCGTCGAAATCTGTGAGCGTGGTCGGATAGTCGCCGGTGAAGCAGGCATCGCAATATTTGGGGGCGTCATGCTGGCGCTCGGCTTCGCCAAGCGCGCGGTACAGGCCGTCGATCGTCAGGAAGGCCAGGCTGTCGGCGTTGATGAAATTCGCCATCTGACCGACCGTCATCTGCGCCGCGAGCAATTTCGCGCGTTCGGGCGTGTCGACGCCGTAAAAGCAGCTGTGCTGGGTCGGCGGACTCGCGATACGCATATGCACTTCGGCGGCGCCGGCGTCGCGCATCATCTGGACGATCTTCAGACTCGTCGTGCCGCGCACGATCGAATCGTCGATCAGTACGATGCGCTTGCCCGCGATCAGCGCGCGGTTGGCGTTATGCTTCAACTTGACGCCCAGGTGACGGACCTTGTCGCCGGGCTGGATGAAGGTGCGCCCGACATAGTGCGAGCGGATGATGCCGAGTTCGAACGGAATGCCCGATTCCTGCGCATAGCCGATCGCCGCGGGCGTACCCGAATCGGGCACGGGGATGACAAGGTCGGCGTCGACCGGATTTTCGCGCGCGAGCTCGGCGCCGATCGACTTGCGCACCGAATAGACGCTCGTTCCATCGACGATCGAATCGGGGCGCGAGAAATAGACATATTCAAAGATGCACGGCCGCGCCGACTGCTCGGCGAAGGGACGGTGCGAAGTCAACTGGCCGTCGCGGACGATGACGAGTTCGCCGGGTTCGACCGAGCGCACGAATTCGGCCCCGACGACGTCGAGGGCGACGGTTTCGGAGGCCAGGATATGCGCATCGCCGAGCTTGCCGATGACGAGCGGACGGATGCCCAGCGGATCGCGGCAGCCGATCATGCCCTCGGCGGTCAGGCATATCAGCGAGTAAGCACCCTCGACCTGTTTCAACGCGTCGATGAAGCGGTCGAGCAGCGAACGATAGTTCGAGGTCGCGACGAGATGGATGATCACCTCGGTATCGCTCGTCGACTGGAAGATCGAACCGCGGCGGACGAGCACCTTGCGCAGCGCCGCGGCGTTCGAGATATTGCCGTTGTGGGCGACCGCGAAGCCGCCGGTCGCGAGGTCGGCGAACAGCGGCTGGACATTGCGCAGCGCGGTCTCGCCCGTCGTCGAGTAACGGACATGGCCGATCGCCGACGCGCCCTGCAACTGGCGCATGATGTCGTCGCGGTCGAAATTGCCCGCGACATGGCCCATCGCGCGGTGGGTGTGGAAATCCTCGCCGTCAAAGGCGGTGATGCCCGCGGCTTCCTGTCCGCGGTGCTGCAGGGCGTGAAGCCCCAGCGCGACAACCGCGGCGGCGCTGTCGGCGCCGTGAATACCAAATACGCCGCACTCCTCGCGGAGCTTGTCGTCGTCGAAAGGATGGGTCGTCAGCATGTCATTCCAGGGTCGGGGCCAGGGGCAGGGGGGCAGTGACTGCGGCGCATATAGGGACGGCAATCGCAAATGTCGCCCCCCTAATCACGCATTTGTAACACAGGGTGCGCCGGACGGGGTGGCAGCGGCCTTAATCCTGCTCTAGAGCGCCATTTATGGATGATCAGCGCGACACGACCGACCGATTTCTTCCGCGTTTCGATGCCGCGGGCCTTGTCACCGCGATCGTGACCGACGCCGATAGCCATGTGCTGCTGATGGTCGCGCATATGAACGAAGAGGCGATCGCAATAACGCGCGAGACGGGGCAGGCGCATTTCTGGTCGCGCTCGCGCGGCTCGCTGTGGCGCAAGGGCGAAACCTCGGGCAACGGACTGACGATGGTCGAAATGCGCGTCGATTGCGATCAGGACGCGCTGCTGCTGCGCGTGCGGCCCGCGGGTCCCGCGTGCCATACCGGGCGCCGCTCCTGTTTCTATCGCCGCGTCGAGGCCGATGGCCGCCTGACCTTTCTGGCGGACGATGCGCAAGGCTGAAGCCCTTCTGGTGCTGGCGGCGACGCTGCTCGCGGGGTGCGGGCGGCCCGAGCCCGATACGAAAGGGATCGACGCGCGCAATCCGTTAGAGGTCGCGGCGCGCGAGCGCGGCGTCGTCCGTCCCGAAACGGACTCGCCGGTCGGCGTGTTCGAGCGCCGGCACGACCTCGGCCGCGACGCGATGTGCGTCGTTCCCGACGGGACCGGGAAATGGCGCTTCGCGGTCACCGCCTCCTTCGGAACGACCCTGTCCTGCCTTGCGACCGGGACGATGGCGCGCGAGGGCGACAAATGGCGGATGCGCTTCGCCGGTGCGGAGGGCTGCGAGGCGCTGGTGCACGAGGAAGAGGATGAATTGCGCCTGCCGGGCCGCCTGCCGCCGCAATGCGCGCGGCTGTGCCCGAACCGCGCCTCGCTTTCGGGTTTGCGGCTGCCGCGCGCGAGCTGGTCGGCGGACGATGCGAGGGACTTGCGGATCACCGAGCGAAGCGGCAATATGACGCATCCCTGCGCGGGCTGACCTGTCCTGAAATCGGCCGATCCGGCGCTATTGACGTTCACGTCAACGGAAACTAGTTTCCTCGGCATGACCGAACCCTACGGCCACGCCCATATCGATACGCCCGATCATCTGGGGCGCGAGCAATTCAGTATCACCGACCTGTCGACCGAGTTCGGGGTGACGGCGCGTGCGCTGCGTTTCTATGAGGATGAAGGCCTGATCAGCCCGTCGCGCAAGGGGCTGTCGCGTATCTATTCGAAGCGCGATCGCGCGCGGCTCGCGTGGATATTGCGCGCGAAGCGCACCGGGTTCAGCCTTGCCGACATTCGCGAGATGATCGACCTTTACGACGTCGGCGACGGCCGCAAATTGCAGCGGCAGGTGACGATCGAAAAATGCGAGGAACGCATTGCGTTGCTCCGCCGCCAGCGCGACGATATTGACAGCGCTGTAGATGAGCTGTCACGCTTCATCGATACGGTGAAGAAAGTCGACGCGGGCCAATAGGCCGCACGGCTGCTGACCCTCTGCCTCTCCCCAGGCAAGTTGACATCGAAACTGCTTTTCAGAAGGATTTCCCATGCCCGTCTATCGCGCTCCCGTGCAGGACACGCTGTTTCTTCTCAACGACGTGCTCGGGATCGAGCGTTATTCGAACCTGCCCGGTTTCGCCAATGCGACCCCCGACATGATCGAGGCGGTGCTGACCGAGGCGGGAAAATTCTGCGAGGAAGTGCTGTTTCCGATCAACCAGTCGGGCGACCTCGAAGGTTGCACGCGCCACGACGACGGGTCGGTGACGACGCCCAAGGGATTCAAGGAAGCGTATAAGGCCTATTCGGAAGCCGGCTGGGGCCTGCTCACCGCGCCCGAGGAATTCGGCGGGCAGGGATTGCCGCATGTGATCGGTTTTCCGGTCGAGGAATATCGCAACGCCGCCAATCAGGCGTTCGCCATGTATCCGGGACTGACGCAGGGCGCGACCGCGGCGATCCTCGTCAAGGGGTCGGACGAGCAGAAGGCGACCTATGTGCCCAAGATGATCGCGGGCGACTGGGGCGGGACGATGAACCTGACCGAGCCGCATTGCGGCACCGATCTTGGCCTCATCCGCACGCGGGCGGTGCCGAACGGCGACGGCAGCTATGCCGTCACCGGCACCAAGATTTTCATTTCGTCGGGCGAGCACGACCTCACCGAGAATATCATCCACCTCGTCCTCGCCAAGACCCCCGACGCCCCCGACAGCGTCAAGGGCATCTCGTTGTTCATCGTGCCCAAGTTCCTCGTCAATGACGACGGCTCGCTCGGCGACCGCAACACGCTGTCGTGCGGGTCGATCGAGCACAAGATGGGCATCCATGCCAATTCGACATGCGTCATGAACTATGATGGCGCGAAGGGCTGGATGGTCGGCGAGGAGAATAAGGGGCTCGCCGCGATGTTCGTGATGATGAACGCCGCGCGCCTCGGCGTCGGCATCCAGGGGCTCGGCCAGGCCGATGTCGCCTATCAGAACGCCGTGCAATATGCACAGGATCGCCGTCAGGGCCGCGCTCTCACCGGGCCCAAGGATCCGCAAGAAAAGGCCGATCCGCTGTTCGTCCACCCCGATGTGCGCCGCATGTTGATGGACGGCAAGGCGACGGTCGAGGGGCTGCGCGCGCTCTGCACCTGGGGGGCGCTGCAGGTCGACCTCGCGCATGTCGCCGAGAGCGAGGAGGAGCGCCAGCGCGCCGACGATCTGGTCAGTCTGCTCACTCCGGTCATCAAGGGCTATGGCACCGACAAGGGCTATGAGGTCGCGACCAATGCGCAGCAGGTGTTCGGTGGCCACGGCTACATCGAAGAACAGGGCATGTCGCAGTATGTCCGCGATGCGCGCATCACGATGATCTACGAAGGCGCCAACGGGGTGCAGGCGATGGACCTCGTCGGCCGCAAGCTCGCGCAAAATGGCGGGCGCGCCATCCAGGCTTTCTTCGCGATCGTCGACGAGGAATGCGGCCGCGCCAAGGGTGATGAGGCGCTTGCCGATTTCGCGGGCCGGCTCGAAAAGGCCAATGGCGAGCTCAAGGCCGCGACGATGTGGTTCATGCAAAATGGCATGGCGAACCCCAACAATGTCGGCGCCGGCGCGCATCACTATATGCACATATTGGGGATCGTCGCCTTGGGCTCGATGTGGCTTATGATGGCCGAAGCGGCGCAGAAGGCGCTCGCCGAGGGACGCGGCAACAAGGCGTTCCTCGAAGCCAAGCTCGTCACCGCGCGCTATTTCGCCGAACGCTTTCTGCCCGACGCCGGGTCGCTCCGCCGCAAGATCGAGGCGGGCAGCGACGCGATGATGGCGCTGACGCCCGAGCAGTTCGTCGCAGCCTGATCGATAGGACTTGCAACTATCGCCGCCATCATGCGTGGTGGCGGCGATGGGGACAGAGCTTGCACCAATAGTCGTCGAAGGCCGCAATTGCTGGCGGATAGAACGCGCCGAAAAGGCGCGCATGATTGTCGATGCGGCGGACTATTACGCGCTGCTCGAACGACTGATGGCCGACGCGAAACAGCGTATCCTGCTCATCGGCTGGGACTTCGACCCGCGCATCGCGCTCAAGCCCGGCAAGGACGGCAAGGGCGAACCGCTCGGCGACTATTTGCTTCGTCTCGCAAAGGAAAAGCCCGATCGCGATATCGACATATTGCGCTGGAATTTCGGTGCGCTGAAACAATTCGCGATGCCGCGCATCCTGTCGATGGTCGCGCGCTGGAAATTGACGCGATCGATCAGCTTCCGCCTCGACAGCGCGCATCCCGTCGGGTGCAGCCATCACCAGAAGGTCGCGGTGTTCGACGACCATCTCGCCGTGTGCGGCGGCATCGACGTCGGGTCGCGCCGCTGGGATACCCGCGATCACAAGGATGGCGATCCGCACCGCACCGCGCCCGACGGCAAGGCCTATATGCCGTGGCACGACAGCACGATGATCTTGGCGGGGCCGGTCGGCAACGCGCTCGCCGACCTCGGTAATGAACGCTGGCAACGCGCGACGAAAAAGCCGCTCCGCGATCTGACGGGCAAGGGCGAGAATTGGCCCGACGATCTGGAGCCCGACTTCGAGGGCGTCGATGTCGCCATTTCGCGCACGCGCGCCGAATATGACGGTTATGGCGAAATCCGCGAGATCGAACAGCTCTATCTCGACATGATCGCGGCGGCGAAACACTTCATCTATTTCGAAAACCAGTACTTCACCTGCGCCAAGATCGCCGCCGCGATCGCCGAGCGGCTCGACGAGGACGACGCGCCCGAATTCGTGATGGTGATGCCCGAGACGGCCGATGGCTGGCTCGAACAGATGGCGATGGACGCCGCGCGCGTGCAGCTCGTCCGCGAAATCGCGAAAGCGAAGCATGGCGACCGTTTGAAGGTCTATTTCCCGCGGACGGCAAAGGGCGATCCCATCTATGTCCACGCCAAGACCGCGGTGATCGACGACCGGATGATCCGCGTCGGCTCCGCCAATATGAACAATCGCTCGATGGGGCTCGACAGCGAATGCGACGTGACGATCGACGCCGCCTTGCCCGCGAACGCCGGCGCCGGCCCTGCGATCCGGCGCCTGCGCGAATCGCTGATCGCCGAGCATCTGGACGTTGATCCGGCCGAGGTCGGCAGCCGGTTCGATGCGACAGGATCGCTGATCGCGACGATCGAGGCGCTTCGCGGCAGCGGGCGGTCGCTCGAGCTGCTCGATCTGACCAAGCCGGGTCCGTTCGACGAATTCATCGCCGAGAATGAATTGCTCGATCCGACGAGCCCCGACGACATGTTCGAAAGCCTGACCGAGCGCGGCCTCAGGAAAAGCTGGCATCGCGGCAAGTCTTGGATGAAGCGGCATCGGCCCTTTCGGCGCAAGGCCTAGGTCGGGTCGGACAAAATCACCGCTTCCTATCTCGTCATCCCGGCGAAGGCCGGGATCTCGTCGGTGCGGCAACACGATAGGGTGAGATCCCGGCCTTCGCCGGGATGACGATGAATAATCAATCCGCCAGCGACAGGATATGATGCGCCTGCTTGAGGTGCGGTGCGTCGACCATCTTGCCGTCGACCTGGAGCACGCCGACGCCGGGGTTGGCCGCGAACGCATCGACGATCGCCTGCGCGCGCGCCACCTCGTCGGTCGAGGGGGTAAAGGCGGCGTTGATCGGGCCGACCTGCGACGGGTGGATCGCCATCATGCCGGTAAAGCCGTCGCGCCGCGCGCGCGCGGCATAGGCGCCAAGGCCGGCCTCGTCCTTGATCGCGGGAAAAACGGTGTCGATCGCGGCGGTATTCGCGCCATGCGCGGCGAACAGCGTCAGCGCGCGCGCGGTCTCATAGGGCGAGGTATAACTGCCGTCGTCGTTCCGGCTGGTCGTCGCGCCGATTGCGGCAGGCAGATCTTCGGCGCCCCAAGTCAGGCCGAGCAGCCGGTCCTTCACTTCGCGGTAGCTGCCGAGGGTGAAGATAGCGGCGGGCGTCTCGGTCGCGATCGGCAGCACGGCGGGCAGCGAGGCGCCCTGCGCCGATTCGCTGCGCAGCACGGTGTCGAGCTGAAGGATGCTTGGCGCGCCTTCGGCTTTGGGCAGCATGATCGCGTCGGGACGCGCGCCCGCGATCGCGGCGACGTCGGCGGCCGTCATATGGCCGTCGAGCGGGTTGACGCGCACCAGCGTGATGACCTCGCGCTCGCCGGCCAGATAATCGGCGATCGCGGCGCGCGCCGTCTCCTTGTTCGCGAGCGCAACCGAATCCTCAAGGTCGAGGATGATCGCGTCGGCACCCGAGGCCGCCGCCTTGGCAAAGCGTTCGGGCCGGTCGCCCGGGACGAAGAGGAGGGAACGGAGGCGCATCAGGCGTCCTTTTTCTTGATGAGCGCGGAGCGTTCGCACTGGCAGACGATCTCGCCCTGCTGGTTGATCGCGCGGTGCAGGAAGGTCACGATACCTGCATTCGGCCGCGATTTCGATTCCTTGAGGCCGATGACCTCACTTTCCGCGCGCAGCGTGTCGCCGATGAACACCGGCTTCGGCATGACGAGCTTGTCGTAACCAAGGTTCGCGACGAGCGTTCCGAGCGTCGTATCGCCGACCGACAGCCCGACCATCAGGCTGAAGGTGAAGGTGCCGTTGACGAGGATTTGGCCGAACTCCGAAGCTTTCGCCGCCTCGATGTCGAGGTGGAGCGGCTGCGGATTATGCGTCATCGTCGTGAACAGCAGATTGTCGGTCTCGGTCACGGTGCGGCGGATGTCGTGCGCCAGCGTGTCGCCGATCTGCCATTCGTCGAAATATTTGCCGGCCATTATGCTTCTTCCTTCTCGATTTTCGCGAGCAGCGCCTCGACCTGAACCTGTGCGCCGGCACTCGCATTGAGTTCGGCGACGACACCGTCGAACGGCGCGGTCAGGCTGTGCTCCATCTTCATCGCTTCGAGCGTCAGCAATTTCTGCCCCTTGGTCACCTTGTCGCCCGCGGCGACGTCGACCGCGATGACCTTGCCGGGCATCGGCGACAGGATCGCGCCGTCGCCGGCGGCTCCGCCCGCGCTCGCGTCGGCGCGCCATGGCGCGAGCTGCCACACCGACCCAGCCTCGGCGACGAGCATCGCGGGGGCAGGTGCTTCGGCGCCGGGGCCATGCAGTTCGACCTCGACGCGCTTGCCGTCGAGCAGGAACGGCGCGCTGCGCACATCGGCCGCATTGAGACGGAAGCCCGATTGCAGCGCGCGCGGCACCATCGCCATCGCGGCGTTGGTGAGCGCTTGGCTCGTCGGCACCGGCTCCTCGGCCATCGCGTCGCCGTCGCGGCCGATCAGGCCGGTATCGACGGTGCCAGCGACGAAATCGGGATGATCGAGCGCATTGATCAGGAACGCCGAGTTGGTTTTTACTGGCCAGATCGCGCTGTCCTCTAGCATTTCCGACAACAGTTCGCGCGCTTCCTCGCGGTCCTCGCCCCACGCGATGACCTTCGCGATCATCGGGTCATAGAAGGGCGAGACTTCGGCGCCCTCATAGACGCCGGTGTCGACGCGGCCGCTATGTTCGGGAAGCTGGAAGAGTTCGAGCGTGCCGATCGAGGGCAAGAAGCCCTTGGCAGGGTCCTCCGCATAAAGCCGTGCTTCCATCGCCCAGCCGTTGATCGCGAGCTCGTCCTGTTTGAGCGGGATGGGCTCACCCGACGCGACGCGGAGCTGCCATTCGACGAGGTCGATCCCGGTGATCTCTTCGGTCACCGGATGCTCGACCTGAAGCCGCGTGTTCATCTCCATGAACCAGATGCGGTCGGCGCGAAGGCCCTCCGACGCGTCGGCGATGAACTCGATCGTCCCCGCACCGACATAGTCGACCGCCTTCGCGGCGCGGACCGCAGCGGCGCAGAGTTCGGCGCGCGTCGCCTCGTCCATGCCGGGGGCAGGGGCTTCCTCGATCACCTTCTGGTGGCGGCGCTGAAGCGAACAGTCTCGCTCGAACAGGTGGACGACATTGCCGTGGGTGTCGCCGAAAACCTGCACCTCGATATGGCGCGGGGTCAGGATATATTTCTCGATCAGCACATGGTCGTTGCCGAACGAGGCGGCCGCCTCACGCTGGCACGACGCGAGCATGTCCGCAAAATCGGCCGCAGCGTCGACCTTGCGCATCCCCTTGCCGCCGCCGCCCGCGACCGCCTTGATCAGCACGGGGTAGCCGATCCCGGCCGCCTGTTCGGCGAGGAAAGCGGGATCCTGATTTTCGCCCATATAGCCCGGCGTCACCGGCACTCCGGCGTCGGCCATCAGCTTCTTCGCGGCGTCCTTCAGCCCCATCGCGGTGATCGACGAGGGCTTCGGTCCAACCCACACGAGCCCCGCATCGGCGACCGCCTGCGCGAACTCGGCGTTCTCGGACAGGAAGCCATAGCCCGGATGGATCGCCTCGGCGCCGGTCGCCTTGGCGGCGGCGATGATCTTTTCGCCGATCAGATAGGATTCGCGCGCCGGCGAGGGTCCGATATGCACGGCCTCGTCGGCCTCGCGCACATGCAGCGCCTTGGCGTCGGCATCCGAGTAGACCGCAACGGTTCTTATGCCCATCTCGCGCGCGGTGCGGATGATGCGACAGGCGATTTCGCCACGATTGGCGATGAGGAGGGAGGTGATCATCGTCATTACATCCTGAACACGCCGAAACCGCGGTCTTCGACCGGGGCGTTCAACGTCGCGGAGAAGGCCAGCCCCAGCACGTCGCGGGTCTGCGCGGGGTCGATGATGCCATCGTCCCACAGGCGCGCGGTGGCGTGATAGGGGTTGCCTTCGTCCTCATATTTCTGGCGGATCGGCGCCTTGAAGGCCTCGGCTTCCTCCGCCGTCCATTTGTCGGCGTCGCGGTGGACCGTGGCCAGCACCGACGCCGCCTGTTCGCCGCCCATCACGCTGATCCGCGCATTGGGCCAGGTGAAGAGGAAGCGTGGGCTATAGGCGCGCCCGCACATCCCATAATTGCCCGCGCCGAAGCTGCCGCCGATCAGCACGGTAATCTTCGGCACCGTTGCGGTTGCGACCGCGGTCACCAGCTTCGCGCCATGCTTGGCGATGCCCTCGGCCTCATATTTGCCGCCGACCATGAAGCCCGAGATATTCTGAAGGAAGAGCAGTGGAATGCGGCGTTGCTGCGCCAGTTCGATGAAATGCGCGCCCTTGACCGCGCTCTCGCTGAACAGCACGCCATTGTTCGCGAGGATCGCGACCGGAATGCCCCAGATATGCGCGAAGCCGCAAACGAGCGTGCTGCCGTAATTCGCCTTGAACTCGTGAAACTCGCTGCCGTCGACGATGCGCGCAATCACCTCGTGTACGTCATAGGGTGCGCGCACATCCTGCGGAATGATGCCGTAGAGCTCCTCGGCGTCATATTTCGGCGGCCGCGGGTCCTTCATTTCGACCTTGAAACCTTCGTCGGCGCCGAGATGACTGACGATATCGCGCACGATGGTCAGCGCATGCTCGTCATTCTCGGCGAGGTGGTCGACGACGCCCGATTTCTTCGCGTGCAGGTCGCCGCCGCCAAGATCCTCGGCGCTGATCTCTTCGCCCGTCGCTGCCTTCACCAGCGGCGGACCAGCGAGGAAGATCGTGCCTTGATTGCGCACGATGACGGTTTCGTCGCTCATCGCGGGAACGTAAGCGCCGCCCGCGGTGCAGCTTCCCATCACGCACGCGATCTGCGGGATACGCTTCGCCGACATATTCGCCTGGTTGAAGAAGATGCGCCCGAAATGGTCGCGGTCGGGAAAGACCTGATCCTGATGCGGCAGGTTCGCGCCGCCGCTGTCGACTAGGTAGATGCAGGGCAGGCGGTTCGCCTCGGCGATCTCCTGCGCGCGAAGATGCTTCTTCACCGTCATCGGATAATAGGTGCCGCCCTTCACCGTCGCGTCGTTGCAGACGATCATCGCCTGCCGCCCTGATACGCGCCCGATGCCAGCAATCATCCCCGCGCCGGGGATTTCGCCGCCATACATGTCGCACGCGGCGAGCTGGCCGATCTCGAGGAAGGGCGAGCCCGGATCGAGCAGCCGCTCGACGCGCTCGCGCGGCAGCAGCTTGCCGCGGCTCGTGTGTCGCTCGCGCGACTTTTCGTTGCCGCCGAGGCCGGCCTCGGCGACGCGCGCATAAAGCTCGTCGCGCAAGCCGCGATTGTGCGCGGCATTGGCGCGGAACGCGTCGCTTTCGCTATTCACCATCGTGCCCAGAACAGGTGCGCTCACGTCTCGAATTCTCCTCTGAAGTCGGGCCGGACTATCCCGCCGCTCGTCGAGCGACAAGGACCGCAGGCCGAAAATGGTTGGCGTTGAAACCGGTTCGTCACAGGCCTATGCCCCCTGCATGCCCGTTAGAAACAAGGTCATTCCCATGAAAAAAGCCGTCTTCGCCATCTTGCTTTCGACCGCCGCGATCGTCGGGGGGCCCGTCGCCTGTTCGAAGGGCGACCAGACTGACCAGGCCGACGCCAGCTACACTGTCGGCACCGAACTCGGGATCAGCAAGGCCGCGATGGACACGAGCGTAAAGCCCGGCGACGACTTTTACGCCTATGCCAACGGCAATTGGCAAAGAACGACCGAGATTCCTGCCGACCGTTCGTCGATCGGCGCCTTCTACATCGCCTTCCTCGAAACCGAGAAGCGCGTCCGCGAACTCGTCGGCGCGATCGTCCAGAAGGGCGGCGAGCCGACCACCGACGAAGGGCGCATCGCGGCCTTCTACAAGGCCTATATGAACACCCAGGCGATCGACGCGACGGGTATCAAACCGGTCGCCGCCGACCTCGCGCGCTTCGCCGCGATCACCGACAAGGCGGCGCTGTCGAGGGTCCTCGGCGAACAGACCCGCGCCGACGTCGACCCCCTCAACGCCACCGATTTCGGCACCGAAAATCTCTTCGGCATCTTCGTGACACAGGGGCTCGCGACGCCGGGCGACGTGATTCCCTATATGCTGCAGGGCGGCCTCGGGCTTCCCGAGCGCGAATATTATCTGTCGTCCGACCCCAAGATGGCGAAGATCCGCACCGACTATCAGGCCTATATCGAAAAGCTGCTGAGCGCGGCGGGGCAGAGCGACGCGGCGGCGAAGGCCAAGCGCATCTACGACCTCGAACTCAAGATCGCGCGCGCGCACGCCAGCCGCGAACAGAGCGAGGACTTTACCCAATCGGCCGACGTCTGGACGAAGGCCGATTTCGCCAAGAAAGCGCCGGGCATCGACTGGGGCGCCTGGTTCGCTGCGGCCGGACTCGACAAGGCCGGCAAGTTCGGTGCCTATCACGCGAACGCGATCACCGGCCTGTCGGCGCTTGTGGCGTCGGAGCCGCTCGATGCGTGGAAGGACTGGCTGACGTTCCATCAGATCAACAGCCATAGCGACGTGCTGCCGAGCGCGATCGACAATGCCCACTTCGCCTTTTACGGCACGACGCTTGCGGGCACACCGCAGCAGCGCAGCCGCGACAAGCGCGCGCTCGACGCGCTGAACACCGACCTCGGCGACGCGGTCGGCCGCGTCTATGCCGAGAAATATTTCCCCGCCTCCGCCAAAGCCGAAGTCGGCGACATGGTGAAGGGGATCAAGGCGGCGTTTGCGACGCGCGTAAACGGCATTGACTGGATGGCGCCTGAAACCAAGAGGGAAGCGATCAAGAAGGTCGAAACGATCGTCGTCGGCGTCGGCTATCCCGAAAGCTGGCGCGACTATGGCAGCTACAGCGTCAGCGCGACCGACGCCTATGCGAACGAGATTGCGGGCGAGAAGGCCGAATATGCCCACCAGCTCGCGAAGATCGGCAAGCCGATGGACAAGGCCGAATGGTGGATGACCCCGCAGACGGTCAACGCGGTCAACCTGCCCGTGCAGAACGCGCTGAACTTCCCCGCCGCGATCCTCCAGCCGCCCTTCTTCAACGCCAAGGCCGACCCGGCCTATAATTACGGCGCGATCGGAGCGGTGATCGGCCACGAGATCAGCCACAGCTTCGACAATAATGGCGCGGCGTTCGACTCGACCGGCGCGCTGCGCAATTGGTGGACCGCCGCCGACCTCAAGAAGTTCGAGGAAGCGGGGTCGGTGCTGGCCGCGCAATATGACAGCTACAAGCCGTTCCCCGACCTTGCGGTGAACGGCAAGCTGACGCTGGGCGAGAATATCGCCGACGTCGCGGGTCTTCAGGCGGCGTATGACGCGTATCGCGCGTCGCTGAACGGCAAGGAAGCGCCGGTGATCGGCGGCTTCACCGGCGACCAGCGCTTCTTCATCGCCTATGCGCAGACCTGGGCGACCAAGATGCGCGACGAGGCGCTTCGCGCGCGCGTCGCGACCGACGGCCACGCACCTGGCAATTACCGCGCGCTCACCGTCCGCAACCTCGACGCCTGGTACAAGGCGTTCGACGTCAAGGAAGGCGACAAGCTCTACCTCGCGCCCGACAAGCGCGTCCGCGTCTGGGGCTGATGACGGGCAAGGGCGGGGCACTTAGTCGGTCCCGCCTTGGCTCGCCGGCTCGCCGGGCTTTTCCTTCAGGACCAGATAGCGATAGACGCCGACGCAGTTGATGCAGAGCAGGGCGATATTCTGCCACCCGATGCCCTCGCTGTCGGGTTGCAGGAAGCCCCAGCCGATCAGTGCGAGGCTGCTCGTCACGAAGATGACGAACGCCCAGCCGGTCCAGCGCCGCCCGAGGTTGAGCGAAACGAGCAGCGCTGCGAGCGTCGCCGCCCCCGCGCCATAATATTGCAGGATGTCGAGCAGCCCCTGGCTCACCGGCGATCGACCAGATTGCTGACCTCGACGAGATTGCCGTCGGGATCATGGAAATAGAGCGAGTCGATCGTCCCGGTCGCGCCGTCGCGCAATCCCGCGTCGATGATGGCAACGCCCTGTGCTTCCAGATGCGCCCGCCATTCAGCCACCGGCGTATCGCTGAGCAGGCAGAAATTGCCGCTGCCCGGCACGGTATCGCGCGCGATGGTCGGGCTGTTGGCGGCATCCTGAAGACTGATCTTGTTTTCGCCGAATTGCAGCGAATATTTGCCGGGCCGCTCCTCGCGCGCGGTCATGCCCAAAACGCGCTCGTAGAAATCTCGCGTCGCGGCGACGTGGCGCACGCACAGCACGATATGATCGAAACCGGTGACGCGAAATTCGGTCATGCGCTTGTTGCCCCGAAAACATACTCAAGCTTCAGCCCGTCGGGATCGGCAAAAAAGACCGCATAATAGGTTGGGCCGTAACGCGGGTAGTCGGCGGGCGCGTCGAGGATCGTCGCGCCGATGCCGCGCAGCAGATCGTGCAGCGCGTCGACGTCCTCGCGGCTCTCCGCCGCCCATGCGAGGTGATGCAGACCCGGCGAATAGCGGTCGTGTATCCTCGCGGCTCCGTCACCCCGCGCCTCGACGATGCCGATCGAATGGAAGGGCTCCCCGTCGCGGTCCCAGTCGCTGCCACGCTCGTCGTCGGCCGAGCGGCGATAGCCGAGGAAGCCAAGCACAGCGTCATAGAATGGACGCGACCGCTCTTTGTCGGCGACCGTCAGGTCAATGTGATGGACGAGCCCGCGCATGGTCATGCCAACGCGCCGATCAAGGCAAGGATGCCCGCGCCGGCGAGCGCCGGCCATGCGACATGGCGGCCCTTCGTATAGGCGGCATCGAACAGCCCCGAGGCAAGCCATCCGCCGCCGATGACGATCAATACACCCTTGGGCGTGCCGGGCCATGCGACCGCTGCCGCCGAAATAAGCATCAGCACCGACGTCGCATGCCATGCGAAGCGGATGATCCGGCGCGTCAGCGGGTCGGCAAGCGAGCCCGCCTCGCCGCGCAACAACGGCACCATCATCCGACGATAGCCGAGCACCGAATGAACCCCGGCCGTCGTCACCATGAAGGCGGTCGACAGCCAGAGCCAGATCACGCGCCGGCGCCGATCAGTTCGCGGCCGATCAGCATGCGGCGGATCTCGTTCGTGCCCGCGCCGATGTCGAGCAGCTTGGCGTCGCGCCAGTAGCGTTCGACCGGCCAGTCCTTGGTGTAGCCCGCGCCGCCCAAGGCCTGGATCGCTTCGCCCGCGACCTTCACGGCATTCTCGCTCGCGAGCAGGATCGCGCCCGCGGCGTCGAAGCGCGTCGTCTGCCCCGCGTCGCATGCCTTGGCGACATTATAGACATAGGAGCGCGCCGACTGGAGCATCACATACATGTCGGCGACCTTCGCCTGCATCAGCTGGAACGATCCGATCGGCTTGCCGAACTGCTTGCGCTCGCGAACATAGGGGATGACCGTATCGAGGCACGCCTGCATGATACCGAGCTGGAGCCCGGCGAGCACGACGCGTTCGTAATCGAGCCCCGACATCAGCACGCCGACGCCGCCATTCTCGGGCCCCATGACCTGTTCTTCGGACACTTCGCAGTCGGTGAAGACAAGCTCGGCGGTCGGCGAGCCGCGCATACCGACCTTGTCGATCTTTTGCCCGATGGCGAAACCCGGCATGTCCTTTTCGACCAGGAAGGCGGTGATGCCGCGCGATCCCGCTTCGGGGCTGGTCTTGGCATAGACGACCAGCGTGTCGGCGCAGGTCGCATTGGTGATCCAGAATTTGGTGCCGTTGAGGACGTAGCCGCCCTGAACCTTGTCGGCCTTCAGCTTCATCGACACGACGTCGCTGCCGGCGCCCGCTTCGGACATCGCAAGGCTGCCGACATGCTCGCCCGAGATCAGCTTGGGGAGATATTTCGCCTTTTGCGCGGCGTTGCCCCAGCGGCGGATCTGGTTGACGCAAAGGTTCGAGTGCGCGCCGTAGGAAAGGCCGATCGCTGCGCTCGCGCGGCTCACTTCCTCGACCGCGATGACATGCTCGAGATAGCCGAGCCCGAGCCCGCCGAACTCTTCCTCGACGGTGATGCCGTGCAGGCCAAGCTCGCCCATCGCCGTCCACAGCTCGTCGCGCGGAAACCAGTCCTGCGCGTCGGCCTTGGCGGCGAGCGGCGCGATCCGTTCGTCGGCGAAGCGGGCGGTGGTGTCACGGATCATCTCGGCGGTTTCGCCGAGCGCGAAGTCGAAATCGGGAGTGGCGCGCATGGGGGACCTATCGACGGAGGGCGGGATTGCGCGCGAGTGTGCATCAAAATTCAATCATAGGGAAATTGAAACGAATGCACATTTATCATAAGTAAAATCTATGATTAAACGTGCGCACATCCGCCAATTCCTCGCCGTGGTCGACGCGGGCAGTTTCACGCAGGCCGCGCTCCGCATTCGCGTGACCCAACCGGCGCTGTCGACCGGGATCGCCGAACTCGAAAAGCTCGTCGGCACCCCGCTCTTCATCCGCAACCGCCGCCAGATCCGGCTGACCGAGGCGGGCGGGCGCTTCCTGCCGATCGCGCGCGACCTCGAACGCGGCTTTCGCGCCGCCGACGGCTTCGGCCGCGACGCCGACCGGCAGGCGGTCGAACTCAAGCTCGGCATCATCCGCTCGGCGCCGGGCGAATTGCTGCAGGCGATCGCCGCCGCGTTGCGCCCGGGCTTTTCGATCGAACTCGTCGAAAACAGTGATTCCGAGCTACGCTCGGCGCTGGGCAGCGGCCGGCTCCATATGGCGCTTGTTCCGCTGCGCGATGGCGAGCGCGGCGAGCATGTCGTGCCGCTCTACGAGGAACCGCTTGCGATGTTCGTCGCGGCGGACCATCCGCTCGCGGGGCGGATCGAGGTCGGGCCCGAGGAACTCGCCGCCGAGACGATGATCGCGCGCCGCTCGTGCGAATTTCTCGGCGCGACGAGCCGCTTCTTCACGCGCCACGGCGTTCGTCCGCGCTTTGCGTTGCGCAGCGAAAGCGACGAGCGCTGCCTGCGCATGGTCGCGGCCGGCGTCGGCATCACCACCGCGCCGATGTCGCTCGCGATCGAGGGCATCGTTCCGCTCAAGGTCGCGGGCTATGACTTTCGCCGTGAACTCGGGCTGCTGCTCGCTCCGGCGTGGCGTGCGCTGCCCGAGGTGGCGCCGCGCCTTGCGCATGCGCTTGAAACGATCGGTGCAATCGCGGCCGAATGGCGCCGGTCGCGGGTCGACGCCGCTGCCTGACGCGAGACCTCCCAAGTCTGGCTTGCAGCGCCGAAAGGCCATAACGTTTGCCCGCCAACGTCGCGCGGAGCTACGGCGGCCTCATCCACCCCGTCCGTTTGGACGTATGACGGAATTTGAAATAGCCTATTCCGCTGGCGCACGGCGGAAGTGTGAGGAGACGAAGTTTGTTGTCGTCCGAGTTGACGCATCTCGACCGGCTCGAGGCCGAGAGCATCCATATCATGCGCGAAGTGATGGCCGATGCCACCAAGCCCGTGATGCTCTACAGCGTCGGCAAGGACAGCGCGGTGATGCTCCATCTCGCGCGCAAGGCCTTTTATCCCTCGCCGCCGCCGTTCCCGTTGCTCCACGTCGACACGACGTGGAAGTTCCAGGCGATGTATGAGCTGCGCGACCGCATGGCCGCCGAGAGCGGTATGGAACTCATCGTCTACCAGAACCCCGAAGCAAAGGCGCGCGGGATCAATCCGTTCGACCATGGTCCGCTCCACACCGACATGTGGAAGACCGAGGGGCTGAAGCAAGCGCTCGATCTCCACGGCTTCGACGTCGCCTTCGGCGGCGCGCGCCGCGACGAAGAAAAGAGCCGCGCCAAGGAGCGCATCTTCTCCTTCCGCACCGCGAGCCACGGCTGGGATCCCAAGAAGCAACGCCCCGAGCTCTGGAACCTCTACAATGCGCGCAAGGCGAAGGGCGAAAGCATCCGCGTATTCCCGATCTCGAACTGGACCGAGCTCGACATCTGGCAATATATCGCGCGCGAGAATATCCCGATCGTGCCGCTCTATTTCGCCGCGCCGCGTCCGACGGTCGAGCGTGACGGCTTGCTGCTGATGGTCGACGACGATCGCTTCCCGCTCAAGGACGGCGAAGTGCCCGTCGAACGCTCGGTGCGCTTTCGCACCCTCGGCTGTTATCCGCTCACCGGCGCGGTCGAGAGCGAGGCCCGCACACTGTCCGAAGTGATCCAGGAAATGCTCCTGACCACCACGAGTGAACGGCAGGGCCGCATCATCGACAAGGATGGCGGCGACGCCAGCATGGAGAAGAAGAAGCAGGAGGGGTATTTCTGATGACCGATCCTGTTTACGTCACCGACGCGCTGATCGCCGAGGACATCGACGCTTATCTGGCGGGCCACGAAAAGAAGTCGCTGCTGCGGTTCATCACCTGCGGCTCGGTCGACGACGGCAAGTCGACGCTGATCGGGCGCCTGCTCTATGACTCGAAGATGATCTTCGAGGATCAGCTCGCCGCGCTCGAAGCCGACAGCAAGCGCGTCGGCACGCAGGGGCAGGAGATCGATTTCGCGCTGCTCGTCGACGGCCTCGCCGCCGAGCGCGAGCAGGGGATCACGATCGACGTCGCGTATCGCTTTTTCACGACCGAGAAGCGCAAGTTCATCGTCGCCGACACTCCTGGGCACGAACAATATACGCGAAACATGGTCACCGGCGCCTCGACCGCCGACCTCGCCGTGATCCTGATCGACGCGCGCAAGGGCGTCCTCACGCAGACGCGCCGCCACAGCTTCCTCGCGCACCTGATCGGCATCAAGCATATCATACTCGCGGTGAACAAGATGGACCTTGTCGATTATGACAAGGCGGTGTTCGACCGCATCACGCTGGCGTACCGCGCCTTCGCGAGCGAGATCGGCATCACCAATTTCACCGCGATCCCGATCTCGGGCTTCAAGGGCGACAATATCACCGCGCTCTCGGACAATACGCCGTGGTTCAAGGGGCCGGCGCTGATCGAGCATCTCGAAAATGTGGAGGTCGGCAGCGCCGCCGATGAAGCGAAGCCGTTCCGTTTGCCGGTCCAGTGGGTCAACCGCCCGAACCTCGATTTCCGCGGCTTCTCTGGCCAACTCGCGAGCGGCCGGGTCAGGCCCGGCGATGCCGTACGCATTCTGCCGAGCGGCAAGACCACGACGGTCGACCGCATCGTCACCCTCGACGGCGACCTCGATCAAGCCGTGGCGGGCCAGTCGGTGACGCTGACCCTCGCCGACGAAGTCGATTGCTCGCGCGGCGACGTCATCGCCGCCGCCGATGCGCCGCCCGAGGCGGCGGACCAGTTCGAGGCGACGCTCGTCTGGATGGCCGACGAGGCGATGATCGCGGGCCGCGCCTATTGGCTCAAGCTCGCGACGCAGAGCGTTTCGGCGACGGTGCAGGCGCCGAAATATGAGATCAACGTCAACACGCTCGATCATCTCGCGGCAAAGACGCTCGAACTCAACGGCATCGGCGTTGTCGAACTGTCGACCGACAAGCCGATCACCTTCGAGGCCTATGCCGACAACCGCACGCTCGGTGGTTTCATCCTGATCGACAAGCTGACCAACGCCACGGTGGCGGCGGGCATGCTGCACTTCAGCCTCCGCCGCGCGCAGAATGTTCATTGGCAGGCGACCGACATCGACCGAGACATGCGCGCGAACCTCAAGAACCAGCGCCCCGCGCTGCTCTGGTTCACCGGCCTGTCGGGGTCGGGCAAGTCGACGATTGCGAACCTCGTCGAGAAGAAGCTGCACCGCATGAACCGGCACAGCTTCCTGCTCGACGGCGACAATGTCCGGCACGGGCTCAACCGCGACCTCGGCTTTACTGAGGCCGACCGGATCGAGAATATCCGCCGCGTCGGCGAGGTTGCGAAGCTGATGAGCGATGCGGGGCTGATCGTCATCACCGCCTTCATCTCGCCCTTCCGCGCCGAACGCGAAATGGTGCGCGGCATGTTGCCCGAAGGCGAGTTCCTCGAAATCTTCATCGACACCCCGCTCGCCGAGGCCGAGAAGCGCGACGTGAAGGGCCTCTACAAAAAGGCGCGCGCGGGCCAGCTCAAGAATTTCACCGGCATCGACAGCCCCTATGAGGCACCCGAGAATCCCGAAATTCGTATCGACACGACCGCGATGACGCCCGAAGAGGCGGCGGACCTGATCATCGATCGGCTACTGGGTTAAGGGGGACGCGTGGGAGAGAGCGACGAACAACTCGCCGAGCGGTTGGCGACGGCCGCGGGCCGCATCCTGCTCGACCTGCGTGCAAAGGGCGAGCTCGAGGGCAAGGCGCTCGGAAAAGCGGGCGACGAGCAGGCGAATGCGCTGCTCTGCCGCGAGATTCGCGCCGCACGTCCCGACGATGCGCTTTTGTCCGAAGAGGAAAAGGACAATATCGCGCGTTGCGGGCAACGCCGCGTCTGGATCGTCGATCCGCTCGACGGCACGCGCGAATATGGCGAGGGCCGCGACGATTGGGCAGTGCATGTTGCGCTCGCGGTAGATGGCATCGCGGCGGTCGGCGCGGTTGCGCTCCCGGGGCTCGGGCTGACGCTGACGTCGGCTGCTCCCGTATCACTCCAGCCCGCGAACCAGCCGCTCAAAATGCTCGTCAGCCGGACGCGTCCCGCGGCGGAAGCGGTGTTTGTCGCCGACAGGCTTGGCGCCGAACTGCTCGCGATGGGGTCGGCGGGGGCCAAGGCGATGGCGGTCGTGCGCGGCGAAGCCGATATCTACCTCCACACCGGCGGCCAATATGAATGGGACAATTGCGCGCCCGTCGCCGTCGCGCAGGCCGCGGGCCTGCACGTCAGCCGCGTCGACGGCTCGCCGATCCGTTACAATAATCCCGATACCTACCTGCCCGACCTGCTGATCTGCCGTAAGGAACTGGCGACCGGCGTGCTGCGCCTCGCCGCGGAATATTCTCCCGCGGGCTAGCGCCGGGCGTCGCTGCCCTGTTTCGGCGAAAGGCGATTTGAGCGCAAGAATCGGGTCGCCGCGCTCTCCGCCGCGTCCATAGACCGCCATGACCAATGTCAGGAAAGGCACGTCATGGAACTCGAAAACAAGACCATCATCGTCACCGGCGCGAGCAGCGGGATCGGTGCGGCGGCGGCCAAGCTGTTCGCATCCGAAGGGGCGAATCTGGTGCTCGGCGCGCGTCGCGGCGCCGAACTCGAGGCCCTTGCAGCGTCGATTAACAAAGCCGACGACCGGGCGGTGTTCCTCGCCGGCGACGTGAGGGACGCGGGATATGCCGCGGCGCTCGTCGATCTTGCTGGAAAGGCGTTCGGCGGACTGGACGGCGCGTTCAACAATGCCGGTATCGTAGGCGAAATGCAGCCCGTCCCCGATATGGCCATCGACAACTGGACCGATGTGATGTCGGTCAATCTGACGGCCGCCTTTCTGGCGGCCAAGGCGCAGATACCGGCGATGAAGGCGCGCGGGCGGGGCTCGATCGTCTTCACCTCGTCCTTCGTGGGCTTCAGCAACGGCGGGATGCCGGGCATGGGCGCCTATGCGGCATCCAAGGCGGGACTGATCGGTTTGGCCCGGTCGCTGGCATCGGACCATGCCGCCGAGGGCATCAGGGTCAATGCGCTGTTGCCCGGCGGCACGATCACGCCGGCCGGGGGCGAAGGGGACCCGGCGGCTCTGGAGTTTATCGCCGGATTGCACCCGATGAAACGGATGGCGGCGCCCGTCGAGATCGCGCAGGCGGCGCTGTTCCTTCTGTCCGATCGGTCGAGCTTCATGACGGGAAGCCCGATGATCGCCGATGGCGGGATCTCGGTGCGGTTGGTGTGAGGGCGGCACGGCCGGGATGCGGGCAATCGTCCGCCGCATTTTTCGCGGCGGCGATTGCCAGCGTGATCATGGTGCCCTATTTCGGTTTCATCGAGAAACCGAACACGGGAGACGCATGTTGACCGACCTGCCTGAAACCAACCTCACCATGCTGACGCTCGTGAAGCCCGAAGGACAGCTCGAAGTATCGCTCGAGCGTCGTCCGATGCCGGTGCCGAAGCCGCACGAAGTGCTGGTGAAGGTCCTCGCCGCACCGATCAACCCGTCGGATCTTGGCCTGCTGTTCGGCGGCGCCGACATGTCGACCGCGCGCGCATCGACACGCGACGGCCTGCCCGTCATCACCGCCGATGTCCCGCCCGCCGGGATGCGCGCGATGGGCGGCCGTATCGGTGACGCGCTCGCGATCGGCAACGAAGGATGCGGCACCGTCGTCGCGGCGGGGGATTCGCCCGAAGCGCAAGCGCTGCTCGGCAAGACCGTCGCGCTGCTTGGCGGCGAGATGTACGCCGAATATCGCTGCCTGCCGGTGCAGATGGTAATGCCGCTGCCCGACGGCACCGACCCCGCCGACGGTGCCTCCTGCTTCGTCAATCCGCTGACCAGCCTCGCGTTCACCGAGACGATGCGGATGGAGAACCACAGCGCGATCGTCCACACCGCCGCGGCGTCGAACCTCGGCCAGATGCTCGTCAAGATTTGCGCAAAGGACGGCATCCCGCTCGTCAACATCGTGCGCAGCGACGCGCAGGTCGAAATTTTGAAGGGCATCGGCGCCAAATATATCGTCAACAGCAGCGCCGACGATTTCATGGATCGGCTGATCGACGCGATCGTCGAGACGGGCGCAACGCTCGGTTTCGACGCGACCGGCGGCGGCAAGCTCGCGGGGCAGATCCTGACCGCGATGGAAGCCGCCGCGGTCAAGCGGATGACGAGCTACAGCCGCTATGGCTCGGACACGTTCAAGCAGGTTTATATCTACGGCGCGCTCGACCTGTCGCCGACGACCTTCTCGGCGCGGAGCTTCGGCCTGACATGGGCGCTCGGCGGTTTCCTGCTGACGCCTTTCATGGCGAAGGCGGGGCCGGAAGTTGTCGGACGGATGCGCAAACGGGTGGTCGATGAACTTACGACGACGTTCAAGAGCCATTACAGCCATGAAGTGTCGCTGACTGAGGCGCTAAACCTCGATACGGCTCAGGCTTACAATGCGAAGCGCACGGGCGAGAAATATCTGATCAAGCCGCACGGCTAGTGGCGGCTGGCGACCGGTTGCGGCCGCTCGATCCTCCCCATCGCGAAGCGCTGGGGAGGGGGAGTGTTGGGTCGTCCAGTCCCCCGGACTGGACTTGGATTGCCGGGGGCAATCCAACCCTACACTCCGCGAAGCGGTGGTGGAGGGGGCTGGCCTTGCATCGACGCCTGACGGCGTCGACCCCTCCGTCAGCCTGCGGGCTGCCACCTCCCCATTGCTGCGCAAAGGGGAGGATCTGGACGACAGCTTCCCACCCCAAAACAGACGCTGAGCCGCCTCAAAACCGGATCATGATCCGCCGCGCGAGCGCGGGCGAGATGCTGTGAACCAGCTGGAGCAGCTTCACCATCCCGGCGTTGACCTCGCTCTTGCCGGTGCGGATGCCACGGACGATTTCGGCGGCGCAGTCATGCGCGTTCATCTTCCTGCCCGCGCGGCCGGCGGTCATGTTCGTTTCGACCACCGGGGGCAGCGCCTCGATCACCCGAACATTGCTGTCCTTCAGCATATGGCGGATCGCCTGCGTATAGCTGCGCAGCCCCGCCTTGGTCGCGCAATAGACCGAACCGCCCGCGCGCGGCGCGATCGCGAGGCCGGAGGTGACGTTGACGATCGCGGCTTCGGGCTGCGCGCGAAGCACCGGCAGCAACCGGGTGCACAACGCGATCGGCGCATCGAGGTTGGTGCGGATGCAATGCGCCGCACTGTCCAGCGTTTCGGGCCGGTCCAGTTCATATTCGCTGCCGACCCCGGCATTGTTGACGAGCAGCGCGAGCGGCTTGCCCGCCACGCCCTCGACGACCGCATCGACCCCCGCCGGCGTCGAGAGATCGCCCGCGATCGTTCCGAATCCGAGGCCTGCCATCGCCCGCAATTTTTCCGCCGACCGCCCCGTGACGATAACGTCGGCGCCCGCGCCCTGCAATTGCAGGGCGATCTCGCGCCCGATGCCGTCGCTGCCGCCCGTAACGAGAGCCAGTTTGCCGCGTAATTCCATAAGACCCCTCCCATGTTTTACCTCGCCCACTATGGCGGGTCGCATCGCCATCGCCTACATGCAAAATCATGGCCCGCCCGAATGCTCCCGACCGATTCAACGAAGAAAAAGCGACCTATGTGATCCGCGGCGACGCGGAGGGCGACCAGCCCGACCTCGAACGCGGCGCCGAGGCGATCCGCAGCGTCGTGCGCAAGCTGCCGACGCGCCCCGGCGTCTATCGCATGCTCGATGCGCGCGGCGACGTGCTCTATGTAGGGAAGGCGCGCGCGCTCAAGAATCGCGTCACCAATTACACGCAGGTCGCGCGACTGCCGCAGCGGCTCCAGCGCATGGTGTCGCAGACGCGCGCGATGGAGATTGTCACGACGGTCAGCGAGGCCGAGGCGCTGCTGCTCGAAGCGCAGCTGATCAAGCGTTACCGCCCGCCTTACAATGTACTGCTGCGCGACGACAAAAGCTTCCCCTTCATCCTGCTGCGCACCGACCATGATTTTCCGCGCGTCCAGAAACATCGCGGCGCGCGGCGTGCGAAGGGCCGTTATTATGGTCCGTTCGCGAGCGCGGGGTCGGTGGGCCAGACGCTCAATGCGCTGCAGAAAACCTTTCTGCTCCGCAGTTGCACCGACAGCTTCTTCGCCAACCGCTCGCGGCCGTGTTTGCTCTATCAGATCAAGCGGTGCAGCGCGCCGTGCGTCGACCGCATCTCGAAGGAGGATTATGCCGGGCTGGTGAGCGACGCGCAGGATTTCCTCGAAGGGCGTTCGACCGCGGTGCAGAAAAGGCTGGGCGCGGCGATGACGCAGGCGGCCGAGGCAATGGATTATGAGCAGGCAGCGGTGATCCGCGACCGGCTGAAGTCGTTGACCTTCATCCAGGGCAGCCAGTCGGTCCACGCGGACGGGCTCGGCGACGCCGATGTGTTCGCGCTCGCGGCGAAGGGCGGGCAGCTGTGCATCGCGGGCTTCTTCATCCGCGGCGGCCAAAATTGGGGGCACCGCAGCTTTTTTCCCGCGCATGTCGCGGGCGTGCCCGAGAGCGAGGTGATGGCAAGCTTCCTGATGCAATTCTACGAAGGGGTGCCGCCGCCGAAGACGATCCTCGTCGACCGCGAGCCCGACGAATGCGCGCTGCTCGCCGAAGCGCTGGGCGAGAGCGCGAACCGGAGGGTCGAAATCAGCGTGCCGCAGCGCGGCAACCGCCGCCGCCTGCTCGAACAGGCGGTGCGCAATGCCGGCGAGGAACTCGACCGGCGCCTCGCCGAAAGCAGCAGCCAGGCAAAGCTCGGGCGCGAATTGGCCGAGCTGTTCGACCTTGAAAATCCGCCGCGGCGAATCGAGATTTACGATAACAGCCATATCCAGGGGACCAATGCGCTCGGCGCGATGGTCGTCGCGGGCCCCGAGGGCTGGATCAAGGGCGCCTATCGCAAGTTCAACATCAAGCGGCCCGAAACGCAGCCGGGTGACGATTTCGCGATGATGCGCGAAGTGTTCCAGCGCCGCTTCGCGCGCGCGATCGAGGAAGATCCCGAGCGGACGAAGGGCGAATGGCCCGACCTTGTGCTGATCGACGGCGGCAAGGGGCAGGTCTCGGCGGCGGGCGCGGTGCTCGCCGAACTCGGCATCGACGACCTCACTTATGTCGGCGTAGCCAAGGGCCCCGACCGCAATGCCGGACGCGAAACCTTTTATCACCCCGACGGGCGCGAATTCACGCTCCCGCCGAACAATGCCGTGCTCTTCTATATCCAGCGGCTGCGCGACGAGGCGCACCGCTTCGCGATCGGCGCCCATCGGCAGAAGCGCGCGAAGGCGATGGGATCGTCGCCGCTCGACGAGGTTCCGGGCATCGGCCCCGCGCGCAAGAAGGCGCTGCTGATGCACTTCGGCACCGCACGCGCGGTGCGCGGCGCGAGCCTCGAGGATTTGCGCAAGGCGCCGGGCGTCAGCGCCGCGGTCGCGCAGGCGGTGCATGATTTCTATCATGCGGGACGGTGAGCATTACGCCATTCGTCATCCCGGCGAAGGCCGGGATCTCGCCTTATCGCCATAGCGCACCGGTGAGACCCCGGCCTTCGCCGGGGTGACGAAGTAAGAGAGGAGGACATAATGGATTTCGCCGCCACCATGCCGCTTGCGGGAACGCTGGGGGTCACGATCGACGAAGGCAGCAAGGATCGCGTCGCGGGCAAGCTGCCCGTGCGGCCCGAAATCTGCACCGCAGGCGGGATCGTCCATGGCGGGGCGATCATGGCCTTTGCCGATTGCCTCGGTGCCGTCGGCGCGTTTCTGACTTTGCCCGAGGGCGCGAGCGGCACGACGACGATCGAGAGCAAGACCAATTTTCTCGGCGGCGGGCCCGTCGGCACGACGCTCGTCGGCGAAGCGACCCCGGTGAAGATCGGCAAGCGGCTGTCGGTGTGGCAGACGCGTATCCGCACCGAGGCGGGCGCCGAGGTCGCGCTGGTGACGCAGACGCAGATGGTGCTTTGGCAAGCCTGACCGCCGATGCCATCGTCTGCGCGGTGCGAGCGCACGGCGAGCATGGCGCGATCCTGCGCGCGCTGACGGCGGAAGCGGGGCTGGTCGCGGGCTATGTTCGCGGCGGACGCTCGCGGCGGCTCCGCCCGATCCTGATGCCCGGCAATCTGGTGGCGCTCGAATTGCGCGCGCGGACCGAGGAGCAGCTTGGCGGCGCGACGGTCGAACTGCTCGAAAGCCGCGCGCCGCTGCTCGCCGAGCCGCTCGCGGCGGCCGCCATCGACTGGGTGACGAGCCTGACCGCGGCGACCTTGCCCGAAAACCAGCCCTATCCCGCGCTCTATTCGGCGCTGGGCGCGGTGCTCGACGCGATCGGCGTCGCCCCGTCGGCGCGCATGTGGGCCGCGGCGCTGGCACGGTACGAGCTGCTGCTACTCGCCGAACTGGGCTTCGGCCTCAACCTCGAAGATTGTGTGGTGACGGGGGCTGTTTCCGATCTCGCCTTTGTCAGCCCCAAGTCGGGCGGCGCGGTCAGCGCCAGCGCCGCCGCCGGATATGAGGAACACCTGTTTCGCCTGCCGCCCTTTCTGCGCGGACAGGACGCGGCGCCCGCGATGAGCGCGGTGCTCGACGGCCTCGTCATTACCCGCCACTTCCTCGATCGCGACGTCCTCGACGGACGCAACCGTGACTTGCTGACCGCAAGGGAAAGATTGATCGGCCGGCTGGGCAGGGCGGTTGCGTGACGCGCCGCCGCTGTCTAGAGCGGCACCGTCAAACCAAGGCTATCCGCCCTTTCCGTTTGTGCTGAGCTTGTCGAAGCACCGTCCTTCTTTCGACGGCGCCGAAGAGAAGAGCGGCCCTTCGACAAGCTCAGGGCGAACGGCGTATTTGGACGGAAGGTCAAAAGTTGAAAATCCTGCTGCTGGCTGGCGACGGTATCGGTCCGGAAATCATGGCGGAGGCCGAAAAGGTCCTTGCCGCGCTCGCGCTTCCCGTGACGCTCGACCGCGCGCTCGTCGGCGGTGCGGCGTATGAAGCCACGGGCCACCCGTTGCCGCCCGAAACGCTCGCGAAGGCGAAAGCCGCCGATGCGTTGCTGTTCGGCGCGGTCGGCGACCCGCGTTTCGACACTGTCGAGCGCCACCTGCGCCCCGAACAGGCGATCCTCGGCCTGCGCGCCGAGCTCGGCCTCTTCGCCAATCTGCGTCCCGCCAAGCTGTTCGCTGGGCTCGAAGACAGCTCGGCGCTGCGTCCCGAGGTCGCGTCGGCGATCGACCTCTTGATCGTCCGCGAGCTCAACGGCGACGTCTATTTCGGCGAAAAGGGCATGCGCACGACGGCGAGCGGCGAGCGCGAAGGCTATGACGTAATGTCGTACAGCGAGAGCGAAGTGCGGCGCATCGCGCATGTCGCCTTCCGCGCGGCGCAGGGCCGCGCGAAGCGGCTCTGCTCGGTCGACAAGGCGAATGTGCTCGAAACCTCGCAGCTGTGGCGCGATGTGGTGATCGAGGTCGCGAAGGAATATCCCGACGTCGCGCTCAGCCATATGTATGTCGACAATGCCGCGATGCAGCTCGTGCGCAATCCGGGCCAGTTCGACGTCGTCGTCACCGGCAATCTGTTCGGCGATATCCTGTCCGATCAGGCGTCGATGTGCGTCGGGTCGATCGGCCTGCTCGCGTCGGCGTCGCTGAGCGACGGCAAGCTCGGATTGTACGAGCCGATCCACGGCAGCGCGCCCGATATCGCAGGCAAGGGCGTTGCCAATCCGCTGGCGATGATCCTGAGCCTTGCGATGCTGCTGCGCCATTCGGGCGGCGACGAGGCGAGCGCGGCGCGGACCGAGGCGGCGGTGGCGAAGGTGCTGGCTGGCGGCGCGCGCGGTGCGGATCTGGGGGGCAATATGGGAACGGCGGCCTTGGGCGATGCGGTTGTTTCGGCTTTGAACGGATAGATGAGATGAAAAAGACGACGGGTTTCGACCGCAGCAAGACGAAGACCTGGCATCCCGCGACGCAGGCGGTGCGCGGCGGCACCTGGCGCAGCGAGCATGGCGAAACGTCGGAGGCGCTCTTTCTGACCTCGGGCTACACCTATGAGAGCGCCGAGGAAGTCGCGGCGCGCTTCGCGGGCGAAGAACAGGGCATGACCTATTCGCGCCTCCAGAACCCGACGGTCGCGATGCTCGAGGAGCGCATCGCGCTGATGGAAGGCGCCGAGGCGTGCCGGACGCAGGCGACCGGCATGGCGGCGATGACGACCGCGCTGCTGTGTCAATTGTCGGCGGGCGATCATATCGTCGCCGCAAAGGCCGCCTTCGGTTCATGCCGCTGGCTCGTCGACCATCTCTGTCCGCGCTTCGGGATCGAAACCACCGTCGTCGACGGCCGCGATAACGACGCGTGGGAAAAGGCGATCAAGCCGAACACCAAGGTCTTTTTCTTCGAAACCCCGGCGAACCCGACGATGGATATCGTCGACATGAAGCATGTCTGCGGCCTCGCGAAGGCGCACGGGATCACCACGGTCGTCGACAACGCCTTTGCGACGAGCGTGCTCCAGCGTCCGATGGATTTCGGCGCCGATGTCGTCGCTTATTCGGCGACCAAGCTGATGGAAGGGCAGGGGCGCGTGCTCGCGGGCGCCGTTTGCGGGACCGAGAAGTTCATCAACGATGTGCTGCTGCCGTTCCAGCGCAACACCGGCCCCAATCTGTCGCCGTTCAACGCGTGGGTCGTGCTCAAGGGCCTCGAAACGCTCGACCTGCGCGCACGGCGCCAGTCGGAAAATGCACTCGCGGTCGGCAAGGCGATCGAGGGGCGCGTCGCACGCATGCTGCATCCGGGACTCGCCAGCCACCCGCAGCATAATCTGGCGATGAGCCAGTCGAGCGCGTGCGGACCGATTTTTTCCTTCGTACTCGATGGCGGCCGCGAACAGGCTATGGCCTTCCTCAACGCGCTCGAACTCGTCGACATCAGCAACAATATCGGCGATTCGCGCAGCCTTTGCTGTCACCCTTGGTCGACGACGCATTATGGCGTCAGCGAAGAAGCGCGCATCGATATGGGTGTCGTCGAGGGTATGCTACGCATCAATATCGGGCTCGAGGATCCGCGCGATGTCATCGCCGACCTCGACCAGGCATTGACCAAGGTCGGGCTTTAGGCGAATCTGCCATGGAAATGATCGACTCCTTCTTCCCCTTTTCGGCGACCACCGGGTCGATCACCGTGCGCGTCGCGGTCAGCTATCTGCCCGAACAATCGCACCCGGCGCTCGGGCGCTGGTTCTGGGCCTATCATGTCCGCATCGAGAATCATGGCGACGATGCGGTGCAGCTGATCAGTCGCCATTGGCGGATCAGCGACGGGCGCGGTCAGACCAGCGAAGTCGAAGGCGAGGGTGTCGTCGGCGAACAGCCGTTGATCGTGCCCGGCGGCGCCTATGATTATGTTTCGGGCTGCCCGCTGCCAACCCCCGAAGGGTCGATGGTCGGCAGCTATGCGATGGAGCTGGGCGACGGATCGCAGATGCTCGTCGCCATCCCGCATTTCCCGCTTCAGGCGCCCGCGACCGCGTCATGAAACGCACGCACCTGCCCCTCAACGCGCTCCGCGTCTTCGACGCCGCTGCCCGGCACCTGAGCTTCACGCGCGCCGCCGACGAACTGGCGGTGACCCCAGCCGCGGTCGGGCAACAGATTCGCGCGCTCGAGGATATGCTTGGCGTCGTGCTGTTCCGCCGCACGCCCAAGGGGCTGGAATTGACCGGCGAGGCCAACGCCGGGCTCGATGCGCTGCGTCAGGGCTTTTTGCAGTTTGAGGAATCGGTGCGCGCGATGCAGGCGGGGCAGTCGTCGCAGTCGCTGACGATCGCCGCGCCGCGCGATCTCACCGCGAAATGGCTCGCGCCGCGGCTCGCGCGCTACAGCCAGCAGGCGCCCGATGTGCGTTTCACCCTGGTGTCGGCCGATAGCGGGATCGATTTTACCGAAGCGAACCTCGACCTCGCGATCTTCTGGACCGACGGCGCGGGCGAACACGAAGGCGTGGCGCTTTCCGACCCGGTGATGGTGACCGTTGCGGGACCCGGCAGCGAAAGCGAAACGCGCATCGCATGGCCGGGCTGCCCCGCCGACGAAGGCGAGCCGGCGCTGCGGCTGGGCGACGCGGGGCTCGCGATCGACGCGGCGGCGAACGGGCTGGGGCAGGCGAACGTCCCCGCGATGCTCGCCGAGGCGGATATCGCCGCCGGACGCGTGCGGCTGGTCCGCGAGGCCTTTCCGGTGAAGCGCGGCTACTGGCTGGTCGCGCCGACGCCGCAATGGCGGCAGGCGAAGGTCAAGGCGCTGGTCGCCGCGCTGACGGCGGCCTGAATCCACTGAAACGACATAGGGATAGCTCGCTATTTCGCCGCGAGCGCCAGCATGCGCGTGACCAGCCCGACCATCCTGTCCGCGTCGAGATTGGCTTTCGGATCGTTCCAGCTCGCGGTCACCACGAACCATTTCCCGTCGGCCTTGCGCTCGCCGAGCAGGCTCATCGACAATACGCCGTTTTCCGAACCGCCCTTGTAGCCGAGATAGCGCCACGGTTGGGCCGCCGCCGGGCCGACGCCATTGTTGATTGCCAGCGCCGACATCGTCGGCGCGGAACCGCGCGCGCGCAGATCTACCATCGCGCGTGCGATGTCGTTCGGGCTCGCAAACCATTCGAGACTGTCGATAAATCGCGGTCCCTCGACGAAGCTCACGCCGTCGACGTTCGAGAGCGTGAGGCGGTTCTCGTTGCTCTCGATCAGCCGGCGCTGCGCCGCATCATCACCCTTGATAAAGAGCGGGCGCAGGTCGTTGAAATTATTGCCCTTGAGCGCGAACGCCTCGACCGTGGTCAGCAGGGGGATGTTGCGCGACGGCGCGCTGTGCCCCGCGCTCTTCATCCGCGCCTCGATGCGTTCGCGGCCGAGCAGGTGGATCAGCGTGTCGGTCGCGCCATTGTCGCTGACCGAGATCATCCAGTTGGCGAGCGTCTGGAGCGTAACCGGCGTACCCTTCGGCCAGTTCGCGGTGCCCGCCGACGAGAAGCTGAGGTGCGAGAGCGGCGCGACGTCGCTCCATTTCCGTGTCCCCGCCGCGATCTGGGCGGCGAGTTCGTCGAGGATATAGAGCTTGATCGTCGACCCCACAGCGAATTGCGTATCGGCATGCGCCGCCGCGAGTGGACGGATGGTGCCGCCGTCGAGCTCGGCCACCAGAAAACCGGTATTCCCCGGCAGTGCGGCGAATTCGGCGGCGATCTTGTCGAAACTGTCGTTCGCCATTTCGAAATTCGTGAAAACGAGCCCGAACACCTTCTCGTCCGGCCCGGCGCCGACCTCGAGCGAAAGCGTGCCGACGCCCCTTTCGAAACGCAGTTGCACGGTACCCGAGCGTCCGTTGGTCGAGGTCGCCTTTTCGACCGATATGGGCTGGCCATATTGTGCGATGAGGCTGGCGGTGATCGCGTCGAATTTTTCCTTGGGGACCGCTTTCTGGAACGCGGCATCGAAATAATCGGGGTAGGCGATCTTGCCGGTGAGCAGGTCGACGAGCTCTGCCGCGCGCCGCTCGAATGCGCGGCCCTGAGCCGGGACCACTTCGGGCGGCTGGATCGCATGGGCGGCCGACGGCGCGCCGGAAAGGGTGGCCGCGGCGAGCAGCGCCGGCATCAGCAAGCACTTCATTTCCCATCTCCTTCGGTTGGGGGCGATGCCGCGTCGAGCCGCTCGATCTGCCCGCGCAGCATGGCCGCCGCGCGCCGGTTGAGGATCCATACCCCGCCGAATACCAGCAACTGGAGCGCGACAACGAACAGGAATACGAGCGAGCCACCCATTCCGCTTGCCTTGGCCTGTCCGAGCATGAAGACCAGTAGGCCGGGTACGAAAGGCGCGAGATACCAGCGACCGACGCGGGCGAGTATATGTTCCTCGCGTATAAGCCGTTCGCGGTAATAGCCGCTGATGTCCTGCGCCTCGGCGTCGGGATCGGGCCGCGACGTGCGACGGGCGAGCTGCCACGCGACGACCATCGCGCCTGCGATGACGAGCAAGCTGCCGATCTTGATCAGCGGTTCGGCGAAGATCACGGCGTACAGGGCAAAGACGACTACCACTAGCGCGGTTGCGGCATATTCGCGTCGATTGCGGCGGCGTATGGCGTCGCCAAACCGTCCCGCCTGGCGCTTGATCTCTTCCAGCGCGAGCGGTTCGAAGGCGGGCTGGCTCTCGTGCCAGAGGGTATGGAGCCCTTTGTCGGAGAAATCGGTCATCTTGCGTCTCCGGCGCCGGCAAAGCGGCGTGTCAGCATGGATTTGAAGCGATGGACCTTGGTAGCGACCGTATCGGACGAAACGCCGGTGACCGCACCGATTTCCGCCGCGGCCACGCCTTCGAGATAGAGGAGCAATATCTGTCGATCGGGCGGATCGAGCCGCTCGATGATCGACAGGATCAGCGCCATGGCACGGTCGCTGTCGGCGCGCTCGAACGGGGTGGCGTCGGCATCGGCGATCTCGACATCCTCGATCGACGACCAGCCGCGTTGCGCGCGGCGCTTGTTCGCAAGCATGTGCGATGTCGCGCGATTGTGCGCGACGCGCCACACCCAGGTGCTGAGCGAGCAGCGGCCGTCGAAGGTGGCGAAACTCTGCCACAGCGCGACCTGCAATTCCTGTTCGAGGTCGCACCGCAGGTCGGCATCGGCTTCATAGCCGCGCGCGAGACGGGCGAGCGCGCCGCCGAAGCGGTCGATCGCTTCCGTAAAAAGCCGATCCTGATCCCCCTCGGCCACGCCGCTCTCCAATCTTTCGTGTCGCATACCCATTTAGTCGGGGGCGACGCGACTTTCTGACGGCGACGGGAAAATTTTCTCCTCAGGCGTCGATCGCCGCCTCGTCGAGCGTCGCGGCATTGGCCTGGATGAACTGGAATCGATGCTCGGGATGCTTGCCCATCAGGCGGTCGACCAGATCCTTGACCTGATGCCGTTCCTCATATTCCTGCGGCAGCGTGACGCGCAGCATCGACCGCGTCGCGGGGTCCATCGTCGTTTCTTTCAATTGGTTGGGGTTCATTTCTCCCAATCCTTTGAAGCGCCCGACCTCGACCTTCTTGCCCTTGAACGTCGTCGCTTCGAGCTCGGCGCGATGCGCGTCGTCGCGCGCATAGGCCGAGAGGTTGCCCGCCGTGAGGCGATAAAGCGGCGGCTGCGCGAGGTAGACATGCCCCTCGCGCACGATGTCGGGCATTTCCTGAAAGAAGAAGGTCATCAGCAAGGTCGCGATATGCGCGCCGTCGACGTCGGCATCGGTCATGATCACGATCTTCTCGTAGCGAAGGCGATCGGCGTCGCAATCCTTGCGCATCCCGCAGCCCAGCGCGAGCGCGAGGTCGGCGATTTCCTGATTGGCGCGGATCTTGTCGGCGCTGGCGCTCGCGACGTTCAATATCTTGCCGCGGATCGGCAGGATCGCCTGCGTCTTGCGGTCGCGCGCCTGCTTGGCGCTGCCGCCCGCGCTGTCGCCTTCGACGATAAATAATTCCGTGCCTTCGGGCCCGTCGTTCGCACAGTCCGTGAGCTTGCCGGGCAGGCGCAGCTTGCGGCCGCTCGTTGCGGTCTTGCGCTTCACCTCGCGCTCGGCCTTGCGCTTCAGCCGCTCGTCCATCCGGTCGAGAACGAGGCCGAGAAGCGCGCGCCCGCGGTCCATATTGTCCGACAGGAAATGGTCGAAATGATCGCGCACGGCATTTTCGGTAAGGCGCGCGGCCTCGGGGCTCGACAGCCGGTCCTTGGTCTGGCTCTGGAACTGCGGATCGCGGATGAACACCGACAGCATCATCTCGCCGCCGTTGAACACGTCCTCGGCGGTGATCTGCGCCGCTTTTTTCTGCCCGATCAGCTCGCCAAAGGCGCGCAAACCCTTGGTGAGCGCCGCGCGCAGCCCCGCTTCGTGCGTGCCGCCCGCGGGCGTGGGGATGGTGTTGCAATACCAGCTGTAAGAGCCATCGGACCACAGCGGCCAAGCGATCGCCCATTCGGCGCGGCCCTGTTCGCCCGGAAATTCCTGCCGCCCGACGAAAGGTTCGGCGGTCGCGCATTCGCGCGACCCGATCTGTTCCTTCAGATGATCGGCGAGGCCGCCGGGAAATTGGAACACCGCCTCGGCCGGCGTGTCGTCGCCGATCAGTTCGGGCGCGCATTTCCAGCGGATTTCGACGCCCGCGAACAGATAGGCCTTCGAGCGTGCCATGCGATAGAGGCGCTGCGGCTTGAAGCGGCCATGCTCGCCGAAGATTTCGGGATCGGGGACGAAGGAGACGCTGGTGCCGCGGCGATTGGGCGTCGGGCCCAGCTCTTCGAGCCCGCCGAGCGGGGTGCCGCGCGAAAAACGCTGGCGATAGAGTTGCTTGCTCCGCGCCACCTCGATCACCGTATCGGTCGACAGGGCATTGACGACGCTGACCCCGACGCCGTGAAGGCCGCCCGAGGTCGCATAGGCCTTGCCCTCGAACTTCCCGCCCGAATGGAGCATCGTCATGATGACTTCGAGTGCCGACTTGTCCGGGAATTTCGGATGCGGATCGACCGGCATGCCGCGTCCGTTGTCGACGACGGTCAGCCGGTTGCCGACGTCGAGGGTGATCTCGATGCGCGTCGCGTGGCCGGCGACGGCTTCGTCCATGCTGTTGTCGATGACCTCGGCGGCGAGGTGATGGAGCGCGCGTTCGTCGGTGCCGCCGATATACATGCCGGGACGCCGCCGGACGGGTTCGAGTCCCTCCAGCACCTCGATCTGCGAAGCATTGTAGCTGTCGGTGGCGGGGTTCGCGGCGTCGAACAAATCGTGACTCATGCTATGGCTATAAGGGGCGGGGAAGGGCGCTGGCAAGCGCGGTTTTGCGCCGCGCATACGCATCTTGCCGCGGGCTCGGCTCATCGCATTTCGACGAACGCAAGGAACTTTGGCGGACGCTGCCGGGTTGCACTGGCGACCGCAAGGTCATCAAAAAGTGGAGTAATAACAATGAAATTCGCAGCTCTCCTCGCCGTTTCGGCGGCTTCCATGTTCGCCGTTCCGGCCTTCGCGCAGGACAATCGCGACACGTCGCAGGACTTCGACGGTCCCTATATCTCGATCGGCGGCGGCGCGTCGCTTCAGGGAAGCGACCGCGGCGAAACCCTGATTTTCGATACCGATCAGGACGGCACTTATGGCGACCAGGTGACGACCGTGGGCGGCACCGATGCCTTCTCGCCGGGCTTCTGTAACGGCGCGGCCACCGGCACTGCCAATCTCGGCTGCCGCAACGACAAGGACGGCCCCGAATTCTTCGGGCGTCTCGGCTATGACAAGCGCATGGGCAATTTCGTGCTCGGTGCGGTCGTCGAGGGCGGTCACAGCGTCGCGCGCGACAGCGTCAGCGGCTTTTCGACGACGCCCGCGAGCTACACGATGAGCCGTGAGGCCGATTATCAGGCGAACGCCCGCCTGCGTGCCGGCTATACGCCGGGCGGCGGCGCGCTCTTCTATGTCACCGGCGGCGGCGCTTATGCCCGCCTCGACAACAAGTTCGTGACGAGCAACACCGCCAACAGCTTCGACGATAACGGCAAGACCAATGCGTGGGGCTATACCGTCGGCGGCGGTGCCGAGGTGATGGTGACGAACAATATCGGGCTCGGGCTCGAATATCTGTACACCGACGTCAAGGACAAGGATTATGTCGTGAACGTTGGGGCCGGCACCGCGCCTGCGACCAATCCGTTTCTGCTGAACGGCGGCGGGACCGATCTCCGCCGCAGCGACCCGAATTTCCAGACGCACAGCGTGCGCGGGACGTTGAGCTACCGCTTCTGACCTCTTGGGAGCGGAAAGGGAGGCGCCGGATCTTACGATCCGGCGCCTTTCGTTTGTCTAGCGCGTGATCGGGTTAGACTGAAACACGGCCTTCCTTGTCCCGTCATCCCGGCGAAGGCCGGGATCTGATCGCCTCGCCTTGGGGCACCGGCGGGATCCCGGCCTTCGCCGGGATGACGATTCCATGTATGATGATCGGCTTTAGCGCGTGTGCGGTGCGGCGAAGATCGCGAAATTGCCGTTGGCGCTCGCGACGAGGCGGTCGTGTTGGAACAGTCGCGCGTCGATATTGGCGACGCGCTTGCCCTTGTGCAGCACGCTCGCATCGCAGGTCAGCCGCCCTTCGCGCACGCCGACGTGGTAATTGAACTTGATTTCCAGCGTGGCGCACCAGAAACCCTCGTCCAGCGTGCTGAATAGCGCCCCGCCCATCGCGGTATCGGCGAGCGAATAGGCGACGCCGCCGTGCGCGACGCCCTGCGGATTGAAATGGCGTGCGGCCTCGATATCGATCGCCATCGTGCAGCGCCCGCCGCCGCGCTCGACCATTTGCAGGCCGAGCGCGCGGGCGAATTCGAAATCCTGCCCGAAGGGCCTCACCGGACGCGCTTAACGAACCCGGGGGCCGCCGAAGGGCGGGGGCGGGGGCGGGCGGCGCGTGCCGCGCGGAAGTTGCGCCTGATAGGCGCGGCCGCAATGCTCGACGCAATAGGGGAAGCCGGGGTTCACCGCCTCGCCGCAGAAATGGAAATCGGGTTCGCCCGGATGCCCCATCGGCCAGCGGCAGATGCGGTCGTTGAGGTCGAGCAGGCTGGTCTTGTCGGCGATTTCGGGGCTCGGCTTCGCGGGCACCAGCCGGCGCGGCGGCGCGGGCGGGATTGGCGCCTGCTGGTCGCCGGGGCCTTGGCGGATGAAGCCGCCGGGGCCGATCGAAACGATGCGCGGCGCATCGGGCTTCGGCGCGGCGTCGGCGCCGTCCGTCCCCGATGCCTGGACCGGCGGTTTGGGTTCGGCTTTCGGCGCTGCTGCCACGGGGCGCGGTGCCACCGGCGCGGCCGGGCGCGGCGCGGCGGCGGGCGCCGCGGGCTTCGGCGCGGCCGCCTTGGCCGGCTTGGCGATCTTGTCGGTCGCCTTGACCGGCGAGGGGCGCGACTTCAGGCCGAGGCGGTGCGCCTTGCCGATCACCGCATTGCGGCTGACCCCGCCGAGCTCGTCGGCAATCTGGCTGGCGGTCAGGCCCTTTTCCCACATGCTGCGCAGCTGTTCGATGCGCTCGTCAGTCCATGACATCTAAAAATTCCTCATCATTCCACGCCGCGGGCCATATCGTCGTATCGCGACCCTTTCGGATCGATGTCGCGACGGCCCAGCTTGCGGTAAGATCGGGGAGGCGATAGGCGAGAACGCCATGAACGACCAGCCCCAAATTTCGAACCCCGACTCAGCAAATATCCGCTCGGGTCAGGCTTTCGCCGAACCCGGCGTCCCGCACATCCACACGCTGAACGTGCCGGGCATGCAGGCGCTATATGTCAAGGAGGTGCGGCGCTTTTTCAAGGTCCAGCTCCAAACAATCTGGGCTCCGGCGATCACCACGCTCCTTTTTCTCGTCATTTTCACCGTCGCGCTCGGTGGCGCGGGGCGCACCGTCATCGGCGTGCCCTTCGCCGATTTCATCGCGCCCGGCCTGATCATGATGGCGATGCTGCAGAACAGCTTCGCCAATTCCAGCTTCTCGCTCCTCGTCGGCAAGATCCAGGGGACGATCGTCGACTATCTGATGCCGCCGCTTGCCGTCGGCGAACTGATCATCGCGCTCGTCGGCGCCGCGATCACGCGCGCGATCCTCGTCGGCTTCGCGCTCTGGCTCGCGATGCTGCTGTGGCCGGGCGTGCATGTCGGCACCGATCATTTCTGGGCGGTCGCCGTTTTCGGCATTCTCGGCGCGATGATGCTCGGTTTCCTCGGGCTGATGACCTCGGTGTGGGCGGAGAAGTTCGACCATGCCGCCGCGGTGACCAATTTCGTCGTGACGCCGCTCGCGCTGCTCTCTGGCACTTTCTATTCGGTCGACAAGCTGGCGCCCTGGTTCCAGACGATCGCGCACGGCAATCCCGTCTATTACGCGATTATGGGCTTTCGCTACGGCTTCATCGGCACGGTCGATTCGACGATCGCCAATCCGGTGCTGACCGCGGTGCTGGTGCTCGTCGCAGTCAACATCCTGCTCGGTGTGATTACCTACCGCCTGCTGGCGTCGGGCTGGAAGCTGAAGGCCTGATCTTGCAAGTCCTCCCTGTTGCGCAGCAATGGGGACGGGGACCGCTCGCGTAGCGAGTGGTGGAGGGGCCGTGTCACGAGCCCCTCCGTCAGCGCTGCGCGCTGCCACCTCCCCATGCCTGCGGCACAGAGAGGATCATTTTCCATTTAATGCCTGTGGATCGCGCGGACGCGGTAGCGGCCGTGATCGAGCCCGTCGAACATCGCGTCGATCTGCGGATGGTCGATGGGCCCGCCGTCGCCGTCGGCAACCAGATTCTGCTGGCTGACATAGGCGATATAGGATGAATCGCCGTTTTCGGCGAGCAAATGGTAATAGGGCTGTTCCTTGGCGGGGCGGATTTCTTCGGGGATCGCCTCATACCATTCGTCGGTGTTCGCAAAGACGGGGTCGATGTCGAACACGACGCCGCGAAAGTCGAACATGCGATGGCGCACGATGTCGCCCGGCGCGAAGCGCGCGCGGCCGATCAGCGGCGCTGTAACGGTTGCGCCAAGGGCGGAAGAGGACTCGGGTGTCATAAGATCAATCTATGGCTGTTTACGCCTGTTTCAAGTCCGTTACATTCACGTCGGCCGCGATTTGCCGAATCGGCTGTGATCAGCGTTACAGATGGACTGGCCAATCGGGCTAAGTTGCTCCTCTGGCTTGTGCATTTCCCGTTCGGGTTGCGGGCCGCACCTTCAGGGGAGAAGCATTATGGCTGACGTACCACCCAATATCTCCGGACCCGCATCGGGCATTGTCCAGCGCGTTAAGGATATCCTGCTCAAGCCGAAGGAAACATGGCCGGTGATCGCGGCCGAGCCGGCGACAACGCAGTCGATCTACGTCCCCTATGTCGTCGTGCTCGCCGCGATCGGGCCGATTGCGCAGTTTATCGGCGGGCAGGTCTTCGGTTTCACCGCCTTCGGGGTCACCTATCCCCCGCCGATCGGTACCGCGCTGGGCTCGGCGGTCCTGTCCTATGGGCTGTCGCTCGCAATGGTCTTTGTCCTTGCGCTCGTCATCGACGGGTTGGCACCCAATTTCGGTGGGCAGAAGGATCAGGTGCAGGCGCTCAAGGTCGCGGCCTATTCGGCAACCGCCGGCTGGGTCGGCGGAATTTTCGGGTTGATCCCGGCGCTCGGCCTAATCGGGATGCTGTTCGCGCTCTACGGGCTCTATCTTCTCTATCTCGGCTTGCCGGTGCTGATGAAGGTGCCGCTGGACAAGGCGCTCGGCTATACCGCCGTTGTCGTGATTGTCGCGATCGTGCTGATATTCATCGTCAGCGCGATCGTCGCTTCGCTGACGGCGCCGTCGCTGCTCAGCATCCGGGGCTAGCCGTGGTCTGATATTATCATATATATCACCTCTTCAGCGGCGCGGACGATCTGCCGTTCGGCCGATATGGCCGGTCCGATGCGGTCCGCTGCGACCATCCTCGGGACGCGCCGCTGAACAGGGAGTATGTGATGCCTCATCCTTGGAAGTTCTTCGCTGCCGCGTCGGCTTTGCTGCTGGTCGCCGCCGCCCCGGCGAAAGGCGAATGGACGCCGGCCTGGTCGGCGAGCATGTGGGAAGCGGCGAACGAGAAGCAGAAAGTCGCGGTCGACGATGCGACGCTGCGCTTTGCCGTTCGCGTCGGCGCTGCGGGTGACGGCGTCCGGCTCCGATTGTCCAACGAATATGGCGAGCCGCTGCTCATCGGCGCGGTCAGCGTTCGAAAGCCGGGCGAAAAGGCGGTGCCCGTCCGCTTCGGCGGTCAGGCGTCGGTGCGCGCATCCGCCGGCACGACCCTGGTCAGCGACGCGGCGGAGCTTCGCGTCGGGGCGTTCGATGTGGTCGAGGTTTCGGTCTATCTTCCCGATGCCGTAAAGCTGAACACGGTCCATGGCGCCGGCGGGGCCCGGACGCAGATATCGGCGCCGGGCGATTTCACGCGGGCGGGCTTCGTCGCGGTGCGCACAGCTGATACCCGGCCGCTGCTCGCGGGCGTCGATGTGCTGGGCAAGGCCCAGCGGCCGGTCGTCGTCGCCTTCGGCGATTCGATCACCGACAATCCGGGATGCGCCAACGACGCCGTGCCGATATGCCGGTGGGGTGACGTGCTCGGCCGCCGCCTCGCGCGGGCGGGCAAGCCCCATGTCGTCGTGACGCAGGCGATTTCGGGCAACCGCGTCATTTCGCGCGGCTCGGGACCCAGCGCGGTCGAACGCTTCGATCGCGACGTTCTGGGGCTGCCGGGCGTGACCCATGTCGTCATTCTCGAAGGGGTCAATGATATCGGGGGTTCGGGCCGTCGGCGCCCCGACGGCACGGCCGCGCCGACCCTGTCCTATGACCATCTGATCGAAGGCTATCGAACGCTTGTCGCAAGCGCGCATCGGCACGGTATCAAGGCGATCGGTATGACCATATTGCCGTTCGAAGGCGCCAATTATCACACGGCGGCGGGCGAAGCGATGCGCCAGCGCGTCAACGACTGGATCCGCACGTCGGGCGCGTTCGACGCCGTCATCGATATGGAGAAGTCGGTCGCCGACCCCGCGAATCCCAGGCGCCTCGATCCGGCATTGCATCGCGGCGACTATCTGCATCCCAACGGCCATGGTCAAACGCGGATCGGCGAGGCGATCCCGCTCGACCTGTTCGAATGAAGCGGCTCCCTTCGAGACTATAACCTACGGTGCGGCTCCGGAAGGCGCGTTGTTCGATCGGGCGGACGCTTCGGATATGGGCGGCGCTTCGGGCGGAACGAATGTCCAGATCACATCCTCCGGCTCGATCGTAGGGCGCCTGTCGCTCGAGAAGATGACGAGCTCGCCCGACGCTTTCGCAACGGCGAGGCTGTCGCCGCCGTTCGCCTTCATCCGCGCGACAAAATCATCATAGGTGAATTTCTCCGTGATGCGCGTCCGCCCGAAACTCCAGCCGGCCTGGAGGCGGTCGAGCAACTCCTCGATAGGCGTGCCCGCAAGGGTGAAAACGCGGCCGCGACGCAGGCCCTTCAGGCGCGATTGTCCGCCGGTGCGGCTGACGCGGTCGGCACCGATCTCGGGCGCAAGCTCGCTGCAGACGAGGGCGTTGTAGCTGTCGCTACCGGTCGCCGCGATCAATTGGCGATACTGGCCGAGTTCGATCTCGTCCTCATGCGCCTCGTCGAGAATATTGCCGTGATAGACCGGAATGTCGGCGCGGCGTGCGCGGCGGAGCGCGAGCTTGTCTTCGTCGGCGATCAGCACGTTGCGTTCTTGCCCCTTCACGAACTCGGCAAAGGCGATCGTCCAGCTGTTGGCACCGACGAGCAGGACGCCATTGCCCTTGCCGCGATCGAGGTCGAGCAGCCGCGCCACGGTTCCCGCCGTAAAGCCGTGCGCGAAGATCGTCACGATCACCACGCCAAAGCCCAGGGGCACGAGCGCCTCGGCGCCCGGAACGCCATAGTCCGTGAGGCGAAGCGCGAAGAGGCCGGTCACGGCGACCGCGACGATGCCGCGCGGCGCGATCCACGCGACGAACAGGCGCTCGCGTAGCGGGATGCGCGTGAAGAGCAGCGCGGTCATGATCGTGAGCGGGCGGACGACGAAGAGGAGCAGCAACAGGAACAGGACAAAGCGCAGTTCGAAATTGCGGACGACCTGCCAGTCGAGCGTTGCGGACAGAATGATGAAGACGCCCGACACGAGCAGGATCGTCAGATCTTCCTTGAACCGCCGGAGCATGTGGCTTGAATAGGTTTCGCGATTGGCCATCACGACTCCCATCGCCGTCACGGTGATGAGCCCCGTCTCGTGCATCACCAGATCCGACAGGACGAACACTCCGATCACCGACGTCAGCAGGATGGGCGCCTTAAGATACTCCGGAATCCAGCCGCGGAGATAGGCCGTGGTGAGGGCAAAGCCGGCCGCGGTGCCGAGGAGGATGGCGAGCAGGCTTGCCGCCGCGACATCGATGACGACCGTGCTTGCCGCCGCGCTGCCGCCGTGGGTGATATAGCTGTAGACGCCGACGGCGATCAGCGCGCCGATCGGGTCGTTCACGATCGCTTCCCACTTGAGCATGTGTTTGACACGCGGCGGAATGTTGAGCGAGCGGAGCAGCGGGGCGATGACGGTCGGCCCCGTGACAACCATCACGCCGCCGAAGAGCGCCGCGAGTTCGAGCGGCAGGCCCGCGCCATAATAGGCGGCGGCGGTGCCGAGCGCCCAGCCGAGAGGGACGCCGATGAACACGAGCATCAGCACCGCGGTGCCGGCCTGTCGCAGCTCGCGGAACTTGAGGCTGAGTCCGCCCTCGAAGAGGATCACCGCCACGGCCAGCTTGATGATGGGCTCGCGCAGCGCGCCAAAATCCCGCTCGGGATTGATGAAGCCCAGAATCGGTCCCGCGACGATCCCCGCGATCAGCATCAGGGCGATCGCGGGCCGCCCCGTTCGCCAGGCAATCCACTGGGCGCCCAGGCCGATGATGCCGATAAGCGCGATTTTGACGAGCAGCGAGTCGATTGCGAACATATGGGCAAGCTATGCGGGAAGGGCGCTATGGTTCCCGCCTCGATGCGCCATCGGGTATCGCGTCTTTTCGCCGATGCTCCGGCCGGGAGCCCGGCGGAGTCGTGCCGCGGAGCATGTAAGGGCTGCAGCTGGATGCTCCGATGCCATATCCGGTTTCCTGTTTCGACGGATCGATTACAGGTCCATTGTAATTCTGGCCGCGATTTGTCGAGGCTGAATGTAGACGAAGGCATTGTCGCCCGCGACTTCCCAACCATAAGCGTTGAACAGGTTCGTGGCCTGGATACGAAAGACGGCGGTCGATCGGCCTATGGCGAAGCGTTGGCGCAGTCCGATATTGACCGTTGTATAGGATGCGACGTCGACAAGGTTCAGCCTGTCCGCGGTGTTCCGCCCGACATGCTCGACGGTGGCATCGATTGAGGTCGGGGATGACGGCCACCGCCAATCGACGCTGGCGACGATCTTTCGCGACGGCACGTCGATCGGCCGACGGCCGATCGCGCCGGACGCGGCTTCGTCGCCCCTGACGCGTGCCCGGATAAACGACCCGCCCGCGACCAGCGTCAATCCGGGCGTGGGCGAACCGCTCAGCGACGCCTCTATTCCGCGGTGTCGCACCACACCCAGCCGCCGGAAGAAATTACCTCCATCGACACCGAAATAAGGTCGTTCGATATCGAATGCACCCGCGATCAGCGTCATTCCGCCTGTACGCAACTTCACGCCGGCATCGACTTGCCGCGTCCGGATCGCAGGCGGTGCCTCGTCGCGGTTCACCGCGGTTTCCGGCGCAACATCGCTCTCCTCCAGCCCGCGCGCGAAAGAAGCATAAAGCGATATCGCGGCGGCGAGATCGATCGTCGCGGTCGCGTTGATCAGCCACGGCGTATCGCGTGATTCGGGCGCGGGGCCGTTCGGCGTGGTCACCCGCTTGCTATAGTCGACCTTCTGCGCACCGATGCTGAATTGTCCGAGGCGCTGTACCCGCAGCTGATAGTCGAGACCGATCGACCATTGCCGAACGCGGTCGTTGGACTGCGCCGCGAAATCGAAGTCCGGCCGGGCGACATAATCGGCTTCTCCGAACGGTGCGGATCCCAGCGAGCGCCGGATCGAACCGCCGTACCGCCGGTCTTGGGCGCGCCCGCGCGCGACGAGCTGGATGCGATGTTCGAAGGCACCGGTAGAGAAACTGCGCGCGACGCCCAGCTCGCCGCTTGTCGAAACGCCGGTCCGGCCCGGATAGGTGCTGACGATGCGGTCGGCCGGCGCCCCCAAGGGGGCGGCGCGCAGAAAGATATTGTGTCCCTCGCGCACCGCGTTGTCCGACCGGAACAGTCCGGCGCGCACCGCAAAGCCGGCGATGCCGGTGCGGCCCATCGCGCCGAAGGTGTAGCGCTCGGTCTCGACATCCGCCCATTTCTGACCCAGAAACCGCCGCCGCGTCAGGCGGCCCGGCGTCTCCGCGCCGTTTCCCAGGATGATGGGATAGATGTCCTCGTCGGCGATGCGCGTGCGGCTTCCGAACAGCTTCAGATCGGTTCCGGCTGTGGGCCGCAAATGCGCGATCGCGGCGAGGTTGGTGATGTCGGCGTTGTTCCCCGAAGGATATTCGCTCCGGCTGAAGCTCGCGCCCCCTCCGAGGTTCAGCACGTCGTTTATCGGCAGTGCGGCGTCGATCTCGACCAGTGCACCGCCCCAGCTATTGGCCTGGATCACGCCGCTCAACATCGCGTCCTCGCCGGGCGAACGAAGGCGATAGTCGACGACGCCCGATGGCGCCGGAAAGGGGTAGCTGACCGCCGAGGGGCCGACCCTGATCCGGTTGCCTTCGACAAGCCTGGGCGAAAAATCGCCTTGGCGGTCGAAATACAGGCCTTCGAGCCGCACATTACCGGCGTCGATCGGCGAGAAGCCGCGTACCGAGTTCGGACTGTAGATGCCGAGCGTTTCGCCGCCGTCGTTGGAACCGAACGCGTCCTCGGCGTCGGCGATCGCGTTGTCGTCCGCCCTCTGGGCGAACGCGGGTGAGTGAGCCGGTAGGGCGACAAGCGATGCGGCGATACCGGCTATAGTTCTGAATCGTGCCATGCACACATATTCACACCGCGAATGACGCTTGACATTACACAAGGGTCGCAGCGATCGTGTGTGAATGGCGCACAGCTCATACGATCTCCCGCCGCTCGACGGCCTGACCGCGATGCTCGCCGCGGCGGAGGAAGGGTCCTTCAGCGCGGCGGCGGGGAAATTGGGGCTTACCCACGGCTCGGTCAGCCGCCGGATCGCGGCGCTCGAGCACTGGCTGGGAGCGTCGCTCTTCGAACGCCATGGTCGGGGCGTCCGGCTCACGCCGGCGGGACTGCGATTTGTCAGGGACGCCCGGCAGAGCCTCGGCCGATTGTCGCACAGTGCCGAGCAATGGCGGCCGCGACGCGGCCGTCAGACGGTCCGGATGTCGGTCGTCCCGTCCTTCGCGCGGCTCTGGCTGCTGCGCCGCCTCCCGGCCATCGAGCAAAGCGATACGCATATCGACCTGTCGCTCGATCACCGGATGACCGACCTCGACAACCGCGAAGCCGAGGTGGTGATACGCTATGGGCGCGGCACATGGGTCGGCGTCGATGCGCGGCAGATCGTCGAGGAAATGCTCGCGCCCGCCGCCTCGCCCGGGCTGCGCGACCGGATGAGCGCCGCGCCTGTGATCGACGAACTGCTTCAATGGCCGTTGCTGCACGACTCCGATACATCGCAGTGGCGGGCTTTTCTGAGCCGGGCAGGTGTATCGTACCGGCCGCGCTGGCAGGACCGGCGCTTCGAGGATTATGATACCGTCCTCGCCGCGGCGGAGGCGGGGCTCGGCGTCGCGCTCATTCGCCAGCCTCTCGCGGCCGACTGGCTGACCGACGGCCGGCTGACGACGATAACGCTGCAGACGATGGCGAATCCCGCCAGCCATTTCGTTTGCGTGCGCGCGGGCGAAACCCGTCAGGCCGTCCTAACCGTGCGCGACCGGATTCTGGCGCTCGCGGCTGAAGACAGGTTGGAAAAAACGGCGTAATCGCCCGGCGCCCCGCGCCGCCTGACGGCGCGGTTCTCCTTCGGGTCAGTTGCCCAGATCGTCCGAAAAACCGGCTTCGAGGCGCTGCCATTGCCCGATGGGACGCCCATCGCTGCGGAAGGGGTGCACCTTTTCATTTTCTCCCCAGCCTTGCGGCCAGCCGGGGGGCGAGATTTCCTGCTCCTCTTGCCGTCCATAGACGGTGAGGTCGAGGAGCCTGTAGCTATTGTCCATCGCCTCGACCCCGCGGCGCGTCGTCCAATAGGTCTCGAAGACATCGGAGCCGCGGCGCAGATAACAGATGAGGTACATGCTGCCCGCCTCGCGGCCGGCCAGCAGGGTGTCGAGCCCCTCCGTCACTGAATACCATGGCATGTTCCATCCCATGAAATCGCGATACCGGCTGCTCTCTTCATACGGACCTTGGCAGAATGTCGCATAGGTCGCGTCGCGCGAATGGATGTAGCTGAGCTCGCGCACCTGCGAGGTGAACCAGCTGCATCCCTGGCATTGTCTTTCCGCGGGCCGGCCGGTGAACCACATATAATAATAGGCGATCAGCATTCGCCGGCCCTCGAACGCGTCGAGCAATGTCGTGGGGCCGTCCTTGCCGATCAGCCGCGCGGCGCCGTCGACCGCCACCATCGGCAGCCGGCGCCGCGCCGCGGCGATTTCGTCGCCGGCGCGCGTATGCGCCTTTTCGCGCGCGCGCAGTTCGTCCAGTTGCGCCTGAAATGCCGCCCGGTCCGCGATCTCGGGCGTGGCGGCTTCACCTTCGGCTATGTGCATCTTTCTCTCCATATCTTATGAGGCCCGCCGACCGGCACGCATCACGCCGCCGGGAAGGCACGCGAGGGCGGTGTCGCCAGCGTCACCAGATTGCCGTCGGGATCACGCACTTGCGCGAGGGTCGAATAGTCGCCTGCAATGTCTTCGCCGAGCGCGATACCGGCGCTTTCAAGCCGGCGGCGCTCCGCTTCAAGCTCCGCCACATAGAGGAAGATCGAACCCCGGCCGGCAATCTCGTCGCTGGTCGAGACCATGAGCCCGCATTCGTCGAACAATTCCCAGTGCAGCAAAGTGGGCATGGGTCGATGATCGGGCCCGCGACCGAGCAGGCCCGTATACCAGCGCTCGGCCATGGCGAGATCCGCGACGAGCAACGAAGGATAGATTTTCTCCACTTTCATTTTTGGCATCTCCGGCTTTCCTCGCCTGTGATCGCGGCGTGGCCTTCCTTCCATATACCGCAGGAGGAGGCCTTGGTTCCGTGCATGGGTCGCGCAGGACATGCGTATATGGCGCACACCGAACGGTGCGAATTCATCCACCGTCGGCGCGTCACGGGGCCGGTTCCACGCGCGAAACTCCGGACGATCCAGCGTCCGGTTATCCGGGCTAGTTGTACATTTCGGTCGGTCCGGGATACCCGATTGGCGCCGCGGGCGAATGCACGCCGATCACTGCTCCATTTGGTCGCCGAGCATTTCACCGAACTCGGTCAATGCCGGACCGAACACGCGACGCAGAGCGCCACGGCTGCCACCCGCGACCTCCTTGGCCAATTCGGCACCGGGGCCAGATAGTTCTACGCTAACATCAACCATACCCTCACCCCCGCGATTGGCGCTTGTTGAATGAGAGGATCGAGGCGCATCGTTGTCAACGCCTGACCAAGCTACCTAAGCGAATCTCAACGCCCGCAAATTTACGTGCATTGTCCGAAATTAGGATGGGGCTTGGGACGGGGACGGTCGAAATCCCCAATTTTCAAGCATTTTCAATCCACTAGGAAAGGAAAATGGAGGAGAGTGAGGGATTCGAACCCTCGGTACCGTTGCCGGCACTTCGCATTTCGAGTGCGACGCTTTCGACCACTCAGCCAACTCTCCTCGCTGAGAGGAGACGCCCCTAGCGGCGGTCCGCACGTCTTGCAACCCTCTCGTCACAAAATTGCGGCCCGCCGCTGATTTTGGCGGGCGACTCAGGGCTTGTCGGCCTCCCACCAATAGGGCTGGCGCTTGCGGTCGCCCGTCGCGACCTCGTTCATCGTCAGCGGGTCGTAGAGCCGCCCGCCGATCATCACGCGGTGGATTTTCTCGGTATTGCGGATGTCCTGCGTCGGATCGGCGTCGAGAATCACCAGATCGGCAAGCTTGCCCGCCTCGAGCGACCCGACATCCTTGCCATAGCCCAAGGACGTCGCCGGCATGATCGTCGCGGCGCGCAGCGCGTCGATATTGCTCCAGCCGCCGCGCACGAACGACCAGATTTCCCAATGTGCTCCGAGCCCCGATTGCTGGCCGTGCGCACCGATCGATACCATGCGGCCCGCCGCGGCGATCTTGCCCGCCTCGCGCGCCGAATCATCGTCGACATAGTCGCTCTCAGGGGCGATCACGCGGCGCTTGTTGTTCGCCGCGAGTTCGGCCGGCGGAATGTGCTTGGTCAGGATCGGATGCTCCCAGACGTTCGTGTGCGCGCGCCAATAGGGGTCGCCGGCGGGGCCGCCATAGGTGACGACCAGCGTCGGGGTATAATCGACCTGCGTCTGGCCCCACAGCTGGACGAGATCCTTGTAGAAGATGTCGAGCGGGATGTTGTGCTCGACGGTCGAGTTGCCGTCCTGGATCAGCGTCACGTCCTGCGTGAACAGCGAGCCGCCCTCGGGTACGACGGTCATGCCTTCCATCTGCGCGGCCTTGACGACCATCTGCCGCTGGTCGCGGCGCGGCTGGTTGTAATTTTTGACGCTGTGTGCGCCCTGCGCCTTCAGGCGGCGCACGTGCGCAAGCGCATCGTCATAGCCGTTGATCTCGGCATAGACGCCCGCCGCCTTCGCGCCATAGATGACCTCGCCGGTCGAAAAGATGCGCGGTGCGAGGATCAGCCCGGCGCGCTGCATTTCGGACGATACGAAGATTTCCGACGCGCGCGACGAGGGGTTGTGGCTCGTCGTGGTGCCCATCGCCAGGTTGACGATCTCCGACCAGTTCTGCTGCGGTACCAGCTCGTCGTCGCCGTGCGATCCGTGCGCGTGCGCATCGACGAAGCCGGGGACGATCGTCTTGCCCGCCGCATCGACCGTCACCGCGCCCGCCGGAACGGTAATCGTGCCCGCCACGCCGACCGCCGTGATGCGGTCGCCGTCGATGACGATCGCGCCATTTTCGATCACGCCGCCGTCCTTGTCGGCCATCGTCACGATCTTGGCGCCGGTGATGACGACGACGCCCTCGTGCTTTGCCGCCTCGCGCGTCATCGAGAGCGACACGCCATCGGTCGGCGGAGCGAACTTCGGCGCCTTTTCGTCGACCGGCGCGCTTGCGAAAAGGCTCGCAAGATCGGCGCTGAACAAGGTTGCGCCGCGGCTCCAGTGGAGACGGCGGCCGCCGTCGGACCAGTGCATATATTCGGCGCCGCTGCCCGAAACGCGCGTCACGGGGAGCGCGGCGCTCTTCGTGCCGAGCGACACATCCTGCCCGCCGGGCATCAACGGGGTGACATAGGCGTCGTAATTCTGCCGGAAGGCGAGTGTGCGGCCGTCAGGCGAAATCTCGTAATCGCTGACGAGCTCGCCATTGGCGTGCACACGCTTGTCCTGACCATGAAGATCGGTGCTGACGAGCTGGCGCTTGCCATCGCTCGCGGTGACCATGAACACCCGGTCGCTCGTCGCGCCGAATTGCGGCTTGGCGCCATCGCTCGCGATCCGTTCGGCCGTGCCGCCGGCGGCGGCGATGCGATAGACGCCGGGGTCCTCGCCCCAGCGGCCCGAGGTGAGGTCGCCGCCGCTACGCCGCTCGAACACGATCGTCTTGCCGTCGGGCGAGAAACGCGGTTCGGCATAATGGCCGGGCGTCGTCGTCACCTTGCGCGACGCGCCGCCGCCCGCGCCGGTGACGTGGATTTCGCCAAGGCCGGCATCGGTCCAGCGCACAAAGACCACCGACTTGCCATCGCGCGACCAGCTCGGCCACAATTCCATCGCCGCATCCTTGGCGCTCGTCAGCCGCCGCGCGGTGCCGCCGGTCGCGGGCTTGATCCAGAGCTTGCCGAGCGTTTCGAAGACAACGCTGCGGCCGTCGGGCGACACTTCGGCCCAGCGCGGCATTTGCGTGGCAAAGCTGTCGGGCGCGACCTCGACCGCCGGATGCGTCGCATCGACGATCACGCGGTCGTCGTTGATCGCGAACGGGATGACCTGGGCCTCGCCGCCGTCGCCGCTCACGCGGCGCAGCTTGCCGCCGGCCCAGAAGACGATGTCGCGGCTGTCGGGTGTCCACGCCATGTTCGGATAGACGCCGGTGACCGCCCAGGTTTCCTGCACATCCTGGTCGAGCGCGTCATAAACCTTCTTCTCGGCGCCCGAGGCGAGATCTTTCACATAGAGCTTCGACTGCGTGCCCTCGCGCCGCACAAAGGCGAGGCGCTTGCCGTCGGGCGAAGGCGTCGGGCGCACCGCGCCGCCGGGGCCCGACGCCGCGGTGCTGATTTCGCCATCCTCGAGGCTGTAGCTTTCGATGTGGAACAGGTCGGTGTTGCTGTCCTGCGCATATTCGAAGATCGGCCCGGGCGTGACGTTGCGCGTATAATAGACGCTCTTGCCGTCGGGAGCGAAGATCGGTTCGCCGAGCTCCTTCTGATGCTTTTCATTGGGCTTCTTGACCAGAGGCACGCCCGCGCCGCCCGACACATGATACATCCACACCTCGCCGGTGCCGAGCGACCGGCCCGTGGTGAAATGCTTCTTGGCGACGAGGAACTGGCCGTCGGGCGACCAGCTCGGCTGGTTGAGCAGGCGGAAATCCTCTTTCGAAATCTGGCGCTTGTCGCTGCCGTCGCGGTTCATCAGCCAGATATTGTCACCGCCCGCACGGTCGGAGACAAAGGCGATGCGCTGGCCGTCGGGCGAGAAGCGCGGCTGATGTTCAAAGGCGAGCCCCTCGGCAATCCGCGTCGGCGTCCCGCCCTCGATCGGCATGGTGTAGATGTCACCGAGCAGGTCGAAGGCGATCGTGCGGCCGTCGGGCGCGACGTCGACGTTCATCCAGCTTCCCTCGTCGACCGCGATCGGCACCTTGCGCGTCGCGAGGCCCGGCGGCGCATTGACGTCCCACTTGTCCTCCTTCTTCGTGTCGGCGTCAGGCGCGGCCTGCGCCCAGACCGAGGTTGAACAAGCCAAAGTCGCCGCAAGGGCGAGAGCGAAGCGCGCCATGAAATTATCCCCGTTTGAAATTATGTGCCGAGCATATGGCGCGAGGGCGAACATGCAAGCGACAGCTTTCGACGAAGGCGCTGGCAGGCTCGACGGGCGGCTGCTAGCCCGGTCGAAAGACAAGGATCGGAGAGGATGAGGTGTGCCGTTAAAAGGGATCAGGGTACTGGATTTCGGCCGTTATATCGCCGGCCCCTATTGCGCGGCGCTGCTCGCCGATTATGGCGCCGACGTGATCCGGATCGAGGCGCCCGGCGGCAATGACGACCGCTATACGGTGCCGGTCGCCGACGACGGATCGGGCGCGATGTTCATGCAGATGAACCGCGCCAAGCGCGGCCTGACCCTGAAACCCGGCAGCCCGGAGGGACGCGAGATCGTCCGCCGCCTTGTCGAAACCGCCGATGTCGTGATCGCCAATCTGCCGGACGACGCGCTGGTCAAATTGGGCCTCGACTATGACAGCCTTTCCGCGATCAACCCGCGCATCATCCTCGCGACCGCATCGGCATTCGGCAGCGAAGGCCCGCTCGCCAGCCGCGTCGGTTTCGACGCGGTCGGACAGGCGATGTCGGGAACGGTGCACCTCACCGGCACCCCCGACCAGCCCTATCGCGCGCAGGTCAATTATGTCGATTTCGGCACCGCGCTCCACTGCGCCTTCGGCATCATGCTCGCGCTGCGCGAACGCGAGGCGACGGGGAAGGGGCAATGCGTGTCGGGATCGCTGCTCGGCACCGCGCTCGCGCTGTCGAACGCGCTGACGATCGACCATGCGCTGAACGGCATCGACCGCCAGCCGATCGGCAACCGCGCTTTCAGTTCGGGGCCGACCGACCTGTTCAGGACGCGCGACGGCTGGATCGTCACCCAAATCGTCGGGAATGGCATCTTCGCGCGCTGGGCCGAACTTGTCGGGCGCCCCGAATTGGTCGACGATCCGCTTTACGCCAGCGACATCTTGCGCGGCGACAATGGCGAGGAACTCAGCGCGATCATGCAGCGCTGGTGCATCGATCGGACAAGCCTCGACGCGATCGCTGAACTCGCCGCCGCGCGCGTTCCCGCCGCGCCGGTGCTGCGCGCGGGCGAGGCGCTCGCGCAGCCGCAGGTCGCCGCGATGGGATTGGTCGAGCCCGTCGATTATCCGGGCGCCCACGGCGCGGTTCCCGTCATCCGGGCGCCGATCCGACTTTCCGGAAGCGACAAGGTCGATCCGGCGCGCGCACCGCGGGTCGGCGAGCATAGCGACGCGATCCTTTCCGAACTCGGTTATGACGCCGCGGCCATATCGGCTTTGCGCGCGGCAAAGATTATTTGAAGGGGGGAGGGTGGACAAACGGCAATCGCGACTTAAGTTACCGGTCAGTATAAAAATCAGCCGAGGAGCTCCCGATGACCGATAACAGCGAATATGTGCCGCCGAAGATCTGGACGTGGGACAAGGAAAGCGGCGGTCGTTTCGCCAATATCAACCGGCCCGTCGCGGGTCCGACGCACGCCAAGGACCTGCCGGTCGGCAAGCATCCGCTCCAGCTTTATTCGCTCGGCACGCCCAACGGCGTGAAGGTCACCGTGATGCTCGAGGAATTGCTCGCGGCGGGCCACGGCGGCGCCGAATATGACGCTTGGCTGATCAACATCGGCGAGGGCGACCAGTTTTCGAGCGGCTTCGTTGGCGCCAATCCGAACAGCAAGATCCCCGCGCTTGTCGACCGCAGCGGCGCCGAACCGATCCGGGTGTTCGAATCGGGGGCGATCCTGATCCATCTCGCCGAAAAATTCGGCGCCTTTCTGCCCACCGACCCCGCGAAGCGCGCCGAAACCTTGTCGTGGCTGATGTGGCAGATGGGCAGCACCCCCTTCCTCGGCGGCGGTTTCGGCCATTTCTATGCCTATGCGCCGACGAAGCAGGAATATCCGATCAATCGCTATGCGATGGAGGTGAAGCGCCAGCTCGACGTGCTCGACCGGCGCCTCGCGGAGCATGAATATATCGCCGGCGCCGACTATACGATCGCCGACATGGCGATCTGGCCCTGGTATGGCGCGCTCGCCAAGGGGCTCGTCTATGACGCCGGCGAATTTCTGCAGGTCGACGATTACAAGAATGTCCAGCGCTGGACCGATCAGCTCGCGACGCGCCCGGCGGTCAAGCGCGGGCGCATGGTCAACCGCGTGACCGGCGATCCGGCAAGCCAGCTTCGCGAGCGCCACGACGCGTCGGACTTCGATCTGCGCACGCAGGACAAGCTGGAGAACGCCGAATAAGCGCATTTTGCGCACAGCGGGACATCGCGGCGATTAACGATCGCGCAATAGCTGCCGCTGTGCCGCCGATCGCCGCGACATGATGCGCGGCGAAATCCTGCAAAATACATAAAGGCGGCGTCGGGTCTTCTCGACGCCGCTTTCATTCGCCCGCGCCATCCTGGCCGCATGACCGGCTCCAGCTTCTTTTCGCGGCGCATCCGCAAGATCGGCGTCACAGGCCTTACCCTGGCGCGCGGGGAGCGTGGCGCCGCCATCGTCGAAATGGCGCTGGTGCTGCCGCTGCTCCTCGCGTTGCTGATGGGCGTTCTCGTCTACGGCCAATATTTCATGCTCGCGCATAATGTGCAGCAGGCCGCCAACGATGGCGCGCGGGCGTCGATCGTCGGCCTCGACGCCGCCGACCGCAGTGCGGTCGCGAGCCGCGCGGTGGCGCGCAGCCTGTTGGCAGTCGGCGGCACGCACAGCGTCGCTGTGTCCGAAACGAGCGAGGCGATCACCGTCGCCGTCACCTATACCGCGCCGCAGGGCAGCCTCTTGCGCTCGAGCCTCGTTCCGTCGCCGGACCATATCATCCGCGCCCGCGCGACCTTCGAATTGCCGGCCGACTGACCGTGGCGTTCTTTCCGTTCCTTCGCCGCCTCGCCCGCAGCCGCCGCGCGAGCATCAGCATCACGACCGCCTTCGGCATGGCGATGCTGATCGGCTCGGCCGCCTTCGCGGTCGACCTCGGCTCGCTCTATCTCGATCGCCGCAAATTGCAGGGGATCGCTGATGCCGCGGCGATGGCGGCGGCGGCGCGGCCCGGCGAGGAGCGCGCGGCGGCGGAGCGGATCATCGCGGCCAATTGCGACTGCGGCATCGAAATCGCCGCGCTTACGCCGGGCACCTACACCGCGGATCCTTCGGTTCAGGCGGAACAGCGCTTCACCGGCGGCGGTGCGTCGCCGAACGCGATACGCGTCACGCTGACGCGCGATCGCCCGCTGTTCTTCGGCAGTTTCCTGACGGGCCGGCAGGACAGCATCATCCGCGCGACCGCGACGGGCGCACGGCGCGGCTATGCCGCCTTTTCGCTCGGATCGCGCGTCGCGGCGCTCAACGGCGGCCTGCCCAACGCGCTGCTGTCCAGCCTGACCGGCAGCGAGGTCAATCTGTCGGTGATGGATTATAATGCGCTCGCCAGCACCGACATCGATCTGCTCGCCTTTTCCGACGCGCTCCGCACCGAACTCGATGCCGATGTATTGACCTTCGGTCAGACGCTGAACACGCAGGCGACGCTGCCGCAGGTGGTGTCGGCGCTGGCGAGTGCGTCGGACGGGCAGGCGGCGAGCGCGCTCGAACATATCGCCGATGCCGCGCTGCCGCGCGCGCTGCTGCCGTCGCGCGCGATCGACCTCGGGCCGCGGTCGTCGAGCATCCGCATCGACGCCGCCAATCCGGTGAAGGTCAATGCGCTCGGCCTGCTGCGCACGATGTTGCTCCTCGGCAATGCGAACCGCCAAGTCGACCTGTCGCTCGCGAGCAGCCTGCCCGGCGGATCGGGCATCGACGTCGCGCTGCTGGTCGGCGAACCACCCGCCGATTCTCCGCTCATCGCGGTGACCGATACCAATGACGTCGTCGTCCGCACCGCGCAGGTCCGCTTGAAGGTCGATACGCGCGTCGCGACGCCGCTCGCCAGCGTCCATGTGCCGCTGCTTGCGGAGCTTGGATCGGCGTCGGCGCGGATCACCGACATCGATTGTGCGCCGGACAGCGCCGCCGCGGTCTCGCTCGGCGTCGTCACCTCGCCGGCGATGGTGGCGATCGGCACGGTTCCCGACAGCGATTTTCAGGACATGCAGCGCCCGCTTGAGCCCCAGCCCGCCCGCGTGGTGAAACTGCCGCTCGTCAGCATCGACGCACAGGCCGAACTGATCCTGTCCGACCTCAATGAAAAGCAGGTGGCCTTTTCGCGAAGCGAGATCGACGACGGGCAGGTCAAGACCGTGTCGAGCAGCGGGCTGGTCGCGGGTGCGGGGGAATCGCTTTCGGACCGGATGGAACTCGACGTTAATGTCCTCGGCCTCGCGCTCAATCTGAAAGCGTTGACGGCGGTAGTGGGCGAAACCGTCGCGCTCGCGGCGCCGGTGCTCGATACCGTCCTCGCCGATCTCACGGGCTTGCTCGGCCTGCAGGTCGGGCAGGCCGACACGCGGGTCAACGCGCTGCGCTGCGGCAAGGCGCGGCTGGTCTGATCGCGCGCGGAGTGGCGCCAATAAGGATATAATGGCGCGCCCGATCACCCCTTGCACGCCCTATAATGGTCGAAAGAATTTGGGGGTGAGCGTGGCGACCGCACAAGAACCACAGCGCGTATCGGCGGCGGATTTCATCCGCGGCTTTGCCAATTGGCGATTGCAGTCGGCGCGCAAGCCCGTCGTCGTGACGCATCACGGCAAGGACGCGCATGTGCTGATCTCGCTCGACGATTATCGCCGTCTCGACGGCAAGACGGCGCGCGATGTCGCCGCGGCTTCGGATATGCTCCAGGCCTCGCTCGCCGGGCTCGTCGAATCGGTCCGCGACGCGGTGATCCTGATCGACCGGCAGCGACGCATCGTCGCGGTCAATCCGGCGGCGTCCGACATGCTCGAAATGCCCGCGGCGGACCTGATCGGCGAGGAGTTGACCGCCGCGCTGCCGTCGCTCGGCGACAGCCTCATCCTTCATCACATCGTCCGCCTGCTCGACCATAGGGAGAGGTTTTCGGGCGACTTGCCGGGGCTGCTGCGACCGCGCCAATGGCTGCACGTCGATCTGGTTCCAGCGCCCGTCGGCGGTGCGATCATGCTGCGTGACGTCAGCGGAGCGATGGAGGATTTCGCGGCTGGCGGCATGCGTGCCGCAATGCTGGAGGCCGTAGAGGTCGACGGCGGGATCGGTCACGCCCGCATTTCGGTTCGCGAGGCGGTGGAATCGGCCAATGCAATGCTCACCGAACTGGTCGGCGTCGATCCCGCCGCGATCCGCCGGGTGCGTTTTTCCGCGCTCCTGCCCGTGGGGCAACGCGCCGCCTTCGTCGAGGCGCTCGAATCGGTCTTCCGTTCGGGCGATCCCGCCCGCATCGCGTCGCAAATGGTGACACGCGACGGGGGCGTCGTCGCCGTCAACCTGACGATTGCCGAAGTCCGCGGACCTTATGCCAGCGACGGCGCGGTCATCCTCGTCACACGCCGCACGGACTAGCCGCCGCCCCCACCTGTCGCCCCGGCTGGACAAGCTCTCGCATTCCGCGCAATCATCGCCCCGCGAAACGTTGCAAGTCGCAACTTGCCGTTTACGTAAAGGTGAGCGCCCACTATAAGGGCGTCAGTGCCCAATGGGAGATTCGTGATGGACATGGAATTCAGCCCCGAGGATTTGGCCTTCCAGCAGGAAGTGCGCCAATTCATCGCCGAAAATTACCCCGCGGAACTCCGCGGCAAACAGGACGAGGGCGAAGAATTGTCCAAGGAGGATTTCCTCGCCTGGCACAAGATCCTGTACAAGAAGGGCTGGATCGCGCCCGCCTGGCCGGTCGAATATGGCGGCACCGGCTGGACGCCGACGCAGCGCTTCATCTGGTCCGAAGAGACCGCGCGCGCCGACTGCATCCGCCTGATGCCCTTCGGCCTCGCGATGGTCGGCCCCGTCATCTACACCTTCGGCACCCCCGAACAGAAGGCGCATTTCCTGCCGCGCATCCTGTCGGGCGAGGATTGGTGGTGCCAGGGCTATTCGGAACCGGGCTCGGGCAGCGACCTCGCTTCGCTCCGCACAACGGCCGTCCGCGACGGCGACGACTATATCGTCAACGGGCAAAAGACCTGGACGACGCTCGCGCAGCACGCCGACTGGGGCTTTTTTCTCGTCCGTACCGACAAGGACGCGAAGCAGCAGGAGGGCATCAGCTTCCTCCTCATCGACATGAAATCGCCCGGCATCACCGTCCGCCCGATCATTACGCTCGGCGGCGAGCATGAGGTCAACGAGGTCTGGCTCGAGGACGTCCGCGTACCGCAATCGCAGCGCGTCTATGAAGAGAATAAGGGCTGGACCTGCGCCAAATTCCTGCTCGCGCACGAACGCACCGGCATCGCGGGCGTCGCGGCGTCGAAGCGCGGGATCGAGAAGGTGAAGGACATCGCGCGCACCGAACTCGACGGCGACAAGCCGTTGCTTCAGAACCCCTTCTTCAAGCGCAAGGTCGCCGAGCTCGAGGTCGACCTGACCGCGCTCGAATTCACCGAACTCCGCAGCCTCGCCGGCGCCAATGCGGGCAAGGGACCGGGACCCGAGTCGAGCCTGCTCAAGATCAAGGGCTCGGAAATCCAGCAGCGCCTCACCGAACTGGCGCTCGAAGCCGTCGGCCATTATGGCGCTCCTTACTTTCGCGGCTTCGGAGAGGGCGACAACGAGCATCCGATCGGCCCCGATTATGCGCACCGCGCCGCGCCGACCTATTTCAACATGCGCAAGACGACCATCTATGGCGGATCGAACGAGATCCAGCGCAACATCATCGCGAAGATGGTGCTCGGCCTTTGATCAGATAATCGACGTCATCCCGGCGAAGGGTGCTCAGAGGCCGTGACTCTGAGCACCCTTCGCCGGGATGACGGTGAAATAGAGGATAAGATAGTGGATTTCACCTACACCGAAACGCAGGACATGATCCGCGACACGCTGTCGCGCTTCCTCAGCGACACCTATGACTTCGAGACGCGCCAGAAGTTCATCAACTCGGACAGCGGCCGCGATCCGGCGATCTGGACCGCGCTCGCGCAGGAGCTCGGCATGCTCGGCGCGCCCTTTGCCGAAGAGCATGGCGGCCTCGGCGGCGGCGCGCTCGAAAATGCGATCGTGATGGAGGAACTGGGCAAGTTCATCGGGATCGAGCCCTATCTGCCGACCGTCGTCATCGCGGGCGGCGCCTTGAAGGCCGTCGGCGGCGCGCAGGCCGATGCGATGATTCCCGAGATCATCGCGGGCAATGCGATCGTCGCTTTCGCCTATGCCGAGCCGCAGGGGCGCTACGACCTCGCCAATCTGCGCACCACGGCGAAGAAGGATGGCGCGGGTTACGTGCTGAACGGTCACAAGGGCGTCGTCTATGCCGCGCCCTGGGCGACGCACCTGCTCGTCACCGCACGCACCGGCGGCGCTCAGCGCGACAAGGACGGCGTGTCGCTGTTCCTGATCGACGCCAATCTGCCCGGCATCGTCCGCCGCGACTATCCGACGGTCGACGGCAGCCGCGCGTCGGAAATCTATTTCGAAAATGTCGCGATCCCCGGCGACGCGTTGCTCGGCGGCGAAGGCGCAGGCCTGCCGCTTGTCGAGCAGATCGTCGACGAAGCGACGGTGGCCGTCTGCGCCGAAGCGACCGGCGTGATGCAGAAACTGCACGAAGGCACGCTCGAATATACGCAGCAGCGCAAGCAGTTCGGCGTGCCGATCGCGAAGTTCCAGGTGCTCCAGCACCGGATGGTCGACATGTTCATGGAGGTCGAACAGGCGCGATCGATGACGATCATGGCGACGCTGAAGCTGGGCCTGCCCGCGAACGAACGCATGGCGGCGGTGTCGGCGGCGAAGAACAAGGTTGCGCGCGGCGCGAATTTCGTCGGGCAGAATGCGATCCAGACCCACGGCGGCATCGGCATCACGCAGGAACTGGCGATCGGCCATTATTTCAAGCGCGCGACGATGATCGAAGGCCAGTTCGGCAGCGCCGATTTTCATATGGACCGCTACGAGCGGATCACGCTGGCGGATTAATTGATCCTCCCTGTCGCGAAGCGATGGGGAGGGGGAGTGCAGGGATGGATTGCCCCCGGCAATCCAAGTCCAGTCCTGGGGCTGGACGACCCGGCACTTTCGCGAAGCGAATGGTGGAGGGGCCGCGCCGCCGCGCCAAGGGCCCCTCCGTCAGCCCTGCGGGCTGCCACCTCCCCATGCCTGCGGCACAGGGAGGATCTCGCGCTCAATAGGCCACGTCCACCGCGATCCGCAGCGTGCGCGGGCGCAGCGGCGTGAGAAAGCCCTCGTTCCCCTCGAGGAACGGCGTTCCCAGCGAAAAGCGGTTGCCGCGCGAATCGAACAAATTGGTGAGGGTCAGCGACAGCCCGCGGCGATTGTTGCCGACCCGCATCGCAAGCCCGGTATCGACATAATCGCCCTGGCTTTCGCCCAGCACCGGACCGATGCCGAGCCGCGACGGCCCGATATAATTCGCCCAGCCGTTCACGCGGAAATCCTCGTCGCCGATCATCGTCGCATAGTTGACCGACCCGCGCACCGCATGGCTCGCGACATTGGGGATGCGGCCGAGCCGCGCGGGCGCCGCGGCGAACACCGGCAGGATCTGCGGCGAAAGATCGTCGACGCGGCTGTGGTTATAGACCGCGCCGAGTTCAAAGGTCAGCGCATCGGTCGGCCGCATCGCGACCGCACCCGACAGGCTGGTGATCCGGCCGTTGCCGATATTGGCGGTGGTCGGAAAGCCGCTGCTGTCGATAAAATCCGCCTGGATGTTGCGCCAGCGGCTGTGCGAAACCGAAATGCTCGCGTCGAGCAGGCTCCGTCCCTTGTCGCCGAACCGCATTCCCGCTTCCCAGGTGCGCACCTGATCGTTGAGGAACCGCCGCACGAAATTGCCGTCGACCGCAAGGCCGCCGGGGCGGAACCCCTCCTGATAGCGTGCGTAGAGCCGGACGTTGTCGAGCGGGGTCGCCAGCAGCGAAACCGACGGCAGCAGATCGGTTTCGTTGCGCGATGCGGTCGTCGCGCGGTTCGCTTCCGCCAAGGCAAAGGAAACACCCTCGGCCTCGCCGCCCAGCCGCGCGTGCGAGAGGCGCAGGCCGCCCGAGGCGATCAGATTGGGCATGATTTCGACCGTCGCCTCGGCATAGCCGGTGACCTCGGTGATCCGGTTGGTGACGCCGGGCAGGACCGCGCTAAGTGGGCCATAGGCATATTCGCGGTCCTGCCGCGCGCGATTGTGGATGAAGCTCGCGCCGACCACCCAGCCGAGCCCGTCGTGATAGGGCCGCGACAGGCGGTTCTCGCTGACGAACATGCGCGTGTCATTGTGCTGGTCGAGCACGCGCGGCACGTCGGCCATCGGCACGACCTCGACCGGGGCGAACAGGCGCTCGACATCGACCGCGCCCATGGCGGCGCCGGCACCGTCCCCGTCGCCGCGCCGCGATTCGGGCAGGCTCGCATCGAACCGCTCGAAAAGGCGATGGTCGATGAAGGCGTTGGACGACTGGAAATACAGGTCGCCCCAATCCTTCATCACGACGATCGTGCCCATGCCATAACGCGCGGTCGCATTCTGCTCGACCATCGAGGCGCGGGTCAGCGGCGGCGCGTCCTTGTCGGCATATTGCGCGTCGTCGGAGGTGATCGCCTGATAGATGCCGCCGAAATCGACCGTCCAGCCGTCGCCGGCCTCAAGGCGGAAGGTGCCCCGTCCGCCGCGGACATGGACGCGGTTGACGTCATTCTGTCCGCGCAGCGGATTGTCGATATAACCGCCGTCGGTGAGCATATAGCCGACCAGGCGCAGCGCATGTCCGTTGTCGCCCACGGGCAGGTTGGCGATCGCGGCGATGTCGCCGCCGGGGTCGCCATGTTGGGTCACCGACAGGCCGGCGATCGCCTGGACGCTCATCGCGCGCGGATCGGGCGCTTTCGGCACGACGTGGATGATCCCGCCCAGCGAGCCCGCGCCATAGAGCGTGCCCTGCGGCCCTTCGAGGATTTCGACATTGTCGATGTCGTAGAGGCGCAGGTCGGGGTCGGGCGCGTTGTAGCTGAGGCGGATGTCGCCGAAATATTGGCCGACGGTCGATTGCGTCGGGCCGGTGAAGCTCGAATCGGCGATGCCGCGGATGAACAGCTTGTTGCGCCCCGAACCCAGATGGGTCGAGGAAACGGTCGCGGTGCGCGAGAGGATCGAATCCATCCCGCGTTCACCGCCAAACGCCAAATCGTCGCCATCCAATCGGGTGACGACGCCCGCGAAATGCGAATGGGGAAGGTCGGTCTTCGACGCGGTGACGATGATCTCGTCTCGCGCCGCCGCGATCAGGTCGTTCGCCGGTTCGCGCGCCCGCGGCTGCGGCACCGGTCGCGGCGCAGCGGCGGCCTTCGCGACGCGGGCCGGCGCGGGCCGCCGTTCGATCCGCCAGCTCGTCGCGCTGACCCGGACCGCGCGCGCATCGGAGCCGTCGAGCAGGCGCTGGATCGCCTTTTCGACGCTCATCCGCCCGCGCACGGGCTTGACGCGCGCCTGCCACAGCTTCGCGTCGGCGACGCTGATACTGACGCCCGCCTGCCGGCTGATCAGCGGGAGAGCGGACGACAGGCTGCCTTTCGGCACATTGAACGCGCGCTCGTCCGCCGCCAGCGCCTGCGCGGGCAGGCACAGCGCTATCGCTGCGACGGCGAGGGAAAGGCGCGGGTGCATGGTCAGCGGGTCAAGATCCATCCATCGCCTTGCCGCGCGGCCTTCGTCCCCGACAATGCGGCAAGGTCGGCGATCGTGCGGTCGCGGTTCTTGTCGATGATCAGCGCGCCGCGGAACGACAGGTCGGTCGCCTCCGGCGCGATGCGCACCTCCATCCCGGCGGTGCGCTTCAGATCCTCGGCGACGACGGCGAGCGGCGTGCCGTTATATACGAGCAAACCGCTGCGCCAGCCGCCGACATTCGCGACGTCGATGTCCTGTACGACCGGCGGGTTGCGGTCGCCGTCGCGCACTTCAATGCCTTTGCCCGCGACGAGCCGGACATTGTCGCGGTCGGGGTTGTAGAGGACGATGCCTTCGGACACGGCAACGCTGGTCTGACGGTCGCGGCGCACGACGTTGAAGGCCGTGCCGAGATCGACGATCTTTGCGCCGCCCGTCTCGACAATAAAGGGATCGTTATCGCGGTGCACGACATGGAACATCGCCTCGCCCGATTCGAGCTTGGCAAAACGCGGACGATCCGCGTCGATTTCGACCACCGAGGCGCCGTTGATCTCGATCTTCGATCCGTCGGCGAGGGGGACGGTGCGATGTTCGCCCGCAAGGGTCTCGATCCGGTCGCCGCCACCCAACAGGCCGAGCCCCGAGATGCCGATCACCCCGACGATCGCGGCGGCCATGGCGCCGCCGAACCAGGCGCGCCGCGAAGGCCGGCGCGGGGCGTCGGGGATCATCACGACCGACGGCGCAGGGGAGGGCGGCAGTGCATCGAGGTCGCGATCAAGGCTCGCGACCGCGTCGTAAATCGCGGCGTGCGAGTCATCTTCGGCGAGCCAGTCGGCAAAGCCGCCCCAGTCGGTGAAATCGGGATCGCGCTGGCGGACCAGCCAGTCGATCGCGCGCGCTTCGGCGTCCGCCCGTTCAACCTGCATCGAACTGCCTCCGGATTTCGGCGAGCTTCGCATAGACCTTGCGCAGATCGGCTTCGACGGTGCTCAGGCTGACCCCCATTTCACTGGCAATATCGCGTTGATGGATCCCGTCGACGCGAAAGCGCCTGAAAATCCGGGCAGGGCGCTCGCCCATTGCCGCAATCGCACTTTCGACGATTGCGAGCTGTTCGCGCGAAATCAGCGCGCTTTCGCTCGATGGACTTTGCGTCGCCGATGCTTCGCCCCATGCCTTGTCGCGCAGCTCGCGCTGGCGTGCCGAGCGGTAGCGGTCGAGCATCAGATTGTTCGCGGCGCGCATCACATAGGGCAGGGGGTCCGAAATCGGCCCCATGCGCCGGTCGGTAAGCCGCATCCACAAATCCTGGAACAGATCCTCGGCGCCGTCGCCCGCGCCGCGAACCTCTAGGAAACGCACGATACGGTCGCGGTTGGCAAGCAACACGCCTTCGATGCCCTGGGCGGCGTCGGTTCGATCCTGCGTATGGGTCATGGATTGCTTGCTCTGGAACGCCATCTTCCGTCGGGTAGCGCCGCTTCGCCCTGCGCCATACGTCCCCCTGATGACGCCGTCATATAGCGTCCAGGCTCCACCGCGCAACCGCGGTGCCGGGAAAGCGGGGATGGACAGTGCAAGCATCGTCTTCTTCATTCATTTCTGCCTATGCAAGGGGGAAGCGTGGGTAGGGGATGCGCTTCCCCCTTGCGGGCGGGGTCGGCCCGGGGGGCTAGAGACCGACCCGCAGGCTCGCACGGAACGCCCAGCCGATGTGGCTTTGCTGTTCTTCCGCGGAGACTTCACCGGCGAACTGGAAGGCCGAGTTGCCGGCGATGCCGCGGAAACGGCCGACCCAGCCGCTCGTGCGATCATCCGGAACCAGCGTGAAGGGCGTGCCGTCCTTGAACGACGCGGTCGTCGCGCCCAGCGCGCCGCTGACGATCTGGCGGCGGCCGCCTTCGAGTTCGAAGCGCGTCCAGCCGTCATATTCGTCGGCGCCGCCGAATTCGAGGCCGAGCGTCATCGTGCCCGACACCGCGAGCTCGTCGCTATCGCGGCTCAGGACCGTCAGGTCGAGCGCGTCGCCGCCGCCCGTTTCCTGATAACCGTCCTCCTTCAGCTTGAAATAGTCGACCGCGACCATCGGGCGGAGGGTGAGGCCGCCGACCCGCGTGTCATAGGCGAGCGAGCCCGACGCCGACCACAGCGTCGCGTCCCACTTGCCCTTCATCGTCTTTTCGATGTCCTCGGCGCCGGCTTCGGCGCGGAAGATGCGCGTGCCCTTCAGGCTGATCGGCGCGCCCGAGACGCGGGCGTTCGCCATGAAACCGTCGGAGCGCAGGCGCCAGTGCAGCGCGCCTTCGAACTGGCTGGTGCTGACTTCATTGGCGTTGCTGCCGTTGCCGTCCTTGCCGCTGAGATAGCCGATCGAGCCGCCGAAATTGCCGACGTCGCTCTCGATCTCGGCGCCGAGCGAGATGCCCCAGCCGCTGACGTCATAGCTCGCGGTATCGCCGACGCTCTTCGATGTGCCCCAGACCGCCTGGTTGACCCAATAGCCCCATTTGCCCTCGTCCTGGAACGGCGCGTTGGGATCCTGGAGATAGCGCGACAGCGCGCGCGAGCCCGAGGTGACGGTTTCGAACACGCCGCCTTCATGCTCGGGCAGCATCTGGCCGAGCTGGCCCCGGAACTGGTCGCCGTCGGTGATGCCGAGGAAGACGTCCTCGATCTTCTCGTCGGCGACGACGGCATCGAGCACCGCATCGAAAGCGCCGCTTTCCGAACGGTTGAGGCCGAGCTCGCTCGTGCTCTTGCGCGACACGTCGACGATCAGCTGGGTGGCGTTCGAGCTCAGCGTACCCTTGTAGAGGAAGGGCAGCAGCGTCTGCGACGCGGTCAGCTTGTCCGCGCCGGTCAGCGTGCCGGCGGTCAGCACGACATGCTGGCCCTCGGCCTGCTCGATGCTCGACAGCTTGAGCGCGAGTTTCGATTCTTCGCCGAAGCTGGCGTTGCCGGTGACCTGAAGATTGGTGCCGGTCGCGCCGGTATCGAGCATCACCGCCAGCGTGCCCTTTTCGGTCACCGCGAGCGACGAGATCGTCGCCGCGCCGCCGACGTCGAAGGTGCCGCCGGCTACCGAAACCGCGAGGCCCTGCGAATTGGCGAGCGTGCCCGCAAAGGTCGAGGTGCCGCCGATCGTCAGCGTGTCGGCGCCGCCGCCGAAATCGGCGAGCCCGGTGAACGTCGAGGTCCCGGCCAGCGTCATCGTGTCGCTGCCGGCGCCGAAGCGGGCGTTGCCGGCGTAGGTCGCATCGCCCGACAGCGCGAGCTTGTTGTCGCCGGCGCCGAAGAAGCTGTTCCCCTTCACCGAACCGTCGGCGATGTCGAACACGTCGTTGCCGCCGCCGAAGCGGACGTCGCCGACGATGCTCGGCGCCGTGATGCCCGAGGCGACCGCGGTCTGCTTCACGGTCGCGCCATTGCCGTTCGCCGACAGGTCGATCGCGATATTGCGGTCCGACGAGGCGAGCGCGCCGCTGGCACTGATCGTGCCGCTGTTCTCGACCGTATCGACCGTCCCCGACAGATCGACGATAGCGCGCGCGGTACCGCCGTCGCCCCCGGTCTTGGCGGCGATCGAGCCGCTGTTGCGGATCAGCGCGACATCGCCGCCGGCTTCGACGAGCACGGCCGTCGCGACCGCGCCGGCGTCCTTGCCGCCGCTCGTCGCCTCGATCTTGCCCGCGTTGCGGATTTCGGGGGTCGTCGCGCCGCTGCCGATGCGGATCGCCGTTGCCGCCTTGTCGTGCGACTTCGCCGCGACGCTGCCGGTCGCGCCGATGCCGATGCCGCCGGCAATGGTCACCGCGCCGCCGAGCCCGCCGATCTGGATCCCGTTGCCGTCCTTGCCCGCATAAAGCCCGTCGCCGAGCACCGCGCCGTCGATGATGAAGCCAAGCCCCGTGCCGGTCCCGGCAACCGCGCCGATCGCGACATCGCGGTCGGCCGACCCGATGCGGATCGCCGCAGCCGAGCCGTAGGAGCGCACGACGGCATTGCCTTCCTTGGCGTCTTCGATCCCGTCCTTGTCCTCGTCCTTGTCGTCGGGCTTGGCATCCTTGGGCGCGACGGCGAGGACGATGCCGCCGGTCACATCGCCTTCGACCGAGAGCGCGTTGCCGCCGATCAACAGGTCGTCGGCGTCGAGCTTCGACGGGTCGGCCGGCGGCGTGGTGACGCGATAGCCGGTGGCGGTAAGATTGCCCTGGACGACCAGCGCACCGGTGACGTCGCCGGCGAGGCGCGCGCCGATCGCGTCGACACCCGTGGCGGAGATGGTTCCAGCGATGCGGACATCGCCCGTCACATCCTGCAACCCGACGCCGAGCGCGCGGTCGCCGAGAACGCTGATCGTCCCGTCGTTGGTGAATTTGCCCGTCAGCGGACCGCCGAGGCGGATACCCGCCGAATCATTGCCTTCGATCGCGATCGCGCCCGAATTGACGATGTTGCCGGTAAAGGCGCCCGCGGTCGCGATGCCGACGCGGTTGCTGCCGATCGCGAACGGACCGTCGATGTCGCCATCCTTGTCGATGTCGGTCGCGGCATAGGTTTCCCCGATCGTGATCTTGCCGGTCGCGCCGTTCGTGATGCCGCCCGAGGTGCCGGCGCCCGCGAGGATGCCCGTCGCCCCGTCGACATTGGTGAACTCGATCGTGCCTTCGTTGACGACCTTGTGATTGCTGTCGATCGTGACCGCGGGCCCGGCAACGGTCGGCTTGATCGACCCCGCCGAGGTGATCTTGATATCGTCGGGCGCGCCGGACTTGATCGTCGAGGTGCGCACCGGCGCCGTCGTCGCGGTGGTGATCGTCGTTTCGGCGTGGGCGGCGGTTGAAATCAGGGTGGCCAGGCAGGTGGAGGCCAGCAAGGTCTTGCGCATCGGGTTCCTCTTGAGATCGGGACCGGGACCTCTTCCCGGCGACAATCACAAGACGGAATGCTGTCCGCGCGGCCTTGGAAAAAAATGCGCGAGGTTCGATGACGTCTTCCGCAGCCCGCCTGCCGCGCAAGAGGCGCGCGCGCATAGCTATGCCCTGTTGCATCGATTTCGGCTGTGCGACATGCCACCATGGCACCGGCGCAGGGACCGGCAAGGGAGAGTCATGAGCGAACAGATCGTCACGGTGGACATCGGCGGCACGCACGCGCGCTTCGCCATCGCCGAGGTCGAGGGCGGCCGCGTCCTTTCGCTCGGCGAAGCGACGACGCTGCACACCAAGGATCATGCGAGCTTCCAGACCGCGTGGCAGGATTTCGAACGGCAGCAGGGCGGAACCTTGCCGCGCGCCGTCGCCATCGCGATCGCGGGTCCGACGCGCGGCGAGATCATCCGCTTCACCAACAATCCGTGGATCATCCGCCCGGCGCTGATCGGCGAAAAGCTGAACGTCGACCGCTATGTGCTCGTCAATGATTTCGAAGCCGTCGGCCATGCCGTCGCGCAGGCCGACGAGGGGTATTTCGAGCGGCTCGCCGGCCCCGACCAACCGCTGCCCGCGACCGGCACGATCACGGTCATCGGCCCCGGCACCGGGCTCGGCGTCGCGCATATCTGGCGCGACGGCCACCAATATCGTGTCCAGGCGACCGAGGGCGGGCATATCGACTTCGCCCCGCTCGACAGCATCGAGGATGCGATCCTCGCGCGGCTGCGCAAGCGCCACCGGCGCGTATCGGTCGAGCGGATCGTATCGGGCCCGGCGATCGTCGATATCTACGAAACGCTCGCCGCGCTCGAAGGGCGCGCGGTGACCCCGCTCGACGACAAGGCGATCTGGACCCGGGCGATGAACCGCGAGGACAGCCTCGCAGCCGCGGCGGTCGACCGCTTCTGCCTCTCGCTCGGCAGCGTCGCGGGCGACCTCGCGCTGGCGCAGGGCGCCAGCGGCGTCGTCGTCGCGGGGGGGCTCGGCCTGCGCATCCGCGACAGCCTCGTCCGCTCGGGCTTCCCCGAACGCTTCATCGAAAAGGGACGCTTCGAAGGCTTCATGTCGGCGCTGCCGGTCAAGCTGATCACCCACCCGCAACCGGGCCTGTTCGGCGCGGCGGCGGCGTTCGCGCGGCAGCACGCGGAATAGCTGGCGCTATCCGCTAGCGACCGAACCTAGCCGTCGCCCCCGCGAAGGCGGGGGCCGCTGTCGTTTTACACAATGCCGCTGAGTAAGGCCGCTAGCGGCCCCCGCCTTCGCGGGGGCGACGGTTGTGGAATGTCCGCTCCCCACCCCAAAACCGACACCACCCACGCCCCATATTTCGCTGGCGCCCGTCCCCGAAACGCGGCAGCGTGGGCGCCATGTCGCAACGCCCCGTCCTCGGCATTATCGCCTGCAACCGCACCGTCGGGACCGAGATCGCGCAGACGGTGATCAACCGCTATGCGACCGCGGCGATGCGCCATGCCGACTGTGCGGCGCTGATCATTCCCTCGCTTCCCGACTATATGCGCGCCACCGAGATCGTCGGTCGGCTCGACGGGGTGTTGCTCACCGGCACACCGTCGAACGTCGAACCCGTGCGCTACGGCGATGCGTCCGAAGGCGAGGGACCCTTCGACCCCGATCGCGACCGCATGATGACCGAACTGGTCGAGGCGGTCATCGCGGCGCAGCGGCCGCTGTTCGGCATCTGCCGCGGCTTTCAGGAGATCAATGTCGCGCTCGGCGGCACATTACGCCGCGACACCTCGGCGAGCGACGAACTGCTCCACCATCATGCGCCCGATGGCGTCGGCTTCGACGGCATGTTCGATCACCATCACAAGGTCGATCTGGTCGAAGGCGGCTTGCTCGCCTCGGCCTATGGCGCGCCGTCGCTCGATGTGAATTCGGTTCATTATCAGGGCATCGGCGCGCTCGCCGACGGGCTGGCGGTCGAGGCGCGCGCTCCCGACGGGCTGGTCGAGGCCTATAGCGCGCGGCCGAACGGCGCGCCACTGCTCGCGGTGCAATGGCATCCCGAATGGCGCGCCGACGCAAGCGACCAGAGCCAGACCTATTTCCACCTTCTCGGGCGCGCGTTAAGAGGCGAATTATGAACCGCCGCGTCACCCGTTACGACCGCTACCTCGCGCGGATCAGCTTTTCGCCCTGATCGAAGAGCCGCGGCTCTCGTCCGCTCGTGTCGAGCGAAGTCGAGACACCCATCGTCGTAGCGCAGGATCGAGAGACATCTCGACTTCGCTCGATGCGAACGGACTTCTGGATCAGGAACAAGATTATGCCCCGCAATCACGACATCGCCGAACTCAAGCGCCTCGACATCGCGCACCATCTTCCCGCGCAGGCCGATTGGGCCGAAATCGAAGCTTTGGGCGGCAGCCGCATCATCACCCATGCCGAGGGCTGCTACATCACCGATGGCGACGGCCACCGCATCCTCGACGGCATGGCGGGCCTCTGGTGCGTCAATGTCGGCTATGGCCGCGAAGAACTGGTCGAGGCGGCGGCGGCGCAGATGCGCGAGCTGCCCTTTTACAACACCTTCTTCAAGACCGCGACGCCGCCGACGGTGACGCTCGCGGCAAAGATCGCGAGCCTGACAGGCAATCGCCTGCCGCATATCTTCTTCAACGCCTCGGGCAGCGAAGCGAACGACACCGTGTTCCGTATGGTGCGCCATTATTGGAAGCTGAAGGGCGAACCCAAACGTACGATCTTCATCAGCCGCTGGAACGCCTATCACGGCTCGACCGTCGCGGGCGTGTCGCTCGGCGGCATGAAGGCGATGCACGTACAGGGCGACCTGCCGATCCCGGGCGTCGAGCATGTGCGCCAACCCTATGCCTATGGCGAAGGGCAGGGGATGACCGAGGAAGAGTTTTGCGACGCCTGTGTGCAGGCGATCGAGGACAAGATTCTCGAGGTCGGCCCTGAAAATTGCGCCGCCTTCATCGGCGAGCCGGTACAGGGGGCGGGGGGCGTGATCATCCCGCCCCAGGGCTATTGGCCCAAGGTCGAGGCGGTGGTCCGCAAATATGGCCTGCTCTTGGTGTCCGATGAGGTGATCTGCGGCTTCGGGCGCACCGGCAGCATGTGGGGGCACGAGACGATGGGCTTCACCCCCGACCTGATGCCGATGGCGAAGGGGCTTTCGTCGGGCTATCTGCCGATTTCGGCAACTGCGGTTGCCGCGCATGTCGTCGAGACGCTCAAGACCGGCGGCGATTTCGTCCATGGCTTCACTTACTCGGGGCATCCTGTCGCCGCGGCGGTCGCGCTCAAGAATATCGAGATCATCGAGCGCGAAGGCTTGGTCGAGCGCACCGGCAACGTCACCGGGCCGCATCTGGCCAAGGCGCTCGCGACGCTGAACGATCATCCGCTCGTCGGCGAGACGCGCTCGGTCGGGCTGCTCGGCGCGGTCGAGATCGTCGCCGACAAGGAAAGCCGCGCCCGCTTCGGCGGCGCCGAGGGAACCGCCGGCCCGATGGCGCGCGACGCGTGCATCGCGAACGGGCTGATGGTGCGCGGCATCCGCGACAGCCTCGTCATGTGCCCGCCGCTCATCATCACCACGCAGCAGATCGACGAGATGGTTGCCATCATCCGCAAATCCTTGGATGAGGTGATGCCCAAACTCCGCGCGCTCTGAACAGGAAAGACCAAACCCTTATGCCCTCCGGCCTTTTTGCCCTGCTCGACGACATTGCGACCATCGCCAAGGTCGCCGCCGCGAGCATCGACGATATCGGCGCCGCGGCGTCGAAGGCCGGGGTCAAGGCGGCGGGGGTCGTCGTCGACGATACCGCGGTGACGCCGCGCTACGTCACCGGCTTCACCCCCGACCGCGAACTCCCGATCATCTGGCGGATCACCAAGGGGTCGATCTTCAACAAGCTGGTGCTGATCCTGCCCGCATTGCTGTTGCTGTCGGCGGTCGCGCAATGGGCGATCACCCCGCTCTTGATGATCGGCGGCGCCTATCTCTGTTTCGAGGGGGCAGAGAAGGTGCTGCACTCGCTTCAGAAGGACAAGACGAGCCTTGCCGAAGATGCGGCGATCGTCGCCGACCAGGACCATGAAGAGGCGATGGTGAAGGGCGCGGTGCGGACCGACTTCATCCTTTCGGCCGAGATCATGGTGATCGCCTTGAACGAAGTGCTCGACGAACATTTCGCGATGCGCGCCGCGACGCTCGCGGTGGTCGCGATCGCGATCACCATAGCGGTTTACGGCGTCGTCGGGCTGATCGTGAAGATGGACGACATCGGGCTCCACATGGCGAAGGAAGGGAGCAATGCGCGCCGCGCGATCGGGCGCGGGCTTGTGACCTTCATGCCCAAGCTGCTCGCGGCGCTGGCGCTGATCGGCACCGCCGCGATGCTGTGGGTCGGCGGCCAGATTTTCCTCCACGGTCTCGACGAATATCATATCGGCAACATCGGCCACGGCCTCCACGACTTCGCCCATGCGGTCGCGGGCAATCTGCCCGGCGCGGGCGTCTGGGAATGGCTGATCAACGCGGCCGGTGCGGGCATATTCGGCCTGCTGCTCGGCGGTCTGATCGTCGGCGTGCTGCACTTCATTCCGGGGAAGAAGGCCGCTCACTGAGATCGTCACCCCAGCAAAACGACCGGGCTGTCGGCGCGCCAGTGCATGCTGACCTTGTCGCCCCAGGTGAAATCCTCCTGGTCGCGGCGCGACAGGTTCGGGCGCGACACCCGGATGCGCGCGCCGGTCTCGAGCTCGATCTCGAACAGCGTGATGTCGCCGAGGTAGGACATGCCCCTGATCGTCCCGCGCGCGAAATTGTGACCTTCGGGCGCATCCTGCGCCGCGGCCGTGACCGCCTTGCCCGCGCCGGGGACGTGGAGATAGATTTTCTCGGGCCGCAGCGCGACCCAGACGTCGGCGCCATGCGGGCCCGTAACGCCATGATTTAGATATATTTTTCCTAATCCTGGACAGTCCACCGCCGCCCTGTCGGGCTCGTCGAGCGTCAACTTCCCCTCGAAGATATTCACCGATCCTACAAAGTCGGCGACGAAACGGTTCGCGGGAAATTCGTAAAGATCCGACGGCGCCGCGAGCTGCGACACCTCGCCCTTGTTGATCACGGCTATCCGGCACGCCATCGACAGCGCCTCGTCCTGGTCGTGGGTCACAGTGACGAAGGTGATGCCGACCTTTTCCTGAAGCTCCGACAGCTCGAACTGCATCTGCGCTCGGAGTTTGGCGTCGAGCGCCGACAGCGGTTCGTCGAGCAGCAGCACCTTGGGCCGCATGACGAGACTGCGCGCGAGCGCAACGCGCTGGCGCTGTCCGCCCGACATCTGATCGGGCATGCGCGTCTCGAAGCCGCCGAGTTTCACCAGTTCGAGCGCCTCAGCGACGCGATCCTTGACTTCGCCGCCCTTCACGCCCGCGATCTTGAGGCCGTAGGCGACATTGTCGGCGACGCTCATGTGCGGGAAGACGGCGTAGCTCTGGAACACCATGTTCACGGGCCGCTTGTTCGGCGGGATGCCCTCCATGTCTTGTCCGTCGATCAGGATGCGCCCTTCGGTCGGCAGTTCGAACCCCGCGATCATACGCAGCAGCGTCGTCTTGCCGCAGCCCGACGGGCCAAGCAGGACGAAAAATTCGCCAGCGTTGATGTCGAGGCTGACATTGTCGACCGCGGTGACCTTGCCAAAGCGTTTCGAGACATTCTGGATCTGTATGATCGGTTTGGCGGGATCGGTCATGGTCAGTGGGTTTCCGCAATGGCTTTCACGCCCTGCGCCTTCAGGGCGACGAAGGTGAGGGCGACGGTCAGGATGATGAGCAAAGTCGAGGCGGCGTTGACCTCGGGCGTCACGGAGAAGCGGACCATCGAATAGACTTTCACGGGGAAGGTGATCGTGTCGGGGCCGCTGGTGAAATAGGTGATGACGAAATCGTCGAGGCTGAGCGTGAAGGACAGCAAGGCCCCCGCGACGAGCGCGGGTTTGATGTGCGGGATGAGGACGTCGCGAAACACCTGCCACTCGCTCGCGCCGAGATCCTTCGCCGCTTCTTCCTGCTCGCGGTTGAAGCTTGCGAGGCGCGACCGCACGACCATCGTCACGAAGGGGAAGCAGAAGGTGACGTGCGCGATGGTGATCGCGCCGAGGTTGAACGGCCAGACGAGGTCGGTCGGCCAGCCCACCGCGGCAAAGAACATCAGAAAGGCGACGCCGAGGCAGATTTCGGGGACGATGATCGGCAGCGAGACCGTGCCGTCGACCGCGCCCTTCAATGGAAAGCGGAAACGCCAGAGCATCACCGCGGCGACCGCGCCGAGCGCGAGGCTGACGATCGTCGCGAGCGCCGCGATGGTCAGCGAGTTGAGCAGCGCCTCGACGAGCTGGTCGTTACCCAGCGCCTTCTCATAATATTTCGTTGTGAAGCCGCGCCAGACGACGTTGCGCTTGCTGTCGTTGAAGCTGAAGATCACGAGTACGATCAGTGGAGCGTAGAGGAACAGCATCACCGCGCCGACCCACAGGCGCATCCAGAGGGTGCGGCTATATTCGAGCGGTGCGCGCGGGATGCGGGCGAAGAGCGCCATCAATGCGCCTCCGGCACTTTGCGGCGCATCGACTGTATCGCGATCAGCGCGAACATCGCATATATGAGCAGGAAGGAAAGCGCGGCGCCGAACGGCCAGTCGTTCGCCTTCTTGAACTGGCGTTCGATCACATTGGCGATCATCTGGCTGTCGGTCCCGCCCATCAGGTCGGGCGTGAGGTAGGCGCCCAATGCGGGGATGAGGGTGATCATCACCCCGGCGATGATGCCGGGCGCGGCGAGCGGTATGACAATGCGCATGATCGTGCGGAAATGGCCGGCGCCGAGGTCGAGGCTCGCCTCGATCAGGCTGCGGTCGAGCCGGTCGAGCGCCGCATAGAGCGGCAGGACCATGAAGGGCAGGTGGACATAGACGAGCCCGAAGACGACCGCGAAATTATTGAATAGGAGCTGTACCGGCTCCCATGTCGGGAGCGGTTGCAGCCCGACGAGCGTCTTGATCCAGCTCGTTCCCTCCCAGAGCGCGCCGAGCCCCTTGTTCGCGAAGCCCTGCGTGCCGAGCAGCATCATCAGCGCATAGGTGCGGATGAGCAAATTGGTCCAGAAGGGGAGCATGATGCCGAGGAGCAGCCACGGCCGCCACTTCTCGCTCGCGAAGGTGATCGCCATCGCAACCGGAAAGCCAAGGATCAGGCAGATCAAGGTGACGAGCGCCGCGACCGCGAAACTCTTGCCGAAAATCGTGAGATAAAGCCACTCGGTCGCGCGCTTGTAATTGCTGAGCGTGCCCGAAATTTCGATCTCGGTGAGGCCCCGGTTTTCGCCGAAGCTGTAGAGCCAGACGATCGCCATCGGCACGAGGAAGAAAAGAACGATCCAGAAGAGCGTCGGCAGCGACACGGCCGCGAAGGCTCTCCTGTTCGCTTTCCAGTCCTGCTCGGCCACCCCCCGATGCCCCTGTTGACCCTTATGCGGCCCGCACCCTTGTAAAGGCTTCTTCATAGAGCGGCTGAAGCTCGGGATTGAAACGCGCATATTCGCACTTCGCCAAGGCTTCCGCGGGCGGGAAGATGACCGGATTGTTCTGATAGCTGTCGGGCATCAGCTTTCGCGCCGCAGTGTTGGGCGTCGGATAGAGGATCGTCTCGGTGATATGCTTGTCGACATTGGCGTCGAGGATATAGTTGATAAAGGCATGCGCATTCTTCGGGTGCGGCGCGCCCTTCGGGATGCAGAGATTGTCCGAGTTGAGCTGGCTGCCCTCCTTCGGAATGACGAAATCGATGTCCTTGTCCTCGACCATCGCCTGCGCGATGTCGCCATTATATTCGAGCACGACGTCGCAGTCGCCCTTCAGAAGCAGGTCCTGCCCGTCATCCTCGTGGAATTTCTTCACATTGGGTTTTTGCTTGATCATCATCTTTTCGATCGTCGCAATGTCCGCCGGGGTCAGCGCATTAACCGATTTGCCAAGATATTTGCCGAAAAGCCGGAACATGTCGCCCGCCTCCGACAACCAGGCGATGCGGCCCGCATATTCGGGACTGTCGAACAGCACCTTCCAACTGTCGGGCGTCGCCGATACCTTCGACTTGCGATAGCCGATGCCGAGCGCAAGCCAGGTGTAAGGCATCGAGAATTTGCGCTGGAGGTCATATTCGACGTTGATATAGGCGGGGTCGATATTCCGCTTGTTCGGAATCAGGCTATGGTCGAGCGGCAAGAGCATGCCGGCCTTCGACATCCGCTCGACGAAGTCGTTCGACGGCACGATCACGTCGTAACCGGGGTTGCCCGCCTTGAATTTGGCGAACAGCACGTCGTTGCTGTCGAACAGGTCCATCGTGACGTCGACGCCGGTCGCTTCCTTGAAATTATCGAGCGTGTTTTCGCCGATATAAGTGTCCCAATTGTAGAAATTGAGCTTGGCTTCCTCGCCGTTCGCGAGCGTTTTGCCGCCCTGCTTGCTGCACGCCGCGAGCCCGCCGAAGCTGATCCCGACCGCCGCGACACCGAGCGCCTGGAGCAGCGAGCGGCGCCCGCGGGTTTGCTTGATCAGTTCGTTGAAATCCATGGCCAGCCTCCCTGTATGGGACTCAAGCTGACTCAATAAGGGCGGCTTGGAAAGAGGCTTTTTTGCGCTGCACCAAGATTTTGTGAAATTATCATGCGTTGCGCAAATACCAATCGTAATCGAGCGCCGGTACCACGCTGAAATAATTGTCCTGTTCGACGCGCTTCACGATGCTGAACATCTCGACGAACCGGGCCCCGAGATAATCGCGCATCAGCTTGGAGCCTTGAAAGCGGTCGACCGCAGCGAACCAGTTCGAGGGCGGTTTGTCGTCGCCGCTATTGTCGCGATCGTAGCCGTTGCCGATGACGGCGGGGCCGGGATCGCTCTGGTTCGCCATGCCGTGGTGCATGCCGGCAAGAACGGCTGCGACGGCGAGATAGGGGTTGGCGTCGGCGCCGCACGCGCGATGCTCGACGTGGCGGCTCACCGGCGCGCCGGCGGGGATGCGGAACGACACGGTGCGGTTGTTGACGCCCCACGTCGGCGCGACGGGGGCGTAGCTGTTCGCCTTGAAACGGCGATAGCTGTTCGCATGCGGAGCGAAGAGCGCGAAACCGTCGCCGCCGCTGCCGATCACCCCGCCGATCGCGTGGCGAAGCGCGGGCGTACCTTCGGGGTCGTCGCTGGCGAAGATATTCGCGCCCGCCGCGTCGTTGACCGAGACGTGGATGTGCATGCCGCTGCCCGCCTGATCGGCGAAGGGCTTGGCCATGAAGGTCGCCTCGAGCCCATGTTGCTGCGCGATCGCCTTGACGAGGCGCTTGTACATGATGGCATCGTCGCAGGCGCGCAGCGCGTCGGGCTTGTGGCGTAGCGTCAGCTCGAATTGCCCGGGCGCGAATTCGGAGATCGCGCTTTCGAGCGGCAGGCCCTGCACATCGGTCGCGGCGTAGAGCGCATCGAAGAATGGGCGGAAATCGTCGAGTTCGCGGAGGCCATAAACCTCGACATTGCGCGGGGTGTCGCGGCTGTAGCCGGGGCGTGCGGGGCGGATGCGGCCGTCGCGCGCGCGACGCGGATCGACGAGGTAGAATTCGAGTTCGACCGCGAGCACCGGGGTCAGGTCATCGGCGGTATAGCGGTCGATGACGCGGCCGAGGACGTGGCGCGGGTCGAGGTCGTGCGGGGTGCCGTCGAGTTCGTAGAAACCGACGAGGAACTGCCCGGCATTCTCGCCGCCCCATGGGGTGCGGACGAGCGTGCCGGGGGCCGGCTTCATCGAGCGGTCGGCATCGCCATCCTCCCACACGAGGCCCGTTTCGACCGTGTCCTGCCCGGTGATGTCGACGACGGTGATCGATCCCGGCATCATGCGGCCGCTTTCATACACCGCAAGCACCTCGTGCTGGCGCAGCCGCTTGCCGCGCGGCACGCCGCCCATGTCGGTGTAGATCATCTCGATCGAATCGACGTCGGGGTTCGCCTTGAAGAAGGCCTCCGCCTCGGAGCGCGGCGCGATCACGCCCGATGACTTCGACATAAATGCTCCTTCACCCCAACCGGTCGCGCAGCGCATACCAGAGCAAACCAAGCGTGGCGAGCGGGCGGCGCAGCCATTTTCCGCCGGGGAAGGGCTTCGAAGGCAGGTTCGCGAGAATGTCGAAGCGTTCGGCGGTTTCCGCCATCGCCTCGGCGATCAGTTCGCCCGCGAGCGTCGTCACCAGCGCGCCGTGCCCCGAAAAACCGTGGGCGAAAAAGATGTTTCCGCGACGCCCGATATGCGGCAGCCGGTTCATCGTCACCGCCACCGCGCCGCCCCAGCCATAGTCGATCTTCGCGTCGGCGATCTGCGGGAAGACTTCGGCCATGAAGGGCCGCACGAACGCCGCGATGTCGCGCGGCGGGGTTTGTGAGTAACGCTCGCCGCCGCCGAAGATCAGCCGCTTGTCGGCCGAAAGGCGGAAATAGTTGAGCACGAAGCGGCTGTCGGCGACCGCCGCGTCGGTGGGGAGCAGTTCGTCGGCATTCGCGAGCGGTGCAGTCGCGATATTATAGTTCATGATCGGCACGGTGTAGCGGCCGAGAGCGGGCTCGACGTCGCCGATCCAGCTGTCGGTGGCGTCGATGACATAGCGCGCCTTGGCGGTGTCGAGCGATGCACGGCGCCCCTCGACGATCCGCACGCCAGCCGTCTCGGCGGCCTGCGCGAGGCCGATCGCATAATTCAGCGGATGGAAATGTCCGCCCTGCGGATCATGGATGCCGCCGTGATAGAGCGGGCTGGCGATATGTCTGCTCATCTCGCCTTTGGCGACAATCTCGGTCCGATAGTCGAAGCGGTTGGCAAGATAATCGGCCTCGCGCCGCATGTCGTCGAAGTCTTTCGGCGTCCATGCCGCCTCCAAATGCCCGGCCTTCAGATCGCAGTCGATGCCGTGCCTCGCGATCCGGTTCTTCACGCGATTGTCGCGCCAGCAGAGATCGAACAGTGCACCGGCGCGCTCGCGTCCGAATTCCCTTTCGATTTCGGACGCGGTCCAGCGGAGGCCGGGAATAAGCTGCCCGCCGTTGCGCCCCGACGCACCGAAACCGACATGTTCGGCTTCGAAAAGGATGACCGAAAAGCCGCGCTCGGCGCAGGCGAGCGCGGCGCCAAGCCCGGTGAAGCCGCCACCGATGACCGCGACGTCGCATTGAAGGTCGCCTTCGATGTCGCGCTGCGGCTGCCGCTTATGCGCGGTCGCCGCATAATAGCTGTGGTTCAGCGGATCGGTCATCGCCGGCGCGCGGATCAGACCCGCATCAACAGGTGCTCGCGTTCCCAACTCGACACGACCGACTGATAGTTGAACAGCTCATAATCCTTCACCGCAAAGAAGATTTCGAAGAAATCGTCGCCGAGCAGGTTGCGCACTTTCTTGCACGAGGCGAAGCGGTCGAGCGCCGCTTCGAGGGTGCGCGGCAGCGTGCGTGCGCGGTTGTACGCGCTACCGCTGATCGGCTTGGGCGGGACCATGCGGTCGACCATGCCGATATAGCCGCAGACGAGCGATGCCGCGATCGCCAGATAGGGATTGCTGTCGGCGCCCGGGAGACGATTTTCGACGCGGCGGTTGTGCTTGTCGGCGATGGGCACGCGAAAGCCGCAGCTCCGGTTATCCTCGCCCCACTGGACGTTGATCGGCGCGGCGCTGTCGGGACGCATGCGGCGAAAGCTGTTCACATTGGGCGCCCACATCGGCGAGATTTGCGGCATGAAGCGGATGAGGCCGGCGATATAGCTGCGGAACGCCGCGCTGTCGCGGCCATTGGCGGTCGCGAACAGGTTGCGCCCGGTCTCGGCATCGACCACCGACTGGTGGACGTGCATCGCGCTGCCCGGCTGGCCCGCCATCGGGTTCGCCATGAAGGTCGCATAGACATTGTGCTGCTTCGCGACGTTGCGCACGACGCGCTTGAACAGGAAGACCTCGTCGGCGAGACGCAGCGGGTCGCCGTGGATGAAATTCACCTCGAGCTGCGCGGCGCCCATTTCGTGGATCATCGTGTCGATATCGAGCCCCATCAGCTCGCAATCGTCATAGATATGATCGATGATATCTTCATATTCGTTCATCGCCTCGAGCCCATAGGGCTGGCTGGCGCTCTCGCTGCGTCCCGACTGGCCGGTGGGCGGGGTGAGCGGGAAATCGGGGTCGGTGTTCTGAGAGACGAGATAGAATTCGACCTCGGGCGCGATGATCGGTTTCCAGCCCTTTTCTTCGTAGAGGCCGAGCACCTTCTTAAGGATCGTGCGCGGCGCGATGTCGACTTCGGTGCCGTCGCGGTTGAACGCGTCGGCGATGACGAAGGCGGTCGGCGAGGTGAAGCCCGGTGCGACGCAGATCGTGTCGGGGTCGGCGATCAGGACCTTGTCGGGATCCTTGTCCCAAATGTCGTCGATGTCTTCGGGATAATGGCCGTCGATCGTGCAGATGAAGACGCTGCCCGGGATGCGCAGCGACTTGTCCTTGACCGACGACAGGAACTTCTTGGCCGGCAACACCTTGCCGCGCTGAACCCCGTTGATGTCGGGGACGATACATTCGACTTCGTCGATATTATGGTCGCTGATCCATTGTTCCAGATTGACTGACATGCGCCCCCGATTGGGCCGAGGAGCCGGCCCGCTTGTGGAAGACAAGCCTATCCTGAAGTTGGCTCAAGCGCCAGAGGGGCGGGTTTTGACATTGCCAGCCGTGCGTGCACCCGCCAGATTGGGCCCGACAAGATCAGGAGATGTTCGCGATGCGCGGTGACAACGACCAGCTGGCCTCCTTCTGGATGCCCTTTACCGCGAACCGGGCCTTCAAGCGCCAGCCGCGCCAGCTCGTTTCGGCGAGCGGCATGTTCTATCGGTCGAGCGACGGGCGCGAGATCCTCGACGGGACATCGGGTCTGTGGTGCAGCAACGCGGGCCATTGCCGCCCCGAGATCAGCGAGGCGATCGCAAAGGCGGCCGCGACGCTCGATTTCGCGCCGACGTTTCAGCTCGGCCACCCGCTGCCGTTCGAACTGGCGCAGCGGCTCGCCGAATTGATGCCCGAAGGGCTCGATCGAATCTTCTTTACGAATAGCGGATCGGAGTCGGTCGATACCGCGCTTAAGATTGCGCTCGCTATCCAGCGCGCGAAGGGCGAGGGAACACGCACGCGGCTGATCGGGCGCGAGCGCGGCTATCACGGCACCGGCTTCGGCGGGATTAGCGTCGGCGGGCTCGTCAACAACCGGCGCGCGTTCGGCGGCGGGCTGTCCGGGGTCGATTATCTGCGGCACACGCACGACATCGAACGCAACGCCTTTACCCGAGGATTCCCCCAGCATGGTGCCGAGCTTGCCGACGATCTCCAGCGCCTCGTCGATCTGCACGGCGCCGAGACGATCGCCGCGGTGATCGTCGAGCCGATGGCGGGATCGACGGGGGTGCTCGTGCCGCCGATCGGCTATCTCCGGCGCCTGCGCGAGATTTGCGACCGGCACGGCATTATCCTGATCTTCGACGAGGTGATCACAGCCTTCGGGCGCGTCGGCGGCGCGACGGCGTCCGAAACCTGGGGTGTGACACCCGACATAATCACCATGGCGAAGGGCCTCACCAACGCGGCGGTGCCGATGGGCGCGGTCGCGGTGAAGCGTGAACTGCACGATGCGGTGATCGACAGCGTGCCGGGCGGGATCGAGCTGTTCCACGGCTATACATACTCGGGGCATCCGCTGGCGAGTGCGGCGGGGCTCGCGACGCTCGATCTGTATGCGCGCGAGCGGCTGTTCGACCGCGCGAACGAGCTGGGCAGCCATTGGGAGGATGCGGCGCACAGCCTGAAAGGTGCGCGCCATGTCATCGATATCCGCACGATCGGGCTCGTCGCGGGGATCGAACTCGAACCGCGGCCGGGGGAACCGACCGCGCGCGCGATGGAGTTGTTTCACGCCTGTTTCGACAACGGGCTGCTCGTCCGCGCGACGGGCGACATCATCGCGCTGTCGCCGCCGCTGATTGTCGAAAAACCGCAGATCGACGAGATGTTCGGAAGGATCGCCGATCTGCTGAGCGCGATCGACTAGGCGGCGAGCGGGAAGGTCACCGATACCTTCGTTCCCTTGCCAAGCTCGCTCTCTATGTCGAGCTGGCCCTGGTGGCGTTCGCTGATATGCTTGACGATCGCGAGGCCGAGGCCGGTGCCGCCGACCGAGCGGCTGCGCGCTTCGTCGACGCGATAGAAACGTTCGGTCAGGCGCGGCAGATGATCGGGCGCGATGCCGTCGCCTTCGTCGCTGACCGACAGCCGCACGCGGCTTCCCTCGCGCGCAAGTTCGACCGTGACGGGGGTTCCCGGATGGCCATATTTCATCGCGTTCGAAATGATATTGTGCGCGAGCTGGCCCAGCTGCGCGCCGTCGCCGAGCATCGGCTGCGGCGCGTCGCCCAGCATCGCGACGATGTCCTTCGCGCGCGGCTGTTCGCTGTCGCGAAGCTGCGCGACCGACGTCTGGACGATCGCCACTAGGTCGACCGGCGTCGTCGGGCGGCGAAAGCGGTCGGCCTCGACCCGCGAGATCGAGAGCAGGTCGATGACGAGCTGCTGCATCCGCCCCGCTTCGCGGTGGATGATCGACAGGAAGCGGCTGCGCGTCGGCGCGTCGGTATCGCCGTTCATGTCCTGCAGCGTTTCGACATAGCCGAGGATCGCGGCGAGCGGGGTGCGCAGCTCGTGGCTCGCATTGGCGACGAAATCCGATCGCATGCGGTCGGCGGCGTCGATTGCCGAATGGTCCGACAGCATGATGATGCGCTGTCCGCCCGATAGCGCCGCGACGCGCATCGTCCAGCGCTGGCCGGGGCGGGGGAAATCGACGAGATTGACCGTTTCCAGCGGGCCGTCACTGTTGATGCGCGACAACCACTCTGTGGCCGCCGGATGGCGGATCGCGGTGCGTATGTCGGCGCCGACGATATGGCGCCCGAGCAGGCGGATCGCCGCGTCGTTGGCGATTGCAACGATGTTGTCGGAAACGCCGAGGAGCGGGTCTTTTTCCTGGTCGACCCAGCGTGCGAAATCGGGGTGGCGGAGAAGCGAGACCGGCGGGGCATCAGCCGCCGGCGCCGCACCCGGCGCGTCCGGGAGCGGGGCGGGAAGCGCGCTGTAAACCGTGCCTGCGGCGGCGAAGCCCGCGATCGCCATCATCGCGATCGACAAGGGGTCGCCCCCCGTCAGCGCGGCAAAGATCGCCGCGATGACGACCAGCGTCAGGGCGATGACGAGGCTGGACAGACGATCGAACATGCGCCGCTCGGGTCGCACGAAGCGGGGGATCAGCGCAAGCGGCTTTGCGGTCGTTAACGCTTTTTGCCCGCATGTGCCAAAGCGGGAAGCCGGTGATCTGCGGCGGTCTTTTTCTTTTCCTAGGCGCTTCATTGCGTTATGCGCCGACCATGGAAAACAGCGACATTCCCGCAGGGCCGCCCGAAATGGATGACGAAGCCGTGCCGTCGCGCCGCAAGATGCTGGCGCTTGGCGCCGCCGGCGTGTCGGCGGCGCTGACGATCCGGCCCGCCTTTGCGCAGACCGCGGTGTCGGTGATGAATTGCGAGATTCCGGTTCCGAGCCCCACGGCAGCGGGCCAATATATCGACCGCGCGGGCAAGCTGGTGCCTCCGGGGACGAAAGGTGCGTTTCCGGGAGCGCCGCGGCCGTTTACGGGCGAGGAAGTGAAACGCGCCTTCCGCGGCCAGACGCTGCCCGGAACGACCTACAACCAGTCGCAAGCCTATCTGCAATATATCCGGCGCTTGCAGGCAGGGCAGAGCGGCTTTACCTGTTTCGCATCGATCACGACGTCGCGCTGATTATCGCTTCCCGACAGGCGATGACGGTTTCAGCCGCATCGTCAGACAAGGGAGTTTTCGTGAAACTAGCATCGCTCAAAAAGGGCCGCGACGGCCGTCTGGTCGTCGTTTCGGACGATCTCGCCTGGTATGCCGACGCCGGCGAGATCGCGGCGACGATGCAGGCGGCGCTCGACAATTGGGCCTATGCCGCGCCGCGCCTCGCCGCGCTCGCCGAGGACCTCAACCACGACGCGATCCCGAAGGAGCGGTTTCACGAGCGCGATGCGGCGTCGCCGCTGCCGCGCGCCTATCAATGGGCCGACGGCAGCGCGTATGTGAACCATGTCGCGCTCGTCCGGCAGGCGCGCGGCGCCGAAATGCCTGACAGCTTCTGGCACGACCCGCTGATGTATCAGGGGGGCAGCGACGCCTTTCTGGCCCCCCGGGACCCGATCCCGCTCGGCGATCCCGCGTGGGGCTGCGACATGGAGGCCGAGGTGGTGGTCGTGACGGGCGATGTGCCCGCCGGTATCGATGCCGCCGCGGCGCGCGACAAGATCCTTCTCGTCGGCCTCACCAACGATGTGTCGCTGCGCGGGCTGATTCCCGCCGAACTCGCCAAGGGCTTCGGCTTTTTCCAGTCGAAACCGTCGAGCGCGATGTCGCCGGTGTTCGTGACGCCCGAGGCGCTGGGCGATCGCTGGCAGGACGGCAAGCTGCACGGGACGCTTTCGGTCGACCTGAACGGCGAACCGCTGGGCCGCGCCGATGCCGGGGTCGACATGACCTTCGACTTCGGCGCGCTGATCGCGCACGCCGCGAAAACGCGCGATCTGGGCGCGGGCACGATCATCGGGTCGGGCACGGTGTCGAACCGCGACGCCGACGGCGGCCCGGGCAAGCCGATCAGCGAAGGCGGGCTGGGTTATAGCTGCCTTGCCGAAGTGCGGACGGTCGAGACGATCCAACTGGGTGAGCCCAAGACCCCGTTCATGAAAAAGGGCGATACGGTCCGCATCTGGATGGACGATGACCGTCACCACAGCATCTTCGGCGCGATCGAACAAAGCGTGGCCTGATAAAAGAGGGCGGAAGTCGCCTCCGCCCTCTTTCTTTAACCGGCGCTGGAGCTGTGATCAGCCCTTGCCGCCGAAGCTGCCGCCCGACATCGCGTCGCTCAGCGAACAGGCAGCCGGGCCCAAAATGACGATGAACAGCACCGGCAGGATGAACAGGATCAGCGGCACCGTCATGATCGCGGGCAGGCGTGCAGCCTTTTCCTCGGCGCGCATCATGCGTTCGTTGCGGAATTCGGCCGACAGGACGCGAAGTGCAGACGCGAGCGGCGTGCCGTATTTTTCGGTCTGGATCATGGTTGTGACCACGCCCTTCACCGATTCAAGATTCACGCGATAGGCGAAATTTTCGAACGCCTGTCGGCGCTCGGTCAGGAAGCCGAGTTCGATCGACGTCAGGGCGAATTCCTCGCCCAGTTCGGGATAGGCGCGGCCCAGTTCCTTCGACACACGTGCGAAGGCGGAGTCGACCGTCAGGCCCGCCTCGGCGCAGATGACGAGGAGGTCGAGCGCGTCGGGGAGGCCTTTGCGGATCGCGTCGGTGCGCTTTTGGCGCATATTGTCGACGAAGAGGTCCGGTGCCTTGTAGCCGAGGATCAACGCACCCATCGTATAGGCCGAGCGTTTGAACGAAGTCAGGTCGGGCCACATATCGACCCCATAGATCAGAAAAAGCGCAAGGCCCCCAAACAGGATCGGCAACACCATGCGGCCGAAGATCACCGCAACGGCGAGATCCTTCGACCGGATACCAGCCTGCGCGAGCTTCTGCTGGACTTCCTTGATCTGACCATCCTGCAGGACCTGGAGTTTGCCCAGAAAAGTGCGCATCTTGTCGGCGGTCTGGTTCTTGCGGACCAGCCGGGCGCGGCGCTTCGCCGTCGAGGCCGTGATGCCGGCCTTCAGTTGTTCGCGTCGATCGTTGAGCGCCTTGACGCGTTTCGTCATCGGATTGCGTACGGTCAGCGCGTTATAGATCGCGAACAGCACGGCGAAGACCCCGACCGCCGCCAGCATGGTGCCGGCCCATACGACGTCGATGCCGAGCAGGGTCGGGCCGCTTTGTGCGCCTGTGAAGGCGGACGAGAGAAGGAGGCTGCTGTTCACTGTTTCTGCCCCCTTAGATTTCGAAATTGACCATCTTGGCCATGATGCCGGCGCCGATGCTCATCCAGATCAGGCCGCCGATACCGGCAATGATAAGGCGTTCCTCGACGAAAAAGCCTTCAAGGTAGCCGGGGTTTACCGTCCAGACGACGCCGAACACGAAGAAGGGCAGCGCGCCAACGATGTAAGCAGACGCCTTGGCCTCCGACGACATCGCGCGGATCTTGAGTTTCATCTGGGCGCGCTTGCGCAGGACGTCGGACAGGTTGGCCAGCGTTTCGGCCAGATTGCCGCCGGTTTCGCGCTGGATCTGAATCGTGATACAGAAGAACTGGAATTCGGGAGTGCCGAGCATTTCGGCCGATTCCTGTAGCGCGGCTTCCATCGTATTGCCGATGCGGATGCGCTCGACGACGCCCTTGAACTCTTCACCGACCGGCCCGGGAAGTTCCTGGCTAACCACCTGAAAGGTCTCGGTGACCGGCAAGCCCGACTTGAGACCGCGGACGAGCAGGTCGATCGCGTCGGGAAAGCGGCTGTTGAAAGCGGCTACGCGCCTTTTGATCGTCATGCCGACGACGAGATAGGGGAGCCCAAGGCTGAGCAACAATCCGACCAGGCCGGCCATCAGGACGGGCGCGCGGACGATAAGCATCGCGCCGGTGGCGACGACGAACACGATCATCGTCGCAAACATATATTGCGTCAGCGTCCAGTTCTTGCCGGTACGGCGGATGCGCTTCTCAAGCTCTTCGCGGCGTGGCAGCAGATGGGTCAGCGACGAGTCGCCCGCGCGGCCCGACTGGATCGTCTTGCGCATCTGCGCCGCGACGACCGCTTCGGTCGAAGCCGCATGGCGATCCTTGACCATCGCCAGTCGCCGCGTCTTCGCCTTGCCCTCCGAAGGCCCGCCGAGCAGGATCACGAGGAGGACGAAAGCGAGAAGGGCCCCGGCGATGATAAGGATGACTGGCAGGTTCATGGTCAGCTGGTGTCCGCTTCTATGACAGAGGATCGCGACGGCGTGCCGGTGGCGTCCTCACGCCGCCTGCTTCGCGCCCTTTTTGGTCAAGCCGAGCTTGCCGAGCAGCGAACCGCCTGATTTGCTTTTCGCGGCCGAGACCGGTGCGTCCTCGGCATCGACGTCGGCGCCGTCGAGGACGAGACGCATCAGATTGTTCCAAACCTGCGCCGATTTGGTGCCCTTGCAGGTTTCGGCGTAGGATTTTCCGAGCTTCGCCGACTGGGCGACGAGCTTGGGATCGAACGGGATGACGATGTCGATCGGCCGTTCGATCGAGGATTCGAACTCCTTGCGCGACAGTTCGCCGATCGCGTTCTGGAACTTGTTGGCGACGAGCACGACGCGCGCGCCGGGAACGTTTTGCTTGAACCACGACAGAAGCCGGATCGTGTCCCGCGCCGCCGCGAGCGTCACGTCGCTGACGAGCAGGATGGTCCCCATTTCCGACACGAGGTGCGGGAAGGGGATCAGCACCTGACGCGGGATGTCGACGATCGTCATCTCGAACGCGTTGCGCAACTCTTCCTCGAGCTGAAAAAAGGCTGAGCCGTCGGTCATCACCGGCTGATGGATCGGCGCTTCGGCCGAAAGCAGGCTGAGCTTGTCCGACGCGCGCACCATCGCGCGCTCGATGAACAGGCCGTCGATGCGGCTCGGATTGTCGATCGCGTCGATCAGGCCGCGCCCGGGTTCGAGGTCGAGCGTAAGCGCGCCCGTTCCGAAATGGACGTCGAGATCAAGCAGAGCGGTCTGGCGATCCGCCTGTTCGCTGATCGCCCAGGCGAGCGACGTCGCGACGAGCGATGCGCCGACGCCGCCCCGCACACCCACGACACCCATCATGTGATGCGGCTTGTCGTCGTGCATATCGGCGTGTTTCGGGGCCGAAAGCATGGCTTGCGCCATGGTCAGCGATTCGCGGACCTGTTCGAGCGACAGCGGCTTCAGAAGATAGTCCTGAATGCCGCTTGACAGAAGGTCGCGATACAGGCGCACATCGTTGACCTGACCGGCGGCGATCACGACCGTTCCGGGCTCGCAGACTTCAGCCAGCGCATTGATATCGTTGATCGGGTCGCCCGATTCGGACATGTCGACGAACAGGATATTCGGGCTCGCCGACACCGACAGCGACTGCACCGCGTTGCGCAGGCCGCCCTTGTTGCACTTTTCGATCGGCCAGCCCATGTCGCCCGCCGCCGCGCGGATCAACTCCAGCGTATCGTCGTCGCAGACGAAGGCGTTGAAAGGATCACGCAGTCCTGCTGATTTGAAAGGAGCGTTCACTGGCCACCTCCGCTGGTGGGTGCTTTGGTCAACTCGCCGGCACCGGTCTGGGGTTTCGTCCGATAGGTCTGGATCGCGCGCGTCGCAGCGAGCGGGTCATGCCCCGTGTCGCGCGTGCCTTTGATGAGGTCGTTGGGATCGGCGACCATCGTGGCGAGGTTGCTGTTGATTGCGCAGCCATAATTGGACGAGGTCGCATTGGCCGGGTTCAAGGAGGACTTGCTTTCCCAGTTGGGACATCCTGGAACCGAAGCCGACGCGCGCGTCACGACGACGCGCAAATATCCTTCCGGAACTGCGCCCGTCGTCACCGGCACGTCCCGGCTCAGCAACAGTCCGCGACGTTCGACCATCGCACGGACGGTCGCCTGCGCCGACGTTGCCCCATATGTCGAGGGGTCTTCGACCGCGATGCGGTCGCCGTAGCGAACGCCCATCGCGTCGAGCCAGCCTTGCAGCCGGCCCTGCTCGCCGGGCGGCAGTTCGCCATTCGCGGTTGCGACGTCGAATTGATAAAGATTGTTGCGCACCACCGGCTGATGCACCGATTCCAGGCTGCGATTGCTATATGCTGCGCCGGTGCATCCGGCGAGCGAGGTCGCGCATGCCAGGACCGTCCAAGTTGCGATTTTCTTCATCACTTTGCTCCTGAGATCCAGCGCGTCACTTGATGTTGAAACCGGGCGCCGCGTTGCCGCTGCCGGTCCGCGGACGGTCGGCGTCGCCGACATTGGTATCGAGCCGCGGTTTGGGGCGGTCGCCGCCGGTTACGCCGTCGCTCGTCTGGTTGAGCAGCAACCGCTGCAGGTCGTGCGTGTCCTGGAAGGCGTCGGTCGGCAGCTTGATGTCATTCGCCGACACGGGCTGGACCAGATAGGGCGTCACGACGATCACGAGTTCGGTTTCGCCGCGGCGGAAACTGTCCGACTTGAACAGCATGCCGAGCAGCGGGACGTCTCCGAGTCCGGGCATCTTGTCGATCGCGCCGATCGAGCGGTTGTTCAGCAACCCCGCGATCATGAAGCTTTCGCCCGATCCGAGTTCGACCGTCGTTTCGGCGCGGCGGATTGTCAGCGCGGGGACCTGAAAGCCCTGCATCTCGATCGCGCCCTCGGTCGACAGTTCGGACACCTCGGGGCGGACGCGCAGGCTGATCCGGCCGTTCGACAATACGGTCGGCGTGTAGGCGAGGCTGACGCCATATTTGCGATATTCGATCGTCGTGCCCGCGAAATTCCCCGGGATCGGTACCGGGAATTCACCGCCCGCCAGGAAGTCGGCGGTTTCGCCGGAAATTGCGGTCAGGTTGGGCTGCGCCAGCGTTGCGACCAAGCCCGATCGCTCGCCGATATCGAGTGAGGCAATCAGATCGAGCCCGAACAGGCGGCCGGCACCGGCGAGGCTGCGCGTCCCCGCTGGCGTGTTGATCGTATAGGTGGTGTTGCCATTGGCATCGGTCGTGATCGTGCCCGCTTGACGCCCTCCGAAAACCCCACCCAGAAAGCCGTTGCCAAGCGGGCCGTCGGTGTCGCGGGTCAGGAGGTTGCCGCTGATTTCCTTGACCAGCGACCGGTTCACTTCGGCAATGCGGACCTGCAGATTGACCTGCAGGGGCGTGGCGGTACGCAGGCGCGAGAGCACCTTGGTTTCCTCGCCGACAAAGGCCTGAACCAGCCGTTCCGCTTCGGCGGCGTCGTCGGGCGACCGAACCGTTCCGGTGAGCAGCACAAAGCCGTTCATCGGGTTCGCCGCAATGCTGGCTTCCGGCATCGCGAGCGACAGCATCTGGTCGATGGTTTCGATATTGTTGCCGACGCGGGCGACGGTCGAAAAGACGACCCGACCGCTGGCATCGGTAGCATAGATGCTGGTTTCGCCCGGCTTTTTGCCAAAGACATAGAGCTGGCGGCCCGAGCGGACCTGAACGTCGGCGACTTCGTCATTGGCGACGAAGACGTCGGACATCGTGGCGGGAAGGCTGACCAGGCGGCCGCGCCCCACCGAGAGTTCGAGGCTGCCGCTCGCATTCTGGACGGCTTGGGCGATAGCGGTTTGCGAAGGCGCCGCGACGAGCGTCGCCGCCACCAGGCCGATGGCCAGGGTGCGCGCCAGTGCCGCCACCTTGAAATTGGCGTTGCTGTTCATCTTACTTACCCCCCACGGGAACTTCGGTCATCTTGTCGCCGCGGGTGACGCGCACGACCGGGCCGGTCGGCACCGCCGCCTGTCGCCCAGCATTGGACGGTGCATAGCCGCCGCTGTTCTCGGACTGCTGCGGGCGCGGCGAGGTGACGCGGCCGCGCACCGGGATCCAGAAACGCGACACGTCGCCGCCGGTCGTCGCCGACGAGCGGCTGGCGGTCGGACGCGCGGCGGCTTGGGCCAGCATCTTCTTTTCGGCGGCGGTATCGGCCCCTGCGGGGACGTCAATCTCGCCCGAGGCGATCGCGGCTTCGAGTTCGCCTGCGCTTTCGGCCAGCGGCCGCAGCGCGAGCGACAACTTTCCCATGTCCTGGGCGACGGCGATTTTCTCGGCGATCTCCGGCGTTGCTTCGAGCGTCACCGAGCTGAAGGTGCGTACCGGCGTCTTGCCCGTCTCGTCCTCGGCATTAAAGCGCTGGTCGGTCGCCAGAACGCGAACGTTGCGGATGATCGTCTCTGCGGTGAACAATTCCTTGTCCGGGTAGGACGACGTTTCGGAATCGACCGAGATCTGCTGCGCGAGCACGACGTCGACACGGTCGCCCGGAAAGACGAAACCGCCGACGCCCTCTTCGCGCGAAACCTTCACGGTGACCGCGCGCATGCCCGGACCAAGCGCCGCAGCGAGGAAGCCGCGGTCGTCGGGATGAACGAGGGCGCCCTGCGTGAGCGGCTGTCCGGCGGTTATCGCGTGACGCACGACGGTGCCGACCAGCGTGTTCACGTCGGTCTTGTCCTTCAGAAAATAGGCCTGTTCGACCAATTCCTTCGGCCATGGCTGAAACCGGAAACTGTCAGGGCCGATGATCGTGCCGACCGGCAGCTGCCGCGTCGCGACAAGGATCATCGGGCCCGTAATTTCCGGCGCCGCGGCGGCGCGTGCCGACGGAGCGGCGGCGCCGCGCATCATCTTGTTGACCCCGAACGCCGCGCCGATGGCAATCACCAGCGCGCCGACGATCAGCATAATCTTTCGCGTATCCATGACGAGTTTTCGCCCTCCTGCACCCACCAGAGACGGTCGTGCTTTTCCCTCAGGTCATCCGATAACCTGAAACTGGTTAAGATAGTGTTGGTGAAGCGCCCACAGGCCCGCCGCGGCGATAGCGACCCCGTAGGGCACCTCGACCGGCTTGTCCGAAGGTCGCAATTTCATATGGATAAGCATCAGGGCGGACAGGATGCCGCCGCCGATGGCCATGACCGTCAGCATCGACAGAAACAGCGGAAGCGGGATCCAGAGCATTACCGCACCGATCATTTTCACGTCGCCGCCGCCCATCGCTCCGATCGCGAACAATCCGGCGAAGAGAAGGAAAACCAGAAAGGCCGCGCCGAACTGGATCGCGACCTCGGGCCAGAGCGCGAGGCCGGAAGCGATCCAGAAGGGGATCGCGAGCAGCGCCATCGCGGCGTTGAGCCGGTTGGAAATCGTTCGCGACCCGACATCGCTGATCGCCGCGGCAATCATCAGCAGGCCGAGTAGGGCCATCAGGCCGAGCGAGATCGCGTCGCTATTCATCGGCTCCTCCTACGCAACATGGCTTACCAAAGAGTAACCATGTTGCGGGCGACGCGGCTTGCATTCCGCGGTCCAGCCGATATGCGGCGGGCCATGACCGACCGGCCGCCCTCCGCCACCGATGTGCTGATCGTAGGCGCCGGTATCGCCGGCGCGAGCCTGGCGGCTGCGCTTGCGCCCTGGCGCCGCGTCGTGCTGGTCGAAGCCGAGGATATACCCGGCTATCACGCCACAGGCCGGTCTGCAGCGTTCTGGCACGAAACCTATGGCGGGGCGGCAGTGCAACCCCTGACGCTGGCTTCGCTGGGGACGCTGCGGAACCCAGATCCGGCCTTTTCTGATCGTGCTTTCCTGTCGCCGCGCTCGGCATTGACGATCGGACGGACATCCGAAGCGGCAGCGGTCGATGCCTTCGTCGCCGAGTTCCGGGCGAAGGGTGTCGATGTCGAGCGCATGTCGGGCGCCGCCGTTGCCTCGAGAGTTCCGGGGCTGCGTTCCGAATGGAGCGAAGCCGCCTATGAGGCGGCGTGTCGGGATATCGACGTCGGCGGCCTCCACGCCGCCTATCTTCGCGCCGCGAAGCGGGCGGGCGCCTTGCTCGCCACCCGCGCGCCGCTGCGCAGTGCCCGCCGCGTCCGCGACGGATGGAGGGTCGCGCTGGGTGAGGAGGAGGTGGACGCAGCGGTGATCGTCAACGCCGCGGGCGCATGGGCCGACACGGTCGCGGCCGCTTGCGGTATCGCGCCGCTCGGGATCCAGCCGTATCGGCGGACAGTTCTGCAGGTTCGTCTCGACGTCGCGGTTCCGGCCGAACTGCCGCTGGTGATCCATGTCGGCGGCCAATTCTATTTCAAGGGCGAAAGTGTCGGGCGTGTATGGCTGAGCCCGCACGACGAGACCCCAAGCATCGCGCATGACGTGGCGCCCGAAGATTGGGACGTCGCAACCGCCATCGAGCGCATGCAATCGGTCGTCGACTGGCCGGTCGCCGCCGTCGAGCGCAAATGGGCGGGGCTGCGTAGCTTCGCCCCCGACCGGATCCCCGTCTTCGGTCCGGATCCCCATGAAGGCCGTTTCATCTGGTGCGCGGGGCAGGGCGGGTTCGGCATTCAGACCGCGCCGGCGATCGCCGGGTTGCTCGCGGCGCAACTGGGAGCGCCGCCGCCACCGGGCGCGATCGGACGGGTCGACCCATTGCCCTTCGCTCCCGCACGCTTCACCTGAGCCGATCTTGTCTTGCACGGCGAAACGAGCGAATTAACATATGTTTAGCCCGCCACCCCCGGCGCGGCGCGACGTGTGGAGGATGGCATGGCCCATTATTTCGAGATCAAGAAGAACAAGGCCGGCGAATTTGTCGCCTATTTCAAATATAACAGCGAGCCGATCTTCTGGACCGAAGGCTATAGCAGCAAAGCCTCCGCGCAAAATGCCATCGACTCGATCCTGAAAAACGGTCCCGGCGCCGAAGTTCGCGAGGCCGAGTGATCTTCAGGGGTTAGCGCGCGGGCGCCCTGCGCGCCCGCGCGACCTCGATCGCGGCATCGCTGGCGAGCTGGTCGGCGAGTTCGTTGTCGCCGTGGCCCGCGTGGCCCTTGACCCAGATCCATTCGACCTTGTGCCGCGCGTTTTCGCTGACCAGCCGCTGCCAAAGATCGGCATTGGCGACGGGCTTTTTGGCGGCCGTTTTCCAGCCGTTCTTCTGCCAGCCGAATATCCATTTGGTGATGCCGTCGCGGACATAGACGCTGTCGGTCGACAACTCGACGTTGCAACTGCGCTTAAGCGCGGCGAGCGCCTCGATCGCGGCCATCAGTTCCATGCGGTTGTTCGTCGTATCGGGCTCGCCCCCCGACAGGGTCTTCACGACGTCGCCCCAGCGCAGCACGGCACCCCAGCCGCCAGGGCCGGGATTGCCCTTGCACGCGCCGTCGGTGGCGACGATCACGGTCTTGCCGGTGCTTGTCGTCATGCGAGCGTGAACAGGTCGGCAGCGTCGGCGGCGCGATAGCGCTGCAGGCGGGCGAGGAAGGGCGAGGGATCCTTGCGCGTGACGAGCGCGTCGGCGGGTGTGTGCACCCAGTCGTGCGCGCGGGTCAGCAGGAAGCGAAGCGACGCGCCGCGCGCAAGCAGGGGCAGGGCGGCAATCTCCGCATCGGTCAGCGCGATTTCGCGAGCATAGCCCCGCATCAGCGCGCGCGCGCGCGCCGGATCGCACGCTTTGCCGTCGGCCGAAAAAGTCCAGGACGCGTGGGTGATGGCAAGATCATAGGCGCGAAAATCGCTCGCGGCGAAATAGAAGTCGATCAAGCCGGTGACGCGATCGCCGAGCATCAGAACATTGTCGGGGAACAGGTCGGCATGGATCACATGCGCCGGCAAACCGGTCGGCCAGTGCCTGTCGAGATGTTCCAGCTCGCCGTCGACGATCGCTTGCAGCCCCGGGAGAACCGCGTCGAGATCGCCCGCCCCCTCGGCCACCGTGCGCCAGTGACGATGGCCCATGCTGTTCTCGCGCGCGCCGGCATAGGTTTCGAGCGCGCGGTGCATCGCGCCGAGCGCCGCGCCGGCGGCTTCGCACTGGCCGGGTGTCGGCTGGGTCAGCGAAATGCCCTGAAGAAACTGGATGACGCAGGCGGCTCGTCCCGAAACCTGCTGGATGGCGACGCCCTCGCAGTCGCGGATCATCGCCGGAACCGGGCAGCTCCGGTTTGCGAGATGGTCGAGCAGATCGACGAAGAAGGGCAGGTCGCCTTCGCTGACGCGCTTTTCGTAAAGCGTCAGGATAAAGCGGCCGCCCGTGGTTTCGAGCAGGAAGTTGCTGTTCTCGACGCCCTCGGCGATGCCCTTGCACGAGACGACGGTGCCGATGTCGTAACGCGCCACCAGCGCCGCAAGGTCGTCGGGCTCGACGTGGGTATAGACCGCCATCGCAGGGTCAAAACCCGCGTATGACGCGATCGAGGCGTCGAAATGGCGAAGATATCGGCTTTGCGTGACCGCCGAAGATGGTGGTTCCATCTTCAAGGGGGCGCGGAGACGAGATCGAAGCCATTTCGATGTCCCGAGGGGATTTGATCGATTTTGTCCACGGCTGCGTCAGCGAGCCTTGGAATATATTCATATGCCTACGTCTCACTTCCTTGCCGTGAACAAAATCGCTTCAAACCTCGACCGCGTCATACGCGGGTTTTGACCCTATGCCGCTTCGAGCCCGCGCGGCAGCTTGAAGATCATATGCTCTTCGGCGGTCACGACGATATCTTCGACGATCGTCCTCACGGCCGCAACGGCGTCGATCACTTCGCGAACCAACGTTTCCGGCGCGCTCGCGCCGGCCGTGATACCGAGCGTTGCAATATCTTCCAGCCAGGCCGGATTGATGTCGCTGCCGCGCTGGACGAGATGGGCGGGGGTGCCGAGCCGCTCGGCCACCTCGACAAGGCGCAGGCTGTTCGAGCTGTTCGGCGCCCCGATCACGATCATACGGTCGCACTGCCCGGCGATCGCCTTCACCGCGTCCTGCCGGTTCGAGGTGGCATAGCAGATATCCTCGCCGCGCGGCCCGCTGATCGCGGGAAATTTGTGCTGAAGCGCCGCTATAATGTCGCGCGTATCGTCGACCGACAGCGTCGTCTGCGTCAGATAGGACAGCATCGCGGGGTCGGCGGGTACGAGCGCGGCGACATCGTCGACCGATTCCACCAGCGTCATCGCGCCTTCGGGAAGCTGGCCCAGCGTGCCGACGACTTCGGGATGGCCCGCGTGTCCGACAAAGACGATATGCCGTCCCGCTTCATGCGCGCGTTCGGCTTGGCGGTGCACCTTCGACACCAGGGGGCAGGTCGCGTCGATATAGTCGAGCCCCCGCAGCTCGGCTTTCGCGGGAACCGCCTTGGGCACGCCATGCGCGCTGAACACGACCGGAACGCCATCGGGAACCTGGTCGAGCGATTCGACGAAAATCGCGCCTTTCGCTTTCAATGAGTCAACGACATAGCGGTTATGCACGATCTCGTGCCGGACATAGACCGGCGCACCATATTTCTGCAGCGCGAGTTCGACGATACGGATCGCGCGATCGACCCCGGCGCAAAAACCGCGCGGCGCGGCGATCAAAACCTTGAGTTCCGCCGCTTCATGGCCGGGCGCAGGCGTCGTCGGGTGGGGTGCGTTCATGATGCGCGCGCTCTAGCGCAGCAAGTCCCACGGGGTAAAGCCGCTTCGTCCCGTCGATTGGTCGTTCTCTTTGTTGCGCCGCGTTCATCGCACCGATAAGAAGCGGCGCGCATGAAGCGGGATCAATCGTCCCGGCACCTGTCAAAGCGCCTGTTTGGAAAGCCCGATTATCATGATGTCCAATTCGTTCCCGTCGCGTAAGTTTCTGACTGTGCTGTGCGGCACGGCAGCCATGGCGACGGCGGCGGGCTGTGCGAAGGACAATGAAATCGAGCTTTCGGGCGGCGTCGGCATCACCGCGACACGCAGCGCGTGTCCGGCGGTCGCTGTGCCGCTGCACACGGGCGATATCACGTTGTTCGATCCCGCGACCAGCCGCGACGCGCGCGCGATCGACGTCGTCGCGGCGATCACCAATGTGACGCCGCAGTGCAACGAAACGGGCGAGAAAGTCTATCAGCTAGCGAGCTTCGAAGTCGTCGCGACGCGGCGCGAGGCCGGACCGGCGCGCACCGTGACGCTGCCCTATTACGCCACGGTGCTCCAAGGCGGGACCGCGGTGGTCGCGAAGCGCCTCGGCAATGTCGCCGTGACCTTCGCCGAGGGGCAGGTGCGCGGCACGGGGCGCGGGCAGGCTTCGGCCTATGTCGACCGCGCCGCCGCCACGCTTCCCGCCGATATTCAGGAACGCATCATGCGCAAGCGCAAGCCGGGGGATCAGGACGCGGCGATCGATCCGCTGAGCCTGCCCGAAGTGCGCGCCGCGGTGCAGCGCGCGAGTTTCGAACTGCTGGTCGGCTTCCAGCTGACGCAGGACCAGCTTGAATATAACGTCCGACGATAATCTCGCGGCGGCGCGGTGGCGCCGTTCGCTTCTTCACGCCCTGCGCGCCGCCCGGTGACGCAGGGCTTTTCGCGTGCGCCAAGCTGGGTTAGGGCGCGCGCAAGCGTTTCTCCGATCCAAGATAGGCCAGTCCCGTGACCCTGTTCAGCCGTTTTTCCGATCATATAGGCGCCGCGCTCGACGCGCTTGTTGCCCAAGGTGCCCTGCCGGACGGCCTCGATCGCGGTGCGATCAGCGTCGAACCGCCGCGCGATCCCGCGCATGGCGATGTCGCCACCAATGCCGCCATGGTGCTCGCGAAGCCTGCGGGAATGAATCCGCGCGCGCTCGCCGACCTGCTTGTTGCCGAACTCGGCAAGCTTGACGAGGTGACCGAAGCAAGCGTCGCCGGCCCCGGCTTCATCAATCTGCGCCTCGCCGACGACAGTTGGCGCGACGAGCTGGCGCTGATCTTCAGCGAAGGTCGCGATTACGGGCGGTCGGCGATGGGGCAGGGGCGGCGCGTCAATGTCGAATATGTTTCGGCGAACCCCACGGGCCCGATGCACGTCGGCCACTGCCGTGGCGCCGTGGTCGGCGACGCGCTCGCCGCGTTGCTCGAATATGCGGGGCACGAGGTGATCCGGGAATATTATGTCAACGACGCCGGGGCGCAGGTCGACGTGCTCGCGCGCTCGGTTCACATGCGCTATCGCGAGGCGCTCGGCGAGGATGTCGGCGCGATCCCCGAGGGACTTTACCCCGGCGATTATCTGAAACCTGTCGCGGGCAAGCTGGCGGCCGAATATGGCGACCGCTTCGTCGATGCGCCCGAAAGCGCGTGGCTCGGCCTGTTCCGCGCCGAGGCAGTCAGCGCGATGATGGACATGATCCGCGCCGATCTCGCCAAGCTCGGCATCCATCACGACCTCTTCTCTTCGGAAGCGGAGCTCCAGGCCGAGGGCAAGCCCGCCGCCGCCGAAAAATGGCTGCGCGACCATGATCTCGTCTACGACGGCCTGCTCGAAGCGCCGAAGGGCGAAACGCCCGAGGATTGGGAGCCGGTCGAACTGCCGCTGTTCCGCTCCACGCGCTTCGGCGACGATCAGGATCGTCCGATCAAAAAGTCCGATGGCAGCTGGACCTATTTCGGCGCCGATCTCGCCTATCACTACGAGAAGAGCCGGAATGCCGACGAGCTAATCGACATATGGGGCGCAGACCATGCCGGCACGGTCAAGCGGATCAAGGCCGCGGTCGCCGCGCTGACGGACGGTAAGACCCGTTTCGACGTCAAGCTGGTGCAGATGGTCCGCCTGCTCAAAAATGGCGAACCGTTCAAGATGTCGAAACGCGCGGGCAATTTCGTCACGCTCGCCGATGTCGTCGACGAAGTCGGCAAGGATGCGGTGCGTTTCACCATGCTGACGCGCAAGGCCGACGCGCAGATGGACTTCGACTTTGCCAAGGTGGTCGAGGCATCGCGCGACAATCCGGTCTGGTATCTGCAATATGCCAACGCCCGGATTTCGCGCCTGCGCAAGAAGGCGGCCGAGGCGGGGATCGACCTGCCAGCGCCGGCTCCGGCACGGCTTGGCGCGCACGAATTGGGGCTGATCAAGCTGCTCGCCCAATTCCCGCGCACTGTTGAGGCGGCCGCGTCGGCGCGTGAGCCGCACCGGATCGCTTTCTATCTGGCCGACGTCGCCGCGGCGTTCCACGCTTGGTATAATCTGGGCAATGACGACCCGTCAGCGCGGATCGTGGTCGACAATGACCCCGAACTGACCGCGACGCGCCTTTATTTGGCCGACGGAATAGGGCAGGTTATCCGCAACGGGCTCTTCCTGATGGGGGTCGAGGCGCTCGAGGAGATGAATTGATGGTCGAGGGAAAGGATGCGGGGCAGGGCGACGCGGGGCTGGGTCTCGATGATGAAGACCGGCTCCCCTGGCTTGAAGCGGCCGACGGGTTCGAGGAAGATGGCGAGGTTTCGCCGGTGCGCCTGCTCGTCATGGTGCTCGGCGGGCTGCTTCTGATCGGAGCGGTTCTCGGCGGCCTGTGGTGGATCCAGAATGGCGGCGCGCGCGGCAACGGCGAGCTGATCGCGGCGCAGCAGGGCGATTACAAGGTCGCGCCCGAGACTGACGGCGCAAAGACCTTCGAGGGCGAAGGCGACGCAGCTTTTTCCGCCAGCGAGGGGGCGGAACCCGCGGGCAAGGTCGATCCGGCGCGCATGCCCGAAGAGCCTGCCGTGACGCCGGCAAAGCGTCAGGCGGCCGCCAAGAAAGCGGCCCCGGCCCTGACCAAGGCCGCTCCTCAGGAGAAAGCGAAGCGGGTCGCGCTGGCCAAAACCGCCGAAGCCAAGCCTTCGGCGTCGGGTTCGGCGATGATCCAGATCGGCGCCTTCAGCAGCGAGGGCGCCGCCGCCAAGGCATGGACCAACCTGTCGAAACGTTTCGCCTATCTGGCCGAACTCAATAGATCGATTTTACCCGCCAAGGTCGGCGACGATACCGTCTATCGCTTGCGCGTGTCGGCAGGAACGGCCGCCAATGCGGCGAATTTATGCGGAAAATTACGCGTTGCCGGTGAAAATTGCGTCGTCGTCCGCTGATTCGGCCCGCTTGGCCGCAGACTCCGTTGGTGCGCCCCGGTCCTTATGGCATATTCTTGTCTTGGCTGCTGCCTGAGGGGGCGGCTGCCGATGGAGTTTGATGGACGATGATACCGGCTATTTTCGGCCTGTCGGGCTTGGCCCTCACCGACGATGAGCGCGCCTTTTTCCGCGACAGCGACCCGGCAGGATATATTCTGTTCGGGCGCAACATCGAAAATCGCGACCAGTTGCGGCGCCTGACCGACGAGCTTCGTAGTCTCGACGGCCGCGCCAACCTGCCGATCCTGATCGATCAGGAAGGCGGGCGCGTGGCGCGGATGAAGTCGCCTGAATGGCCGCCTTTCCCGAGCGGCGCGGCGTTCGACGCCCTGTATGACCGCGCCCCCGCCAGCGCGATCGAAGCGGCGCGGCTCAACGCGATGGCGCTCGCTGCCATGCTTTCCGAGGTGGGCATTACCGTCGACTGCCTGCCGCTGCTCGACGTCCGCCAGCCGGGGGCCAGCGATGTCATCGGCGATCGCGCGCTCGGCAGCGAACCGATGCGCGTCGCCGCGCTTGGCCGCGCGATCCTCGGCGGATTGCAGGCGGGCGGCGTCGTCGGCATCGTCAAGCATATCCCCGGCCACGGCCGCGCGCTGCTCGACACCCATGAGGCGCTGCCGACGGTGACCGCGTCGGATCGCGACCTGCAGACCGATCTCGCGCCGTTCGCGGCGCTCCGCGACGCCGCGATGGCGATGACCTGCCACGTCATTTTCGAAGCCTGGGACCCCGACCGGCCCGCGACGCTGTCGCCTATCGTCATCGACAATATCATTCGTCAGCGCATCGGTTTCCACGGTTTGCTGATGACCGACGACCTCGACATGAAAGCGCTGTCGGGCGACGTGCCGTCGCGCGCCGCCGATGCGATCGCCGCAGGCTGCGACATCGCGCTCAATTGCTGGGCGAGAATGGACGACATGATTGGCATAGCGAATGCGCTCGACCCGATCAGCACGGTGTCGCTCGCGCGGCTGGAGGGCGCGATGGACCGAATTTCGGGCGACAGCGACGGCCGCGAATTCGCGATGCTGGTCGATCAGCGCGACGCGCTGCTGGCGACGGCCTGATCGCCGGTGGAGGCGTTGCCGCTGGATTTCGAGATCGTACCGGCGGCGCCCGAGCGCGAGGATGCGTTGCAGCTTTCGCTGGAAAGCTGGGAGGGGCCGCTCGATCTGCTTCTGGCGCTCGCGCGGAGCCAGAAGGTCGACCTCAAGCAGATTTCGATCCTTGCGCTGGTCGAACAATATCTGACCTTCATCGCCGAGGCGCGCGAACTCAAGCTGGAAGTCGCGGCCGACTATCTGGTGATGGCGGCGTGGCTTGCCTACCTCAAGTCGGCGCTGTTGCTGCCCAAAGATCCGCTCGAGGATCCGTCGCCGGACGAGCTGGCGCTGCGCCTGCAACTGCGCCTGCAGCGGCTCGCGGCGATGCGCGACGCGGCCGCGCGGCTGCTCGCGCGCGACCGGATCGGCCGCGACGTCTTTCTGCGCGCAAAGCCGGAGGGGCTGCGCGACATCAAGGTGCGCCGCTGGGATGCGAGCCTTTATGACCTTCTCGCTGCCTATGGGCAGGTCAAGCTGCGCGCCGAACCCGTCGTGCATATGGTGTCGCGTCGCCCGGTGATCACACTCGACGCCGCGCTGCACCATCTGCAGCGGATGCTGGGGGTAAAGCTTGACTGGGCCGAACTCGCCGATTTCCTGCCGCCCGACTATGACGGCCCGCTGCGCCGGTCGGCGATCGCGTCGAGTTTCGTCGCCGCGCTCGAACTGGCGCGGCAGGGGCGGGTCGAGCTGAAACAGGAAGGCGCCTTCGAACCACTTTATTTGAAAGCCGCAGGGGTATGATCGACGATCTTGAACGCGCGATAGAAGCGATGATTTTCGCCAGCGACGAACCGCTCGATGCGCGGCAGGTCGCCGGGCGGCTTGGCGACCAAATGACGCCCGGACAGGTGAAGGCGATCATCGAAACCATCGCGCAGCGCCATGCGGGAAGCGGGATCGAGCTCGTCGAGCGCGGTGGCCATTGGCATTTTCAGACGCCCGCCGACCTTGCGCATCTTTTGCGCCGCGAACGCGACGATCCGCGAAAATTGTCGCGTGCCGCCGCCGAGGTGCTGGCGATCATCGCCTATCACGAGCCCGTCAGCCGCGCCGAAATCGAGGCGATCCGGGGCGTTCAGACCTCCAAGGGAACGCTCGACGTGCTGATGGAGGCCGAATGGGTCATGCCCGCCGGGCGCCGCGAAGTTCCGGGGCGGCCGCTGATCTACAAGACGACCGACGCTTTCCTGCAACATTTCGGCCTCACCAGCCGCAAGGACCTGCCGGGAATCGAGGATTTGCGTGCGGCGGGTCTGCTCGACCCGGTCGATCTCGCTTTCGAGGAAGCGATGGGCGAACTGGACCTAGTAAAAGACGGTGAAGAGGCTTAGATGAGCCCTTCAAGGAGAATTTGAGATGGGTAGCTTCAGCATCTGGCACTGGCTCGTGGTCGGGATTCTTGTCCTGCTGCTGTTCGGCAAGGGCCGCTTTTCCGACATGATGGGCGACGTCGCCAAGGGCATCAAAAGCTTCAAGAAGGGCATGTCGGAAGACGATACGCCGACCCCCGCGCCGAAGCAGATCGAGGGCCAGCGCGCGCCCGACGCCACCCCGGTTTCGACCCCGACGGCCGAGCGCGACAAGCTCTGATCGCAGTCCGCTTGCGGGGGAAGTTTTAGGTCATGTTCGATGTTGCGCCCACCGAGTTGCTGCTCGTCGTGGTGGTGGCCCTGGTCGTTATCGGCCCCAAGGACCTTCCCAAGGCGATGCGTTTCGTCGGCAAATGGATGGGGAAGGCGCGCGGGATGGCGCGCCATTTCCGTGCCGGGCTCGACACGATGATGCGCGAGGCCGAACTCGAGGAACTCGAGAAGCAGTGGCGCGAGCAGAATGAGGCGATTATGCGCGAGTTTCCGCGCATCGACGATGTGAACGTATCTCCAACGCCAACGCCCGCCTCGACGCCGGCGGTGGAGGCCAAGCCCCCAACCGAGATCGATACCGACGGGGCGGCTGCCGCCAACCCTCCCGAAACGCATGCGGTGCCGCCCAAGGACGGCCCGTTGCCATGACCGAGGAAACGGCGTCTACTGCCGGGGACGAGGATGGCGGCGGCGGCAAGATGCCGCTCCTCGATCATCTGATCGAACTGCGCTCGCGCCTGTTGAAGTCGCTTCTGGCAATCGGTCTCGCCTTCGGGGTTTGCCTCTATTATGCGAAGCCGATCTTCGGCATTCTGGTCCAGCCGCTCGTGCGCGCGGGGCAGGGCAAGCTGATATACACCCAGCTGTTCGAGGCCTTTTTCGTCGAGATCAAGGTCGCTTTGTTCGCGGCGACAATGATCGCCTTTCCGGTGATCGCCAACCAGCTCTGGAAATTCGTCGCGCCGGGGCTTTATCGCAAGGAAAAGCGCGCGCTGCTGCCTTTCCTGCTCGCGACCCCGGTGCTGTTTGCGATCGGTGCGAGCTTCGCCTATTTCATCACCATTCCGATCGCGCTCAAATTCCTGCTCGGATATCAGGGCGACATCGGCGGAATTACGCAGGAAGCGCTGCCGTCGGTCGGCAATTATCTGAGCTTTACGATGCAGTTCATCATGGCGTTCGGCATCGCCTTCCTGCTGCCGATCCTGTTGATGCTGATCGAACGGTCGGGGCTGGTGACGCGCGAGCAGCTCGTGTCGGCGCGCCGTTATATGATCGTCGCGGCCTTTGCGATCGCCGCGGTGTTCACACCGCCCGACATCCTCAGTCAGCTGTTACTGGCGGTGCCGCTCGTATTTCTCTACGAAATGTCGCTCTTTGCGATCTGGTTTACCCAGCGCCGACGCAAAACAGGCGCCGAAGAGGCGCCTGTCGAGCCTCTCGAAGAGGCTTAGGGTAAGATCCTTCAGATCAGTCGATCGCGTCGCTGCCGGCCTGACCGACCGATTCGATATCCCGGCCGACACCCTTCACCGTGTTGCAACCAGCGACCAGAAAGCTGGCAAGCAGGGTAAGAAGGATAATACGAACACTCGACATTCTTCACCTCATCAGAATTGAGCGCAAAATGGCCCGGCACGCTTCGAGGGGGGGGAGGGAATGCGAGCCGGGCCAATGTTGCTGAGCAGCGCTGCGGGGGGGCGATGACCGCTGCTCGAATAGGAAACGACCGATGCGGCCGATAAGTTCCCGAAAAAAATCGCAGGCATGAAATTTTTTTCGCCGCTTTTGAATCGCTCGGATTTCAGCGGCTTGGCTTCAAAGCGTGGTGAGTCCGCTGAGCACGGCGAGGCCCAGAAAGGCCAGGAAACCCATGGAATCGGTCGTCATCGTCACGAATATCGAGCTGGCGACCGCGGGATCCTGATCGACACGGTCGAGCAGCAGGGGGATTGCGACCCCCGCGACCCCGGCGACGAAGATATTCACGATCATTGCCGCGGCGATCACGCCGCCGAGCATCGGGTTGCCGAACCAGAGCGCCGTCGCAGTGCCGGCGATGAGCGCAATCGTGCCGCCGTTGAGCAGCGCGATCTTCATTTCGCGCCAGATCGCGCGCCAGCTGTTCGAATCGGTGAGCTGGTTCATCGCGAGGGCGCGCACCGTCACCGCCAGTGTCTGCGTCCCGGCGTTGCCGCCAACCCCCGCGACAATCGGCATCAGCGCCGCGAGCGCGACCATATGTTCGATCGCGCCGCCGAACAGGCCGACGATCGTCGAGGCGACGAGTGCGGTGCCGAGGTTGGCGACGAGCCAGCGCACGCGCGCGCTGTACGTCTCGCGGATCGGCTCGTTGATGTCGCCGTCGCCGGCGCCCGACAGGCGGAGAATATCCTCGCCCGCCTCTTCCTGGATGATGTGGACAACATCGTCGACCGTGATCATGCCGACGAGGCGCCCCGCCTTGTCGACGACGGCGGCCGAGATCAGCGCATATTTCTGAAAGCGTAGCGCGACCTCTTCCTGATCCATATCGACCGGGATCAGCGTCTGTTCGCGCTTCATCACGTCACCGATCGCGATGTCGCGCGGAGTGCGCAATATCCAGCTCAGCTGGCAGGTGCCGACCGGGCGGTGCATCGGATCGACGACGAAGATTTCCCAGAAATCGCTGGCAAGCTCAGTATCTTCACGAAGGCGGTCGATGACATCGCCGACGGTCACATGTTCGGGCACTGCGACCAGGTCGCGCTGCATCAGGCGGCCCGCCGATTCCTCGGGGAAGGACAGCGCGTCCTCGATCGCGGCGCGATCCTCGGGCTCCATCGCCTGAAGGACGGCCTGCTGCTCGTCCTCCTCCATATCCTCGATGATCGCGACCGCGTCGTCGGTGTCGAGTTCGGAGGCGAGTTCGGCCACTTGCTCCGGCGCGAGAAGATCGATCAATTCTTCGCGAACATAATCGTTCATTTCCGCGAGCACGTCGGCGGAAAGCATGTCGCCAAGCACCGCGGCGAGCATCGGACGCTCGTCGGTGCGCGCGAGTTCGAACAGATCGGCGATGTCGGCGGGATGGAGGCGGCCCACGCGCTCGCGCGCGGCCTCTCCCTCGCCGGCCTCGGCAAGTTCGATCACGTCGCGGACGAATTCGGGTTTCAGCCGATCATCCTCGTCGAGTTCGGTTTCGGGCTCGCGGCTGAGGGCATCGTCAACAATCGCCATATCATCAGGCGGCAGGGAATCTTCGCGTTTGTCCATCGCGCGGTCCTCCCTGGTCTTGCGGCGTCCGAGCCTTCCCCTAGAGCGGCCATGCTCCGATGGCAACGCCGTGACGGACCCTTTCGGCATTTAGAGCGTGGCCTTGGGCGCCGCGTCCGTCTATGGCACCGCCAAACCCGACCATAGGAGTAACAATATGTCCGAAACCCTCACGCTTTCGCTGTCGACCGGCGATGTCGTCATCCGCTTGCGTCCCGACCTCGCCCCGCAGCATGTCGAGCGCATCACCAGCCTTGCGAAGGAAGGCTTTTACGACGGCGTCGTGTTCCACCGCGTGATCCCCGGCTTCATGGCCCAGGGCGGCGACCCGACGGGCACCGGCATGGGTGGGAGCAAGCTGCCGGACCTGCCGCAGGAATTTAGCAGCGAGCCGCATGTCCGTGGCGTTTGCTCGATGGCGCGCGCGCAGAATCCGAACAGCGCCAACAGCCAGTTCTTCATCTGCTTCGAAGATGCGCGTTTCCTCGACAACCAGTATACCGTCTGGGGCGAAGTCACCGAAGGCATGGAAAATGTCGATGCGCTGCCCAAGGGCGAGCCGCCGCGCGAGCCCGGCAAGATCGTCAAGGCGACCGTTTCGTAATCGACGACCGCAATCCTCCCTGTGCCGCAGGTATGGGGAGGGGGACCATCGGGAGGATGGTGGAGGGGCTGCGAGCATCGCGAGCGCTTCGCGCTCTGCCCCTCCGTCAGCCGCGATACGGCTGCCACCTCCCCATCGCTGCGCGACAGGGAGGATCAACGACGCGAGCTAGTCGCCGATAAAGCCGTTGAGTCGTTCGCAGGCCGCGACCCAGTCTTCCTTGAATGCCTGCACGACCTGCCCGGCGCCCATCGCCTCGTTCATCAGGCCGACACCCTGACCGACCCAATAGGTCGCGAGCGCCTTGGCGCCTTCGTGGCCGCCTTCGGACAATTTATCGACCTTGCGCAGCGCGGGTTCGCTGACCAGCGACTGGAGCGGCATCGGCAAGGGTTTGGGCGCCCCCTCGGCCTCCCACGCGTCGGTCCATGGCGAGCGGAGCTGGCGTGACGTCTTGCCGGTGCGGCTTTTCGAGCGCACGGTGTCGCGCGCCGAGGCGGCGAGCATCTTTTCCTTCACGACCGGGTTGGTTTCGGCCTCGGCAGTGGTGAGCCACACCGATCCGCACCAAGCGCCGTGCGCGCCCATCGCCATCGCCGCCGCCATCTGGCGCCCGGTGACGATGCCGCCCGCGGCGAGGATCGGCGTGCTCGCGCCGATCGCCTCGACCGCCGCCGCCACTTCAGGCACGAGCACCATCGTCGCGACCTCGCCGCAATGGCCGCCCGCTTCGCCGCCCGCGACGACAAGGATGTCGACGCCCGCGCGAACCTGCGCCAGCGCATGGTCGCGCGTCCCGACGAGCGCGGCGACCGGGACATTGTGGCGCTTGCCGAGCTCGAGCATCAGCGGTGGCGGGACGCCGAGCGCATTGGCGATCAGCTTGATCGGGTGGCGGAAGGCGACTTCGAGAAGTCTGGCCGCGCCGTCTTCGTGCATATTGTCGCCGAAGCTTTGGCGCGTTTCCATCGCTGCCTCGAGCCCCGCGGCATCGACGTCGAACTTGCCGAGCAGGTCGGCGGCGAATTGCAGATGGGTTTCGGGCACCTTCGCGACGCCCGACGAGGGGGCGTCGCCTTTGCCCGCGAAGCTGTTGGGGACGATCAGGTCGACGCCATAGGGGCGACCGCCGATATGCTCGTCGATCCATGCGAGTTCCTCTTCGAGCCGTTCGGGCGGTAGTGCGGCGGCGCCGAAGACGCCCATGCCGCCCGCTTTCGACACGGCGACGACGACGTCGCGGCAGTGCGAGAAGGCGAGGAGGGGGAATTCGATGGCGAGCATCGCGCAGATGGGGGATTGCATGGGACCTCTCCGAAGTTGGCAAAGTTGCCGCGTGGCGTGCATGTCAGCGCCAGTTGACGTAAACGTCAAGTTGATTTGCTCGGCGGGCGGATTATCGCGGGGGACATGACCCAGTTCACGCTCCCCGATTTCGACCTTGATGCCTTTGTCCGCGCCACTTTGGCCGAGGATCTGGGCGCGGGGGGCGACATTACCTCGATGGCGACGATCCCCGCCGACGCGCGCTTCGGCGGAGTGATGGACAGCCGCGATGCGATCATCGTGGCGGGGCTGCCGATCGCCGAGCGATTCTTTCGCGCGCTCGAACCCGGCATGGAGATCGCGATACTGGTCGAAGAAGGCGCCGAAGTTGCCGCGGGAAGCGACCTGATGCGCTTGTCGGGCAATGCGCGCGCGATGCTGACCGCCGAGCGGTCGGCGCTCAACACGGTGCAGCATCTGTCGGGGATCGCGACGATGACGCGCCAATATGTCGATGCGCTGACGGGTACCGGCGCGACCTTGCTCGACACGCGCAAGACGATCCCGGGGCTTCGCGTGCTCGAGAAATATGCGACGCGGATGGGCGGCGCGAAGAATCATCGCATGGGTCTGTGGGATGCCGCGATGATCAAGGACAATCATGTCGCGGTCGCGGGATCGGTCGAGGAGGCCGTGCGGCGCGCGGTCGACGCGGGAATCGCCGACATCATCGTCGAGGTCGATCGCGTCGCGCAGGTCGAACCCGCGCTGAACGCCGGCGCGACGCATCTGTTGCTCGACAATATGGGGCTCGACGAACTCCGCCAGTGCGTCGCGCTCGTCGGCGGCAAGGTCCCGACCGAGGCGTCAGGCGGCGTGCGGCTCGACACGATCCACGATATCGGCGCGACGGGAGTGACCTATGTCTCGGTCGGGCGACTGACGCAGTCGGCGCCCGCGGCGGACATCGGCCTCGACTTTGCGCTGGCTTAGCGCCGCCGCGCTGGCGCTGATGCCGGTCGCGGCGCAGGCGCAGGCGCTGTCCTGCTCGGTGCCCGACCGCATCCCGGTCCCGCGGCTCGAACAGCCGCGCCGGGGCGAGCCGGTGCGCAAACCCCCGATCACCGGCTATCTGCTGGCCATGAGCTGGTCGCCGCAACATTGCGCCGACGTGCGCAATCCCAAGGGCGCGCGCGATGCTTTCCAATGTTCGGGCGAGAACGGCCGTTTCGGCTGGGTGCTCCATGGGCTGTGGCCCGAGACCGACAGTCGCGGCTATCCGCAATGGTGCCGCCCGGCGAAGATCGTGCCGCAGCCGGTGCTGAGGAAGCATCTGTGCATGACGCCGTCGGCGCAGCTTCTCCAGCACGAATGGGCGAAGCACGGGACGTGCATGAGCCCGCACCCCGCGGCCTATTTCCGCTCGGCCGAAATATTGTTCGGTGCGGTGCGCTTTCCCGACATGAAGGCGCTCGCCGCGAAACCGCAGACCGCGGGCAGCATCCGCCGCGCCTTTGCCGCCGCCAATCGCGGCGTGACGGCGCCGATGATTGCGGTGTCGGTCGGCCGCGAGGGTTGGCTCGACGAAGTGCGGCTTTGCCTGGGACCGCGCATGAAGCCCGCGCGGTGCAAGCCGTTCCAGGCGGGGGCGAAAGAGGGGCGCCGCGTGCGCGTGCGGCCGATGGCCGGAGGTTAAGCCGCGAGGGAAAAGCGTCCCGCCATGGGACGGCCCGGACGTTAACACTCTTTTAACCTTACCGATCCGTTAACATCGCCCTAGCTTCGGGGCATGGACTCGGACGATCATATCGACATTCGCGAGCGCGTGCGGGCGCATGGCGTGCGGCAACTGGCGATCGCACGGCTCAACGCACCGGCGGACTGGCAGGGCGAATTGCGCGCGGCGCTCGCGGCGCACCGCGAACCGGTCACGATCTGGTCGAACAATGACTTGCGGCTGTTTCTGCAGAGCTTTGCGGTTTTCTTTACCGCGACGATGATGTTCTTGATTTGAGGACGGGTTTCGAGCGGAACTAGCCGTCGCCGCTTCCGGTCAGTCGCAAGCCCGGTGCAGTTTGACCGCGAGCCAAGCGGAGATCAGGCACATGGCGGCGCTCATCAGCAGTTGGTCGACGACGCCGATTCCGGCGAAGCCGAGGCCCATTGCGAGGAGCGAGCCCGCGACCATTGCGCCCGAATTGACGATGTTGTTCGCGGCGACGGTTCGCGCGGTCTGGTCCTTGGGGACCGTGGTGGTCAGGAAGGCGTAGAGCGGCACGACGAACATGCCGCCGCTGATCGCGATGCCGAGCAGCGCGGCGAGGAGCGGGATGACGTCGGGGTGGCCGAGGAAGCCTTCGATCCCGTACATCACGCCCGACGGGTCATGTTCCCAGTTGCGGCACACCCAATAGAAGGCGACGACGAAAACACCCATGACGATGACGCTGGCGGGGCTGTAGCGCGCCGATACCTGCCCCTTGAGCAGGCGGTTCACCGCGACCGACCCGATCGCGATGCCGATCGAGAAGATCGCGAGGAAGAGGCTGGCGACGCTCTTGTCGGCGTGGAGGATATTCTTCACGAGCGGCGGAAACTGGATGAACAGCACCGCGCCGATCGTCCAGAAAAAGCTGATCGAGAGGATCGCGAGATAGAGGCGCGGGATGTGCATCGTGCCGCGGACGAGTGCGATCGACGAGCGGATGATGTGCCAGTCGATGCCCGTTTCCTCATGCTCGGGCGGGGCGGGGGGCACTTTGCGTCCGGTCCAGTAACCGATCCCCGCGACAAGGACGACGCCGAGCGCCGCCCATTCGACGTCGATCACGCCCGCGAGGATCGTGCCCGCGAGAATCGCGATATAGGTGCCCGCCTCGACGAGCCCGGTGCCGGCCAGCACCTCGTCGCTTTGCAGGTGCTGCGGCAGGATCGCATATTTGATCGGGCCGAAAAAGGTCGAGTGGATGCCCATCGCGAAGAGCGCGAGCATCATGAGCGGGATCGCGATCAGATGCACCGCAAAGCCCATCCACGCGAGGACGAGCCCGAGCCCGCCGACGAGCATGATCAGAATTTCGCAGAATTTGACGATGCGGATGATCCGCGCCTTGTCGCGCGTGTCGGCGAGCTGGCCCGCGAGCGCGGAAAGCAGGAAGAAGGGCAGGATGAAGAGCCCCGTCGCGACCGCACTGAACAATGTTTCCGAGGCTTCGTCGTTGAACACGCCGTAAACGACGAAGAGCACCATCGCGTTCTTGAACAGATTGTCGTTGAACGCGCCGAGGAGCTGGGTGACGAAAAGGGGCAGGAACCGGCGTTGCTTCAATAGCGCGAAGGAGCCGGTCATGCGTGGTCCAATCTTTTCAATCTTGTTCGGTCACCACGCAAATCGCGGGCAATTTGGTTGTCGCCCGGGGGGCTTATCGGCTAGGGCGGACAGGGTCAAAGGTCATTTTGGACCGCCTATATCGACGGGGATCATGCTGAGCCTTCCCAACATCCTGACCCTTTCGCGAATCCTTGCGGTCCCCATCCTGCTTTTCCTTCTGTGGCCCGGGGTGGTGGAGGGATCGCACCAGCCGAAGCCGATCGACTATGCGCTCGCCTTCGGCCTTTACTGCCTGATGGGCATTACCGACTATTTTGACGGCTATGTTGCACGCTCGCGCGGGATCGTGTCGCGGCTGGGCGCCTTCCTCGACCCGATCGCCGACAAGATCATGATCGCGGCGGTGATATTGCTGCTCGTCTTCACGCGCGACATCGCGGGTTGGCATGTCATCGCCGCGCTGATGATCCTGCTGCGCGAGATCATCGTGTCGGGGCTGCGCGAGTTCCTCGCGACATTGCAGGTGTCGATGCCGGTGACGCAGCTTGCGAAGTGGAAGACGACCTTCCAGCTCGTTGCGTTCGGCGCGCTGATCCTTGCGGGCGCCTTGCCCGCAATAGGGTGGATCAAGACGGTCGGGCTCGTCTCGCTGTGGGGCGCCGCGGTGCTGACGCTGATCACCGGCTGGGATTATCTGCGCGTCGGCCTGAAGCATATGGATTGAGGTCGGCCGATGGCGCTGAACATCGCTTATTTTTCGTGGGTCCGCGAAAGGATGGGGGTGGCCGACGAGACGGTCGATGTGCCCGCGGGCGTCGGCGACGTCGGCGCGCTGATCGCCTGGCTCGCGGCGCGCGACGCGCGCGGCGCGCTGGCCTTTGCCGAGCCGCAGCGTATCCGCGCCGCGATCGACGGGGTGATGATGGGCCCCGATGCGCCGCTGTCGGGTGCGCGCGAGCTTGCGCTGTTTCCGCCGGTGACCGGGGGATGATCCGCGTATTGGTTCAGTCGTCGGCGATCGAGGTCGCCGCCGAGTTCGACCTGCACGATGCGGGCGGGCATGGCGCGAGCGCGAGCTTTATCGGGCGCGTGCGCGGCGACCACGGATTGGCCGAGCTGTTCCTTGAGCATCATCCCGTCATGACCGAGGCCGGACTGGGCAATCTGGCCCATGCGGCGGCGGACCGCTGGAAGCTGTCGGCGCTGACATTGATCCACCGCATCGGCGCGATGGCGCCGGGCGAGACGATCGTGCTCGTGCTCGCGAGCAGCGCACACCGCGCCGAGGCGCTGGCGGCTTGCGAGTTTCTGATCGACCGGCTGAAAACCGATGTGATGCTGTGGAAGCGCGAAAGCTTCACCGATGGGCGGGTGGCGTGGGTCGAGGAGCGCGAGGGCGACCAGAGTCGCGCGGAGCGGTGGGAATCGGACATTCCATAACCGTCGCCCCCGCGAAGGCGGGGGCCGCTGTCGGTTTACACAATGCCGCTGAGTAAGGCCGCTAGCGGCCCCCGCCTTCGCGGGGGCGACGGCTAAGTTCGGTCGTTTTCTAACGAATATTCGGGACGCTAGTTCACCTGATGTTTGCGGAAAATATCCGCGAGCAGGCGGAACTCGTCGGCGCGGGGGCTGCCCTTGCGCCAGACGAGCGCGATCGTGCGCCAGTCATGCTCCGAATCGAGCGGGCGCGTGTCGATGTCGGTGTGGTCGAGGATGCCGGCCTCGATCGCCATTTGCGGCAGCATCGTGATGCCGAGGCCGTTGTCGACCATCTGGACGAGCGTGTGGAGCGAGGTGCCCATCATCCGCGCCCCGGCGCGCAATTCGGGGCGGTTGCATGCGGCCAGGACATGATCCTTCAGACAGTGCCCGTCCTCGAGCATCAGCATCTGCGCGGGGTCGAGCTGGTCGGCGCTGACCATGGCGGGCAGGTCTTCGCTCTGCTCGCCGGGGAAGGCGACGAAGAGCGCGTCGTCGAACAGTTTCTCGCTCTCGACGTCGCCGCACGCATAGGGGAGCGCGAGCAGCACGCAGTCGACGGTGCCGTGATGGAGCGATTCGCATGCCTGCGCGCTCGGTTCCTCGCGCAGGAAGAGCTTCAACGACGGGCGTTCCTTGCGCAGCCGCGGCAGCAGACCGGGAAGGAGGAAGGGCGCGATCGTGGGGATGACGCTCATGCGCAGTTCGCCGACGAGCGGCGCGGACGCGGCGGCCGCCATATCGGCGAGCTCCTCGGCCTCGCGCAGCACGCGGTGCGCCTTTTCGACGATCGCGTTGCCGAGCATGGTGAAGCGGACGACGCGGCGGGTGCGCTCGACGAGCGTCTGGCCGAGCAAAGTCTCGAGCTCGCGGATGCCCGCCGACAGCGTCGACTGGGTGACGTTGCACGCGTCGGCGGCGCGGCCGAAATGGCCGTGCTCGTGGAGCGCGACAAGATATTGCATCTGCTTCAGCGAGGGGAGGTAATTGTGCATTGATCGGATATAGCAATTGACGCTGGGCTTTTGAACAAGCCTGTCGATTAAAATTCGCCGCCATTATGGCGTCGTCCGTTGGCGCCCGCACGCGCGCCGTGATAGCAAGGGCCGATCAACCGGCGCGGAGGGGCGGATGGCGATTTCCCGATTTCTGATCGGCGGCGTGGCGAGCGCGCTGCTGCTGACCGGCGGGCTGTTCATGTGGAAGGGCTATACGCAGATCGCGGAGGTCGAGGTGCTGCCCGATCCGCCGCCCGCCTTGCCCGCAATTCCGGTCGCGGCGGCGAATGCGCCGAAACGCGGCCCGGCGCCGCCGGCGCTGCCCGCCGCGAAAGAGGCGTCGCGCGAGGAGCGGCGCTTCAACCGCTTCGATCGCGACCGCAACGACAAGATCAGCCGCGTCGAACTGATGTCGTCGCGCACCGCGGCGTTCCGCAAGCTCGACAAGGACGGCAACAATCTGCTGACCTTCGAGGAATGGGCGGTGACGACGGGTGCGCGCTTTGCCAGCGCCGATGCCGACAAGTCGGGCGATCTGACGCGCGCGGAATTTGCAACGACGGCGCCGAAGCGAGCGGCGAAACCGAAGTGTAGTTGCTGAAGCCGGCGGTCAGGCCGCGACGCCCTCCGCCTGCTTCATCCACTCCGCGAGCTTCGCGCCCGCGCGCTGCGTATAGCCGAGCTTGCGGTCCTTCTTGCGCACATCCTCGGCGAGCGGCGGGAAGAGGCCGAAATTGACGTTCATCGGCTGGTAGGAGGACGCATCGGCGCCACCGGTTATATGGCCGAGCAGCGCGCCGAGCGCGGTTTCGGGCGGCGGCGGGGGCAAGGTGCGGCCGCCGAGCTCGGCAATGGCGAAACGCGCGGCGACGAGGCCGATCGCGGCGCTTTCGACATAGCCCTCGCAGCCGGTGATCTGGCCGGCGAAGCGGATATGCGGGGCGGATTTGAGGCGGAGCTGGGCGTCGAGCAGTTCGGGCGAGCGGATGAAGCTGTTGCGGTGGAGACCGCCGAGGCGCGCGAACTCGGCCTTTTCGAGGCCGGGGATGGTGCGGAACAGCTCGACCTGTGCGCCGTGTTTGAGCTTGGTCTGGAAGCCGACCATGTTCCAGAGCGTGCCGAGCGCATTATCCTGCCGCAGCTGGACCACCGCATAGGGCCAGCGCCCGGTGCGCGGATTGTCGAGACCGACCCCCTTCATCGGGCCGAAGCGGAGCGTTTCGGGGCCGCGCTCGGCCATGACCTCGATCGGCATGCAGCCTTCGAAATAGGGGGTGTCCTTTTCCCAGTCCTTGAAATCGGTCTTTTCGCCGTCGACCAGCCCCTGGACGAAGGCGTGATATTGCTCCTTGTCCATCGGGCAGTTGATATAGTCCTTGCCGTCGCCGATCGGCCCGACCTTGTCCCAGCGGCTCGCCATCCACGCGACGTCCATGTCGATGCTGTCGCGGTAGACGATGGGGGCGATCGCGTCGAAAAAGGCGAGCGCGTCCTTGCCGGTCGCGGTGCCGATGCTCGCGGCGAGGCCGGCGGCGGTGAGCGGGCCGGTGGCGACGATCGTCGGGCCTTCGGCGGGCAGCGTGTCGATGCGTTCGCGGACGATGGTGATATTGGGGTGCTCCGACAGCGCCTTGGTGACGCCGCCCGAGAAGAGGTCGCGGTCGACCGCGAGCGCCGAGCCCGCGGGGACCTTCGTCGCGTCGGCTTCGCGCATGATGATCGAGCCGAGCGACCGCATCTCGCGGTGGAGCAGGCCGACGGCGTTGCTGTCGCCGTCGTCGCTGCGAAAGCTGTTCGAGCACACCATCTCGGCGAGCGCGTCACCCTGATGCGCCGGGGTCATATCCCCGCCGCCGCGCATTTCGGAGAGGCGCACGCGATAGCCGGCCTCGGCGAGCTGCCACGCCGCCTCGGAGCCCGCGAGGCCGCCGCCGATGATGTGAATGTCGTGCGCCACTATTTACCCTAAACATTGACTTGCAGTTGGTCCGCCGCGCACTAGGCCCATTGACGGCAAGATGCAAAGGGGCGGGCGATGAGCAGCGAACAGGGTTGGGATCGGGCGCGGTGGCTGTGGTGGCTGGCGCTGGCCGGCGGCGTCGGATTCTTGGTCGCGGTGTTCCAGCGGCTCGATGGTCCTGCAATCTGGGCGTGGAAGGCGACGGGGGTTGGCTTCCTGGCGCTGTGGGCGGCCGCCAATGCGCGCGAAAGGAGCGGCTGGCTGATCGCGGCGGCGCTCGGTTTCGGGGCGCTCGGCGACTGGCTGCTCGATGCGAAGGGACTCGAGACAGGCGCGGTCGCATTCGTGGTCGGGCACATCATCGCGATCATCCTGTATCTGACCAACCGGCGGGCCGCGATGACGCCGTCGCAGCGCCTGCTCGGATGGCTGACCATGCCCGCGACGCTGGCGATCGTGTGGGGCATGCTGAGCCCCGCACCCGGCTGGTGGCACGCCGCCGTCTATTCGCTGTTCGTCGCCGCGATGGCGGCGGCGGCGTGGACCAGCCGTTTCCCGCGCTATCGCACGGGGGTGGGCGCGATGCTCTTCCTCGCGAGCGACCTGTTCATCTTCGCGGGCGAGGGCGCTGTTTTGTCCAAGGACGTCACGATGTGGCTCGTCTGGCCGCTCTATTTCGGGGGGCAGGCGCTGATCGCGTGGGGCGTGGTCAGCACCTTGTCCAAGGAGGCGCGCGCCTGATCAGGAAGGCGGCGCGGCTTCGCCGACGAGCAACGCCTCGATGTCGGGGATCGGGCGGTCGGTCATTTCCTTGACATGCTCGCCAACGATCCTTGCACTGACCTCCTTATGCCATAGCGGGCGCAGCTCGCCCATCGTGCGCGCGGGCGCGACGACGACGAGCGCATCGAATTTTCCAGATAGCGCCATCGCATTCACCTTTTCGGCGAGGTCGCGCGCGAAGCGGTCCTCTTCCTGCTGGTGGAAATCGGCTTCCTCCATCGTGTCCTGAAAGCCGCCGGCACCGGCGGGGCGGCTCGACCGGCCCGCGGCGTCGGTCTTGATATCGCTATCCTTGCGATCCCCGCGCTCGCGGTGTGAAGACATGCGCAAGTCGATTCGCAGCTCGTCGCCCTGATTGCGCAGGAACAGTGCCTTGCGGCCGTCGGCGACGAGGATGAGGGCGTTGTTGGGGAGGGTCATGGTAGTTGCTCCTTCTGACGGGAGCAACGCGTGGGGGGTAGGCAGGGTTTCGCGACGTGTCGGGACGGCGAGGCGGTTGGACGGGTTTCGGTCGGGAGCTACCTCGATCCTCCCCGGCACGGGGAGGGGGACCACCGAAGGTGGTGGAGGGGCACGGGCGGAGTCGCGCGACGAATAAAGGGCAGGAAACACCTCGCGTGCCCCTCCACCATGCTTCGCATGGTCCCCCTCCCCCAAGGGGGAGGACCGTCCGCTTCCCTCTCCCCAACAGTCGTCAGGCCAGCCCGTCCCATGCCGCGATCGTCGTGCGGTGGAGGAGGCGGTCGTGGCCGTCATAGCCGCCGGTCGCGCGGTGGAGGACCGAGCGATTGTCCCACATGACCAGCATGTCGGGCTCCCAGACATGGGTATAGCGAAACGCCTCGCGGCCCTGCCACTGGATCAGTTCGTAAAGCAGCGGCAGCCCCTCGGCATCGTCGAGCCCGTCGAAGCCGATGATATAGCCCGCGCAGCCGAACAGGCCCTTGCGGCCCGTTTCGGGATGAGCGCGGACGAAGGGATGCAACTGCGTTTCGAGCGCCTCGTCGCCCGAGCGGATATCCATGCTGCGGTTCTTGTCGTTTGCGCCGTACATGCCCTGCGGCGCGTAGCCCGCACGGGCGCTGTGGATCGCCTGCAACCCTTCGACGCGCGCGCGAAAGTCGGCGGGCATCGCGTCGAGCGCGGCGTGCTGGTTGGCGAATTCGGTGCTGCCGCCGACGGGCGGTATGGTGATGCCGAAGAGGCAGGTGCCGGCAGGCGGGCGGGCTTGAAAGCTCCAGTCGCTGTGCCAGTTTTCGGCGAAAAGCGGCGCGGTTTCGTCGGCTTTGCGCTTCACCGCGATGATATGGTCGTGGCCGGGGATCGGGCGAATGAAGGGATCGTCGCCGAAGCCGCCGAAATAACGGGTGAAACGCTCGAGATCCGTCTCGCTCATTTTCTGGTCGGGGAAGGCGAGGACATGATGATCGAGCCATGCGGCGCGGATGTCGGCGATCGTTCCGGCGTCGAGCGGCTGCGTGAGGTCGACGCCGGTCACGCGCGCGCCGCACGCCTGGCCGCTGGGGATGATGGTGAGCGTCATGGCAAGGATGCTGCGCCGATTGCTGCGTGCGGTCAATCGGCAGCGGCAAAGCGCCCCGAAAGATCGCCGAACCGATGGGGGTCGGGACGGTGAGGCGCCGGCAGTTCAGCCAGGCGCCATCTTTGCCGTCCTAATCTGATCCGCGGGGGCAAGACGGAGAAGACAGATGTTCCTGTTCAAGAAACTGGCGTTGGCGGCGTTGATCGGCGCGAGCACCGTCGCGGCACTGCCCGCCGAGGCGGAGGCGCGCGATCGCCATCACCGCCATGGCTATTACGGCGATCGCGGTGATTATCGCGATTACCGCCGCGACTATCGTCGCGATTACCGACGCGATTACAGGCGCGATTACCGGCGCAGCCACTATCGCGACCGCCGCTATTATTGCCGCCGCGGCAGCGGCGCCACTGGCCTGATCGTCGGCGGTGCCGCGGGCGCCCTGCTCGGCCGCGAAGTCGATCGCTACGGCGACCGCCTGCCCGGCACGATCATCGGCGGCGCCGCGGGCGCGCTGATCGGGCGCGAGATCGATCGCGGCGGTCGCCGCTGCTGATCGGCGGATGACCGCCGGCTGGCGCTCGCGCCGCGCGCACCCAAGGGCCGCGCGGCGCGACGTCTGCCGGTCGGCCGCACAGGTTCATTTGCTGTCTGCGAATATGGCGGTAGAGTGGCTGTCCCGGCGGGGATCGTCCCGCTGTTCCCCATGGAGGCCGCTGATGAAATTTCTGGCAAAACTGACGATGGCGGCCGGTCTCGGCCTGTCGCTGGCGGTCATCGCGCCACAGGGCATCGCGGCGCTTCAGCAAGGCGCGAAGGCGCCTGATTTTACACTGAGCGCGGCGCAGGGCGGCAAGCCGTTCAACCTGTCGCTGAAACAGACGCTGAAGAAGGGGCCGGTGGTGCTCTATTTCTTCCCCGCCGCCTTTACGCCGGGCTGCACGCTCGAGGCGCATCTGTTCGCCGAGGCGAGCGACGATTTCAACAAGCTGGGCGCGCGCGTCGTCGGCGTCACCGCGGGCAATATCGATCGCGTCGCCGAATTTTCGAAGTCCGAGTGTCGCGACAAATTCGCGGTCGCGGCCGATCCGGGCGCGAAGGTCGCGGCGAAATATGATTCGACGATGCGGCGCCCCGACGGGACGATGCTGTCGAACCGGACATCCTATGTCATCGCCCCCAACGGGACGATCCTGCTCAGCTACACCGACAGCAAGCCGCAGGCGCATGTCGAAAAGACGATGGCGGCGGTAAGGGCGTGGAAGGCGCGGCGACGCTGATCGGGAGCTGAGGCGGTAATGGCCGGAACCTACCGTCGCCCCCGCGAAGGCGGGGGCCGCTAGCGGCCTTTATTCAGCGCTGTTGCGCAAACCGACAGCGGCCCCCGCCTTCGCGGGGGCGACGGTTGTGGAATGTCCGCTCCCCACCCCAAAGCCGCTATCGGGCTATTTCGGAGCGCCGCTATACCCCGCCGCTTTCCGCAGCGCGTCGGCGTCCATGACATAGCCGTCGCTGACCACGGTCACGACGCGGCGGAGCGCGCCGAGGTCGGTCGCGGCGTCGCCGTCGACGAGAACCATGTCGGCTTCTTTGCCCACCGCGATCGAGCCGGTGCGTTTGTCGGCGCCGACGACGTGTGCCGGAAGGATCGTCGCGCTCTGGATCGCTTCGGCGGGGGTGAAGCCCGCCTGCCGGTAGATTTCGAGTTCGCGGATCAGTTCGATCCCCCAACCATCGGTGCCGGCGACGATCGGCACGCCCGCCTTGTGCAGCCGGCGCACGAGCTCGACCATCTTCGCATAGCTTTTGCGATAGTCGTCGCGTGTCAGCCCCTCGACGAGCGGATAACCGCCCGCCGTGAACGCGGACCGTTCGATAACGGGCGAGATGATGCCCATATAGGGGGCATAAGCCGGATGCGGCTTGCCGCCGTCCTGCGTCAGCATGCCCTCGAAGATCACGATTGTCGGGTCGACGATCGTCTTTTTCGCCGCGAGATCGGCGATGAAGCCCTTCATCAGCGGGGCGTCGAGGTCGACGTCCTTGAAATAGCGCGCGGGCCCTTCCATCCGCGCCCTTGTGTTCGATTTGTCGATCACCTCGCGCGGCATCGATTCCATCACGACGAAATTGAGGTGCGTGAGTTCGTCATAGCCCGCGGCGACCGCCTCGCTCGGCTTCATCGTTGCAGGGACATGGCCGTGGACGTGGAGGCCGAGCCTGTGTGCTTCGGCGGCGGCGGGGGCGATCCACGCGGGATTCATCGAGGTATAGAATTTGACGCCCCAGAGGCCCGCTTCCTTGACCCGGCGCACGGCCGCGATCGCTTCTTCGGCGCTGCCGACCACCTCGGCGCCCTGCGCCGCGAGCGGGTCCTTCTTGTCGATGATGACCGAGATGAAGGGCTCGCCCATCAGCAAACTGCCCTCGGCGCGGCGCTTGGTCGCGTCGACCGCGCGGTCGAAGGTCGTGCCGGGGCTGCGGAAGCTGGTGATCCCGTTCGCCATGTTCGAGAGCACGTCCCAATCGTCGCCGATATGAAGGTGGCTGTCCCAGATGCCCGGCACCAGCGTCTTGCCGCGCCCGTCGATGACACGCGTCCCGGCGGGCGCTTTCAGCGATCCGGCGGCGCCGATCGCGGCGATCCTGCCATCCTGCGCGAGCACCGCGCGCGACGTGAGGAAAGTACCCTTGTCGGCGTCGAACAGCTGGACATTGTCGAACAGCACGGGGGCCTTGGCGGCGGGGGTCAGGAAACGGCTAGCGACGCCGGCGACCGCTTCGGCCGTCGCCTTTTCCTGAACGTCGCGGAGTTGCTTGAGCGCGCCCTCATAGCCCGCCGGAATGACCGAGATATAGCTGATGTCGGCGAAATGGCGCTTGTTTTCGTCGAGCCAGACGGGGAGCGGCGAGGGCAGGATGCCGCTGATGAAAGCGAGCTGGACCGTCTTGGGGCCACCGGGCCCCTGAATGACCTCGGTCGGGCCGAAGGTCATATGGCCTTTGCCGCTCGGCAGGAAGGCGAGCCCGGCGTCGCCCGCGGCCGCGAGCGCGTCGATCAGCGGGGCGTTGGCGATGCCGACGCCGCCCGCCGGGATGTACCAGCCGCCGGCGGCGGCTTCGCCCGCATCATTGGCGGTTTTCCAGCTCGCGCGGCCGTTTGCGACGCGAAACTCCTCGGCCGCGTCGCCCGACATGGTGACGCCGCGGACGGTCACCGCCGCGATCGTGCCGTCGGGTGCGAAGGTCGTGACCTGGTCCATCTCGGTGATCCAGCCGCGCAGTTCCTGCGACCAGCGATAGGCGGTGCGGCCATCGGGAAGCTGCCAGCGCCACTGATTGCCGTGCTGCCCGGCTTCGGAGACGACCGAATAGCGCACCGCATCGGCGGGGGGCTTCAGCAATTCCTCTTTGGGGACGGGCTTCGACTGCGCGGCGGGGGCGGGCGCTTCATGGGCGTGGACGGCAACGGGCGCGGCGGAGGCCAGCAGGGCGGCGATCAACAGGAGGCGCATCTTCTCTCTTCCCCAAAGAACGGACGGCGTAAGGTCCGACGATGGTGGGGAATTTCAGCGCACGAAGCAAGATGCGGCTGTCAGCAGTCGCGCTTCTGGAGGCTCACGACCGCATGGATCGGCAGTTCGGCGTAGATGTGCGGGAAGAGGTCGCCGCCGCGCGCGGGTTCCCAGCGGATGGCGTCGCCGAGGAGGACAAGGTCGACCTCGGCGATCATCAGCCCGGTTTCGCCCGCGAAATATTTGGCGATCGTCGTCTCGAGCTGCCCGGCGGTCGACAGGTGGATATAGCCGTCGGCGATATCCACCGGTGCGCCTCGGAAGACGCGTTCGCGCTCGAAATCCGCCCATTGCTGCGCGGTCAGCACCTTGAAGGCCGTGGCGGGCGTCGTCATTCGGACGGCGCCTCGCTCGCGGGGTTTTCGGTCGCGGTGTCCGCGTCTTCGCCCTCTGCTTCGTCGCCTTCCTCGATCAGCGCCGCCGAGACGACATGCTCGTCCTTCGCAACGTCGAACAGGCGCACGCCGGCACTGCCGCGACCGATGACGCGCATCGAATCGAGCCCCATGCGGATGAGCTTCGCCTGATCGGTGACGAGCATCAGCTGGTGCGCCTTGGTGGCGGGGAAGCTGGCAACGACGGGCCCGTTGCGGCCGATATTGTCGATGTTGGTGATACCCTGACCGCCGCGGCCGGTGCGGCGATATTCATAGGCCGACGAGATCTTGCCATAACCGTTGGCGCAGACGGTGAGGATGAATTGTTCGCGTGTCGCGAGTTCGGCCATGCGGTCGCCGGGCAGCGTCGGTTCGTTTTCGTTATCCTTCCACGGCGCGGCGCGGAGATAGGCTTCGCGCTCCTCGCTGCTGGTTCCGACGCGGTGGAGGATCGAAAGCGAGATCACCGCGTCGCCGTCGGCGAGGCGCATGCCGCGGACACCGGTCGAATTGCGGCTCTGGAATTCGCGGACATCGTCGCCGGCGAAGCGGATCGCCTTGCCCTGGCGCGTCGCGAGCAGCACATCGTCGCTTTCGTCGAGCAGCGCGACGCCGATCAGGCGGTCGTCCTCGTCGTCGCCCTCGAACTTCATCGCGATCTTGCCGTTCGAGGGCACGTTGGTGAAAGCGTCCATGCTGTTCCGACGCACGCTGCCCTTCGCGGTTGCGAACATGACGTGCAGCTTGCCCCATTCGGCCTCATCCTCGGGTAGCGGGAGGACGGTCGAGATCGTCTCGCCCTGCGCGAGTGGCAGCAGGTTGATCATCGGGCGGCCGCGCGTCGCCGGCCCGCCCTCGGGCAGGCGCCATACTTTCATGCGATAGACCTTGCCCGCGGTCGAGAAGAAGAGGACGGGGGTGTGCGTCGAGGTGACGAACAGCTCGGTAACGACATCCTCGTCCTTGGTCGCCATGCCGGCGCGGCCCTTGCCGCCGCGTCTTTGAGCCCGGAACGTGTCGAGCGGGGTGCGCTTGATATAGCCGTCGAGGGTGACCGTGACGACCATCTCCTCGCGCTCGATCAGATCCTCGTCGTCGATGCCGTCGGCGGCGGGAGCGACGAGCGTCTTGCGCGGGGTCGCAAATTCGTCGCGCACCGCGACGAGCTCCTCGCGCATCACGCCATAGAGCTTGACGCGGTCGGCAAGGATCGAAAGCAGTTCCTCAATCTCGGACGCCAACTCCCCGAGTTCCTTACCGATTTCGTCACGGCCAAGCGCGGTGAGGCGGTGGAGGCGGAGGTCGAGGATCGCTTTCACTTGCACTTCGGACAGGCGATAGGTGGCGCTTTCCTCCATCTCGCCCTCGATCGCTTCGACGAGGCGGATATAGGGCGCGATCTCGCCGATCGGCCATTCGCGCGCGAGCAGGGCTTCGCGAGCGGCGGCGGGCGAGGGCGAGCCGCGGATGATGCGGACGACCTCGTCGAGATTGCTGACCGCGACGACGAGGCCGAGCAAGATGTGCGCGCGGTCGCGCGCCTTGGCGAGTTCGAACTTGCAGCGGCGGGTGATCACCTCCTCGCGGAAGGCGATGAAGGCGGAGAGGATATCCTGCAGCCCGAGCATCTCGGGACGGCCGCCGCGGATCGCGAGCATGTTCGCGGGGAAGCTCGACTGCGCCGGGGTGTGACGCCAGAGCTGGTTCAGGACGACTTCGGCGGTCGCGTCGCGCTTCAGCTCGATAACGACGCGCACGCCCTCGCGGTTCGATTCGTCGCGGATGTCGGCGACACCCTCGATCCGCTTGTCGCGCGCCGCCTCGGCGATTTTCTCGACGAGGCCCGACTTGCCGACCTGAAAAGGAATCGACGTCAATACAATCGATTGGCGGTCGTTCCTGCCTTCCTCGATGATGTGCGTCGCGCGCATCATGATCGAGCCGCGTCCGGTGGCATAGGCGCTCCGTGCGCCGCCCTGGCCGAGCATCATCGCGCCGGTCGGGAAGTCGGGGCCGGGGACGATCGCCATCAGCTCCTCGAGCGTGACCGGCGGCCCGCCTTCGAGCTGGCGGTCGATCATCGCGAGCGTCGCGTCGATCACCTCACCGAGGTTGTGCGGCGGGATGTTGGTCGCCATGCCGACCGCGATGCCGCCCGCGCCGTTGACGAGCAGGTTGGGGAAACGCGCCGGGAGCACGGTGGGCTCGTCGCGGCTCGCGTCATAATTGGGCTGGAAGTCGACGGTGTCCTTGTCGAGATCGTTCAGCAGCACCATCGCGGTCTTGGCAAGGCGCGCTTCGGTGTAGCGCATCGACGCCGGCGGATCGGGGTCCATCGAGCCGAAATTGCCCTGACCGTCGATCAGCGGAACGCGCAGCGACCAGTCCTGCGTCATGCGTGCGAGCGCGTCGTAAATCGCGCTGTCGCCGTGCGGGTGATAGTTACCCATGACGTCGCCGACGATTTTTGCCGATTTCTTGTACGGACGGCCCGGAACGAAGCCGCCTTCCTGCGCCGCGTAGAGGATGCGGCGGTGGACCGGCTTCAGCCCGTCGCGCACGTCGGGGAGCGCGCGGCTGACGATCACGCTCATCGCGTAATCGAGGTAGGACGTCTTCATTTCGTCGACGATATTGATCGGCGAAACGCCGTCGTCGGACGGCTGCATAGGCGTATTTTCTTCGGTCAAGACCCGGCCTTTTTCTGCTCTTTCGGGAGATGGATTTGGTCTAGCCCATGGGTGCGGGAAAGACCAGCGATTCGGTCGCTTTGCCGGGATTTTTTTACCTGCGAAAACGGCGGCGAAGGTGCGGGAAAACAAGGTGAAGGCGTGACGTCATCGCGGCGCATCGCGGGGCTTGCCAATCGCTTCACCGGTCCTAAAGCTTCACCGCGATGACCGCTGCCGAAAAAAGCTGGCGCCGATGGCCCTGATCGCGCTGGTCGGCGCTTCCGAAACGCTGCCCGACGGGTCGCTGCGCGCGCTCGTCACCGTCGCCGGCGAGACGCTGTTCGAGCGTCAGGCGGCGCGTCTGGCCGACGTCGGGGTGACGCATATCGCAGTCGCGGTCGCCGCGGTCCCTGCCGAACTGCTCGCGACCTGCGACCGCATTCGCCGTCGCGGGATCAAGGTGACTCCGGTGCGCGCGGCGAGCGACCTCGTCCCGCTGGTCGAGGCCGACGACCGGATCATCCTCGTCGCCGACGGCCTCCGCGCCGGTGGCACGCATTACGCGGCAATCGCAAAGCCCGGATCTCCCGCGATCCTCGTCACCGGCGACACGATGCTGACGCAGGGTTTCGAGCGGATCGACGCGACGCGGCGCTGGGGCGGCCTCGCCTCGATCTCCCAGCCGATGGTCGCCGAACTCGCGGGCATGCCGGGCGAATGGGACATGATGCTGACCCTGCTGCGACTCGCGGTGCAGGCGGGCGCTCGGCGGCTCTATTGCGAGCCCGCCCTGTTCGAGCAGGGCGAGATCGCGATCGTCGCCGATCGCCCGACCGCGGCGCTGATCGAGCGATCGAGCCTGCAACAGGTCGAATATGGCGGCATGGGGCTCGGGCGGTCGGCGATCATGATGCCGGTGATCCGGCTCGCGGGGCCGCTGCTCGTCAAATCGCCGACAACCGCACGCTATCTGCCGCATGTCACCGCGCTCTTGTGGGTGGCGGTCGCGCTGCTCGCCGCGAGCGGCCTCGCGGCGGCGGGCGCGCTCGTCGCGGTCCTCGGCGGGCTGGGGCTGGCGGCGATGCGCTTCCTGTCGGCGTTTCGCGCCGAAAGCGCCGCTCAGGACCGGGCGCGCGACGTCATCCGCTCTTTTGCATGGGTGTTGCTCGCGGTCTTTCCCTGGCTGCTGTCGCTCGCCGGGCCGGGGCACAAGATGCCGCTCTTTTCGGAAGCCGCGCTCGCGCCATGCCTCGCCGCGGCGATCCTGCTGGCGCGCGCGCTCTATGAGGATTCGGGCGAGCGGCGGCGCTTTCACTGGCTGCTGCCCGATGCGGACGAGGCTTGGATCTTGCTCGCCCCCGCGCTGCTGTTCGGCTTTGCCCCGCTGATGTTCGCGATCCTGCCACTGCTCGCGCTGCTCCAGATCCTGCTGTGGCTCCGTCTCGCACGTCGTCCCGAGGCGCGGTAAACAACAGTCTTCAAGGTTTAAGGCCTATTAACGTCATGCTGATATTGGCGGACGCGCATGAGTGAATCGGTCCTCTCCCCCGGCATCGACCCGCCGTCGCCGACGCTGTCGGCGCGCCTGCACGAGCTGGCGGATTATCTGACCGCGCCCGCGGTGGGCCGGTTGACCGAAGAACAGCGCGCGTTGGCGCTGGGCATCGCGCGGCGGATGGTCATGGACATCGCTGCGCGGCTCGATCCCGCGATCGATCCCGCAGCTCTATGGAATGAGTGGCTTCGCGGCGGACTGCCCTCCGCACCCCGGCTCGCGGGCGTCTGTTTCGCGCGCGTCGAGGAACATCGCTGGCGCGAGCAATCGACACAGCGCAGCAGCCCGCCGCCGCTGCTGTCCGAACCCGAAGCGGCGAACGACGAGGCGCCTCCCGTCGGCGAAGCGCTGTCCGACGTCGACCAAGCCTATCTGGCGTTGCAGATCGCCGACCGCCGGCGGTTCGACGCGCTTGGCAATCCGGCGATCGCGATCGCCGACCTCGATAGCGAGACCTTCCGGGCGCTGCTGCTCGATATCGCGGCGTGGCGGTTGGCCGAGGTGAGCAAGGACGCGAAGCGCGCCGCCAAGCTGGGCGACGCCGTGCGCGCCGAAACAGACCGCCACGCGACCGAAAGCGGGATCGCGGACGCGGGACGCGCCTACCACGAAGCACTGGGCGCCGATGCCGCCGATGCGGCGGCCGCCGCGATCGCACGGCACGATTGGCCCGTGCTGATCGCGCTCGCGGCGGCGGCGCATCGCCGCAGCTATGACGACATGGCGCTGGCGCTGCTGACCGCCGAGAGCGCGGCGCTGCCGTCGCTTTTCGCGCCGCTGCGGCTCGATCGGCTGGCGCTGGCGCCGATCGAGGCATCGCTGGCGATGCTGCCGGCACGCGCGGTGGGCGACGACGACCATAACGAATGTCGAAGCACGGAGCGCGTACGGTGAACGAGCGCGTCATCCGGGGCCGGATCGACCGGTCGGGCGCGCTGGTAAGCGCCGACGCGCCGCTGCTGCGCCTGCAACAGCGCGCGGGCGCGGGACTCGACAAGCCGCTCGCGCTGCCGCACCTCGCGCGCCTCGTCACGCTGGCGCAGCGGCTGCATCGCGACATCAGTCGGCCGCTGTATGCGGCCGACGACCATAGCGACATCCACGCGCTCGTCCGCATCACCCCCGACGCCGACGGTGCAAGCCTCGAGATCACCGACTGGCGTACCCGGCCGCTGAGCCAACCCCAGACGCCGCCGATTGCCGAGGGCGCCGTGGTTCCGCAAAGCTGGGCATGGGAATGCGACCAGCAATTGCGTATCGTCGCGCTGCGCGCGGCGGCCGATGCCCCGCCGGTTCCCGAAGGCTGGGAAGGGCGCTCGCTTTCCGAATTGTTCGAGTTGCAGCCCGACGATGACGGCCGTTTTCCGGTGCTGCGCGCGCTGGCGCGGCAGGCGCGCTTCGACGGCCAGCGCGTCCGGACGGGGCAGATGATGATGACGCTCGCCGGCGAGGCCTTGTTCGACGCGACCGGACGCTTCACCGGCTTTCGGGGCAACGCGGTCGCCGCCGAGGAGCAGCCCGCGGCTCAGCAAAGGAATCCCGGCGCGCTCGTCGATCCGGCCTTTGGATCGCTACCGCTTTCGGACCCGCAGTTCGGGCGCCGCATCGACGGCGCGCTACGCGGACCATTGAGCCGCATCATCGCGACGGCCGAGACGATTTCGGGCCAGTTCGACGGGCCGATCCGCGCTGATTATGCGCGCTACGCCGGCGATATCGCGCACGCCGGGCGGCACCTGCTCGGCCTCGTCGACGACCTTGCCGACCTCCAGAATATCGAGCGCCCCGGTTTCAAGGCGGCACGCGACGAGATCGACCTCGGCGATCTGGCCCGCCGCGCCGTGGGCCTGCTCGCCATGAAGGCCGAGGAAAAGGGCATCCGCATCGACGCGCCGCGCACCGACGACCGGGCGCCAGCCTATGGCGAGTTTCGTCGCGTTCTGCAGGTGCTGCTCAACCTGCTCGGCAACGCGATCCGTTACTCGCCCGACAATTCGCAGATATGGATTCGCGTCGACCGCGAAGAAGACCGCGCGACGGTGACCGTCGCCGACCAGGGGCAGGGCATCGACGCCGAGCAGCAGGCGGTGGTGTTCGAAAAGTTCGAGCGGCTCGGGCGCACCGACAGCGGCGGATCGGGACTGGGCCTCTATATCGCGCGCCGTCTGGCGCGTGCGATGGACGGCGACCTGACCGTCGACAGCGCGCCGGGGCAGGGAGCGCGGTTCACCTTGAGCCTGCCGGTGCGGGATGACGATACAAGGGACGTCAGCAACCGGTCGTAAGCCCGTGTCCTACGGATCAACGCATCCTAACCCGCGCCCTATTGCCCGTAACCCGGCGTTCCCGCCAAACGCACGGCTTCGCGCGCGGCCGCGAAGAGCGCGCCGGCCTTGGCTTCGCACTCGCGCTGTTCATAGGCGGGGTCGCTGTCGGCGACGATGCCCGCGCCGGCCTGAACGTGCATTTCGCCATCCTTGACGATCGCGGTGCGCAGCACGATGCAGCTGTCCATATTGCCGTCGGGGGCGAAATAGCCGACGCCGCCCGCGTAAGGCCCGCGCGCGTCGGCTTCGAGTTCGGCGATGATCTGGCAGGCGCGCACTTTGGGAGCGCCGCTGACCGTGCCCGCAGGAAAGCCGGCGAACAACGCATCGATCGCATCCTTGCCGGGCGCGATGCGGCCGATGACGTTCGAGACGATGTGCATGACGTGGCTGTAATATTCGACCGTATAGCTGTCGGTGACGGTCACGCTGCCGCCGACCGCCGCGCGGCCGACGTCGTTGCGGCCGAGGTCGAGCAGCATCAGATGCTCGGCGCGCTCCTTGGGATCGGCGAGCAGGCTGTCGCGATTCTCGACATCCTCGGCGCTCGTGCGGCCGCGCGGGCGGGTGCCCGCGATCGGGCGGATCGTGATCTCGCCGTCGCGCACCCGAACGAGGATTTCGGGCGACGAGCCGATCAGCGCGAAGCCGGGCAGGTCGAGGAAATAGAGGAAGGGCGAGGGATTTATCCGCCGCAGCGCGCGATAGAGGTCGAACGGCGGCAGATCGAACGGGGTCGAGAAGCGCTGCGACAGCACGACCTGAAAAATGTCGCCCGCGGCGATATAGTCTTTCGCTGTTGCCACCATCTTGGCGAAATGCGCGGGGGTCGTTGCGGGGGTCGCGGCGATATCGGTCGGCAGCGCGTCGGTCGTCGCACGATCGGCGTGCGCGCTGGCGCTCGACAGGCGCGCGGCGATGGTGTCGAGACGATCCTGCGCGGCGTCGATCATCCGGTCGATCGCGCCCTTCGCGTCGGGCCAGATCGGCGCGATGAGGAAGAGTTCGTCGGCGAGGCGGTCGAAGACGAGGATCACCGCCGGGCGCACGAAGATCATGTCGGGCAGGCCGAGGCCGGCGCCCGGCGCGCGCGGGATGCGTTCAACGAGGCCGATCGTTTCATAGGCGAAGAAGCCGACGAGCGTCGCGAGCGCCTTCGGCAGCCCCTCGGGCACGTCGAAGCGGCATTCGGCGACGAGGTCGCGAAGCGCCTGCAGCGCGCCGGTTTCGAGGGGCTGGAACGCATCGCGATCGCGGCGCCAGTCGCGGTTGATCCGCGCGGCGTCGCCGGTGACCTCGAACATCAGGTCGGGGTCGAGTCCGATCAGGCTGTAGCGCCCGCGCGTCTCGCCGCTTTCGACCGATTCGAGCACCCAGTCGCCGCGGCCCGGCTCGATGAGCTTGAGCGCGGCCGAGACGGGGGTTTCGACGTCCGCGATGAAGCGCTGCCAGACGACCGCGCCGCGGCCCCGCGCCAGCGCTTCGAGCGCTGCGGCTCTTCCTTCGAGGCTCACTCTTATTCGACGACCGGCGCGTTGCCGGTGAGTTCGGCGCGCAGCTGGGCGACGAGATCCTTGTTGATCGTCACGCCGACGCGGCGCTTGGCTTCGGCGGCGAGCTGTTCGATCAGCTCGTTGCCGAAGGCGGGGGCTAGCGGCCGGGCGATCGCGGCGACGCGCTGCGGCTCGATCGCTTTCGGATCGGGGCGCTGCACATCGTTGAGCGCGATGACCATCCAGCCGCGATTGCCCGGGATTTCGAGCGTCTTGACGCTGTTCTTCGCCATCGAGAAAAGGAGGGCGAGTTCGGGCGGAACGGGCTTGCCGTCGGCGCCAAGCTCGGCGCGGCGGCCGCCGATCGCCTGCACGCTGCCGATGTTCGGACCGGCGGCGGCGACCGCTTCATTGAGGCTCTTGCCGCCCTCGACCGCCTTCACGATCGCGCGCGCCTTGTCGCGGGCGACCTTCTGCCCCTCGGCGAAGCGCCATTCGCTGAGCAGGTCGGCGCGGATCTGCGCGAAGGGGGGCGGTGCGGCGGCGACGATCGACTTCACCGCGTAAACGGCGAATTTCTCATTCTCGACGATCGTCGCGATGTGACCCTCGCCTTCGCCCGCGGCCTGGAAGGCCTGCGCGACGAGCGGGGCGAGTTCGGGCGCGGGCACGAAGGCGGGCTGCTGCGGCGCACGGCCGCTCGGCAGCAACGCGGGGGTTTCGACAAGCTGGAGCTTGCGGTCGGCGGCGACTTCCTCGACCGAGGCGCCGCCGTTCACGGCATCCTGAATCGCGTTGTAATAATCGACGATCGCTTCGTTCGCCTTGTTCTTCGCGAGTTCGGTGCGGATCTCTTCGCTCGCCTGCGCCAGAGTGCGCGCGGGCTTGGCGGTGACGTCCTCGACGCGCGCGACGGTCCAGCCGAGGCCGGTCTGCGTCGGGCCGACGAGGTCGCCGCGCTGCGCAGCGAAAGCGGCCTTCGCCGCGGCGGCGGTGGTCGTTGCTGCATAGGCCGATTCGGTCAGGTCGCCGGTGGTCGAGGCCGACAGGCCCGCCGCCTGCGCCGCCGCGGCGAGCGAGGTGCCGCCGCGAACCTTCGCGGCGAGCGCGTTTGCTGCCGCCTGATCGGGGAGGATCACCTGCGCGAAGCGGCGCGTTTCGCTCGCGGCATATTGCGCGGCATTGTCCTTATAGACCTTGGCGATTTCGGCGTCGGTGACCGCGGGAACGGGAACCGTGGCGCGGTCGAACAAGGCGTACTGGATCACGCGGCGTTCGGGCACGGTGAACTTCGCCTTGTTCTGCGACAGGAAGGTCTGGAGCGCCGCGTCGCCGGGGTCGGCGGTCGGCGCGAAGGGGCTGGACGGAATGAAGGTCGCCTGACCGCGGCGCTGTTCGAGGAGCAGCGCGGCATAGGGCTGCGCCATGCCGAGCGCGATGCGCGGCATTTGCGCGATCGGCGCGGCGAGCTGTTCGACGAGGAGCTGCTGGCGCAGGTCGCGGCGCAGCTGCGCCTCGCTGATGCCGTTCTGCCGCAGGAAGTTTTCGAACACCGTCTGGTCGAACTTGCCCGACACGCCGGCGAAAGCGGGCAGGTCGGCGATGCGGCCGTCGATCAGCCGCTTGCTGACGCCGAAGCCCAGCTCGGTCGCGAACTGGTCGAACGCCGATCCTTCGACGAGCTGATCGAGCACCTGGTCGAGCCCGCCCGATTCGACGAAGGCGGCCATCGTCAGCCCGGGCTGGTCCTGCCGCGCCTGATTATAGGTCTGACGCACGCGCTCGCGCAGTTCGCCGACGCCGATATTCTCGCTGCCGACCTTCGCGACATTGGCGCCGCCGATCCCGCCGAAGGTCGAGTTGCCGGTGACGTCGCTGAGCGCAAAGGCGACCCCGACAAGCACGACGAAGGCGAGCGCGAGGAATTTGCCGATCGTCGAGGAAAACATGGCGCGAATGGCGGTGATCATGAAGCGGGCATTCTTTCCGGCAGGGCGCGGGTACGCGCGATTGCGCGCTGCTTTAGGCGCGAGGCGGTGCGGTATCAAGGCTGGATGGGGTTTTGTGGCGTGCGACACGCCTTGCCTATGTCGCCCGCGCGCCGCTAGGGGCGATGGCAAGGTTTGAACAGTCGGAGAGGCGAGCAGATGGCGCGGCGCAAATATGTGGTCGGCAACTGGAAGATGAACGGATTGTCGGATGCCGTTCCCGAGGCGCAGGCGATCTTCGCTGCGGCGGCGGAGCATGACGGCGTCGATGTCGCCATTTGTCCGCCCTTCACGCTGATCGGTCCGATGGTTGCCGCGGCGCCAGGCGGCGCGGTCGGCGGGCAGGATTGCCACAGCGCGGCCTCGGGCGCCTTCACCGGATCGGTCGCGGCGCCGATGCTCGCAGACATCGGCGCGCGCGTCGTGATCGTCGGGCATAGCGAGCGGCGCGAAGGCTTCGGCGAAAGCGACGCCGACGTGCGCGCCAAGGCCGAAGCCGGGCTGGCTGCCGGATTGTCGGTGATCCTTTGCGTCGGTGAGCCGCGCGAAGTGCGCGAATCGGGCGGGGCGATCGACTATGTGCTGGCGCAGATCGCGGGCTCGGTGCCCGACGCTTTCGATGCGCAGCGCCTTGCCATCGCTTATGAGCCGATCTGGGCGATCGGAACGGGGCTTGTTCCCACCGTGGCCGATGTGGCGGCGATGCACGGCGCGATCCGCGTTGCACTCGCGGCGCGGTTCGGCGGCGCCGCCGGACAAATGCGCATTCTTTATGGCGGATCGGTCAACGGCGACAATGCGGCCGAACTGCTCGGCGCGGGCGATGTCGACGGCGCGCTGGTCGGTGGAGCGAGCCTGACGGCGGCGAAGTTCGTGCCGATCGTGGCGGCTGCAACGGAGTTGGGTTGATCAATTCCGTCGCCCCCGCGACGGCGGGGGCCGCAATCGACCTAGCGCAACCTCTCCAGCGGCCCCCGCCTTCGCGGGGGCGACGATTAGGTATGGGTTGAAGCGAAGCCGCTTCGTCTCTATGTGCGCCGCGGGCGCGGTCCGTGTGAGGCCGTGCGAGTTCGGGAAATCATGATGTCCAGCCTTTTCACCTTCCTGCTTGTCGTCCAGGCGCTCGTTGCCGCGGCGATGATCGGCGTCATCCTGATGCAGAAGTCGGAAGGTGGCGGTCTGGGTGTCGGCGGCAGCCCGGCGGGCCTGCTGTCGGCGCGCGGCGCGGCGGACTTCATGACCCGTGCGACGACGGTCCTTGCGACCGCCTTTGTCGCACTGTCGATCCTGCTCGCGGCGATGGCCTCGGTCGGCCGCAGCGGTTCGACGATCGACACCTCACTGTCGAAATCGGCGCAGACGAGCGGCGCGGCGCCGTCCTCGTCGCTGACCGGCCCGGCGCAGTCCGCCCAAGGCACTGCGCCCGCAAATGCGGCGCCGGCCCCGGCGAGCGACGATCCGCTGGCGGCTGCGGCCGCCGCGGCGGCAAGTCAGGAAGCCGCTCCGGCTCCCGCGCAGGCGCCCCCCGCCAAGAAATAACCGGCGGCTTCGGCCTCCGACCAGACCCGCCCGGCGGAAATATTTTCCGCGGCAAGCGATTCGACGGCTTGCGCCGTCCCCCTCCCGTTGAGTAAGTCTTTCCTCCCATGGCGCGGTTCATTTTTATCACCGGCGGCGTGGTCTCCTCGCTTGGCAAAGGTTTGATGGCGGCTAGCCTCGCAGCCTTGTTGCAGGCGCGCGGCTATCGCGTCCGTATTCGCAAGTTCGATCCCTATCTGAACGTCGACCCGGGCACGATGTCGCCCTATCAGCACGGCGAGGTCTATGTGACCGACGACGGGGCCGAGACCGACCTCGACCTCGGCCATTACGAGCGTTTTACGGGCGTTGCGGCGCGGCAGAGCGACAATGTCACCTCGGGCCGCATCTATCAGGGCATCATCGCCAAGGAACGCCGCGGCGACTATCTGGGCGCGACGGTGCAGGTCGTCCCGCACGTCACCGACGCGATCAAGGAATTCGCGCGCGCCGAGACCGACGACCTGGACTTCGTGCTGTGCGAAATCGGCGGCACGGTCGGCGACATCGAATCGCTTCCCTTCATCGAGGCGATCCGCCAGCTCAAGAACGAGGTCGGGCGCGAAAATGCGATCTCGGTCCACGTCACGCTGGTGCCGTACATCGCCGCCGCTGGCGAACTGAAGACCAAGCCGACGCAGCACAGCGTGCGCGAGCTCGCGTCCTTGGGCGTCCAGCCCGACATCCTGCTCTGCCGCTGCGAAAAGCCGCTGCCCGAGACCGAACGCGCGAAAATCGCGCAATTCTGCAACGTCCGCAAGGAAGCGGTGATCCCCGCCCTCGACGCTGACAGCATCTATTCGGTGCCCGTCCAATATCATGGCGAGGGCCTCGATTCCGAGGTACTGCACGCCTTCGGTATCCACGACGCGCCCGCGCCCGATCTGACGCGCTGGTACGACATCATGGACCGCAAGCAGCATCCCGAGGGCGAGGTCACGATCGGCGTCGTAGGCAAATATGTGTCGCTGCCCGACGCCTATAAATCGCTCAACGAAGCACTGGTCCATGGCGGCATGGCGCACCGGGTCAAGGTCAACATCCGCTGGCTCGACGCCGAAATGTTCGAGCGTGACGAGGATCTCGCCGCCAATCTCGAACCGATGCACGGCATTCTCGTCCCCGGCGGTTTTGGCGAGCGCGGGTCCGAAGGCAAGATTTCGAGCGTGCGCTTCGCGCGCGAACGCGGCGTGCCCTTCTTCGGCATCTGCCTCGGCATGCAGATGGCGTGCATCGAGGGCGCGCGGAACACGAGCGGCATCAAGGACGCGTCGAGCACCGAATTCGGGCCAACGGACGAGCCCGTCGTCGGGATGATCACTGAATGGATGAGCGACGAAGGCCTGCAGAAGCGCGGCGCCGACACCGATCTGGGCGGCACGATGCGGCTCGGCGCCTATGAAGCGAAGCTGTCGCCGAACAGCCATGTCGCGAGCGTCTATGGCGCCAACGACATCAGCGAGCGCCACCGTCATCGTTACGAGGTCAACGGCGCCTATCGCGAGCAACTCGAAAAGGGCGGGCTCGTCTTTTCGGGCATGTCGCCCGACGGCATGTTGCCGGAAATCGTTGAGCGCCCGGACCATCCGTGGTTTATCGGGGTGCAGTTCCACCCGGAACTCAAATCGAAGCCGTTCGACCCGCATCCTTTGTTCGCGGGATTCATCGAAGCGGCGGTGAAGCAGAGCCGGCTGGTTTAGAACGACGTAAAAGGGGTGCAGGGGCAGATGGATCACGCGAAACTCGCCGAATTGCAGGGCCCCGACAGCATCTTTTCCGGCCTGACGATCGAGGATTGGGCCGAAATCGCGCGGCGCGCGGTGCAGGTCAATTTCGTCAAGGGCAAGGAATTGCTCGTCCAGGGCGACCCGGGCGACATGATGCTGATCCTGACCGAAGGCACCGCGCGGGTATCGATGCTGACCTCGGGCGGCCGCGAAATCGTGCTCGCTTATGCCGAACCGGGCGCGGTGCTCGGCGAGATCGCGCTCCTCGATGGCGGCGAGCGCACCGCGTCGGTGACCGCGACGAGCGCGGGGAGCGCGCTCCAGCTCGGCCGCAACGCGCTCAAGGATTTCGCCGCGAGCCATCCCGAATTCGCCTGGTCGCTGATGCAGCAGCTCGCGCGGCGCTTGCGCACCGCCGACCAGACGATCGAGAGTGACCGCGCCTATGCCTCGGGCCCGCGGCTCGCGCGCTATCTGAAACGGCTGATTCGCAAGGATGTCGACGCATCACAGCGTGTCGAGCTGAGCCAGACCGAACTGGGCAATTTCGCCGGAATGAGCCGCGAGCATATCAACCGCCAGCTGAAAAGCTGGGAGGAGTCGGGCGTGATCTCGCTCGAGCAGGGGCGGGTGCGCGTGCTCGATGCGGAGATGCTCGAGGATATCAGCGAGAGCGAGGGATAGGCGGCTTCCGACCGTTAGTTGCCGTTGGATCCTCCCAGTGCCGCAGGCATGGGGAGGTGGCAGCGCGAAGCGCTGACGGAGGGGCTAATGGAGCAACGTCGCGGCCCCTCCACCGCCGCCTGCGGCGGTGGTCCCCCTCCCCATCGCTTCGCGACAGGGAGGACTAAACGTCCGCTCCCCACCCCTAAGCTGTCGTTTCCGCAACGTTGCGGGAGAATCACAACGCCCGGGCCTCGTTTTGCGAGACCCGGGCGCCTGTGACGAACATCGCCATCCCCCTTGTTGCAGGCCTGGCGAAAGGCCTGCACTCCCTGGAGCCGGGCCTTTGGGCCGCGTTGAACCAGAAGCCTTGGGGTAGGTCTTGGGGGCCGCTTTGTCACCCTCTCACGGCCCGTTGGCCCCGATTTTGCGGGCCGCTGTGACCTATGGGCAACACATTCCTATAATCATTTGGGGTTTGGCGCTTTGCTGGCGCCCATTGCCAGCGGTGTTTGACCTGCCTAAAGCGGCGGTATGCGTGTCACTATACATGCGCCGCAAAGGCCGATCGCTTCATGATCCTGCGTCCGTACGAGCGCACCATTTTCAAACGCTATTTGCTTCCGCAGCGCGGCGAGGGGTTCATCTTCGTCGCGGCGGCGTTCAGCTTCACCGCGGTGATGCTGGGGGTCGCGGCGCTGGTCGTGGTGATGAGCGTGATGAACGGCGTGCGCAGCGACCTGTTCGACAAGATCGTCGGGCTGAACGGCCACGCGGTCGTTCAGGGATTCGGCGGGCGGATCGACGATTGGCAGGGCGTGTTGAAAGAGGCGAAGGCGACGCCGGGGGTCGTTTCGGCGACGCCGCTGATCGAACAGCCCTTGCTCGCAACCTTCAGCGGGCGGGTCGAAGGCGTGCTGGTGCGCGGCATGACCGTTCCCGACATCCGCAGCAACAAGACGCTGGGCGGAAAGGTGCTGCAGGGCAGCCTCACGACGCTGACCGCGGGTTCGGGCAATGTCGCTATCGGCAGCGAGCTGGCGCGCAATCTGGGCGCGCAGGTCGGGTCGAACGTCACGATCATCAACCCGCAGGGCCGCTCGACGCCGTTCGGGACGGTGCCGCGCGAGATCAGCTACCGCGTCTCCGCGATTTTCGAGATCGGCGTCTATGATTTCGACAAGGCCTATATCGTGATGCCGATGGAGGATGCGCAGCTGCTGCTGCTCACCGGCGATGCTGTGCAGATGATCGAGGTCAAGACCGAGGACCCCGACCGCGTCGGCGAGATCATGCAGCCGCTCGCCGAAAAGCTCGCGGCGCGCGCGGTCGTCTCCGACTGGCGATCGATGAACGCGAGCCTGTTCGAGGCGTTGTCGATCGAACGCGTCGCGATGTTCGTGATCCTGTCGCTGATCATCCTTGTCGCCTCGTTCAACATCATCTCTTCGCTGATCATGCTCGTGCGCGCGAAGACGCGCGACATGGCGATTTTGCGCACGATGGGGGCGCCGCGCGACGCGGTTATGCGTATTTTCATGGCGATCGGGCTGTCGATCGGTGTTGCCGGAACGATCGCCGGGATGATCGTCGGTTTCTCCTTGCTCTATTTCCGGCAGGGTGTGCTGCGCGGGGTCGAGTTTCTGACCGGCCAGCCGCTGTGGGATCCGTCGATCCGCTTCCTCACCGAATTGCCGTCGAAGCCCGATCCGGTCGAGATCACCGCTATCGTCATCATGGTGATCGTGTTCAGCTTCCTCGCGACGCTCTATCCGGCGTACAAGGCCGCGAATACCGACCCCGTACAGGTGCTGCGTTATGAATGATGTCGCGCTGGAACTGGTCGGGCTGAAGCGCAGCTTCCGCCAAGGCGACGTCACGATCGAAGTGCTGCGCGGCGTCAACGCGTCGCTGCGGCGCGGCGAGATCGTCGCGCTGCTCGGGCCTTCGGGATCGGGCAAGTCGACGATGCTGCAGGCGGTGGGCCTGCTCGAAGGCGGGTTCGAGGGCGTCATCCGCATCGACGGCGAGGACGTTACGCGCTTTGAGCAGGGCGAGCGGACGAAGACGCGGCGCGAGAAGATCGGCTTCGTCTATCAATTCCATCATTTGCTGCCCGATTTCAACGCGATCGAGAATGTCGTGCTGCCGCAGTTGATTCGCGGCGCGGGGCAGGCGGAGGCGGAGGAGCGGGCGGCCGATCTGCTCGGACGGCTGGGGCTGGGCGAGCGATTGCACCACAAGCCGAGCAAGCTATCGGGCGGCGAGCAGCAGCGCGTCGCGGTGGCGCGCGCGCTCGCGAACCGGCCTCTGCTCGTGCTCGCGGACGAGCCGACGGGCAATCTGGATGAGGCGACGGCGGACCGGGTGTTCGACCAGTTCGTCGGCCTCGTGCGCGATCATGGTTCGGCGGCGCTGGTCGCGACGCATAACGAGCGGCTGGCGGCCAAGATGGACCGCGTGCTTCGCTTGCACGAAGGGCATATCGAGGCGTAGGCTGACGCCGGCAAAAAAGGGGACCAACGATGGCGCTTTACGATCTTTCGGCGAAATTGCCCGGCGGCGGGACGCAGTCGCTTGCGGACTATCGCGGCAAGGTGCTGCTGATCGTCAACACCGCATCGAAATGCGGTTTCACCCCGCAATATGAAGGGCTGGAGGAACTGTATCGCGATTATAAGGATCGCGGGTTCGAAATCCTCGCTTTCCCGTGCAACCAGTTCGGCGCGCAGGAGCCGGGCGATGCCGAGGAAATCAAGAATTTCTGCTCGCTGACCTATGATGTTTCCTTCCCTCTGATGGCCAAGATCGACGTCAACGGCGACGATGCCGATCCGATCTTCAAGCATTTGAAGAAGGAAAAATCGGGGCTGCTCGGCAGCGGGATCAAGTGGAACTTCACCAAATTCCTCGTCGATCGCGACGGCAAGACCGTGTCGCGGCACGCGCCGACGACGAAGCCCGAACAATTGCGCAAAGAGATTGAGGCGCTGCTGGGTTAAGCCTTGGCAGAATCACCGCTGTCACTGTAGCGTCATCCAATGGCCTACAGCCCCTTCGTTCCCCTGCGCGTCTTTTCCAGTTTCACCATGCTGGAGGGAGCGATCGAGCCCAAGGCGATTGCGAAAGCCGCGCGCGAGCGCGGGTTTCCGGCGATCGCGGTGGCCGATCGCAACGGGCTCTATGGCGTCATGGCATTCGGCGAGGCGTGCAAGGCGGCGGGGGTGCAGCCGATCGTCGGCACGCTGCTCAGCGTTGCGCGGCCCGGGCAGCGGCTGGCGAACGGCGCGCCGCAGATCGACTGGCTCGCGCTCTATGCGCAGGACGACACGGGATACGACAATCTGTGCGCGCTGGTGTCGGCGGCGCATCTCGGCCGTCCGGTCGAGCAGGATCCGCACGTGCTGCTGTCCGACATAGCGGGCAAGACCGACGGGCTGATCTGCCTGACCGGCGGCGGCGAGGGCGCGCTCGCGCGGCTGCTCGCGGGCGAGCAGAAAAGCGCCGCCGACGATTATGTCGAGCAGTTGGAGGCGCTATTCGGCGGGCGGCTCTATATCGAGCTGTCGCGGCGCGGCGATGAGGTCGAGAAGGCGGCCGAGGATGCGCTGATCGATCTGGCTTACGCACGCGCGCTGCCGATCGTCGCGACCAACCCGGCGAACTTCGTCGAGCCGCAATTCCATCCCGCGCACGATGCGATGCTGTGCATCGCGCAATCGGCCTATGTCGAGAGCGAGGACCGGCGCGTATCGAGCCCCGAGGCGTGGTTGAAGCCCGCCGAGGCGATGGAGGATGCTTTCTCGGACCTGCCCGAGGCGATCCGCAATACGCTGGTCGTCGCGCAGCGCTGCGCCTTCATGGCGCCTAAACGCAAGCCGATCCTGCCGAGCCTTGCGGGCGACCGCGAGGGCGAAGCGGCGCAGCTCAAGGCCGACGCGCACGCGGGGCTGGCGGCGCGGCTTGCCCATTATCCCGACCTCTCCGACGAAGACCGCGAAGCCTATGTCACGCGGCTCGATTTCGAAGTCGACGTCATCACCCAGATGGGTTTCCCCGGCTATTTCCTGATCGTTGCCGACTTCATCAAATGGGCGAAGGCGCATGACATTCCGGTGGGGCCGGGGCGCGGTTCGGGCGCGGGCAGCGTCGTCGCCTGGGCGCTGACGATCACCGATCTTGACCCGCTCAAACTGGGCCTGCTGTTCGAACGCTTCCTCAATCCCGAACGCGTGTCGATGCCCGACTTCGACATCGACTTCTGCGAAACGCGGCGGGGCGAGGTGATCCGTTATGTGCAGGAGAAATACGGCCGCGACACCGTCGCGCAGATCATCACCTTCGGTAAGCTGAAGGCGCGCGCGGTGCTCAAGGACACGGGCCGCGTGCTCCAGATGAGCTACGGTCAGGTCGACCGGCTCGCGAAGCTGGTGCCGAACCATCCGACCGATCCCTGGACGCTCGAACGCGCGCTGAACGGCGTCGCCGAGCTGATGACCGAGTATAAGCAGGACGACGGGGTGCGGCGCCTGTTCGACATGGCGCGGCAGTTGGAAGGCCTGCCGCGGCACAGCTCGACCCACGCCGCGGGCGTGGTGATCGGCGACCGCCCCCTCGACCAGCTCGTCCCGCTCTATCGCGACCCGCGCTCGGACATGCCGGTAACGCAGTTCGACATGAAATATGTCGAGACCGCGGGCCTCGTGAAATTCGACTTTCTTGGCCTCAAGACGCTGTCGGTGTTGAAGGAAGCACGGCGCCTGCTCGCGCTGCGCGGAGTCGACGTCGATCTCGACGCGCTCGCGTGGGACGATGAGGAAGTCTATGCGCTGCTCCAGCGCGGCGAGACCGTCGGGGTGTTCCAGCTGGAATCCGAAGGCATGCGGCGCACGCTGTCGGCGGTGAAGCCGACCAATTTCGGCGACATCATCGCGCTCGTCGCGCTCTATCGGCCGGGGCCGATGGACAATATCCCGCTGTTCGGCGCGCGCAAGAACGGGCGCGAGAAGATCGCCTATCCGCACCCTTTGCTCGAAGGCATCCTTGCCGAAACCTATGGCATCTTCGTCTATCAGGAACAGGTGATGCAGGCGGCGCAGATCCTCGCCGGCTACAGCCTCGGCGGCGCCGACCTCTTGCGCCGCGCGATGGGCAAGAAGGTCCAGGCCGAAATGGACGCCCAGCGCGACACCTTCGTCAAGGGCTGCGGCGAGCATAATGGCATCGACGCGAAGGCCGCGAACGAGCTGTTCGACTTGATCGACAAATTCGCGGGCTACGGCTTCAACAAGAGCCACGCCGCGGCCTATGCGCTGCTGTCGTACCAGACCGCGTGGCTGAAGGCGCATTATCCGCACGAATTTTTCGCGGCGTCGATGTCGTTCGACAGCCACCAGACCGACAAGCTCTCGATCTTCATCGACGACATGCGCCGGCTCGACGTCGCCATCGCGCCGCCCTCGGTCAACGACAGCGAGGCCGATTTTTCGGTCGGACGCGGCGATGACGGACTGACCGTCCGTTACGCGCTCGGCGCGCTCAAGGGCGTGGGTGAGAAGGCGATGGAGGCGCTCGTCGCCGAGCGGGCGAAGGGCGATTTCGTCAGCCTTGACGATTTCGCGAGCCGCATCGACCCCAAGCTGCTCAACCGGCGCCAGATCGAGGCGCTGGCGGCGGCGGGGGCGTTCGACTGTATCGAGCCCGACCGCCCGCGCGCCTTTGCCGGGGCCGAGAGCCTGCTCGCCTGCGCGAACAGCTCGGCGCACGAACGCTCGACGGGGCAGGGCGGTCTGTTCGGCGGCGACATCGCGATCGCGCCCGCGCTGCAACTGCCCGCCGCCGAACCCTGGACGCTCGCCGAGCGGATGACGCGCGAGAAGGACGCCTTCGGCTTCTATTTCTCGTCGCATCCGGTCGAGCAATATGAAGCGATCGTCTCGGCGCGCGGCGCGCGCTCCTATGGCGACATCTGCGACAATGTCGAAATGACGGCGGGAACGCGCATCCCGATGGTGATGGCGGCGATGGTCGAAAGCGCGCGCCCGCGCGTGTCGCAGCGCGGCAACCGTTTCCTCAACCTCACCCTGTCGGACCGCAGCGGCCAGTTCCAGTCGAGCTGTTTCGACGAAATCGCCGGCAAGACGCTCGAGGCGCTGGCGGCCGAGGGCGGCTGCGCGATGCTGTCGGTCGAACTCGATCTGCTCGAAGGCGAGGAAACGCCGCGGGTCACCGTGCGCGGTGCGCAGTCGCTGGCCGATATGGCGGCGACGGCCGCGCTCCAGCTGACCTGCCGCGTCGACACGCCGGCGGCGATCGAGGACATGGCGCGGCTGCTCGTCAAGCGCGACGACGCGAAGGGCCGCGTGGTCGTCACCACGATCGATCCGCTGACCGATGACGAGATCCGCATCGAACTTGGCCGCGGTTTCGCGCTCGGCCCCGACACGGTATCGCGGCTCGACATGATCGCGGGCGTGACCGAGCCCGCGCTGTCGCTCGTCGCGCCGCGCGAGTTCCGGGTGCGCTGACCTTCCTTCCCGCTTGCGTATCGGAGGTTTCCGCCCCTATCCATTGCCGGCAACGATATATATTTGAGGATGCCGCACCATGGGAATGCAGGGCCAGCCGCTGCTCGTCACCAGCCTGATCGATCACGCCGCACGCGAACATGCGGGGCGCGAGATTGTGTCGCGATGGGCCGACGGCAGCATGACGCGATCGAACTGGGGAGAAGTCGGCGCCGACGCGCGCCGTTTCGCTGCCGCGATGGTGAAGCTCGGGATGAAAAAGGGCGACCGCATCGCGACGCTGGCGATGAACCATGGCCACCATCTCGTCAGCTGGTACGGCACCGCCGGCATGGGCGGGGTGCTGCACACCGTGAACCCGCGGCTGTTCGACGAACAGCTGATCTACATTATCAACCATGCCGAGGACCGCGTGCTGCTGTTCGACGCGATGTTCCTGCCGATCGTCGAACGGCTGCGCCCGCAATTGCCGGCCGTCGAGCATTTCATCCTGTTCGACGCCCCGGCACGCGAGGGCTATCTTTCCTATCGCGACCTGATCGATGCCGAAGACGGCGGCTTCGAGTGGGTTTCCCTCGACGAGCGCGATCCAGTCGGGCTTTGCTATACCAGCGGGACGACGGGCAATCCGAAGGGCGTGCTTTACGAGCATCGCTCGAACGTCATCCACGCGATCACCGAAATCCAGCCCGACGTGTTCGACATGTCGAACCGCAGCGTGGTCCTGCCGATCGTGCCGATGTTCCACGCGAACAGCTGGGGCATTCCCTTCGCCGCCGCGACCGTCGGCGCGAAGCTGGTATTTTCCGCAACCAACGACGCGCAGATACTGTGCGACCTGATGCACGACGAGGGCGTCACCCACAGCGCGGGCGTGCCGACGGTGTGGATCGCGATGTTCGCGCATATGGACGCGACGGGGATCGGCTATGGCAAGCTGCACCGCGTGATCATCGGCGGGTCGGCGTGCCCGCGCGCGATGATCGAGCGGTTCATGACGGCGGGGATCGACGTCGGCCATGCTTGGGGGATGACCGAAACCTCGCCGATCGGGACGATGGGCAAGCGGCCGTGGAATTGGGACGAAATGAGTTTCGACGAGCGCGTCGACATCGTCGCGCGGCAGGGCTGCCCGCCGTTCGGGGTCGAGCTGCGCGTCGTCGACGACGAGGACAAGGAACTGCCGCGCGACGGCGAGACGAGCGGGCGGCTGCAATGCCGCGGACCGTGGATCATCCAGCGCTATTTCAAGGCCGATACCGACGCCGCCGATGCCGACGGCTGGTTCGATACCGGCGATGTCGCGGTGCTGCACCCCGACGGGGTCATGCAGATCACCGACCGCGCCAAGGATGTGATCAAGTCGGGCGGCGAATGGATCAGCTCGATCGAGCTCGAAAACGCCGCCGTCGGCGCGCCAGGGGTGCAGGAAGCCGCAGCGGTGGGCGTCTATCATCCCAAATGGGACGAGCGGCCGATCCTGCTGATCGTGAAGAAGCCGGGCGCCGAGGTGAGCGAGGCGAGCGTGCTCGATTACCTTTCGGACAAGGTCGCCAAATGGTGGCTGCCCGACGAGATCGTCTTCGTCGACGAGCTGCCGCACACGGCGACGGGCAAGATTTTGAAGCGGCAAATTCGGGATGATTACAAGGATTACAGGTTGAAGTCGCTGGCGGAAGCGTGAGGCGAGAGAAAAGGGATCGCCCCCGCGAAGGCGGGGGCCGCTGGCGCCCTGGCTCAGGCGTTGATGCTGTCAAACAGATCGGCCCATTCGGGGTTACCCTCGGAAATCAGCCGCAATTTCCATACGCGATTCCATTTCTTCAACGCTTTCTCTCGAACAATCGCTTCGTCGATACGATCGGAAGGCTCGGCATACACTAGCCGGGTCAAGCTCCACCTTTTGCAAAATTCCGATCCCGTTCCCGATCGGTGTGCAAAAATCCGAGCTGGCAAATTGTCTGTCACGCCGATGTAGAGGATTCCCATCGGCTTGTTGGTCATGATGTAGACATAGGCCTTCCTCATCCATCGTCTCTCCATGACGCCAGCGGCCCCCGCCTTCGCGGGGGCGACGGTGTTTAGAACAGCTCCATCTGGCCGTCGCGTTCGGGCGGGCGGAACAGGTCGCTGCGGATCGGCGGGAAGCTTTTGTCCATGCCATGTTCGCGCGCGGCGCGCTTGACGCGGGTGCGGATGAGCTGCGCCCAGACGCCGTGGCCGCGCATGCGCGTAAAGAACTGGGCGTCGTTGTCGCGACCGCCGCGAATGTCCTGCACCATGTGCATGACCTTGTCGGCGCGGTCGGGATAGTGCGCGTCGAGCCAGGCGCGGAACAGCGGTGCGACCTCATAGGGGAGGCGCATCAATATGTAGGACGCACGGATCGCCCCTGCTTCGGCGGCCGCGGCCATGATCGCCTCGATTTCGTGGTCGGTGATCGCGGGAATGATCGGCGAGATGTTGACCTGTGTCGGCACGCCCGCTTCGATCAGCCTGGCGATCGCGGCGAGGCGGCGTTTGGGGTGCGGCGCGCGGGGCTCGAGCGTGCGCGCGATGGCGGGATCGAGCGAGGTCACCGACACCGCAACACCGACCAGATTGTCGCGCGCCATGTCGGCGAGCAGGTCGATGTCGCGCAGCACGCGGTCGGACTTGGTGGTAATGATCAGCGGATGGCGCGTTTCGGCGAGGACCTCGACGACCGAGCGGGTGATGCCCCATTCGCGTTCGATCGGTTGGTAACCGTCGGTGTTGGTGCCGATCGCGAGCGGCGCGACCTTGTAATTGCGTTTCGCGAGTTCGGCGCGGAGCAGCTTCGCGGCGTCGGGCTTGGCGAAGAGCCTGCTTTCGAAGTCGAGCCCAGGCGAGAGGTCGTGAAAGGCGTGGGTCGGGCGTGCGAAGCAGTAGATGCAGCCGTGCTCGCAGCCGCGATAAGGGTTGATCGAGCGATCGAAGCTGATGTCGGGAGATTTGTTGCGCGCAATGATGGTCCTGGGATGCTCGACGGTCACCGTCGTACGCAATTTGGGCGCTTCGCCATCGATTTCATTAGCAGCGTCGAGCCAGTCGCCATCGGCCTCGCGGTCGAGCGATCCGGTGCGGGTCGGGCGCAAGTTGGTCGGGGCTCCGCGGCCCGCAATCGGGGGCAGGGGCTTCGGTGAGTCCATTGGTCGAGCTTAGCTCGGCAATGAGAACATATAAAGAACAAATCTAGTTTCGTCATTCCGGCGAAGGCCGGAATCCCGATCTCGGCGTGAAAGCGATAAGGCGAGATCCCGGCCTTCGCCGGGATGACGAAATGACTATTCGGTCAGCCGCGGCATCAGCTCGACGAAGTTGCACGGCTTGTGGCGGCTGTCGAGCTGGGTCGAGAGAATGCCTTCCCACGCGTCGGTCACCGCGCCGGTCGAACCGGGGAGCGCGAAGATATAGGTGCCGCGCGCAACCACGGCGCAGGCGCGCGACTGGATCGTCGAGGTGCCGATCGTCTTATAGCTGAGCCAGCGGAACAGCTCGCCGAAACCCGGAATATCCTTGCCGTCGAGCCGGTGCAGCGCTTCGGGCGTGACGTCGCGGCCCGTGAGGCCGGTGCCGCCGGTGGTGATGACGACATCGACCTCGGGGTCGTCGATCCAGTTGTGGAGGCGCGAGACGATCAGGTCGGTCTCGTCCTTGATGAGCGCGCGCGCGGCGAGGATATGGCCGGCGCCGGTCAAGAGGTCCTCGAGCTTGTCGCCCGACCGGTCGTCGGCGGCGCTGCGGCTGTCCGAAATCGTCAGGAGCGCGATGCGGACGGGCCTGAACGCCAGGCTCTCGTCAATCGGCATTCGCGAAATCGCCGGCATAGGTCAGGCGCGTGCGGTCCTTCCCGTCGGGGAAGCGCGGCCATTTCCCCTGCGCGAGCGCGGCGCGGCTGACCGACGGCTTGCCCTGCTGCGCTTCGTACATCCAGTAGTTGCGCAGCACGATGCCGACATAGCCGCGCGTTTCCCAATAGGGGATCGATTCCATATAGAGCAGCGGGTCGCCATTGTCGCGGATCTCGGTCTGCCAGCGCGCGATCGGCGCGGGGCCGGCGTTATAGGCGGCGATGACCTTGGGCAGCTGGCCGCCCGTCGCGGGATCGCGGCTCAGATATTGCAGATAACGCTGGCCGAGATCCATGTTCACCGCGGGCGTCTTGAGATCGCCGAGCGCCGCGACCGCGCCTTCCCAGCGCACAATGTCGCGCGCGGTGCCCGGGCGCACCTGCATCAGCCCGGTCGCGCCCGCGGGGCTCACGACGCCGCGCTGGAAGCGGGATTCCTGCAAGGTGTGGGCGAAGACGAGCGCCGGATCGACACGCCAGCCACCATTCGGTTCCCATTTGGGTTGCGGATAGCGGGCCTGCACAGCGGGCTTGCGGCCGTGCGGCGTATTGTGCGCGAGATAGAGCTGGGTTTCGGGCAGGCTGAGCGCGCCCGCCATCGCGATCAGCTGCGCATGCTGGTCGGAATTGCCGATCTGGGCCTGATGGCGCAGCGCCTGACCCGCGTAGACATCCTCGCCGATCTCGGCGAGCGCCATCGCGATGCGGACGTTGGGCAGCTTCTCGAGCGCGCGCCACGCGCTCCGGTCGGCGCGGATATTTTCGCGCTGGACCGCCGCCTCGACGCCGAGCGATTCGGCGGCGAGCAGGCCGTAGAAGGTTTCCTGATTGGCGGCCGCAGCGCGCAGGCGCGGCTGTACGAGGGCGGGCTGGCCCGCGGCGACGGCGGCGCGCGATGCCCAATAATAAGCGGCGGCACGCTGTTCGCTGTCGGGCGCTTCCTTGGCGACGCGGTCGAACGCGGCGAGCGCGGTGCGGTAATCGCGAAGCCGCCACGAAGCGAGACCCTGAACCCAGGCGCCCTGCGTCGCCCAGGCTCCGCCGGCGGCCGTGCAGGCGAGCGACAGGCGCAGCGCATTCTGATCGTCATTTTCTATATAATAGGACCATGCGACCTTTTGCGTCCATTCGGCGCGTGCCGGGGGGCTCAGCTGGTCGATGACGGCGTTGAGCAGGGCTTCGGCGCCTGCGGGGTCGTCATTCTTGATCCGGTCGGGGATCGTCGCCGCGAGGCGCGCCGCCGCGGGGTCGCTGACGCTGTCGGCGCCGAGCCGGCGCGGCGCGCTGCCGGCCCAGGCGAGACGCGCCTCGAAGGGAAGCGTCGGCAGATCGGTCGCGCCGCGCCTGGTCGCGAGGCGGCCGAGCTGCGCGGCTTGCGGCAACCAGGGCGAGCGCGAAAGGATCGGCATGATGTCGGCGACTTCGGCGCGCGGGCTGTTCGCCGCGGTCAGCAGTTCGGCGCGCAGGAAATCGGTGAGCGGGCCGTTATCGGAACCGTCGAGCAGGGATTTGGCTTCGGCCCAACGCTGGCCGCGGATCGCTGTGAGGACCTGCGTGTAAAGCTGCTTTTGCTTCGATGACAGGATATCGGGCACCGTTTGCGGCGCCGAGGCGAAATCGCGGTCGCCGGCATCGGCGGCGACCGCCGGCGCGGCGGCGGCGAGCGAAAGCGCCAGAGCGGCGCCGGAGAGGAGGATTCTGGTCATATTTTCCATCTGTCAACGTCCCCGGTTGAACAGTTTCAGGCTATCCCAAGCCGCCGCTTTCTGGGCGGGCCGGGCCAGCAACATCGCGGGATGCGCCACAGCCACCGCGTCCATCTTGGCGCCATCTTGGTTAATATTCAGTAACCTTCCGCGCGCGTCGGGAAGCGCCGTCGCGGCGGCCATGCGCGTGATGTCGCTTCCGATCAGCAGCAAGCGTTCGGGTTTGGCGAGCCGCAAATGATGCCATAGCAGACGGTCGAGTTCGGCCGCATCCGGGCCGTCGCAGCGACCGCCCGCGGGGCGCGTCACGGCAAGGCTCGCGGTGTAGCAGTCGCCGCGCGCCACGCCGATCGCGCGCAGCATCGCGTCGAGCAATTTTCCGGCGGGTCCGGCAAAGAGCGTGCCGTCCTGCTGATCGTCGATTTCGGGCCAGGCGGTGAGCAGCATCAGCGGCGCGCCCGCTTCGCCGACGGGAAGCACGCGGCGCGCGTCCCATTGGCTGCCGGGCACGTCGGCGCCGGTCGCCAGCCAGTTTTGAAATTCGGTCCAGTCGTCGGGAAATACGACCGGGCCCTTCGGTTCGAGTGCCTCGGGCGCTTCCTGCCGCTGGAGCGCAGCGGGGAGCGGGAGCGGCTCGGGATCGTTATCGGGGGCGCGTTTCGCCTTGGCGGCCGCAGCGTCATTCGCCGGCGGCACGACGAGCCAGCCCGCAGGTTCCTCGCCGACGAGCGCATCGACACCCGCCAGCGACCACCAGTCGCGGATGCTTTCCGCCAGCAACGCAGAGTTTTGCCCTCCCATGAAATTGTTTGAAACAGACAGTTGACGGGCGCGTCAATTGGCGGGCATCGCAATTCGTGACAGAATGAGCGCCGGACACGATGAATGATCGGCGCGGGGACGGCAGAAAGGTATTTGCGGTGAGCGAACGGGAATCGATGCCCTATGACGTGGTCATCGTCGGCGCGGGTCCGGCGGGGCTTTCGGCGGCGATCCGCCTGAAACAGATGGCGAATGAGGCCGGCAGCGAATTATCGGTGTGCATCCTCGAAAAGGGGTCCGAAGTCGGCGCGCACATCCTGTCGGGCGCGGTCATCGATCCCAGGGCGCTCGACGAACTTTTGCCCGAATGGCGCGATCAGGGCTGCCCGCTCGCCGAAGTGCCGGTGAACGACAATCAGCACTGGATTTTGACCAAGAACAAGAAATTCGGCCTTCCCGAATTCATCTCGCCCGGTTTCATGCACAATGAGGGCACCTATACGGGCAGCCTCGGCAATCTTTGCCGCTGGCTCGCCGAGCAGGCCGAAGGGCTGGGCGTCGAAATCTTCCCCGGATTTCCGGCTGCGGAAATCCTCTACAATGAGGATGGTTCGGTCAAAGGCGTCGCGACCGGCGACATGGGCGTCGCGCGCGACGGCAGCCACAAGGCCGATTACGCACCGGGGCTCGAACTCCACGCGAAATACACTTTCTTCGCCGAAGGCGTGCGCGGCCATCTGACCAAGATGCTCAAGCCGCAATTCGCGCTCGACGCCGATTGCGAGCCGCAGGTCTATGGCCTCGGCGTCAAGGAATTGTGGGATATCGACCCCGCGAACCATGCCGCGGGCCGCGTCATTCATACGCAGGGCTGGCCGCTCGACCAGAACGCCAATGGCGGCGGCTTCCTCTATCATCAGGCGAACGGACAGGTGGCGCTCGGCTTCGTGACCTGGCTCAACTATCGCAACCCGCACATCTCCCCCTTTCAGGAGATGCAGAAGTGGAAGACGCATCCCGAGATCGCTAAAATCCTGAAGGGCGGCAAGCGCGTCTCCTATGGCGCGCGCGCGATCAGCGATGGCGGGCTCCAGTCGGTGCCGAAGCTCGCCTTCCCGGGCGGCGCGCTGATCGGCGACAGCGCCGGTTTTCTCAACGTACCGCGCATCAAGGGCACGCACACCTCGATGAAATCGGGGATGATGGCGGCCGAAGCGGCCTTCGCGGCGGTGACCGCTGGCCGGTCGAGCGACACGCTCGACGCCTATCAAGCGGCCTATGACGGCAGCTGGGTCAAGAAGGAACTCAGCGTCGTGCGCAACGTGCTGCCGCTCGTCGAGAAATATGGCGACCTTGCGGGCACGATCCTGTCGGGCATGACGATGTGGCTCGAAACGTTCAAGATCAAAGTCCCGTTCACGATGAAGCATCATCCCGACAATGAGAGCCTCTATCGCGCCGACATCATGCCGAAACCGGACTATCCCAAACCCGACGGTGTGCTGACCTTCGACCGCCTGTCGTCGGTGTTCATTTCGAACACAAATCACGAGGAAGATCAGCCGGTTCACCTCCAGCTCAAGGATCCGTCGATCCCGGTCGCCTATAATCTGCCGCTCTATGACGAGCCCGCGCAGCGTTATTGCCCTGCGGGGGTTTACGAGATCGTCGGCGAGGAAGAAGGCGATCCGAAATTCGTGATCAACGCGCAGAATTGCGTTCACTGCAAGACGTGCGATATCAAGGACCCGACCCAGAACATCAACTGGGTCACCCCCGAAGGCGGCGGAGGCCCCAATTATCCGAACATGTAAGCCCGCGCGCTTCCTTTTGATCTCCGCCGCCGTTGCGGCGGCGGCGCCCGTGCATGCCGCCGAGGACAGCGGCGAAGTCCTCAATGCGCTCGTACGGGCGCGATTGGCGGAAGAGGGCGGAGCGCCGGCGGCGGCGCTGTCGGCGCTGGCTGCGGTGGCGAGCGCGGCGCCTGGGCTGCCCGGTATCCGCGGACGGATGCTCGAACAGGCGATCGAGGCGGGCGATCTCGATGCCGCGCGCTCCGCCGCGCAGAGCCTGTGGACGGCGGGCGACCGGCGTTTCGATGCGCAGCTGGTGCTGATGGTCGACGCGATGCGCCGGTCGGATTGGAACGCCGCCCGTACCTATATGGCGGGGCGGGCGGACAAGACGGGCGCCGACACGATCGCGCGGTTGATCCTGCCGACGGTGAGTGCGTGGATCGACATCGGCGCGCGCAAGAAATTTCCCGAACAGCATCTGCTCGCGGTGAACAGCGCGACCCGGCCCGAGCCGGCGCTGACGCTGCAGGTCGTGCTCGTCCAGATCGCGGCGAAGCGCGCCGATTCGGCCGCGTCGCTGACCGACAGCATCACACTGACCGACCGGACGAGCCAGCTCATGGGAGTGCGGGTTGCTGCGACGCTGGACAAGGCGGGTAAAAGCGACGCGGCCGAGCGTCTGCGAGGGCGGATCGCACTTGCGTCGGGGCAACGCGAAGATCCCATGCTGCTGCTTCCCGACCAGCCGGTTTCGACACCGCGCGCGGGCGTGGCGCAATGGCTCGGCATTTTGGCCGACGGTCTTGCCCGGACGCCGAACGGCAGCGCGAAGCTGCCGTTGCTGTTCGCGCGTGCGGCCTATTGGCTCAACGAGGACGATTGGGCAGTGCGGGCGACGCTGGTGGAGGCCCTCGACCGCAACGGCCAGTCCCGGGACGCGATGGCCTTGCTCGATAGCGGGCGTCAGGAACTGCCCGCCGCGCTGACGATGCGGCGCGCCGAACTGATGGCCGACGCGGGCGATCTCGCGGGCGCAGCGCAGCTTGCCGAAGCCGCCGCCAATGCCAGCCCTGCGCGCGGTCTGCTCGTCCGGCTTGCCGACATCGCGCGGCGATCGGGCGACCCCGCGGCGGCAGCGCGCGCCTATGAGCGGCTCGAGGCATCGCTCGGCGACGGCGAAAACGACCGGGCTTTACGCGGCACCTTGCTGATTGCGCGGGCGGAATTGCTATTGCAGTCGGGGCGGTGGGACGAGGCGCAAGCGCTGATGGAGCGAGCGGTTGCGCTGCGGCCCGGCGACGCGTCGATATTGAATTTCGCCGGTTATTCGGCGCTCGAACGGCGCAAGGATATCACGCAATCGCTGGCGCGGATCGAGGCGGCATGGCGCCGCGAGCCGCGGAATGCGAGCATCAGCGATTCGCTCGGCTGGGCCTATTTCCTGACCGGACGCACCGGCGATGCCGTGGATCTGCTCGAAAAAGCCCAGCGCGGCGAACCTGACAATCCGGTGATCGTCGAACATCTGGGCGACGCCTATTGGAAGGCGGGACAGAAGTTTCGCGCGCGCTATAATTGGCGCGCCGCGGCGCTGCTCGCCGAGGCCGAGATGGCGACGCGGCTGACGGCAAAGCTGCGCGACGGGTTGACTCCCGCCACGACGGCGCCGTGACGGCGTTTCGCGAGACCGGCTGGGCCAAAATCAACCTCGCGCTGCATGTCCGGGCGCGGCGTCCCGACGGCTATCATGCGATCGAGACACTGTTCGCCTTTGTCGACGGCGGCGATGCGATCGCGGCGGAGTTCGCCGATGCCGACAGCCTGACGATCGACGGCGAGTTCGCCGAAGGATTGAGCGCTGACGGCGACAATCTGGTGATGCGGGCGCTGGCGCTGCTTCGCGACCGCCATGGCGCGGACCGCGTGCCACCGCTCGCGGTGACGCTGACCAAGGCGCTGCCCGTTGCGGCGGGGATCGGCGGCGGGTCGGCCGATGCCGCGGCGATGGCGCGGCTGGTGCGGCGTCACTTTCTGCGCGAGATCGGCGATAGGGCGCTGGCGCGGATTATGAGCCCGCTCGGCGCCGATGTCGCCGCTTGCGTGGCGAGCGAGACCTGCCTCGGTGTCGGCACGGGCGAAGAATTGAGCGTCGTGCCCGGACTGCGGCTCGGCGGAACGCCGGTGCTGCTGGTCAATCCGCGCCAGCCGGTCGCGACGGGGCCGGTGTTCGCCGCATGGGACGGGATCGATCGTGGGCCGCTGTTCACGGGCGCCGAGCCGCGCGCGGGGTTGCTCAGCGCGCGCAACGATTTGCAGCGCCCGGCGATCGCCCAGTGCCCGGCGATTGCGGACATATTGCTCGAACTCGGCGCGCTCAGGCCCTGGCTGGCGCGCATGTCGGGTTCGGGGGCGACCTGCTTCGCGCTGTTCGATGCGGCGGCCGAGCGCGACGCGGCGGCCGCCTTGCTCGCGGAGCGGCATCCGGGCTGGTGGACGATGGCGGGAGCATTAAGGTGAGCGAAGCGTGGCGGCAGATCGGCGAAGCGCGCGCGGGCGGTATCTTGCTTATCGCCGATCATGCTTCGGCGTTCGTGCCCGAGGATATCGATCTGGGTATCGAGCCGGCGCTGCTGTCGAACCATATCGCGATCGACATCGGCGTTGCCGAGGTCGCGGCGCGGCTCGTCGAAGCGGGCGCGGTCGATGCGGCGATCCTTGGCGGCGTGTCGCGGCTCGTCGTCGACTGCAACCGCGAGGAGGATGCGCCGGGGGTGCTCCCGATCGCGAGCGACGGCCATGCGGTGCCGGGCAATGCGCTGAACGACGATGCGCGCGAGGCGCGGCTGGCGCGCTTCTTTCGGCCCTATCACGACCATATCGCGGCGACGATCGCGGCGGCGCGGCCCGCGACGATCCTGTCGCTGCACAGCTTCACCCCGTCGCTCGCGGCGCATCCCGATCAGGCGCGGCCGTGGCATGTCGGGGTGCTCTATAACGAGGACGACCGGCTCGCGGGCGCGGCGATCCCGGCTTTGGAGGCCGAAGGACTGATCGTCGGCGACCAGCAACCCTATTCGGGCAAGCTGCTCAACGCGACCATGAACCGCCATGCGGAGGCGAACGGCATCCCCTATGTCGGGATCGAGATGCGGCAGGATCTGGTCGGCGAGGCCACGGGCCAGGCGCTGTTCGCCGAGCGGCTGGCGCGGATGTGCGAGAAAGTGGCGTTGAACATCGGTGCATAGGCGTGTAGAGGCGCATTTCATCGTCATTTTATGAAATAATATTATCAGGAACTCTCCAAATGCCTTCTTATCGTTCGCGCACGACCACCCATGGCCGCAATATGGCGGGTGCCCGCGGCCTTTGGCGCGCGACGGGGATGAAGGACGATGATTTCGGCAAGCCGATCATCGCGGTGGTCAATAGCTTCACCCAGTTCGTGCCGGGGCATGTTCACCTGAAAGACCTCGGCCAGATGGTCGCGCGCGAGATCGAGGCTGCGGGCGGGGTGGCCAAGGAATTCAATACGATCGCGGTCGATGACGGGATCGCGATGGGGCATGACGGGATGCTCTATTCGCTACCGAGCCGCGACCTGATTGCCGACAGCGTCGAATATATGGTCAATGCGCATTGCGCCGACGCGATGGTGTGCATCTCGAACTGCGACAAGATCACGCCGGGCATGTTGATGGCGGCGCTGCGCATCAATATCCCGGTGGTGTTCGTGTCGGGCGGGCCGATGGAGGCCGGCAAGGTGGTGCTGAAGGGCAAGGAAGTCGCGCTCGACCTCGTCGATGCGATGGTCGCCGCGGCCGACGAGAAATATACCGACGAGGAAGTCACCGCGATCGAGCGTTCGGCGTGCCCGACGTGCGGGTCGTGCTCGGGCATGTTCACCGCAAACTCGATGAACTGCCTGACCGAAGCGCTGGGGCTGTCGCTGCCGGGCAATGGCTCGACCCTCGCGACGCACGCCGACCGCAAGGAGCTGTTCCTGCGCGCCGGACGGATCGTCGTCGAGATGTGCAAGCGCCATTATGAAGAGGGCGACGACAGCGTGCTGCCGCGCAATATCGCCACGTTCGAGGCGTTCGAAAATGCGATGAGCCTCGACATCGCCATGGGCGGGTCGACGAACACCGTGCTCCACCTGCTCGCCGCGGCGTTCGAGGCGGGCGTCGATTTCACGATGGAGGACATCGACCGGCTGTCGCGCCGCGTGCCGTGCCTGTCGAAAGTCGCGCCGGCAAAGAGCGATGTCCATATGGAGGACGTCCACCGCGCGGGCGGGATCATGGCGATCCTCGGCGAGCTCGAGCGCGCGGGGCTGCTCCACGCGCACCTGCCGACGGTGCACAGCGCGACGCTGGGCGATGCGCTCAACAAATGGGATATCGCCCGCACGAACGATCCCGAGGTGCAGAAATTCTTCCTCGCCGCGCCCGGCGGAGTGCCGACGCAGACCGCGTTCAGCCAGGACCGGCGCTGGGACAATCTCGACCTCGACCGCGAGGCGGGGGTGATCCGATCGGCCGACCATGCGTTCAGCAAGGACGGCGGGCTCGCGGTGCTGTCGGGCAATATCGCGCTCGACGGCTGCATCGTGAAGACCGCGGGGGTCGACGAAAGCATCCTCAAATTCTCGGGCCCGGCGAAGGTCTATGAAAGCCAGGACGCGGCGGTCGCGGGCATCCTTACCGGACAGGTCGAGGCTGGCGACGTCGTCGTCATCCGCTACGAAGGGCCAAAGGGCGGCCCGGGGATGCAGGAAATGCTCTATCCGACGAGCTATTTGAAATCGAAGGGGCTGGGCGCTGCCTGCGCGCTGATCACCGACGGGCGCTTTTCGGGCGGCACATCGGGGCTGTCGATCGGCCATGTCTCGCCCGAGGCGGCCGAGGGCGGGGCGATCGGGCTGGTCGAGAATGGCGATCTCATCAACATCGACATCCCGTCGCGGACGATCACCCTCGCGGTGGCGGATCGCGTCCTTGCCGAGCGCCGCGCCGCGATGGATGCGAAGGGCGACGCCGCCTGGCAGCCCGAGAAAGCGCGCCCGCGCAAGGTTTCGGTAGCACTTCAGGCCTATGCCGCGATGACGACGAGCGCCGCCAGAGGAGCGGTGCGCGACCTGTCGCAGCTGAAGGGCAAGGGATGAAGCGATTTGGGGGGGCATTGCTGGCGCTGATCGCGCTCGCGGGCTGCGATCGTGCGCCGGACAATGGCGATCTGGCTGAGGCTGAAGCGCGCGGGTCGCGCGAGGCGGCCGAAAATGGCCGTATCGAATGCGCGCTGGAGGGCGCCAAACTGTTCGACCGCACTTGCACGGTCGACGAAATGAGCGGCGCGGACGGAACGATCCTCGTCGTCGGGCGCGCCAATGTCGGTTACCGCAGGTTACAGATCACCACCGACGGGCGCGGGGTCGTGTCGGCGGATGGCGCCGAGCCGGCGAAGGTCAGCATCGTCGGCAACAATATGATCGAGGTGGCGATCGGGCACGACCGCTATCGCCTGCCAGCGAATACGGGCGGCGCGAAGTAGGCGCGTTCGCGCGATCGTGATAAGGCGGAGGCATGTCCGTTCCCGCCGACGCCCCGATCCTGACCAGCGATGCGATGCGCGAGGCCGAGGCGGCGTGCGCGGTGCAGGGAACCTCGCTTTCGGAACTGATGGAGCTTGCGGGCGCGGCCGTTGCCGATACCGCCTGGCGGATGGCGGCGGGCGCGCCGATCCTGATCCTCTGCGGCCCGGGCAATAATGGCGGCGATGGCTATGTCGCGGCACGACGGCTCGCCGAACGTGGCGCGGCGGTGCGGGTCGCCGCGCTGGCCGAACCCGCGACCGCGCTGGCGAAGGCGGCGCGGGCGGGGTGGAACGGCCCCGTCGAAGCCCTCAATGGCCGGCTAGCCGCGGCGCCTCTGATCGTCGATGCGCTATTCGGCGTCGGCCTTTCGCGGCCCATCGCCGACGATATCGCAGTTGTTCTGGGACTTTTTTCGGACCGGCGCATCCTGGCGGTCGATGTGCCGAGCGGCGTCGACAGCGACGGGGGCACCGACTGGATGCCGCCGCTTCGCGCCCATGTGACGCTGGCGCTGGGTGCGCTGAAGCCCGCGCACGTCCTGCTGCCGACCGCGCCCGCCTGCGGCCGCGTCCTGCTCGCACCGATCGGCATAGCGGCAAACAAGGCGATGCGGACGCTGCCGAGGTCGCGCGAGACGAAACCGGAGGCGGCGGCCCACAAGTTCACGCGCGGCATGGTGCTGGTCTTTGCGGGACCGATGCGTGGCGCGGCCGGCCTGACGGCCGCAGCGGCGCTGCGGGCGGGCGCGGGCTATGTCGTGCTCGACGGCAGCGAGCGCGCACCCTTTTCGGCGATCATTACCGAGAGTGACGAGAAGTTCGGCGAACGGCTCGACGATCCGCGCGTCGGCGCCGTCGTCATCGGGCCGGGATTTCCGGCGGGTGATGAATTGTTGTTCGACGTCGAGGCGGCGCTCGATTCGGGGAAGCCGCTCGTGCTCGACGCCGCGGCCATCGACGCAGCGCTGCCGCGTCTCTCCGAAACGACCCGAAAAGCCATCCTGACGCCGCATGAAGGCGAGTTCTCGCGCGCCTTTCCGCAACTTTACGGCAGCAAGATCGACCGCGCCAAGGCAGCCGCGGCGCGCACGCAAGCGGTCGTCATCTACAAGGGCGCCGACACGATCATCGCCGCCCCCGATGGCCGGGTGGTCGCCGCGTGGCCAGGGGAACCCTGGCTCGCGACAGCGGGGACGGGCGATGTGCTCGCGGGCGCGTGCGGCGCGATGCTGGCGCGCGGCGGCGATGCGTTCGATGCGGCCGTGGCGGCGGTGGGCTGGCATATCGCGCGGGCCGCGCGTATAGGCCCCGGCTTGATAGCCGACGATCTGATAAGGGACTGACATGAGCGAAGCTGCGCTGATCGAGCGCATCGCCGCGCGCGGCGATGGCGTGACGGGCGACGGCCGCCATGTGGCGGGCGGCGTGCCCGGCGACCGCGTGCGCGACGACGGCATCATCATCCCGGGGCCGAACCGCACCGAACCCGTGTGCCGCCATTTCGGCAAATGCGGCGGATGCCAGTTGCAGCATGTCGCCGAACCGGCGCTCGCCGATTTCGTGCGCGACCGGGTGGTCGGCGGGCTTGAGGGACAGGACGTTCCCTATGGCGATGTGCGTCCCGCGAAGCTTTCGCCGCCGCAGAGCCGCCGCCGCGCCGCGCTGACCGCGCTCAGGACGGGCAAGCAGGTCGCGATCGGTTTCAACGCGGCGCAGAGCAACCAGATCGTCGACATGCGGATGTGCCCGTTGCTGCTTCCCGAACTCCTCGCGCTGATCGCGCCGGTGCGCGCATTGCTCACGATGATCGCGCAGCCGCGGCGCCCGGTAAAGGTCAAGCTGCAGATGCTCGATCAGGGCGTCGAGTTGATATTGGAGGGCGTCCGGGCCGAGGGGCTCGACGCCGCGATGGCGCTACAGGATTTCGCCGGCGCGCAAAACCTCGCGCGCTTTGCGATCGATCAGGGCGAGGGGCTCGAAATCCTCTGGCAGCCCGAACCGCCGACGATGCGCTTCGGCGACATTTTGGTCGAGGTCCCGCCTTTCGCCTTTCTGCAGGCGACGGCGGCGGGGCAGGCGGCGTTGGTCGATGCGGTGGCCGAGGCAATCGGCGATGCCGGCGCGGTCGCCGACCTGTTCGCCGGCGTCGGCACCTTCGCCCTGTCGGTGCAGGCGGGACGCAAAGTCTATGCGGCCGAGGGCGCGCGCGATGCGATTGCCGCGCTGACCGGCGCCGCGAACCGTGCCCGAGCGCTCGTGGCGACCGAGCATCGCGACCTGTTCCGCCGTCCGCTGGTGCCCGCCGAGCTCAATCGTTTCGGCGCGATCATCCTCGACCCGCCGCGCGCCGGGGCCGAGGAGCAGGTGAAGCAGATCGCGGCCTCAAGCGTGCCCGCGATCGCCTATGTCAGCTGCAATCCCGCGAGCTTTGCACGCGATGCGAAAATCCTGACCGAAAGCGGCTATACGCTCGACTGGGTACAGCCCGTCGGCCAGTTCCGCTGGTCGACCCATGTGGAACTGGCGGCGCGCTTTTCGAAATAAATCGTCGTCCCCGCGAAGGCGGGGGCCGCTGTAGGCTTTTTCCAGCACCGCTGCGTAAAACGACCGTCGCCCCCGCCTTCGCGGGGGCGACGGGTTCTCTCAATGCAGCACAAATCCCATGAAGGCGTGCAGGCAGAGCGCGAATAAAGCGAGGCTGGCCAGCGCGAAGACAAGGAAGCGCCACATGACGCGATTGACCGTCACCTGAATCAGGCTGTGGACGATGCGAAGGACGACATAGGCCCAGGCGATCTGGGTGTTGAGGCCGCCGCCCATTCCGCCGACCGCCAACGCGATCGCGACGGCATAGAAGACCGTCGGCTGTTCCATCAGATGGTTATAATTGTGCGCCTTCCACTGCACTTCGGGGGGAAGGACGTCGTCGAGCCCCTTGCCGGTGCCGCCGACCATCTTTGCCGCGTCGATCTTTGCGCGCTGCATCGCCGGGATGCGCGTCGCATACATCCACACCCACATGATCATCGACCAGAGCGCGAGCGTCGCGACCGGTCCCAATATGGCGTTCGTGTCCATCCTTCTTTCCCCCTCAACCCAAAGTGGCGATTACCGCAAGCAGCGCGAGGGCCAGAAGACACAGGGTCGACGCCGCAAAGATGGCAAAGCGCACCGGAATGCGGTTCACCGTCGCCTGCCAGACGCTGTGCACGACACGCAGCGCGACATAGGCCCAGGCGATCCATACGACATAGGCGGGGTAGCCGCCGACGCCGTGCAGGATCAGGATGACGGCATAGAAGAGCGTCGGCTGTTCGAGCAGATGCGTGTAATTGTGCGATTTCCAGTTGGTGACGGGCGGCAATATGCCTTCGAGGTCGCCGCCGCGACCGCCCGGTGGTGCTGCCTTGAGATCGATACCCGATTGGGCGAGCGCGCGAAAACGCGTCACGGCGACCCAGACCAGCATGACGAGCGTCCACAGGATCAGCACCGCGCCCGGTGCGAGGATGTTCGGCGTCATATGGCTCCCCCTTTTGTCGTGTGGCTGCGATGCTAGGGATGATGCGCCGATATGCAATTGTGAAAATTCAGCGGTGCCGGGTCGCGAGTTCGCCGCGGATCGCCGCGCCGTCGCCGTCGACGCGCGGCGCGAAGCCGAGATCGCGGGGCGGCATCGCGCCATATTTCACCGGCGGCTGCATTTCGTGGAAGGCGCCGGCATCGGGATGGGTGCGGTGGCGGAAAAATCCGGTCGCGACCAGATGCGGGTCTTGCCTGACGTCCTGAAGGTCGCGCGCCGCCATCGCGGGAATGTCGTTGGCGGCGAACAGTTCCAGCCAGTCGGCGCTGGTCTTTGCCGGCGTCTTGCGCGCGATTTCGCTATAGATGATCGGCATGTGCTGCCCTTTGGCCTTTGCCGCCTCATATTCGGGGGTCGCGAGGAGGTCGGCACTTCCCAGCAGGCCCAGCAGCCGCGCCGTCGAGTCGGGGGTGTAGGGAACGATCGCGAGATAGCCGTCGCTTGTCGGGAAAGGCTGACGCGTCGGGTCGAGCTGGCGCGGATAGCCGGCGGGCCCGATCGGCGGGTCGAGCGTATCGTCGCGCAGATGTTCGGTGAGCATGAATGAAGCGAAGCATTCGAACATCGGCACTTCGACCTCTTGCCCTTCACCCGTGCGGAGTTTGTGGACGAGCGCAGCGAGGATAGCCTGCGCGCCGAACTGGCCCGCGATCTTGTCGGCGATCAGCGACGGGAAATAGCGCGGGGCAGGGTTGCCGTCGACGCGGGGAAGCAGGCTGGTGGTGCCGGTCGCCGCCTGGATGACGTCGTCATAGGCCTGAAGGTCGGCGTAGGGGCCGTCCTGTCCGAAGCCCGTGCCATGGACGTAAATGATATCGGACTTGAGCGCCTTGCAGCCTTCGTAATCGAAGCCGAGCCGCGCGATCGCCTTGCCCCGCACATTGTGGAAGAAGACGTCGGCGTCCGCGATCAGCTCGCGAAGCACCGCCGCGTCTTCGGGCTTTTTGAGATCGAGCGCTATCGAACGTTTCCCGCGATTCACGGTGAGGTGGATCGACCCCATCGTCGGGTCGGGAACGCCGTTGCCGAGATAGCGCGATATGTCGCCCATGCCGGGGGTTTCGATCTTGATCACCTCGGCGCCGAGATCGGCGAGCATCTGGGTCGCATAGGGTCCGAAGATGACCGTGGTAAGGTCGACGACCCGGATCCCTGACAACATATGCGCACATCCTCTCTCTGCTTCGCGCGCAGGATAGAATGATTGCAAAGTAAAACGGAAGAGGCTTCGTCGTCAGGCCGGCTGTTCTGTCGGGCGACCCGCTTCGTTGCCGGTTCCGACGGCGTAGGCGGCCGATATGCGGCGATAGGATTTCGACCGGAAAGCCGCGATCGTCGCGATGACGCCGAGCGCGCCGGCAATCGAAAAGACGATCGCGATGCCGCGTTCGGGGCCGCGACCGTACCAGTCGCCGATCGCGTCGGCGCCGGCACCGTCGGTCATCAGCGGCACGAAGACGAACTGCGTCAGCGGCGCGATCAGGAAGGCGGTGAGCGGCGAGGCCGACTGCTCGACCGACTGGGCGAAGCCGAAAACGCGGCCCTGCCGTTCGTAGGGAACGACCTTTTGCAGCGTCGTCTGTTCGGCCGCTTCGGCATAGGGACCGAGGAACATCCAGAGAAAACAGCCTGCCGCAAGCAGCAGGATCGACGACTGGATCGTGAAGAAGACCGCGACGATCCATGCCGCCAGATTGACGAGAAGCAGGGTGCGGACGGGGTTCGCGCCGAGCCCGGTTCGCGCGATCACCATCCCGCTGAGGATGAAGGCGCAGGAAATGACGGCCCAGAGCAGCCCCCATTCCTCGACCTTCATCAGCGACAGGCCATAGGCATCCATCAGCGCCATGAAGACGCCGCCGAGAAGATTGTTGAAGGTCGTGAAGAGGATGAGCGCGATGAGGCCCGGAATGCCGAGCACGACGCCGAGCGTCCCGGCAAGATCGATGCGCCGCGGCGCGTCGTGCATTTCGGTATTGCGCGGCTCGTCGACCCGAACGAACAGCATGTGGAAAATCGCGACCAGCGTAAAGCCGATCGCGAAAGCCAGCGTCCCGACCATGCCGCCCCATGCGACGAGGAAGCCGCTGATCGCCGATGTCGTCAGGAAACCGATGCCGCTGACCATGCCGACGAGGCCATTTGCCTTATCGCGCCGGTCTTCTGGAACAAGGAGGGTGACGAGCGTGGGAAGCGCGATCATGCGGATATTGCCGACGATCACGGCGAACATCGTGACGAGGATGAAAAGCCAGAGCGTGAGGCTGCCGGTATCCGCGCCGCGAATGTCGGGGTCGAGCGCATAACCCGCCAGCGCGGCGGCGTAGAGCGCCAGCGACGCCATGCTCGACACGAGCATCATGTTGCGCTTGCCATGATGGTCGACGAGGCTGCCGAACCAGATGCCGAGCGCGGCGGTGAGCACCAGATAGATGCCGGCGATCATCCCCGTCGCGAACACCGACCGGGTTTCGAGAAAGGTCCAGAAGGTCAGCGCGAACCACACCGTGAAATTGGTGATATTGGCGATCAGGTTGTTGGCGAGGAGATGATGGAAGGGCTGCATGGGAGGCGCAATCTAGCGCTCCCGCCCAAAAGGAAAAGGGCCGGTCGCATCGCGCGCCGGCCCTCTTTTTTTCCGAATTGCCGTCCGTCAGAACAGCTTGGTCACCGTCGCGCTGCGGCGTTCCTGTTCGACTTCGCCCGTATAGAGGCTGACCATGGGTTCGTCGCTGACGACATGGGTCTCGTCGGCGCCGAAGCCGTTGAACTTGGTCCGCATCGCGCAGCCATAGGCGCCGAGCATCCCGATCTCGATGAAATCGCCGGCCTTGATGTCGGCAGGCAGGAAGAAAGGCCCCGCCATATGGTCGAGATCGTCGCAGGTCGGGCCGTAGAAGCTGAACGGCACCATCTCGGCGTCGCTGCCCGCGTCGCGCTGCAGCGTGACCGGAAAGCGCCAGCCGACATGCGCGGCGTCGAACAGCGCGCCATAGGCGCCGTCGTTAATGTAGAGTTCCTCGCCGCGGCGCTTTTCGACGCGGACGATCAGCGAGCTATACTCGGCCGACAGCGCGCGGCCCGGTTCGCACCAGAGTTCGGCCGAATAGCTGATCGGCAGGCTTTCGAAGCTGCGGTGGATCGTCTCGAAGTAGGCGTCGAGCGGCGGCGGCTCCATGCCCGGATAGGATGAGGGAAAGCCGCCCCCGACATCGATGATGTCGACGGTGACCGACGCCGCGACGATCGCGGCGCGGACGCGCTCCATCGCCTGCGCATAGGCGTGCGGCGTCATCGCCTGGCTGCCGACGTGGAAGCAGATACCGAGCGCGTCGGCGGCCTGCCGCGTCGCCATCAGCAGTTCGGCGACCTCGTCGGGCTCGGCGCCGAACTTGGCGGCGAGGCTGAGCTTCGAATGGTCCGACGAGACGCGCAGGCGCACGAGCAGGTTCAGATCCTGCGCGCCTTCGGTCGCGCGGACGATCTTTTCGAGCTCGTCGAGCGTGTCGAGCGAGAAAGTGCGCACGCCATGCTTCCAATAAGCTTCGGAAATCGCTTCCTCGGCCTTCACCGGGTGCATGAAGCAGAGCGTCGCCTGCGGCAGCGTGCGCGCAACGAGGCGGACCTCGGCGATCGACGCGACGTCATAATGGGTGACACCCGAATCCCACAGCACGCGCAGCAGGTCGGGCGACGGATTCGCCTTGACCGCATACATGGTCGTGCCGGGAAATCGCTCGATGAAGAAACGCGCTGCGCGCCGCGCGGCATGCGGGCGGACAAGCGTAACAGGTTCGACCGGCGAAAGTGCCTGAATCAGCCCGTGGGCGCTATGATGCTGGTGCAACTCAAGGGACCCCCAAAAATAACGTTAAACATCCAAGGCTGCCTTGCGGTTATTGGAAGTCCCCCTGGGGCAGCGGGTTGCGCATATATGGCGGGGGGTCTCCCCTGTAAAGACCCTCCCTCGCAATTTTGTAACGCGATGGTAACAGGCGAAGTCGAACCGGGGCCGATCCGTGTCAAACCGCGTCGAGCCGCGCAATGCGAGACGAGTACGAGACAAGGCTTTGTCGTCGCGCTAGAGACGGCACATAGTCAAAGCCGAAAAGGACCTCCCCGCCATGGTGTCTCGCGCCGACGTGAATCATGACTTTTCCGACGCGGAACTCGAAGAATTGGCAGCCTATGGCACGATCGAGTCGCATCGCGCCGGCGACCTGATCGTCGAGGAAGGCGCGATGGCGCCCGACTGCATCATCACCCTGTCGGGGCATACCGATATCTATGCGTCGACCGACGAGGGGCGCAAACGCGTCGGCTGGATGGAGCGCGGACAGTTTTCGGGCGACCTGTCGGTCCTGACCGGTCAGCGCCACCTGTCGCGCGTCGAAATGGGCGCGGACGGCGAGATCATTCGCATCGCTCACGCCGATTTCCAGCGGCTGATCGCGAGCAACAGCCATTATTCGGATATCTTCGTCCGCGTGCTTTCGGCGCGACGCGAGTTCAGCAAGCACCGCGGCTTTGCCGTCACGATCATCATCGGCGCGGCGATGGATCGCAGCGTCTATGCGATACGCGACCTGTTGATGAAGCACGGCGTCGCGCATCGCTGGTTCGACCCCGCCGACGGGCCGGTCGCAGGACATCTGCTCGCCGAGCGCGGGCTGACCGAGGATCAGCTGCCGGTCGCGATCCTCGGCGCCGCCGAAGTGCTGGTGCAACCGACCCCCGAGCAGCTTGCGGTGGGGCTCGGGCTCGATCTGCTTCCGGATGGCGCGACCGCCGATGTGCTCGTCGTCGGGAGCGGGCCCGGCGGGCTCGCGGCGGCGGTCTATGCCGCCTCAGAAGGGCTGACGGTCATCGCGCTGGATTCGCTCGCGCCGGGCGGACAGGCGGGCACTTCGTCGAAGATCGAAAATTATCTCGGCTTTCCGACCGGCATTTCGGGGAACGAGCTAGCGCGCCGCGCGACGGTTCAGGCGCAGAAATTCGGTGCGCGGCTGGTGTCGCCGGTGCGCGCCGCGTCGATTAATCGCGACGGCGACGCCTATTGCCTGCACCTCGCCGACGGACGCAAGCTGCGCAGCCGTGCGGTGGTCGTGGCGAGCGGCGCGAAATATCAGAGCCTGCCGATCGACGGGATAGAGGCCTATGAGGGCCGCGGCATCTATTATGGCGCGACGCCGATGGAGGCGCAGCTGTGCAGCGACGCCGAGGTGACGATCGTCGGAGCGGGCAATTCGGCGGGGCAGGGGGCGATCTATCTCGCGAGCGTCGCGAAGAAGGTCTATGTGATTTTCCGTCGCGGCAGCCTCCGCGAGACGATGTCGGAGTATCTCGTCAAGCGGCTGGAGGAGCATCCGAATATCGAGATCATCCCGTCGACCGACGTCGTCGCGCTGCACGGCGAAGAACATCTGGCGGGCCTGACCTATCGTTGTCGCGAAACCGGAGACGAGGGGCATTGCGATTGCGGCTTCCTGTTCCTCTTTCTGGGCGCAAGCCCGAACACGAGTTGGCTGCCCAAGGAAATGGTGTGCGACGAGCGCGGCTTCGTGAAGACCGGCACAGACATCGCTCCGCTCGAGCTCGTCAAGGCGGGCTGGTCGCTCGACCGCATGCCGAGCCGGTTCGAGACGAGCTGGCCGCGCATCTATGCCGTCGGCGACGTTCGCAAGGGATCGGTGAAGCGCGTCGCCTCGTCGGTCGGCGAGGGATCGGTCGTGGTCAGCGACATCCATCAGGCGCTGGCGGAGCTTGGCACCCAATAATCCTCCCTGCCGCGAAGCGATGGGGAGGGGGACCGCTCGCGTAGCGAGTGGTGGTGGAGGGGCGGCGTCACAGCCCCTCCGTCAGCGCTCCGCGCTGCCACCTCCCCATGGCTTCGCCACGGGGAGGATCAATTACCCCAGCCGCGTCTTGAAATCCTCGTAACCGAATTCGCGGATCTGCGTCAGTTCGTCACTCTCGCTGTCCCACAGCCAGATCGACGGCAGCGGCACGCCGTTGAAGGTGTTCGTCTTGACCATCGAATAATGCGCCTGGTCGAGAAAGGCGAAGCGCTGGCCGATCCGCGCGCCGCCGGGCAGGCGATAGTCGCCGATCACGTCGCCCGCGAGGCACGACGGGCCGCCGAGACGCGTGGGCATGCCCTCGCTACCTTCATCGAGCATCGCCGGACGGTAGGGCGCCTCGATCACGTCGGGCATGTGGCAAGTCGCCGATATGTCGGTGATACCGATCGGCATGCCATTGTCGAACAGGTCGAGGATTTCGCCTACCAGAATGCCCGCGTCGAGCGCGATCGCTTCGCCGGGTTCGATCATCACGTCGCAATCGGTCGCCGCGCGCACCTGTTTGAGGAAGGCGATCAGGTCGTCGACCTGATAGTCGGCGCGCGTCACATGGTGCCCGCCGCCGAAATTAATCCATTTGAGCTGGTTGAAAAAGGGGCGCAGCATCGGCTGCACCGCGTCCCAGGTGCGCTGGAGCGGCGGAAAATCCTGCTCGCACAGGCTGTGCATATGGACGCCGTCGACGCCCTCCATATGCTCGGGCAGCAATTGGCTGATCGGAAAGCCGAGGCGGCTGCACGGCGCGGCGGGGTCGTATTTCGCGACCTCGCCCTCGCTGTGCATCGGGTTGATGCGCAGGCCGATGTCGAACGTCGCGCCTTGGGCGCGCAACTCGTCGAGCAGCGGGCGGAAGCGCGCAATCTGACCGGGCGAATTGAAGATGAGATGGTCCGACAGCGCCGCGATCTCGGGCAGGTCGATCTCCTTGTAGCCCGCGCAATAGGTCGCGACTTCGCCGCCATATTCGCTGCGGCCGAGCTTTGCTTCGTAGAGGCCCGAGGCGCACACGCCGTCGAGATAGTCGGCGACGGTCGATCCCAGCGACCACATCGAAAAGGCCTTGAGCGCCGCGAGCACGCGCGCGCCCGATGCGTCGCCGATATGACGGAGCAGCGCGAGGTTCGCGCGCACTTTCGCTGCATCGACGACGAAGGCGGGAGAGGGGACGCGGCTCAGGTCGAAGCGGGCAAAGGCTCCGGGGTCGCCGGCACGGGTTTCCATGTCGCTTGGGATTCCTGAATTAAGTCAGACCGCGATGGGTCCCTTGAAGATGAAGAACGCCCCCGCCGCGATCAGACCGAAGCCGACGAGATGGTTCAAGGTCAGCTTCTCACCGAGCCAGAAGACCGCGAACCCGGCGAATATGATCAGCGTGATCACTTCTTGCAAGGTCTTGAGTTCGGCGGCGCTGTAAACGCCATAGCCGATCCGGTTCGCCGGGATGACGAGGCAATATTCGAAAAAGGCGATCCCCCACGCGATCAGCACCGCGAGCCACACCGGCCGCGACACCGCCCCGAGTTGTCCATACCAGGCGAAGGTCATGAAGATGTTCGAAACGAACAGCAGCCCGATGGGCGCGAGCCAGGCGGTCATTTCGGGTCTTTCGTCGCGGTCAGCGGCAGCACGTCGCGAAACAGCGCGGCGAAGAAATGCCCCGGTTCCTCGACCATCGGCATATGCGCCGAATGTTCGAGCCAGACGAGCTTCTTCGAGGGTGCCTTGACCTGTCCGAACCACTGGGCCGCAACAGGCGAAGGGACAGTATAATCATGCCGTCCGAGCAGGAAGACGATCGGCACGTCCATCTTCTTCACTTTCGTGAAGCTGACATCGGCGAGGCGCGGCCAGAGCGTCGTCACCGAAAATTCGCTGCCCTTGCCCCAAGCCTGCACGTCTGCTGGCCCATATTCGGGCGACAGGCGCGGGGTCTGGAAATAATATTTGAGGTCGGGCTTGTTGTAGATGAGCGATCCGTAGGGGATCGCATATTTGCGCCAGCCGTCGGCCTTGGCGATGGTGAATTCGCCTTGCGGATAGGGGGCGAGTGCGTCGAGCGCCGCGACGGCTTCCGTATTGCCCGCCGCGAGCGCCTTTGCGCGCGTCCACGCCATGCCCGTTTTTTCACCTTCGCGAAAATCGATGCCCTGGCCGACGCCGACATAGGCGTAGAGAAGGTCGGGCCGCTCGACCGCGACCGACAGGCCGACGATCGAGCCCCAGCTGTGCCCCATCAGCACGACCTTGCGCTTGGCATAGCGTTTCTTGAGTAGCTCGATCAGTTCGATGGCGTCGTCGCGATAGCGTTCGGGCGTCATCGTCGGCGCGAGCGTCGCGGGGTCGTTGAGCGGATAGCTGCGTCCGGCGCCGCGCTGATCATATTGCACGACCGTGAAGACATCCTCCCATGGCCGCTGGAAGGCCCATGCGAAGGGCATCTCGACCGCGCCCGGACCGCCATGGACGAAGATCAGGATCGGATTCGCCTTGTCCGAGCCGCGGACGTTCACGACCTGCCGCGCGCCGCCGAGCGTGACCTCGAACGTCTCCTGTACCCCGTTCGGCGTCACGATCTTGCCGATGTCGGCGATGATCGCACGAGCGGGGGCATAGGGATCGTCGGATTGGGCTGCGACGGGGGTGGCGAAAGCCGCAAGCAGCGCGGCAGTCAGGAGGGCGATTCTCATGCCCGATCCTTAGCGCGCCAACCCTGCGATGTCGTCATCCCGGCGAAGGCCGGGATCTCGCCCTATCGCATCGACGCGCCGGCGAGATCCCGGCCTTCGCCGGGATGACGGATTTTTGGGATGGCGGGCCTTTAGAAATCAAGCGGACCCGCGAGTTCCTTCACCTGCCACGGCAGGCCGTGCTTGTTCAGCATGTCCATGAAAGGATCGGGATCCATCTGCTCCATGTTGAACACCCCGTTACCCGACCAGGTGCCGGTGACCATCATCGCGGCGCCGATCATCGCCGGGACGCCGGTGGTATAGCTCACCGCCTGATTGCCCGTTTCGGCGAACGCGTCCTCGTGATCGCAGATATTGTAGAGATAGAGCGTCTTTTCCTTGCCGTCCTTGCCGAGGCCGGTCGCAATGACGCCGATGTTGGTCTTGCCCTTCGTCGTCTCGCCAAGGCTCGACGGCTCGGGAAGCACGGCCTTCAGGAACTGCAGCGGGATGATCTCGCGGCCCTCGTAGATTACCGGGTCGATCCGCGTCATGCCGACATTCTGCAGCACGGTCAGATGCTGGATATAGGCGTCGCCAAAGGTCATCCAGAAGCGGATGCGTTTGATCTCGGGCAGGTGCGTCTTCAGGCTTTCGATTTCCTCATGATACATGAGATACATATTCTTCGGGCCGACTTCCTCGAAGTCGAACGACTGCTTCACCGACATCGGCGGGGTTTCGACCCAGTCGCCATTTTCCCAGTGGCGCGCGACCGCGGTCACTTCACGGATGTTGATCTCGGGATTGAAGTTGGTCGCGAAATGCTGGCCATGGTCGCCGCCGTTGCAGTCGAGAATGTCGAGCGTGTCGATGCGGTCGAAATGATGTTTCCTGAGCCAGGTCGTGAAGACGCTGGTGACGCCGGGGTCGAAGCCCGAGCCGAGCAACGCCATCAGCCCGGCTTCCTTGAAGCGGTCCTGATACGCCCATTGCCAGTGATATTCGAACTTCGCCTCGTCGCGCGGTTCGTAATTCGCGGTGTCGAGATAATGCGCGCCGGTCGACAGGCACGCCTCCATGATCGTGAGATCCTGATAGGGGAGCGCGAGGTTCACGACATGCGTCGCGCCGATCGAGCGGATCAGCGCCGCGGTCGCGTCGATATGATCGGCGTCGACCTCGGCGGTCTTGATCGTGACGCCCGTGCGTTCCTTCACCGACTCGGCGATCGCGTCGCATTTGAACTTGCGGCGGCTCGCCAGCGTGATGTCGGGAAAGATGTCGGGGTTCATCGCCATCTTGTGCACCGCGACCGAACCGACGCCGCCCGCGCCGATCACCAATACCTTGCTCATGAAAAATCTCCTGCCCGCTATGCTGCGGCTTGTGTTGTATGCCGCGCCCTATAGGACGAAGCCATGACACAGCAAAGCCCCGAAGCCCTGATCGATCCGACACGTACGCCCACGCTTGCAGGGGTCGAACGCGCGGCGGCGAAAGTCGCTGCATTGCTGCCGCCGACCCCGCTGCTGCCGCTTGAGGTCGATGGCAGGACGATCTGGTGCAAGGCCGAGTGCCTGCAGCCGGTCGGCGCCTTCAAGATCCGCGGCGCGTGGCACCGGCTGACCGACCTCAGCCCCGAACAGGCCAATGAAGGCGTCGTCGGGGTGTCGAGCGGCAACCATGCGCAGGGGGTCGCCTGGGCGGCGAAGCGGCTGGGGATCAAGGCGACGATCGTGATGCCGAGCAATGCGCCGGCGATGAAGCTCGCCGCGACGCGCAAGCTCGGCGCCGAGGTGGTGCTCTATGACCGCGTCACCGAATCGCGCGACGCGGTCGCCGCCAAGCTGCTCGCCGAGCGCGGCGGAACGCTCGTCCATGCCTATGGCGACCCGTGGATCATCGAGGGACAGGGCAGCGCCGGGATCGAGGCGGCGGCGCAGATGAAGGCGCGCGGCATCGACGGCCCCGACAAGGTGATCGCCTGTTGCGGCGGCGGCGGTCTGTCGGCGGGGCTCGCGCTTGCCTTGCCCGATGCCGAGATCGTCGCGGTCGAACCCGAGGGCTGGGACGATGTGACGCGCAGCCTTGCCGCGGGCAAAATCCTCTCGGTCGAGGATATGGCCTATCCGACCGAATGCGACGCGCTTCAGACGCCCGAAACCTGGCCCATCAACTTCGCGGTACTGCAGGCGCGCGGCGTAAAGGGCGTCGTTGTGACGCGGAGCGAAGTGCGCGATGCGATGCGGCTGGCGTTCGAGAGACTGCACCTCGTCGTCGAGCCCGGCGGCGCGGCGGCGCTCGCGGCGGTGCTCGCGGGGAAAGTATGGGTGACCGATGCGACGCTCGTCACCCTGTCGGGCGGCAATGTCGACCCGCTGAAATTCGCCGAGATCATCACCGAATAGGCTGGCGGAAACTTATCCGCCCGCATGCGTTTGGACGGGGAAGGAGAAGCAAGATGCAGAAAAGCGTAATTCTGGCGAGCGCCGCGGCGCTCGTGCTGCTGGCCGGCTGCGAAAAGGCCGAGGCGCCCGCCCCGACCGATACGACCACGACCGAGGTTCCGGTCGAAACCGCACCGCCCGAAACCGCCGAAGCCACCGACCCGGCAACCGCGCCGCACCGCTTCGCCAGTTGGGCGGGCAAGTGGACCGGCGTCGAGGGCATGTACGTCACGATCACGACGGCCGAGCCCGGAAAATACAAACTTGAGATGCAGTCGGACCTCGACACCAAGGGAACCTATGACGGTGAGGACAGCGAGCATGGCATCCGGTTCAAGCGTGGCGGTGAGGATCTGAGCCTCCACCGCGGCAATGGCGAGGATACCGGGCTCAAATATCTGGCGGGCAAGAAGGAATGCCTGATCGTGAAAGAAGGCGAGGGTTATTGCCGCGATTAAAGCATGGTGAGTATCGCGGCATGGTTTTTTGACGCTGTCGCGGCTTTGTCACCGAACCGTAGCGGGAATGGCAAGAATCGCTGGCATGGGCGGCCCCGGGGACAACCTGTCTCAGGGAGACCATGTCGCATGGCCACACAGCCGAACCGCAAGATCGCCGCTGCCGTTGTGCGCGAAGATGCCGAGCAAAAGCAGCGCTTGCTCGACCGCGCCTTCGCGCTGGCGTTCAAGGGCCTTGTCTATGCCCAGATTTGGGAAGATCCGGTCGTCGATATGGAGGCGCTGGCAATCGGGCCGGGCAACCGGATCGCAACGATCGCAAGCGGCGGCTGCAATGTCTTTTCCTATCTGACCGCCAATCCCGCCGAGATCGTCGCGGTGGACCTCAACACCGCGCATGTCGCGCTGAATAACCTGAAACGCGTCGCAATACAGCGGCTTCCCGACTATCTCAGCTTCCGGCGCTTCTTTGCCGATGCCGACAGCAACGCGAATATCGCCGACTATCGCGCGTTCGTCCGTCCCTATCTCGACGAGACGAGCCGCCGCTATTGGGAAGGCCGCGACATCGCCGGGCGCCGCCGCATCAACGGCTTCGCGCGCGGGCTCTACAAACGCGGACTGCTCGGAAACTTCATCGGACTCGCGCATCTTGTCGCAAGGATGCACCGCGTCGATCCGCGGCAGTTCCTCGAAGCCAAGACGATCGCGGAACAGCGGGCGATCTTCGACGCCAAGTTCGCGCCCTTTTTCGACCGGAAATTCATCCGCTGGGTGACCGATCAGCGCTCCTCGCTCTTCGGGCTCGGCATCCCGCCGGCACAATATGACGCGCTCGCTTCCGGCAGGCCGATGGCCGATGTGCTCCGTGCGCGGCTCGAAAAGCTCGCCTGCGACTTTCCGCTGGAGGAGAATTATTTCGCCTGGCAGGCGTTCGGACGCGGTTACGGGAAGGGCGTGACGATGCCGCTGCCGCCCTATCTGCAGGCCGAAAACTATGCGGCGGTGAAGGCGCGCGCGGCGCGCGTGACGATGCTGCATGCCAACATGACCGACATGCTTGCCGCTGCCGACGCGGCCAGTTTCGACCGATATATATTTCTCGACGCGCAGGACTGGATGAGCGACGCGCAGCTCGCCGCGCTGTGGACCGAGGTGACGCGCACCGCGCGGCCCGGCGCGCGCGTGCTGTTCCGCACTGCCGCCGAGCCGAGCCTGCTGCCCGGTCGGCTTCCCGGCGATTTGCTCAGCCGCTGGATCTATCGCGAGCAAGCGTCGCGCGACTATACGCGTCGCGATCGATCCGCGATCTATGGCGGGGTCCATCTTTATATGCTGAAGGATTGAGGCATGCGCCGGGGGGAGGGGCATGCCGCGCTGATGGATGGCGTCTATCGCGGCCAGCGTCATATCTATGATCTGACCCGCAAATATTATCTGCTCGGCCGCGACCGGTTGATCGACGAGCTGACGCCGCCGGTGGGCGGCCGGGTACTCGAAATCGGATGCGGAACCGGACGCAATCTGATTGCCGCGGCGCGATGCTGGCCCGGCGCGCGTTTCTATGGCATCGATATTTCAGAGGAGATGCTGAAAAGCGCACGCGCCTCGATCGCGCGCGCCGGACTCTCCAAAAGGATCAGCGTGGCAGCGGGCGATGCGACCGATTTCGATCCGAACGCGCTGTTCCGGATCGACGGGTTCGACCGGATATTCCAAAGCTATACGCTGTCGATGATCCCCGACTGGCAGCGCGCGATGCGCGAAGCGATGCGTCACTTGTCGGCCAACGGCTCGCTCCACATCGTCGATTTCGGTCAGCAGGAGGATCTGCCTGGCTGGTGGCGTGCTGTGCTCCTGGGCTGGCTGGCTCGCTTTCATGTCGAGCCGCGCGCGATGCTGATCGAAGCGGGACGCGAAGTGGCGAATGATATCGGTGGAAAAATGTCGGTAGCGCGTCTCCATCGCGGCTATGCCTGGTCGCTCAGGATCGACAGGCGGTCGCCGCGCTGATCAGGGTGCTGTGCGGATGGCGTTGAACGAGAAATCGACGTCGACCGCGGCGGCGATCGCGTCGGTCGCGGTCCATTCGCCCTGCCCAACACCAAAAGCGGTGCGATCGATGCGCGCGGTGCCGGCAACGCGCGCCTCGTCCCCGTCGATGCGCAGCGTGAAGCGCACGGTCGCGGGCTTGCTGGCGCCGCGCAGGTCGAGCGTTCCGCGCGCTTCGTAGCGGTCGCCGCCAAGGTGCCGGACGTCGCGCGCGGTGAAGACCGCGTTCGGCTGCACGGCGGTGTTGAAGAAATCGCTCCCTTTCAGCGAATCGTCGCGCTGTCCGTCGCCCGTGTCGGCCGACGTAAGGTCGATCGTCACGCGGATATTCGACTTAACGAGTTCGTCGGGGCTGAAGCGGATCGCGGCGCGCCAGCGGCCAAAGCTGCCGTTTACGGCCTCGCCGTTCCAGCGCGCGGTGAAGCCGAGGCGGCCGCCCGGCGCGACGGTCCAGTCTGCGAGCGGTTCGCCCTTGTCCTCGGGAGCCTCCTTGGCGACATCCTCGACAGGCGCCTTGGCGTCGTCGGTCGCGGAAGCGGCGGGCGCCACTGCGGGCACGACGGGCGCCGCAGTCGGCACCGGCACCGCCTTCTCCGCGACTGTCCGGCTCCTCTCGGGATAGATCGTCTGCCCCACGGCGAACGCGCCCGCGAGGAGCGCCAGCGCGCCGATCGCCGCGCCGACGGCCTTGCCGCGCGCGAAGGGGATCATGCGCTGCAGTTCGGGCTTGCCGAGCAGCCACTGGTGGCGAAATGCCCCCGCGATATGGAGCAGGAACAGCCCGATCGCGATCCATGCCATTGCACCGTGGAGGCTCTCGGCGGGTTCGTGCCAACTGCGGCCGACGGGCAGGTGCGGCCAAGGGAGGATGCCGTAGAGCAGCGTCGGCACCTGCACCCGCGCCGTCGATACGAGCAGCCAGCCGGTGAGGGGGCCGAGAATCATCACGAGGTAGAAGAGCCAATGGACGATGGCGGCAAGCATGCGCGCCCACGCCGGACCGTCGGATGCGGGCGGGCGCGGCAGGATGAACCGGATGGCGAGCCGCGCGACGCTGAGTAGCAGGATCGTGATGCCGATCGATTTGTGGAGCTGATATCGCGCGAAGAGTTCGGGGCTGTTGTTCCCCTCGAGCGCCCAGCCGAGCGCGATCTGGAAGGCCAGAAGCAGCGCGATGAGCCAGTGAAGCGCGATGGCGGTGTAGCTGTAACGCGTTGCAGGCATGGCAATCTTTCGTGATCGACGGCGTCGGATTCTCGCCCTAGCTTATCGCGTCGCCAATATGCTGTCGCCCGGGAATCAGTCGTCGAAACCGACGAACCGCACCGCCTCGTCAACGCCCTTGCGCTTCGACACCACGGCATTCGCCGGAAAGTCGCCATCGGGCCAGCCCATCGCGACGCAGATCATGATCACCTGATCGTCGGGGATGCGCGCATGTTCGCGCACGACGGGGCTCTGCATGATCCCCTGGCTGTTGATCACGCAGCCGAGCCCGCGCGACCATGCCGCGTTGACCAGCGCGTTGGTCACCGCGCCGCAATCGAAGGGCGCGATGTCGCTGCCGAGCAGCACGCGGTCATAGGTGACGACGATGCTGACCGGCGCGTCGAACTGACGAAAGCCGCGCAGCACCCAATCCTGCCGCGCGTCCTTGTCCTCGCGCGCGATGCCCATCGCACCGAACAATTGCTTGGCGATCTCGATCTGGCGCGCGCGATGGTCGTCGGCGATGCCGTCGAAGCGGCGGAATTCGCGGCTGTCGGGTTTGCCCGCGAGAATGCCGTCGGTGTTGCCTTGGCGGATCGCCGCAAGCGGCGCGCCGGTGACGACCGAGAAATTCCAGCACTGGTTATTGAACGACGAAGGCGCGCGCATCGCGACCTCGAGTATCTCGGCGATCAGTTCCCTGGGAACGGACTTGTCGAGGAAGCCGCGGATCGAGCGTCGTCCGACGACGACGTCGTCATAACCGGGCGCGGTCCTCACGCCGCCTTCAGAAGCTGCAGTTCGAGCCGGTCCCAGATTTCGACGAGCGCCTCGGTGAGTTCGCGCATCATCGCTTCGTCATGCGCCGGGCCGGGCGTAAAGCGCAGGCGTTCGGTGCCGCGCGGCACGGTCGGGAAATTGATCGGCTGCACATAGACGCCATATTCGGCGAGCAATATGTCGCTGATCTTCTTCGCGCGCACCGGGTCGCCGACCATCAGCGGGACGATGTGCGTGGTCGAATCCATCACCGGCAGACCGGCGTCGCGGAAGCTTTGCTTGAGATAGGCGGCGGCTTGCTGCTGCGCCTCGCGCTCGACGCTCGACGATTTGAGGTGCCGCACGCTCGCGAGTACGCCCGCGACGAGCACCGGCGACAGGCTGGTCGTGAAGATGAAGCCGGGCGCATAGCTGCGGATCACGTCGATGATATTCTTCTCGGCGGCGATATAGCCGCCCATCACGCCGAATGCCTTGCCGAGCGTGCCTTCGATGATCGTCACGCGGTGCGCAGCCTCGTCGCGGTCGGTGATGCCGCCGCCGCGCGGGCCGTACATGCCGACGGCATGAACTTCGTCGCAATAGGTGAGCGCGTTATACTTCTCGGCAAGGTCGCAGATCGCGTGGATCGGGGCGACGTCGCCGTCCATCGAATAGACGCTTTCGAACGCGATCAGCTTCGCCGCTTCGGGATCGTCGGCGGCGAGCAGTTCTTCGAGATGGTCGAGGTCGTTGTGTCGCCACACGCGCTTTTCACAGCCCGAATTGCGGATGCCCGCGATCATCGAGGCGTGGTTGAGTTCGTCCGAGTAGATGATGCAGTTGGGCAGGAGCTTGCCGAGCGTGCCCAGCGTCGCTTCGTTCGAGATATAACCCGACGTGAAGAGCAGCGCACCGTCCTTGCCGTGCAGGTCGGCGAGTTCGTGCTCGAGGTCGATGTGGTAGTGGGTGTTGCCGCCGATGTTGCGCGTGCCGCCCGAACCGGCGCCGACGTCGTGCAGCGCCTCTTCCATCGCCTCGACGACCTTGGGATGCTGGCCCATTGCGAGATAATCGTTCGAGCACCAGACGGTGATCGGCTTCGGCCCGTTATGGCCGGCGAAGCAGCGCGCGTTCGGGAAAGCGCCCTTGTTGCGCAGGATATCGATGAAGACGCGGTAGCGTCCCTCCTCGTGCAGCCGATCGATCGCGCGTGCGAAGATATCGTCGTAATTCACGTTTCAGCCCCGCAGTCAGGTTCCAGTCAAGCTCTGGGCGCCGCTCCCCCGGCGGCTATTAACATGCGGGCCAATAACGCCGAAAAGCGCCGAAGGCCAGTGCGAACGATTCGCAGCACTGGGGCAAATTGTCCTATCGCCTTGATATCGCCATCGCTGTGATCGACCGCACGCCAGATTCGATCCGCGACGGCTAGTTGCGAATCCAGTGAAAATGGAAAGGATGCCGCTATGCGTCTTGTCATGACCGTCATCGTGCCGATTGCTGCGGGGCTTTGGGCGTCGAGCCCGGCACCCGCGCAGGCGCCGGCACCTTTCGACGGGAGCTGGATGAGCTGCGAAACATATCAGGGCGCGGAGATCTGCGAGTATAAAATGCTCGCCCAGCGCGGCGACCGGCTATGCGGCGTCCAGCGCTATTTCGCGACCAATGCCTATTATGAACAGCGCTTTGTCGGCACGGTAAAAGACAATGCCGCGCATATCGAGAAGATTTGCGGCGACCCGGGGTCGGAGACCGACACTTATTGCAGCGGACGCGCGCCTTCGGGCGCGGCGAAGGTGGGCTGGCAGGTTATCGACCGGAAGCTGGGCCTGTGCGGCGGACGGTTGGTCGATGGTGGGCGCGATTCCCACTCCTGCACCGGCGCAGGCCAGCATTTGGGGATGCCGCGCGCGGACGAACTGGGCGAGCAAGGTCCCGGGCCCGAGGACCGCGCATGGCTGGCGTCGTGCGCCGGCGGCGCCGAGTGAATTAGATCGTTTCGACCGATCCGATGCCATAGGGGGCAAGCGCGGCGAGCGGCGGGGGCGGGCGGTCGTCGCTGCGGGTGAAGACGGCAATGCCGGGCTGGGGCGTGTCGGGCCAGGCTTGACCTTGGGTGAGATGGGCGATGCGTCTTGCAATGCCCGCGGCGCCGTCGATCAGGCAGACTTCGGGGCCCGCGGCCTCCTGCAATTCGTGCTGGAGCAGCGGAAAGTGCGTGCAGGCGAGGATGATGACGTCGATCGCATCGCCACCCGGCTGATCGCGCAGGCCCGCGATCGCATGCGCGATCGCATCGGGATCGACCGCCTCGCCGCGCAGCTTGGCCTCGGCGCCGGTGACGAGGCCCGGGCTGCCATGACGCAGCACGGTCTTTCCGTCGGCGAACCGCGCGCTCAGATCGTCGACATAGGGTTGGCGGACCGTCGCTTCGGTGCCGAGCACGCCGATCACGCCGGTCTTCGTCATTTCGGCCGCGGGTTTGATGGCGGGGACGGTGCCGACGATCGGCAGGTCGAGCGCGGCGCGGACGTGGCCGAGCGCGATCGTCGAGGCGGTGTTGCACGCAATGACGGCGAGCCGCGGCTGATACCGCTCGACGAGGCGGCCGAGCAGCGCCGGAACGCGCGCGGCGAGTTCCTCGTCGCTCTTCCTGCCATAGGGCAACCCGGCATAATCGGCGGCATAGACGATCGGTGCGGTCGGCAGCAGCGCCCGCGTGGGGCCGAGGACGGTGAGCCCGCCGAGGCCGCTATCGAAGAAAAGGAGGGGCGCGTCAGGGGGCGGCGGGTGCATGTCCGTCGCCTAGCAGGCGGCGGTGAGAGGTCAATGCCCCGTGGCCCCGGCTGCGCGGGGACGACGGATTTATCCATTTCGGCGATCGTCCGTCCGAATCCGTTGATTGCTTTTTCCAACCCCGGCAAAAGGAGCCGAACGGAGCGGGGATTTTATGACGATATTTTTGCTGATCGCTGCGGGATACCTGCTGGGTTCGATCCCGTTCGGCGTCATCCTGACGCGGTTGTTCGGCGCGGGCGACCTGCGCCAGATCGGGTCGGGCAATATCGGCGCGACCAATGTGCTGCGCACGGGGCGCAAGGAGCTGGCGGCGGCGACCCTGATCCTCGACGGCGCGAAGGGCGCGGTCGCGGTGTTGCTCGCGCGGCATTTCGTTCCCGAACTCGGCGATCATGCCGCTATGATAGCGGGCGCGGCGGCGATGATCGGCCATTGCTATCCCGTGTGGCTGAATTTCAGGGGCGGAAAGGGCGTTGCGACTCTGCTCGGGCTGGCGCTGGCGCTCGCCTGGCCGATCGGGCTGATATTCGCAGTCGTCTGGCTCGGCACGGTTCTGCTTCTGCGCATCTCGTCGCTTGGCGGAATGCTCGGCGCGGTGTCGGCGCCGATCGCCGCGCTGGCTTTGGGCTATCCGATTTATGCGATCGGGCTCGCAGGGCTCGCGGTGATTATACTGTGGCGGCATCGCGAAAATATCGCGCGGCTGCGCGCCGGAACCGAGCCGCGAGTCGGCGCCGGCAAAGGGCCTAAGTGACTCACGCGGAGCGGCTGGCGCGGCTGCGGCTGATCCGTACGCCGCATGTCGGGCCGATCAGCTGGCATCAGCTGATGGCGCGGTTCGGGTCGGGCGAGGCCGCGCTCGAGGCCTTGCCCGACCTCGTGCTGCGGGGCGGGGCGGGGCGGGCGCGGATCGCGCCGCTCGACGTCGCCGAGCGCGAGGTCGAGCGGGTCGCGGCGCTCGGAGCGCGGCACATCTTCAGCGACGAGGATGATTATTCGCCGATGCTGCGCGAGGTCGAGGGCGCGCCGCCCGTGGTCGTCGTGCGCGGCGACACCGCGATGCTGCGCCGCCCGTGCGTCGCCATCGTCGGTGCGCGCAACGCATCGGCGATCGCGTGCCGCTTCGCGCGCCAACTCGCCGCCGATCTCGCCGCGCGCGAGGTCACGGTGGTCAGCGGGCTGGCGCGCGGGGTCGACACCGCCGCGCACATCGGCGCGCTCGGCGGCGCAACGGTCGGCGTGATCGCGAGCGGGATCGATATCGCCTTCCCGCCCGAAAACGCCGCGTTGCAGGAAAAGATCGCGAGCGATCAGCTGCTCATCGCCGAGCAGCCGCCGGGGACCGAGCCGCTCGCGCGGCATTTCCCTTCACGCAACCGGATCATCGCCGGCCTTGCCCACGGCACCGTGGTGATCGAGGCGGCACCGAAATCGGGGTCGTTGATCACGGCACGTCGCGCCGGCGATTATGGCCGCGAGGTGATGGCCGTGCCGGGGTCCCCGCTCGACCCGCGCGCGCAGGGCTGCAACCTGCTGATCCGCGAGGGCGCGACCTTGATCCAGACGGTCGACGACGTGCTGGAAGCGGTCGGACCGATCGACACGCGCATGGTTCGGGAACCGGTGCGCCGCTATGCGGCGGCCGCTGCGCCGTTCGAGGCGGGCGAGGGCGAGCGACGCGGCGTCGCCGAACTGCTCGGGCCGACGCCGGTGGCGATCGACGAACTGGTCCGGCAGTCGGGGCAGGCGGCGGCGACCGTCCAGCTGGTCCTCCTCGAACTTGAGCTGGCGGGCCGGATCGAGCGGCATGCGGGGGCGCGGGTTTCGCTGGTGTGATGGCCGGCACAGCGCCCTAAGCCACAGCAATATAACAATTCATCCCGGTTCAGCCACGGTTCAGCGGCCGAGCGACAGGCTGATGATATTGTATCACATGCGGGGAGATTGATGATGCGTAGCCGATATCTGACCGGCGTTACGATGTTCGCCATCCTGGCATCGGTGCCGGCGCCTATGCCGATCGCCACCGCCCACGCGCAGGCGCCCGGCAGCCAGCAGGGCTTTTGCCGCACCGCCGATCCCTTGCCGCGGCTCGATCCCGAGACGCGGCCGCAGCAGCAATCGAACGCGGACTACAAGACCGAGGGCGGCCGCGACTCGCGCGACGAAGCGATGCCGATGGCACCGCCGCCGCCGCCACCACCTCCTCCTCCGCCCCCGCCGCCGTCCCCCGTCTATGCGCCCGAGGCGCGTTCGGACGATAGCGCCGAGGCGGTTGTGGTCACCGGATCGAGCGCCGAGCGCGGCGCGGACGACGTGTCGGCACCGGCGCCGCCCGCCGCTTCGTCGAGCGACTATGCGCGGACCAGCCCGACCATCGTGCCGCCCCATCCGCCGCGCCCGCCGCGCCCGCAGCCTCAGCCGCAATCGGGCATATTGACCGCGGGCGAGCATGACGACCTGCTCAATCCCGAACTTTATGCCGCCTATGTGAACCGTAGCGGCGATCTGGGGCAGGAGGTGCGGGCGCTGCCGCGCGTCGACACGACCCGCGTGGTGACGGTGAAAGTCAACGACCGCAGCGGCCAGCCGATCCCCTTCGCCGATGTCGTCGTGACCTGTTCCGACGGCAACAGCATCACCATGGCGACGCAGGCGGACGGCAGCGCGGTGTTCTTCCCGGGCCTCGACCGGCTGAGCGAACGGATCACCGTCGCGGCGCGCAAGGGCGGCCGTACGATCGCCGATGCACGGCCCGTGCTCGTCGCCGACGCGCACGGCGGCCAGACCGTCGGGCTGACCGCCAGCCAGGCCGCGACGAAGGCGACCAAGCTCGACCTGATGCTGGTCATCGACACGACGGGCAGCATGGGCGACGAGATCAATTACCTGCAGGCCGAACTCCGCTCGATCATCGGCGCGATCACCGCGAAGCACCGCAATCTCGATATCCGCATCGGCTTCGTTTTCTACCGTGATCTCGGCGACGAGTATGTCACGCGCACGATCGCCTTCGACCGCGACATCGGACGCGTGCAGGGGGCGCTCGCGCAGCAACAGGCGAACGGCGGCGGCGATTATCCCGAGGCGATGGATCAGGCATTGATCCGGGCGGTGGGGCAGGATTGGCGTCCCGACGCCGTAAAGTCGCTGCTGCTCGTGGCCGACGCGCCGCCGCACGACGACAAGTTCGGCCGCACTTGGATCGCCGCCGAGGCGGCGCGCGCCAAGCGTATCCACATCACCCCGGTCGCCGCGTCGGGCGTCGCCGACAAGGCCGAATATGCGATGCGCGCGATGGCGGCGGCGACGCAGTCGCGCTACCTGTTCCTGACCGACGACAGCGGCGTCGGCAATCCGCACGCGCCGCCGGCGATCGACTGTTATCTGGTGACCCGGCTCGACGCGCTCGTCCGCCGCGTGATCGACAGCCAGATCAGCGGCCGCCGGATCGAACCCGACGACAAGGAAGTCATCCGCAGCGTCGGCAAATATGACGCCGGCAAGTGCATCCTGCCGGCGGACTTCAAATGGCGGAATCAATGAATGATCGCAGCCGCAACACGCGCCGATTAGCCTCTTGACGGGCAGGGAAGGCGCGCGCCACCTGTGCGTCACAGGGCACGGGGAGTTCGGCAATGCAATTCGACGTCAGTATGGTCGCGCCGGTCGCGCGCGAGGCCTTCGAACGGATGCACGTCGATACATTGAATTTTGCCGTCCTGTTCGGGATATTGATCGCGACCGGCGTCGGTTATGACGTGGTCGCTACCTGGTATTCCGACCTCGCGCTCGCCTATCAGATCGGTTTTCTGTTCGCGAACCTGATTATTCAGGCGTGGGCGACGCTGTCCATTCTCGATGGTGCCGGCATCGCGCCCGTTCGGCCATGGAAACTACGCATCGGATCGATGTTCGGCGTTGGATTGCTGTCCGGGCTGGGGATTGGCTTGGGCCTGGTGCTGCTGATTCTTCCGGGTGTATATCTCGCGGGACGGTGGTTTCTCGCCGTGCCGATCCTGCTCGCCGAAGATATGTCGGTATCCGATGCGCTTTCCCAAAGCTGGGAGCGTACCGAAAACACGTGGTTGAGTTGCTCGACGATTGTGGTCGTTGCCTTCGCCTGGCAACTGGCACCGATTGCCGGGGGACTTTTCGTCGAAACGCCGAACGTGGCGGCTCAATGGGGATGGATGCTTTTGTCCAACACCTTCTCGCAAGCTGGCTGGTTGTTCGGTGTGGTGGCAGCCGCTACATTCTATATAGCGCTTGGCAGGCGGCAATCGGGCGCAGCCGAAATTTTCGGTTGACGCTGCCGCATACGGCGCCACCCTCACGCGTACGTACGTAAGAGGCATCTCAGGACTAAGGTTTTTCATGCAATTGGTAATTGTGGAATCGCCCGCAAAGGCGAAAACGATCGAGAAATATCTCGGCCGTGATTTCAAGGTGCTGGCCAGCTATGGCCATGTTCGTGATCTGCCGCCCAAGGACGGGTCGGTCGATCCCGACGACGGCTTCGCGATGCAGTGGCAGCTTTACCCCGACAAGGCGAAGCGGCTGAAGGAAATCCAGGATGCCGCCAAAGGCGCCGACCGCCTGATCCTCGCGACCGACCCCGATCGCGAGGGCGAGGCGATCAGCTGGCATGTGCAGGAGTTGCTGCGCGCGAAGAAGGCGCTCCCCGCCTCGGTCGACCGCGTGACCTTCAACGCGATCACCAAGCAGGCGGTGACCGACGCGATGGCGCATCCGCGTGCGCTCGACGACGATCTGATCGACGCCTATCGCGCCCGCCGTGCGCTCGACTATCTCGTCGGTTTCACCCTCTCGCCGGTGCTGTGGCGCAAGTTGCCCGGCGCCAAATCGGCGGGGCGCGTCCAATCGGTCGCGCTGCGCCTCGTGGTCGAGCGCGAGCGCGAGATCGAGGCCTTTGTCGCGCAGCAATATTGGTCGGTGACGGGCCTGTTCGAAATGGGCGGGACGCCGTTCAAGGCGCGGCTTTCGCGCTGGCGCGGCGACAAGATCGAGCGCCTCTCGATCACAAACGAGAGCGACGCGCGCGCCGCCGAGGCCGATGTGGAGGCGGGCCATTTCACCGTCGATGCGGTCGAAACCAAGCCGCTGACGCGCAACCCGCCGCCGCCTTTCACCACCTCGACGCTGCAGCAGGAGGCGGCGCGCAAGCTCGGCTTCTCGGCGAGCCACACGATGCGCATCGCGCAGGCGCTCTACGAGGATGGCGCGATCACCTATATGCGTACCGACGGCGTCCAGATGGACGGCAGCGCGATCAGCGCCGCGCGGAAAGCTATCGCGACGCGCTATGACGGCGGCTATGTCCCCGACCAGCCACGCCAATATCAGACCAAGGCGAAAAATGCGCAGGAAGCGCACGAGGCGATCCGTCCGACCGACTTTTCGAAGGACAAGGCGGGAAGCGGCGATCATGCGCGGCTTTACGAGCTGATCTGGAAGCGCGCGCTCGCGAGCCAGATGGCGTCGGCGCGGCTCGAACGCACCAGCGTCGACCTTTCCGACGGCACCGGCAAGACCGTGATGCGCGCGACGGGGCAGGTCGTCAAGTTCCCCGGCTTCCTCGCGCTCTATGACGAAGGCCGCGATGACAGTGCGGACGACGACGACGCCCGCCTGCTGCCCGCGATGACCAAAGGTGACGCGCCCGCGAAGACCGGCGTCGAGGTCGAAAGCCACGAGACGCAGCCGCCGCCGCGCTATTCGGAAGCAAGCCTCGTCAAGAAGATGGAAGAGCTCGGCATCGGGCGCCCGTCGACCTATGCTTCGATCCTGCAGGTGCTCAAGGACCGCGACTATGTGAGCGTAGAGAAGAACCGCTTCATCCCCGAGGAGAGCGGGCGGCTGCTCACGGCTTTCCTCGAACGCTTCTTCGAACGCTATGTCGGCTACGACTTCACCGCCGGGCTCGAGGAAGAGCTCGACGACGTGTCGGGCGGCCGCGCGCAATGGCAGGCGGTGCTCGAACGCTTCTGGCGCGATTTCAAGCCGCGCACGGGCGAGGTGATGGAGCAGAAGCCGTCGGAGATCACCGCGGCGCTCGACGAATTCCTCGGCCCCTATCTCTTCCCCGACAAGGGCGACGGCAGCGATCCGCGCCTGTGCCCCAATTGCGGCACCGGGCGGCTCGCGCTGCGCGGCGGCAAGTTCGGGCCGTTCATCGCGTGCAGCAACTATCCCGACTGCAAGTTTACGCGCAAGTTTGCGCAGCCCGGCGGCAGCGACGGCGCCGACACGGGGCCGGAGACGCTGGGCACCGATCCCGAAAGCGGGCTGGAAGTGACGAAGCGCAGCGGGCGGTTCGGCCCCTATATCCAGCTCGGAGACGGCAAGGAAGCGAAGCGGTCGTCGATCCCGAAGGATATTCCCGGCGAGGATTTTGACCTCGATTATGCGCTGCGGCTGCTGAGCCTGCCGCGCGAGGTCGGCGTGCATCCCGAAAGCGGCAAGGTCATCATGGCGGGGCTGGGGCGATATGGCCCCTATCTGCTCCACGACGGCAAATATGCCAAGCTGACGGGCACCGCCGAGATTTTCGACATCGGCATGAACGCCGCAGTCGTCCGCATCGCCGAGGCAGCGAACGGCGGCGGGCGCGGGCGTGCGAAGGCCGAGCCGCTCCAAACCTTCGGCCCGCACCCCACGAGCGGCGGCGAAATGAAGCTGATGGAGGGGCGCTTCGGTCCCTATGTCACCGACGGCACGACCAACGCGACGCTGCCCAAGACCGCCGACCCGGCGACGCTGACCGCCGACGAGGCGGTCGCGCTGATCGACGCGCGCGCGGCAAAGGGGCCGGCAAAGGGCAAGAAGAAGGCGGCGCCCAAGAAAAAGGCGGCGGCGAAGAAGCCAGCGGCAAAGAAGGCTCCGGCGAAGAAGGCTCCGGCGAAGAAGGCCGCAACCAAGGAATAGCCGTCATCCCGGCGAAGGCCGGGATCTCACCATCGCTTCATAGCGTTACGGCGAGATCCCGGCCTTCGCCGGGATGACGATCTTGTTTTGCCGTGATAAGGGAGGCGCATCGGGGAGACTTGCCCATGCGCCACGTTTTCGCTGTCGTGCTCGCCCTTTTATCGCTGCTCGCGCTACCCGTGTCGGCCCAGCCGACGCGCTACCTCATTTCCGCACAACCAATGACCGATACGCCTCCCGGCACACAAGCCTGGCGCGTGCAATATTGGACCACCAATGGCAGCGGTCAGCGCTTCGCCGTGACGGGCATCGTCGCCGCGCCGATGGAAGCGATTCCGCCGCGTCCGCGCCGCGTGATCGCATGGACTCATGGTGCGTGGGGCGTCGCCGAGAAATGCGCGCCGTCGCTCAGTCCCAATTTCTTTCAATATTCGGCGGGAATGAACGCGGTTCGGTCGGGCTATGTCGTTGTCGCACCCGACTATATCGGCCTCGCCAGCCCGGCGATGCACCCGTTTCTGGTCGGCCCCGATACCGCGAATGCGGTACTCGATGCGGTGCGGGCGGCGAGGGAGATTCCGGGTACCGCCGCTGGAAGCAGCTTCGCCGTGTGGGGCGAATCGCAGGGCGGGCACGCCGCGCTGTGGACGGCCGTGTTGGCCCGTTCCTACGCGCCCGACCTGACGCTCGTCGCGACCGCAGCCGCAGCGCCGCCGACCGATCTCGCTGCCAACCTGCGCGAAGGCGGCGACAAAAATGCGCGCGCGCTGCTCCTCTCTTTCGCGCTGCACAGTTGGTCGACGCTCTACGGCTATTCGATGGACGGCGTCACCAATCGCACCAATCAGGGGATCATCAACCGGCTGGCGCAGAATAATTGTGTTGCGTTCAACAAGAAGCCGAAGCTCGGCACGATCCTTGGCATCCTTACCGTCGCGCGTACTACGAAGAACAAGGATATCGGCAAGATCGAACCCTTCGGCTCTTTCGCGCGCGCCAACAGCGTCGATCCGGCGCGCGTGCCGGGGCCGCTGCTGATCGCACAAAGCAGCAAGGATATGATCGTTGCGCCCGCGGTCACCCGCAAGTTCGCCAAAGCGGTCTGCAAGCGCGGAACGCCGACCCGCTGGATCGACATGACCGGCGATCATGGCGCGAGCGCCAAGGACAGCACGCAAGAGACGATCGGCTGGATCACCGCGCGCTTCGACGGCAATTCTCCGCCAAATGACTGCCGGCGGATCTAGGCCCTTAAACCCGCGTCGCCGGCTTGGCGCGTAACTGGCCCTGATAATGGTATTTTCCGAGCGGCACGCCGCGGGTGCGCAGGATGTTGTATGCGGTCACCGCATGAAAATAGAAGTTTGGCAGCGAGTAGGAGAGAAGGAAAGTCTCCGGCGTGAAGGCCAGTGTCCGGGGACCCCAGTCCGAAGTTGTGGCATTGTCCACGTCGAGCGGCTGAAAGATTTCAATGTCCAGTTTCTTGCCAAGCCAGCCGTTGACTTCGTCCGGAGAAAACGCCTCCAAGGCCGTTACGGCCTGACCGATCATAACTTGCAGGTCGGCGAAAGGCATCGCACCGACCAGCGGCGGCGGAGCGAATACGCCGGTCTTGGCGGCCTCAAGCCCCCATACGGCATGGTTCCTCAACGCCTCGATCTGAAAATGGAAGGGGGCCATGTCTTCGTACAGCCGGGCTCCCACGAAATCGTCCGGATCGCGGCCGGTTTCAGCGCAGTGCCGCGCCGCACGGTCGAGAAAGCCCTCAACGGCTCTTGTGGTCTGGAGGAAGGTCGGAACGATGAGGTCGTAGAACGATGCCATCACAAAGGCTTCCCCCAAGGGCGTCGTACACGGATAGCGACGCGTGAAATCAATGCTGCTGCAGATAGGCTAATATGACTTGCGGCCCGCTTTCCGAGAATTCCCCGATCTGCGAACCAATAGTCCGGCTTTTAGCGGAAGGTCTCTGGGTCGATCGGCGGCGTGCGATTGAACCACGCGGCGGCATCGGGACGGAACAGCATGTAGACTGCGGCACCCTGAATGGCGGTGATGATGATCGCTATGCCCAGCGAGAGGCCTTGGGGGCCAAGCGGATTGCTGAGATTGCTCAGCATCGACAACAGCCCGATCGCGAAAAATACCACCAATATCCATTTGGCGATCTTGCTCGCCCGCACCGAGATGAAATACCAGATGATCAGGTTGATGATCATGCCGACGGCGAACGTGCCGATAATGAAGCCCGATCCAAAGCCCATCGCCGCAAACTCGGGCATGCTCGCGAGTTTCTCCGATACGTCGTTCCACGCGAACAGGAAATTCAGTACGCTGAGTATCAGCGACCCCAGAAACAGACGGTCGAAAAATATGATGGAAACGGGTTTGATCATCTTTAGCCCCTCGTTGCTGTCGTTCAGTCGACCCAGTCGAGCCCCATGTCGCGATAGATGCTGCGGTCCTCGTCCCAGTTTTCCTTGACCTTGACGTGCAGGAACAGGTGGACCTTGCGGCCCATCAACTCGGCCAGCTCGGCCCGCGCGCGCGCGCCGATTTCCTTGATGCGCGCACCGCCCTTGCCGAGCACGATCGCGCGCTGGTTGTCGCGGGCGACGAAGATCTGCTGGTGGATTTCGGCGCTGCCGTCGGGACGCGTCTTGAACAGCTCGGTCTCGACCGTCGACTGGTAGGGCAGTTCCTCGTGGAGCTGGCGATAGAGCTGCTCTCGCGTGATTTCGGCAGCGAGCATGCGTTCGGGCGCGTCGCTGACCTCGTCCTCGGGGAAATGCCACGGCCCCTCGGGCATCAGCTTCGCGAGATGCGCCTTGAGTTCTGCGACGCCGTCGCCGCTGCTCGCCGAAATGAAGAAGGTTTCGTCGAAGGGGGCCTTGGTATTGAGTTCGGTCGCGATCGTGAGCAGCTTGTCCTTCTTGGTGAGGTCGACCTTGTTCAGGATCAGATATTTCTTCTCGGGCCGGTTCGCGATGCCCTCGAGCACGCGCTCGACGCGGCCCGTCAGTTTCGCCGCGGCGTCGATCATCACGAGGATCGCCTCGGCTTCCTCGAGGCTGCCCCAGGCTGCGGCGACCATCGCGCGGTCGAGCCGGCGCGTCGGGGCAAAGATGCCGGGCGTGTCGATCAGGATGATCTGCGTTTCGCCCTCCATCGCGACGCCCATCAGCCGCGTGCGCGTCGTCTGCGCCTTCGGGCTGACGATCGCGACCTTCTGGCCGACGAGCGCGTTGACGAGGGTCGACTTGCCCGCGTTGGGCGCGCCGACGACGGCGACGAAACCGCAATGCTGGATCATTCTTTCATTCCTTCGAGTTCGGCGAGCAGGGCTGCCGCCGCGGCCGTTTCGGCCGCCTGTTTGCTCGCGCCCTCGGCCTCGGCGCGCGCGAGCTTGCCGACGCTCACCGCAACGCGGAAGCGCGGCGCATGGTCGGGGCCTTCGCGCGAGACGATTTCATATTCGGGCGGGCGGCGCTTGCGGGCGAGCGCCCATTCCTGGAGCGCGGCCTTGGGGTGCTTGGGCGCCGCCTGCTGCCCGTCGATCATCTCGTTCCAATGGGTCAGGATGAACTGCCGGGCGGTGTCGGCTCCCTTGTCGAGATAGAGCGCGCCGATCAGCGCCTCGATCGCGTCGGCGGCGATATTGTCGCTGTAGCGGCCGCCGTCATTGCGCGCCTGCGCGCCGAAACGGATCAGCGCAGTCAGGTCGAGCCGCTGCGCGATCGCGGCGCAGGTCGCCCCCGATGCGAGCACATGCAGCCGCGACGACATCTCGCCCTCGCTTGCCGTGGGAAAGCGCGTGTAAAGCTCCGATGCGATGACGAGCCCGAGCACGCGGTCGCCCAGGAATTCGAGCCGCTGATAATCGGCGCGCCCGGTGCTGCCGTGCGTCAGCGCAAGGTCGTAGAGCGCGACATCGTCCGGGGTGCAGCCGATAATGTCGGCGAGCGCCCCGGTGTCCAGCGTATCGCTCAAAAACCGTCCCCGATGCGGCCCCAGCGCGCGGCGGTGAACCAGCTGATCGGGTTGATCCAGCTCGCCGAACCGTCGGTCGAGAACATGCCGACGAGCGCGTGGCCGACGAGATTTTCTTCGGGAACAAGGCCGATGCCCTGATTTTCCATCGCGGGGAAACGGCTGTCGGCGCTGCGGTCGCGGTTGTCGCCCATCAGGAACATATGCCCCTCGGGCACGACGACGAGCGGCGTATTGTCCTCGGCGATCGTCGTGATGTCGAGGATCGCATAGCTCTTGCCGCTGGGCAGCATTTCCCTGAACTGCTTGTAACGGCACTGGCGCGTCCCGTCGGCGGCGACTTCCTCGAACTCGGGCGCATAGCAGGGCAGGGTGCCCGTCGCGCGCGATGCTTCGATCATGTTCGGCGTCACCGGGATGACGAAGTCGGGCATGGCTTCGCGCTTCAGCGGCTTGCCGTTGAGCCAGACGATGCCGCCCTTCACCTGCACGCTGTCGCCCGGCAGGCCGATCACGCGCTTGATATAGTCATTGTCGTTGACCGGCGGCGCCTTGAACACGACGACGTCGCCGCGCTCGGGCGTGCGCGGGAAAATGCGGCCCGGGATCAGCGGCGCGCTGAACGGCAGGCTGAACTTCGAATAGCCATAGGCCATTTTGTTGACGAGCAGATAGTCGCCGATGAGCAGCCGCGGCTGCATCGATTCCGACGGAATGTTGAAGGGCGACAGGAAAAAGCTGCGGAAAATCAGCACCGCGATCGCGAGCAGCGCGAGGAAGCGGACGGTATCGACCGCCTCTTCCTTGGCGGATACCGGAGCGGGAGTCGGAGCAGGCGGCGTGGGGCCCGTCGGGGGCGTCACATCGGCGGTAAAGCTGGCATTGGTCATGCTGCGGCATTGGCGATGAATAGGTTGCCACGTCAAGCGAATATCGGCGGACGCCACTGGCGCCGCGCGGGCGGCGGGCCTAGAGAAAGGTCGTGATTCACTCCCCCTTCGAGGATATTAGACGATGACGACCGCATCCGACGCCTGGCAGGCTCTTTCCGACTGGCAGCCGCAAAAGCTCACCGATCTGGTCGCGGCCGATCCCGAAGCACGGCTCCAGGTGCTGGTGCGCAATGTCGCCGACATCCGCTTCGATTTCGCCAAGACGCATCTCGACGGAGCGGCTCTCGCGATCCTGTCGGGTCTTGCCGAAGCACAGGATTTCGCGGGGCGGCGCAAGACGCTCTTTTCGGGCGGCATCGCCAATCCAACCGAGGACCGGGCGGCGGAACATAGCGCCGAACGCGGCGACGGCGCGCCGGAATCGGTGCATGTCGCGCAGGCGCTGCATCAGCGGATGCGGATGATGATCGACGCGATCGAAGCGGGGGCGTTCGGCGAGATCCGGCACCTGCTCCACATCGGCATCGGCGGATCGGCGCTCGGCCCCGACCTGCTCGTCGACGCGCTCGGCCGTCATAGCGACCGATATGACGTCGCGGTGGTGTCGAACGTCGACGGCGCCGCGCTCGACGAAGTCTTCGCCAAATTCAGCCCCGAGCATACGCTGGTCGCGGTCGCATCGAAGACCTTCACCACCACCGAAACCTTGCTCAACGCCAATTCGGCGCTGCAATGGCTCGACGAGGCGGGCGTCGAAGATCCGGTCGGCCGTTTCATCGCGCTGACCGCCAAGCCCGAGCGCGCGATGGAGTGGGGGATCGACGAAACGCGCATTCTGCCGTTCAGCGAAACCGTCGGCGGCCGCTATTCGCTCTGGTCGTCGATCGGCTTTCCCGCGGCGCTCGCACTGGGCTGGGACGCCTTTGCCGACCTGCTCGAAGGCGCCGCCGAGATGGACCGCCATTTCCGCCTCGCCGACGGCGCCGACAATATCTGCCTGCTCGCGGCCTTCGCCGACCAGGTTTACGCCAATCGCCTGGGCTGCCAAACGCGCGCGGTGTTCGCCTATGACGAGCGGCTGCGGCTTCTGCCTTCCTATCTGCAACAGCTCGAAATGGAATCGAACGGCAAGTCGGTGACTTTCGAAGGACAGGCGGTGGCGCAGCAGACCGCGCCGATCACCTGGGGCGGGGTCGGCACCGATGCGCAGCATGCGGTGTTCCAGCTGCTTCATCAGGGAACGCATCTGACCCCGGTCGAATTCGTCGTCGCGCGCGAGCCCGATCACCTGCTCGACGATGCGCATCACGAAACGCTCGTCGCCAACTGCATCGCGCAGGGCGCCGCACTGATGACCGGGCGCGCGAGCGAGGATGGCGCGCGCAACTATCCGGGCGATCGCCCATCAACGACGATCCTGCTCGATCAGGTGACGCCGCGCAGCCTCGGCGCGTTGATTGCTTTCTACGAGCATCGCGTCTTCGCCAACGCCGTGCTGCTCGGCATCAACCCGTTCGACCAGTTCGGGGTCGAGCTGGGCAAGGAGATGGCGAAAGGCCTCGCCGAAGGCACGGTCGAGTTCGACGCCGCGACGCAGGCGCTGATGCAGGCGGCGCTCGGCGACTGAAGGCCTCGTCGCTGACTCTGAGTGCAAATTTCGATTGGCAAGCCGCGCCCGTGTAACCACATAGGCGCCGGGCGCGAATGCCTGCCTGTCCAATTCAGGGGTAATTCATGAGCGATTTCGACTATGATCTCTTCGTTATCGGCGCCGGTTCGGGCGGCGTCCGCGCTTCGCGCATCGCGGCCTCGCACGGCGCGCGCGTCGCGGTGGCGGAGGAGTATCGGGTCGGCGGCACCTGCGTCATCCGCGGCTGCGTGCCCAAGAAGTTGCTCGTTTTCGGCGCCCATTTCGCCGAGGATCTGAAGGACGCGCGCAAATTCGGCTGGGATGTGCCCGACTGCAAGTTCGACTGGCCGGTGCTGCGCGACAATGTGCTCGCCGAAGTCGACCGGCTGGAGGGCCTCTATGGCCAGACGCTCGACAACCACAAGGTCACCGTGCTCAAGACGCGTGCGACGGTCGCCGGCCCGCAGAAGATACGCCTTGCCGACGGAACCGAACTCACCGCCGAGCGCATTCTGATTGCGACCGGCGGCTGGCCGCACGTTCCCGAATTTCCAGGCAGCGAATATGCGATCACCTCGAACGAGGTCTTCCATCTAGAAAGGCTGCCGAAACGCGTGGTGATCGCGGGCGGCGGCTATATCGCCAACGAGTTTGCCGGCATCTTCAATGAATTCGGCAGCAAGGTGACGATCGTCAATCGCGGCGACACGATCCTGCGTGGCTATGACGAGCAGATCCGCGACCGGCTGCTCCAGATTTCGATGACCAAGGGCATCGATTTCAAGTTCAACGCGCCGTTCCAGTCGATCGAGAAGAAGGATGACGGGACGCTCACGGTCCATCTCGAAGGCTGCGATGCGATCGACGCTGATGCAGTGCTGATGGCGACCGGGCGCACCCCGAACACCAAGGGGCTGGGGCTCGAAGAGGTCGGGGTCGAACTCGACAAAAAGGGTGCGATCAAGGTCGACGAGCGCAACCAGTCTTCGGTGCCGAGCATCTTCGCGGTCGGCGACGTCACCGACCGCATCCAGCTTACGCCCGTGGCGATCCGCGAGGGGCAGGCCTTTTCGGACACCTTCTACGGCGAAAAGCCGACGGTGGTCGACTATAGCAATGTTCCGAGCGCGGTGTTCAGCCACCCGCCGATCGGTGCCGTCGGGATGACCGAGGCCGAGGCGCGCAACAAGCTCGGCTCGATCCGCGTCTACACCAGCGATTTTCGCGCGATGAAAAATGTCCTCGCGGGGCGCAACGAGCGCGCGCTCTACAAGATGATCGTCAACGCCGCGACCGATCAGGTTGTCGGCCTCCACATGATCGGCCCCGACGCCCCCGAAATCCTGCAAGCGGCGGCGATCGCGGTGAAGGCGGGGCTCACCAAGACCGATTTCGACGCCACCGTCGCGCTGCACCCCAGCATGGCCGAGGAGCTGGTGCTGCTGAAATAGCCTCGATCCCCGTCTTGGCGGGCTATAGCTAGCCGATCCGGTAGGGCACAACGTCGCGCCGGTCGGGATCGACAAGGATCGGGCGGTCGCTCGGCGGGAAGGCGCGCTGGTCGCAATCGTCGCGCGGACAGATGCGGCACGACGGGCCGATGCGCGTCGCGGCCTGCGGTGCCGCGACGTCGACTCCGTCGGCATAGACGAAATCACCGGCATATTGCGCCTCGCACCCGAGCGCGACGGCGTAGCGCCGGGGGCTGCGCGCATAGCTGCCCGAGGGTTTCACGAGGCCCTTCGCCATCGACACATAGCGCAGCCCGTCGGGGGTCTCGGCGAGCTGGAACAATATGCGGTCGGGGATCGCCGCGGCCTCGTGGACGATCCACAGCGGACAGGCGCCGCCAAAGCGCGCGAACTGGAGGCGCGTCGCGCTGTGCCGCTTGGTGATGTTGCCCGCCATGTCGACGCGGCAGAAGAACATCGGAATGCCGCGCGCACCGGGACGCTGGAGCGTCGAGAGGCGGTGGCACGCCTGCTCGAAGCTGACGCCATATTCCAGCCGCAGCCGGTCGATGTCGTGCCGTACCGCGCGGGCGCTGGCGCGAAAGGGCGCATAGGGCATCAGCACCGCGCCCGCGGCATAGTTGGCGAGGCCGACATGGAGCAATTGGCGCGCGGCGGCTGTGCGCAGCGGCGAAGCTTCGACCACCGCGGCGATTTCCTTCGCGAGCGCGAGCGCGGCAAGCTGGTGCGCAAGTTGGAAGCGGCGGGTTTCGGCAGGCTGCGACGGGTCGATGACGAGGTGCCTCATCGTTGCGTCGAAATCGCGCAGCACCTGGCTCTGCTGATAGACGATCGAAATGCCGAGCGTGTCGCGAAGCCGCCGCTCGATCGTCTCGATCGCGGGCGAAGGCGCCTTGCCGCGCAATTGCCCCGCGAGTGCCTCAGCTGCGCGGTCGATGCTGTCGACATAATTGCCGGCATCGTGGAACCAGTCGCGCACCTCCTCCCACGGCAGACGGCTGCCTTCGGCGGTGCCGCCGGTCAGCGCCTCGTCGATGATCTGCAGCCGCTGCCCCGCGCGGCGATAGGCGGCGTGGAGTGCGACGAACTGGTCGGCGAGTTGCGGTTGCTGGAGCGCCGCGCGTTCGAGTTGCTCGGGCGGCAGCGGCGCCGAAGCGAACAGAGGATCGGCGGCGGCTTCGCGCAGCGCACCCGCCCGGCGATCGCCGGCATCGGCCGCGACCTCCTCCCATTCGAGCGGGAACAGGCGTTGCAATCGTTCGAGAAGCGCGGGGGTCAGCGGGCGGTCGTCGTGCTCGATCTGGCTGAGATAGGAGGTCGAAATACCAAGCTGCTGCGCAAAAGCAGCCTGCATCGTGCCGCGCTCGACGCGTAACTGCTTCAGCCGGGTTCCGGCAAAAATGCGTTGCCGAGCCATCGCATTCCTTCATCGAGTTTTTCGGCGGGTTGCCGAGACGCAATCGATTTGAGACGTAATCGATTGCGTCTCGACGCTGTCCCAACGGATGAGGAGCCTATACGCGCGCAACAAATTTTGCAAAATCGAACTTCGCAATTTTGCAAATTCACATTTGCCTCCGCGATGCGAAGCGGGCAGACGACGCTTTCGAATTTTGATGGAGAGCCGCTTTGTCCGCCAATATCGCCGAAATGGAACGCCGCCGCGCCGCCGCAGCCCTTGGGGGCGGTCAGAAGCGCATCGACGCGCAGCACGCCAAGGGCAAGCTGACCGCGCGCGAGCGGCTCGACGAAGGCTCGTTCGAGGAGCTCGACACCTATGTCGAGCATAATTGCACCGATTTCGGAATGCAGGATCAGAAGGTGCCCGGCGACGGCGTCGTCACCGGCAGCGGTACGATCAACGGCCGCCTCGTCTATGTCTTCAGCCAGGATTTCACCGTCTTCGGCGGCTCGCTATCGGAGCGCCACGCCGAAAAGATCATGAAGGTGATGGACAATGCGATGAAGGTCGGCGCGCCCGTCATCGGCCTCAACGACAGCGGCGGCGCGCGCATCCAGGAGGGTGTCGCGTCATTGGGCGGCTATGCCGAGGTGTTCCAGCGCAATGTGCTGGCGTCGGGCGTCGTTCCGCAGATTTCGCTGATCATGGGCCCCTGTGCCGGCGGCGCGGTCTACAGCCCCGCGATGACCGACTTCATCTTCATGGTGAAGGATTCGAGCTACATGTTCGTCACCGGTCCCGACGTCGTGAAAACGGTGACCAACGAGGTGGTGACGCAGGAGGAGCTTGGCGGCGCCATTACCCACACGACGAAAAGCTCGGTCGCCGACCTCGCGTTCGAGAATGACATCGAGGCGCTGCTCGCGGCGCGCGATTTCTTCGACTATCTGCCCGAGAACAACCGCAGCGGCGTGCCGGTGCGCCCGACGAGCGATCCTTATGACCGTGCCGAAGCCAGCCTCGACACGCTGATCCCGCCCAACGCGAACCAGCCGTACGATATGCACGAGCTGATCCGCAAAACCGTTGACGAGGGCGACTTCTTCGAGGTGCAGCCGGCGCATGCCGCGAACATCATCTGCGGTTTCGGCCGCATCGAGGGGCGCACGATGGGCATCGTCGCGAACCAGCCGATGGTGCTCGCGGGCGTCCTCGACATCAATTCGTCGAAGAAGGCGGCGCGCTTCGTGCGCTTCTGCGACGCGTTCGAGATTCCGATCATCACCTTCGTCGACGTCCCCGGATTTCTGCCCGGCACCGCGCAGGAATATAACGGCATCATCAAGCATGGCGCGAAGCTGCTCTTCGCCTATGCCGAGGCGACGGTGCCCAAGATCACGGTGATCACACGCAAGGCTTATGGCGGCGCGTACGACGTGATGGCGTCGAAGCACCTGCGCGGCGATCTGAACTATGCCTGGCCGACCGCGGAAATCGCGGTGATGGGCGCAAAGGGCGCGGTCGAGATCATCTTCCGCAGCGACATCGGCGACCCCGAAAAGATCGCCGAGCGCACCAAGGAATATGAGGACCGTTTCGCGAACCCGTTCGTCGCGGCATCGCGCGGCTATATCGACGAGGTCATCCACCCGCACAACACGCGCAAGCGGATCGCGCTGGGGCTGCGCAAGCTGCGGAACAAGCACCTCGAAAACCCGTGGAAGAAGCACGATAATATCCCGCTGTGACAACAGGCACTAAAATTTCGCTGTGGATGAGATAGTTAGGAACTGCGGCCCGGAAACGCGACCGCGATGTTTGGCTATCAGATGAGGTATCGAGATGCGTAAATCCGTTCTTGCCGCTGCTGTCGTCCTGTCGGCGCTCGTATCGCCGGCAGCATTGGCGTTCGACCCCGACACGCCGGTCGATGCGGAGAAGGAAGCCTTTCCGATCACGCTCGGCAGCGACGAGGACCCGACGATCGATCTGGCGTTCCGCACCGCCTTCGGGCTTCCCAAAGGCGCCGGGGCGGAGGCCGCGCGGACGATCGACGAACGGGCCTATCGTTTCCGCCCGGTCGCTATCCACCTGCTGCCGAATAATGTCGGCGTGCTGTTGAGCGCGGGATCGCTCGACGATGCGGGGCACAGCGAAGGGGGACTGAACGCGGTCCATTATCTGAAGTCGAGCGCTGCGGGCTGGGTCAAGCAGGGCGAATGGATCGGGATCGGCGCCACCGGCACGGTAGGCAACGCCGCGACGAGCTGGGCCTTTACGAACCTCCTCGGGCGCAATCCCTATCTGATCACCGCGGGCGGCGGCGTGTGGCAGGGCTGCGCGATCGGATCGGCCGTTGTGACCGAGTTGACGCCCGACGGGCCGGTCGACCGTGGCGGCTTTACCGACGGGATGAGTTCGGGCGCCGGAATCGGCCAGACCGAACAGGAATATGAAGGCCGGATCGCAGCGGCCGCGCCCGACAAGAGCTTTACCGTCGCCTACACCGGCACGCGGTCCTTCAAACAGCAATATGTTCTGAATAACGGCAAATATGAACCGGTCGGCAAGGACCAGGTTCCGGGTTGCTGAGGAGAATGGAATGAAACTGGGCCGCCTCAACCATATCGGCGTCGCGACGCCGTCGATCGCCGAAAGCATCATCTTTTACCGCGATGTGATGGGAGCAACCCACATTCACGAACCGTTCGACCTGCCCGAACAGGGGGTGAAGGTGTGTTTCGTCGATACGCCCGGCGCCGATGGCGCGCCGAACGGCACGCAGATCGAGCTGGTCGAGCCATTGCCCGGCAACACTTCGATCACGGGCTTCCTCGAAAAGAACCCGGCGGGCGGACAGCATCATCTATGTTATGAAGTGCCCGACATTCATGCCGCCAAGGCCGAGTTCGAGGGACAAGGCAAGCGCGTGCTTGGCGAGCCGCGGATCGGCGCGCACGGGACCTTGATCTTCTTCCTCCACCCCAAGGATATGGGCGGGGTGCTGACCGAGATTATGGAGACGCCGAAGGGCGATCACTGACTGTTCTCCTCTCCCCCTGCGGGAGAGGCAAAGTGAAGGTTGGGGACTTGTCCCCTACCGGAATTTGGAGAGGGGTTGGTTGGCGAGCCTGCGGCTCGCGACCCCTCTCCCAGCTACGACTGGCCAGCAAGCTGGCAAGTCTTCGCATCCCTCTCCCACAAGGGGAGAGGGGGTTTGGGATTAGGACTGCATATGACCGATAAACCGACCCTCGACCAATGGGCCGCCGCCGCCGACAAGGAAGTGAAGGGCAAGGACCTGACCTGGGCGACCCCCGAGGGGATCTACGTCAAGCCGCTCTACACGGCCGAGGACGTGACCGCCGACCCCGGCCTGCCCGGGTTCGCGCCCTTCACGCGCGGCGTGCGCGCGTCGATGTATGCGGGGCGGCCGTGGACGATCCGGCAATATGCGGGCTTCTCGACCGCCGAAGAATCGAACGCCTTTTACCGCCGCAACCTCGCCGCGGGGCAGAAGGGCCTCAGCGTCGCTTTCGACCTCGCGACCCACCGCGGCTATGACAGCGACCATCCGCGCGTCGTCGGCGACGTCGGCAAGGCAGGGGTCGCGATCGACAGCGTCGAGGATATGAAGATCCTGTTCGACGGCATCCCGCTCGACCAGATGTCGGTGTCGATGACGATGAACGGCGCGGTGATCCCGATCCTCGCCTTCTTTATCGTCGCGGGCGAGGAGCAGGGGGTCGAGCGCAAATTGCTCGACGGGACGATCCAGAACGACATCCTGAAGGAGTTCATGGTCCGCAACACCTATATCTATCCGCCCGAGCCGAGCATGCGGATCATTTCGGACATTTTCGGTTACACCAGCCGCGAGATGCCCAAGTTCAACAGCATCTCGATCTCCGGCTATCATATGCAGGAAGCCGGCGCGACGCAGGTGCAGGAACTCGCTTTCACCATCGCCGACGGCGCCGAGTATGTGCGCTATGGCGTCGCATCGGGGCTGGACATCGACAAGTTCGCGGGGCGCCTGTCCTTCTTCTTCGCAATCGGCATGAACTTCTTCATGGAAATCGCGAAGCTGCGCGCCGCGCGGGTGCTGTGGCACCGCGTGATGACCAACCTCGGCGCCAAGGACGAGCGGTCGAAGATGTTGCGCACCCATTGCCAGACGTCGGGCGTCTCGCTCACCGAGCAGGACCCCTATAACAATGTGATGCGCACGACGATCGAGGCGATGGCGGCGATGCTCGGCGGGACGCAGTCGCTGCACACCAACGCGCTCGACGAGGCGATCGCACTGCCGACCGACTTCTCCGCCCGCATCGCGCGCAACACCCAGATCGTCATCCAGGAAGAGACCGGGATGACCAAGGTCGTCGACCCGCTCGGCGGCTCCTATTATGTCGAGGCGCTGACGCAGGAGCTGGTCGACAAGGCGTGGGAGATCATCGAGCGCGTCGAGAAGGAAGGCGGCATGGCGAAGGCCGTCGCGGCGGGCTGGCCCAAGGCGATGATCGAGACCGCCGCCGCCGCCCGTCAGGCGCGCGTCGACCGCGGCGACGATGTGATCGTCGGCGTCAACAAATATCGGCTGAAGGACGAAGACCTGCTCGAAACGCTCGAGGTCGACAATAGCAAGGTCCGCGAGGCGCAGGTCGTACGGATCAACCGGGTCAAGGCGAGCCGCGACGAAGCGGCGTGTCAGGCGGCGCTCGACGCGCTGCGCAAAGCGGCCGCGGCGCCGCAGTCGATCGAGACCAATTTGCTTGCCCATGCGGTCGACGCCGCGCGCGCCCGCGCGACGCTTGGCGAAATCTCGTCGGCGATGGAAGAAAGCTTCGAGCGCTACGGCACACAGCCGACCCCGGTGAAAGGTGTCTACGCCGCGCCTTACGAGGGCGACGACCGCTGGCAGCAGGTGCTCGACGGCGTGAAGGCGGTCGAACGCCGAATGGGCCGCAAACCCAAATTGCTCGTCGCCAAGATGGGGCAGGACGGGCACGATCGCGGCGCCAATGTCATCGCCTCGGCGTTCGGCGACATGGGTTTCGACGTCGTGTCGGGGCCGCTGTTTCAGACTCCCGAAGAGACCGTCGTGCTCGCGCTCGATAGCGGCGTCGACGTCGTCGGCGCGTCGAGCCTCGCCGCGGGGCACAAGACGCTGATCCCCGAATTGATCGGCAAGCTGAAAGAGGCGGGCCGCAGCGACATCAAGGTCATCGCGGGCGGCGTCATTCCGCCGCAGGATTATCAATATCTCCGCGACGCGGGCGTGCAGGGCATTTACGGCCCCGGCAGCAACGTCGTCGAATGCGCCGCCGACGTGCTACGCCTGCTCGGCCACAACATGCCCCCGCTGGAGGATGCCGCGTGATCGGTTCGCTCGGCCTGTTGATCGCTGCTTTGTCGGCAGCTTCGGTAGATGCCGAACCTGCAAGCCGTCCGAGCGAGTTTCGCAAGGATGTCGCGGTCGAGTTGATCTACCGGCAACAAATCGACGATGTCTATTTCACCGATTGGTACGGCCGCCTTGAAAAGGCCGACGGCGCGTGGCGCGACATCTATTTCGAGACGAGCGACAAATTTGTGAACAAGGGGCTGGTCCGGATCAACTGCGACGATCCCGAGGCCGATATCGACTTCATCTTCTATAGCGTCGGCGAATATGGCGCTTCCGAAGACGCACGACAGGTGACGATCAGCTATGGCGACCGCCGACCTTGGGCGGACGGCAATTATCAGGACATGTTCGGCGAAACGCCGACGATCGAATTTTACGGCGCCGCGATCGAGCGCTTCTGCAAATAACATCAAAGGGTCGACGATCATGAATCTCTCCAAAACTGCCGAACAGGATAACCAGCCGCGCACCGACTGGACGCGCGAAGAAATCGCCGAGCTGTTCGACCTGCCGTTCGACGAATTGATGTGGGAAGCGCAGGGCGTTCACCGCCGCCATCACGCGCGCGGCGAGGTGCAGCTTTGCACGCTGCTCAGCATCAAGACCGGCGGGTGCGTAGAAGATTGCGGCTATTGTTCGCAGTCGAAGAGCGCCGACAGCGGGCTCAAGGCCACGAAGCTGATGGACGTGCGCGCTGTGCTGCAGGCGGCCGCGCAGGCGAAGGATGCCGGGTCGAAGCGCTTCTGCATGGGCGCCGCATGGCGCAACCCCAAGGACCGCGATATGCCCGCGATCGTCGAGATGGTCGAAGGCGTGCGCGCGATGGGCATGGAAACCTGCATGACGCTGGGCATGCTGACGAAGGAACAGGCGCAGACGCTCGCGGTCGCCGGGCTCGATTATTATAATCACAATATCGACACTTCCCCCGAGAATTACGAGAATATCATCTCAACGCGGACGTTTCAGGACCGGCTTGATACGCTGGAGGAAGTCCGCAATGCCGGGATCAACGTCTGCTCGGGCGGCATCGTCGGGCTCGGCGAGACGCGCGCCGACCGCGTCGGCTTCATCCACGCGCTCGCGACCCTCGAACGCCATCCCGAAAGCGTGCCGGTCAATGCGTTGGTGCCGGTGAAGGGCACCGTGCTCGGCGACATGCTCGCCGACACCCCGCTGGCGAAGATCGATGATATCGAATTCGTCCGCACCATCGCGGTCGCGCGCATCACCATGCCGAAATCGATGGTGCGCCTGTCTGCAGGGCGTGAGAGCATGTCTGAAGCGACGCAGGCGCTCTGCTTCATGGCGGGCGCGAACAGCATCTTCACCGGCGACAAGCTGCTTACCACCGCGAACGCGGGCGACAATGCCGACGCCGCGCTGTTCGCGAAGCTAGGCCTCCGCCCGATGGAAAGCGAAGAGCCGATGCGTGCGCAGATGGAGGCGGCGGAATGATCCTTGCAACCCTTTTGGCGCTGGCGGCGGCCGCGCAGTATCCCGAGATCGATTGCGACAATGCGATGGCGCAGTTCGAACTCAACGCCTGCGCCTACAAGGAATATGAACGCGCCGACGCTGCGATGAACGCGCAGTGGAAGGTGACGGCCGCGCACATGAAGGAAATCGACGCCGATTTCGACCGCTCGCAGGACAACCGCCCCGGCTATTTCGATACGCTCCTCGCCGCGCAGCGCGCGTGGCTGACCTATCGCGATCAGCATTGCGCCAGCGAAGGCTACACGATGCGCGGCGGGTCGGCCGAGCCGATGGTCATCAGCGGGTGCCAGACCCAGTTGACGGAAGCGCGCACCAAGCAACTCCAAGATTTGCTCGAGGAATATTGAGACAGATGTTCAAGAAAATCCTGATCGCCAATCGCGGCGAAATTGCCTGCCGCGTCATCAAGACCGCGCGCCGCATGGGTATCGCGACCGTTGCCGTCTATTCGGACGCCGACGCGCGCGCGCCTTTCGTGCAAATGGCCGACGAGGCCGTGCATATCGGGCCGTCGCCCGCGTCCGAATCCTATCTGATCGCCGACAAGATCATCGCGGCGTGCAAGCAAACGGGCGCCGAGGCGGTGCATCCGGGCTATGGCTTCCTGTCCGAACGCACCAGCTTCGCCGAGGCGCTGGCCAAGGAAAATATCGCCTTCATCGGCCCGCCGGTGAATGCCATCGCCGCGATGGGCGACAAGATCGAGTCGAAGAAGCTCGCCAAGGAAGCGGGCGTCAACGTCGTCCCCGGCTTCGTCGGCGAGATCCGCGACACCGAACATGCGGTCGAGATCTCGAACGAGATCGGCTATCCGGTAATGATGAAAGCATCCGCCGGCGGGGGCGGCAAGGGCATGCGGCTTGCCTATGACGAGAAGGAGGTCCGCGAGGGCTTCGAGAGCGTCAAGCGCGAGGGGCTGAACAGCTTCGGCGACGACCGCGTCTTCATCGAGAAATTCATCCTCAACCCGCGCCATATCGAGATCCAGATTCTCGGCGATCAGCACGGCAACACGCTCTATTTGAACGAGCGCGAGTGCAGCATCCAGCGGCGGCATCAAAAGGTCGTCGAGGAGGCGCCGTCGCCTTTCGTCTCGCCCGAAATGCGCAAGGCGATGGGCGAGCAATGCGTCGCACTCGCCAAGGCGGTCGGATATTACAGCGCCGGCACGGTCGAGCTGATCGTGTCGGGCGCCGATCCGACGGGTGAGAGCTTCTACTTCCTCGAAATGAACACGCGCCTGCAGGTCGAGCATCCGGTGACCGAGGCGATCACAGGCATCGATCTCGTCGAGCAGATGATCCGCGTCGCGGCGGGCGAGAAGCTCGAGTTGACGCAGGACGATGTGAAGATCGACGGCTGGGCGATCGAGAACCGCGTTTATGCCGAGGATCCGTATCGCGGCTTCCTGCCCTCGACCGGGCGGCTGGTGCGCTATCGCACCCCCGTTCCGGCGTGGGAAGGCGACGAACGCGGCGTCAACGGCGTGCGCGTCGATGCGGGGGTCGAGGAGGGCGGCGAGGTGTCGATCTTCTACGACCCGATGATCGCCAAACTCGTCACCTGGGGCGAAACGCGCGACGAGGCGGCCGACCTGCAGATCGCGGCGCTCGACCGCTTCGAGCTCGAAGGGCTCGGGCACAATATCGATTTCGTCTCGGCGATCATGCAGCATCCACGCTTCCGCTCGGGCGAACTCACGACGGGGTTCATCGCCGAGGAATATCCCGAGGGTTTTCACGGCGCCGATGCGGGTGAAGAGGTCACCCGCGCACTCGCGGCGATCGCGGGCTTCATGGCGAGCGCCGAGGCCGATCGCGCGCGGCGCACCGACGGCCAGCTCGGCGACCGGCTCGACCCGCCCGCGAAGTGGCAGGTGTCGATCGACGGCGCCTCGCACAAGGTCAAGGTGGGTGAAAAGCATATCAAGGTCGAAGGCGACCGGATCGACATCGCGCTCGAATATACGCCGGGCGACCGGCTGGTGGTCGCCGAGATCGACGAAACCGAACTCGCGGTAAAGGTCGCGAAAACGCGCACCGGCTGGCGCATGACGACGCGCGGACGCATCCACGATGTGCGCGTGCTGCCGTGGCATGTCGCTCCGCTCGCGAGCCATATGATTGAGAAGATCCCGCCCGACCTGTCGAAATTCCTGATCTGTCCGATGCCGGGCCTGCTCGTCGCGCTGCATGTGGGCGAGGGCGACAAGGTTGAGGCCGGCCAGCCGCTCGCGACGGTCGAGGCGATGAAGATGGAGAATATCCTACGCGCTGAAAAGGCGGGGGTGGTGAAGACCGTCAACGCGGCGCAGGGCGACAGCCTCGCGGTCGACGCGGTGATTCTGGAGATGGAGTGACGTTGTGCACGTCGATCACGAGCGGGGCGCACCGGCAGCGGAGGAAATCACCTTCGACGATTTCCTCCGCGTCGATATCCGCATCGGCACGATCGTCGACGCCGAGCCTTTTCCCGAGGCGCGCAAGCCGGCGTTCAAGCTGAAGATCGACTTCGGCCCCGCGATCGGGGTGAAGAAGAGCAGCGCGCAGATCCTCGACCGCTATGCGCTGGAGGAGCTTGCGGGGCGGCAGGTCGCAGCCGTGGTCAATTTTCCGCCGCGCCAGATCGGCAAGTTCATGTCCGAGGTTCTGACGCTTGGTTTTGCCGATGAAGAGGGTGCGGTGATCCTGTTTGCGCCCGATCAGGGGGTGCCGAACGGCTCGCGATTGTTCTAGCGGGATATTGCGTGTTCCGCTTCGGGGTGGGGAGCGGACGTTTAGTCCTCCCTGTCGCGAAGCGATGGGGAGGGGGACCGCGCCCGTAGGGCGCGGTGGAGGGGCTACGACGCTGCGTCATGAGCCCCTCCGTCAGCGCTTCGCGCTGCCACCTCTCCATGGCTTCGCCACAGGGAGGATTTGATGGCAACTATCGGTCGCGATCAGTCGTTGCGCCCAGCCTCCACCAACGCCACCGCCCTGATCCACCCGGCGCTCGCGCGCTCGATCTTCACCGGAAAGCAGCTGAAGGTGAAACCCGTCGCCGGGATCGCGGCGAGGTTGGTGAGCTTCTCGATCTGGTAATAGGGCCGAATACGCCCCGCCTTGTGGCCTTCCCAGATAATCGACGGATCGCGCGTTTCGGCCCAGCGTCGCGCGGTGTGACTGAACGGCGCGTCCCAGCTCCACGCATCGGTGCCGACCACCTGCACGCCGCGTTCCGTCAGATAGAGCGTCGCCTCGGCGCCCATGCCGCAACCCTGATCGGTAAAATTGTCGGTGCCATAGATCGCGCCCGACTGGACAAGCACGATGTCGAGCGGCTGGAGATCGTGGCCGATCCGTGCGAGTTCGGCCTCGACCTCGGCACCGCTCACCACATGGCCGTGCGGGCGATCCGAAAAGTCGAGCTTCACTCCGGGACGGAAGAAGAGGTCGAGCGGCGCTTCGTCGATCGACGGGGCGGGCGAGGCGCCGCTGTCGGTTGTCGAATGATAATGCCAGGGCGCATCCATATGCGTGCCGTTATGCGTGCTCAATGACAGCATCTCGACCGCCCAGCCTTCGCCGTCGGGCAGGTCATCCTTCGTCAGCCCCGGAAAGAACATCGCGATCTGCTCCCACGTATTCTCATGCGTCATATAGGTGATGTTGGGGCGCATCACCGGCGGGTCGGAGACGACATCGTTGGTGATCGGGATCGATAGGTCGATGAACTGCATGGCGTCCAGTCTGCCACCGGAATGACGCTACGCCAAGAAGGCTTGCGCACCGTCCGGCGCCCGTTAGAGATGGCGCAAAGCCCCGCCGACGAAACCGGGGCAGGGGAGAGTGTATGACCGACGCAGCCGCCGTCGCCGACCATGGCGCGGACTATCAGCCGACCGCGAAAGACATCCGCATGGTCATCGCCGCTTCGTCGGCGGGCACGGTGTTCGAATGGTATGATTTCTTCATCTACGGCACGCTCGCGGCGATCATCGGCAAGGCCTTTTTCCCCAGCGACAATGCGACGCTCGAAATATTGCTCGTCTGGGCGGGGTTCGCGGTCGGTTTCGGTTTCCGCCCGCTGGGCGCGGTGCTGTTCGGCTTTCTCGGCGACCGGCTCGGGCGCAAATATACCTTCCTCGTCACCGTTACGCTGATGGGTATCGCGACCGCGGGGGTCGGTATGATCCCGTCGGCGGCGACGATCGGCATTGCGGCGCCGATCATCGTCATCCTGCTCCGCGTGCTGCAGGGCCTCGCGCTCGGCGGCGAATATGGCGGCGCGGCGATCTATGTCGCCGAACATTCGCCGCCCGGAAAGCGCGGCTTCTACACCAGCTTCATTCAGGCAAGCGTCGTCGGCGGTTTCGTGCTCAGCCTGATCGTCGTGCTCGGCTGCAAGGCGCTGATGCCCGATGCCGTTTGGGAAAGCTGGGGCTGGCGCGTGCCTTTCCTGCTGTCGCTGATCCTGCTCGCCATTTCGCTGTGGATGCGGCTCAAGCTGTCCGAAAGCCCGGTGTTTCAGGCGATGAAGAAGGAGGGCGAGCTGGCCAAGAACCCGCTCAAGGAAAGCTTCACCTATCCCGGCAATCCGCGCCGCATCTTCATTGCGCTGTTCGGCATCGCCGCGGGCCTGACGGTTATCTGGTACACCGCGATGTTCTCGGGCCTGTCGTTCCTGAAAGGACCGATGAAGGTCGAGGATACCGCCGCCGAGATCATCGTCGGCCTTGCCGCCGCACTCGGCATGGGCTTTTTCATCTGGGCCGGCAAACTCTCCGACCGGATAGGCCGCAAGAAACCGATCGTCTGGGGTTATGCCGCGACGCTGGTGCTGCTCTTCCCGCTCTTCTGGTGGATGGGCAGCGTCGGCAATCCCGCGCTCTCGGCCGCCGCCGAGCGCGCGCCGGTGACCGTGACGGGTTCGCAATGCAGCTTCGACCCGTTCGCGCAGCAGCAGGCGACCGCGTGCGGCCGCACGCTCGGCGAACTCACGAAACTCGGCGTGCCCTATACGATCGCCGAGACCGGCAGCGGCTTCGACAGCGTCAAGATCCGCATCGGAAACCGCGAGGTCGCGAGCGAGGACCCCGAATTGCTCCAGCCCGCGCTCGAAGCGATGGGCTATGATTTCGCCAAGCAGATCCCGAACGCCGGCGGCGGCGTCGTCATCTTCCTCGCGCTGCTCGGCCTCAGCGCGCTGTCGGGTTTCACTTATGGCCCGGTCGCGGCGCTGCTGTCGGAGATGTTCCCGCCGCACGTCCGCTATTCGTCGCTGTCGATCCCCTATCATCTCGGAACCGGCTATTTCGGGGGCTTCCTGCCGCTGATCGCGAGTTTCATCGTCGCGAAGACCGGCAATGCCTATGCCGGGCTCTGGTACACGGGTCGTGCGGCTGAGCGGAACAGGAAAGTGTCATAAGGCACTGTTTGGCTCGATACAGCGATAGATGGTGGCCGGGTGAACGTTGAAGGTCCTTGCGACGGCGCTAATGGACTTACCCTCGAGAACGAGTTGGGTCGTGCGGCTGAGCGGAACAGGAAAGTGTCATAAGGCACTGTTTGGCTCGATACAGCGATAGATGGTGGCCGGGTGAACGTTGAAGGTCCTTGCGACGGCGCTAATGGACTTACCCTCGAGAACGAGTTGGCGAGCGAGCTCCGCCTGATCTGGGCGCATTTTCTTTGGGCGTCCGAAGCTCACACCGCGCGCCATCGCCGCCTTTCGCCCCTCCTCGGTTCGGCTCAATATGAGAGTCCGCTCGAACTGGGCGATCCCAGCGAATACGGTCATGATCATCACGCCAGACGGGGACGTGGTATCGGCCCAAGGTTCATCAAGCGATTGTAATCCTGCCTGCTTTTCCTTGATGCGTTCCGCGATGTGCAGGAGTTCGATGGTGGATCGCGCCAAACGATCGAGGCGGGCGACGACGAGAACATCGTCTTTGCGCAGGTGACCCATCAGCTTTTCAAGCTCGGGCCGGCCACGAGCGGCCCCCGATATTTTCTCTTCGAACATCATTTCACAGCCCGCCTCCGAGAGCCGACCGCGCTGGATTTCCAAGTTCTGATCCTCGGTGGAAACGCGCGCGTAGCCGAGCTTCATGCGACTGCTCCAGATATTGTGCGAAAGTTACTGCAAAACAATTTTGTTTCGCACATATGTTTTGCGAAGAAATTCGCCTTGTTTATCGGCATGGGCCGTCCCCTTCGCAAAAGTTGAAAGTTTCGCACGGTATGCCCACCCGTCACCTCACTGACGCCCAGCGTCAGGGCTTTGCCCGCTTTGATGGCGAACCGTCGGCCGATCAACTCGCGCGATATTTCCATCTGGACCAAACTGATCGCGACCTCATTGGAACTCTGCGCGGCGACCACAATCGGCTCGGCTTTGCCGTGATGCTGACGAGCGCCCGGTTTCTGGGCGCATTTCCAGTCTCGCCCGCCGAGATCCCAGCGTCGGTCCTGGCGGCCGTGATCGAACAACTCGCTCTTGAACCCGGCACGGACGTGGACGCCTATTTTGCGGGAAGCCGACGCATCCGGCACCTCGCGCTCATCCGGACGCACTGCGGCTTCACGGACTTTGGCGACAACGCGGTGGCACGTTTCCGGCTGACCCGATGGCTCTACGCCCTTTGCTGGAGCGGCGACGATCGGCCCGGCCCCCTGATTGATCGAGCTGCGGCCTGGCTGATCGCCAACAAGGTGCTGCTGCCGGGCGTCACGGTCGTCGAGCGCCTGGTTGGCAGGATCCGCGATCGTGCGCGGACCAGGCTTTGGCGCCATCTGGTCGCCAGCTTGAGCGATGACCAGCGCGTGCGCATCGCCGCGCTGTTTGACGATGGCGACACATCCACGTTCGCCGCCCTGGACGCGCTCCGGACCGTTCCCTCCAAGCGCATGCCGACCGAACTCTTCCGACACCTTGATCGGCTCGATGCGGTCCGGGCGTTCAATCTGCGGCCGGCGCCACCGCGGGGCGTTCCCGCCACAACCCTTGAGCGGCTCGCGCGGGTAGCGCGCGTCGGCAAGCCCTCGGCCATCGCCGCCCTTCAGGAGCCTCGTCGAACCGCGACCGTAGCCGCGCTCTTCCATACGCTCGAAGCGGCGGCCCAGGACGACGCCGCCGAGCTGGCCGAGGCTCTGCTCGCCGACTTGGTGAAAGGGGCTGAAGCCGCCGACAAACAGGCCCGCCTGCGCAGTCTGCGCGATCTCGATGGCGCCGCGATGCTGCTCCACGCAATGGGTCTGTTGGTTTTGACCGACGACGCCCTGCCCCTCAATGAATGGCGAGATGTGCTCTTCGAGCGGTTGCCCCGTCCCGACATCGAGGCCGCCATGTCCAAGGTGGAGGCGATCGCCAAGCCCGCGGAGACCAAGCCCTATGATCAACTGCGAACAAAATGGCGGAGCGCCCGGCGATTGTTCTTTGAAATCGCTACCCGCATCGAGACCGACGCTGCCCCAGGTGGCAAAAACGTCAAGGCCGCGATCAGCTACCTCAAGGGCGTGGACGACTGGTCCTCTCTCGTCAAGATGCGCGGCGCACCGATCGCTGCGGTCTCGAAGGCGTGGAGGCAACATGTCCTGGATGACGATGGCAGGATGCGCGACCCGAAGGCCTATGTCTTCGCGATCATCGATGCGTGGCGTCTGGCGATCAAGCGTCGCGATGTGTTCGCCAAGCCCGGCATCCGATACGGGGATCCCCGGCGCGGGATGCTCGAGGGCGAGTCCTGGCACAATTCCAGGTTGATGGTAGCACGCGCCCTGGGCCGATCTCTGGAAGCCGACATTGAGATTGACGGTCTCTCCCGCCTTCTCGACGAGGCATATCGACATGTCGTTGCGCGCGCCGGCGACAATCCGGACCTGCGTTTTGAGACGGTCGCCGACAAGATGGGGATTGTGGTCACGCCCCTCGACAAGCTTGATGAACCCGAGAGCCTTCGAGCACTTCGCGCCGCCGTCCAAACGCGCATGCCGAAGGCCGGAATGCCCGACATCTTTCTTGAAGTCATGGCGCGAACCGGATTTGCCAAGTCCTTTACGCATCTGAGCGAGCGTCAGGCCACCGTCGAGCACTTCGAGATAAGCCTGTGCGCGACCCTGGTCGGCGGCGCCTGCAACATCGGTCTTGAGCCGATCGTGCGCCCGGAATTTGCGGCTCTGCGTCGCGACCGTCTTTCTTGGGTCGGTCAGAATTTCATTCGGCCCGAGACCATCGCCGCGGCCAACGCCGCGATCGTTTCCGCTCACAGTCGTCTGGATATCGTCCAACATTGGGGCGCAGGCGAGGTGGCCAGCGCCGACGGCATGCGTTTTGTCGCTCCGTCGAGCGCCATACACGCCGGGCCCAACCCCAAATATTACGGCCAGGAGCGCGGCGTCACTTGGTACAACATGATTTCCAATCAGTTCAGCGGTCTGACCGGAGCGGTCATCCCCGGCACGTTGCGCGACAGCCTGGTCGTCCTGGCTCTCCTGCTGGAGCAGGAAACCGAGCTCGATCCTCTGGAGATCATGACCGACACCGCCGCCTATTCCGACGCCATTTTCGGTCTGTTCTGGCTCTTGGGCTACCGGTTCAGCCCCCGTCTGGCGGACATCGGCGACGCCAAACTCTGGCGTATCGACCGCCAGGCGAGCTATGGGCCGTTCGATCAGACCGCCTGGGGCAGGGTTAAAATCAATCTGATCCGGGAAAACTGGTCCGACCTTATCCGCTTGGCCGGATCGCTCAAGCTCGGCCACCTCAAGGCCGCAGGCGTCATGCGAATGCTGCAGGTCAAAGACCGCCCAACAACGCTGGCCAAGGCCCTGTCTGAACTCGGCCGCATCATCAAGACGCTGCATATCCTGCGATACATCGATGACCGGCCGTTCCGGCGACGAATATTGTTTCAGCTCAACCGGCAGGAATTGCGCCACAAGCTCGGTCGGCGCGTCCATCACGGCGATCGGGGCGAAATCAGAAGCCCTCTGCGTCAGGGCCAAGAGGAGCAGCTTGGGGTCCTCGGTCTGGCCCTCAACTCCATCGTCCACTGGAACGCTGTCTACATGCAGGAAACCGTGCGCCAACTCAGCGAGGCCGGGACGCCGCCGCTGCCCGCCGATATCGCTCGGCTCTCGCCGATATCTTGGCGTCACATCAATTTCCTCGGCCGCTACGACTTCTCCGTGCCTGACGCCGTCGCAAACGGCGGCCTCAGACCGCTACGCCAACCTAATTCCGAATGGGACTTTTGAAAGGAAATAATGCCCCTTACGACACTTTCCTGTTCCGCTCAGCCGCACGACCGTGCCTGACGCCGTCGCAAACGGCGGCCTCAGACCGCTACGCCAACCTAATTCCGAATGGGACTTTTGAAAGGAAATAATGCCCCTTACGACACTTTCCTGTTCCGCTCAGCCGCACGACCCGAGTCGAGAGCGACAGGCTAGCGTCAATCTGGAGTCTAGCCTAACCGGACGTCAGGGCGCTACCGCGGTTTCTGTCAGATTAGGGTGATAAACGGAATTTGTTGACGAATGTCGTTGCGTATCATAGATTTCAACCTGACATTTTGATGGAGAGAGTGCGCAGTGAAGGGGCAACGGATCGGCTATGTCCGGGTCAGCACGTTCGATCAGAATGTGGATCGCCAATTGGAAGGTCAGTCGCTCGATCGGACCTTCACCGACAAGGCATCGGGCAAGGACGTCAACCGCCCCCAGCTTGAGGCTCTGCTCACTTTCGCCCGCGAAGGCGATACCGTCGTCGTCCACAGCATGGATCGGTTGGCCCGCAATCTGGATGACCTGCGCAAGCTGGTCCAGGGCCTCACCAAGCGAGGTATCCGGATCGAGTTTGAGAAGGAAAGCCTGTCCTTCTCGGGGGAGGACTCCCCGATGGCCAATCTGATGCTCTCGGTCATGGGTGCGTTTGCTGAGTTCGAGCGCGCCCTGATCCGCGAACGGCAACGCGAAGGCATTGCGATCGCTCGGCAGCGCGGCGCCTATCGGGGGCGGAAACGGTCGCTCTCGGATGAGATGATTGCCGATCTGCACCGCCGCGTTGCCGCCGGTGAACGCAAGGCGACCATCGCGCGCGACATGGGCATCAGCCGCGAAACCCTCTACCAGTACCTTCGCGCCGCTGCCTGACACCAATGTTCACATTATGTCCGGAAAATCGTTGTTCAGCGTACAAAGCTTGAGGTGACGCCTACTCGCCGGCCCCCGCTCGTGCGGGGTGGGGTCGCCACAATGCCGACGCGCTCGAAATAGCGGATCGTCTCGATGTTCACGCCGGTTCGGCGCGACAACTCGCCGATAGCTAGGCCTTTCTCATCCCTCATAATTCGCTTGCTCCTGTAGCCGCTACAGGAGGCATTAGGGGGTTATTCCGCCGGAGACGACTGATGAATAAAAGGATTTTGCCGCACGAAACCCTGGCCGCTTCCGCATCGCCACGCCGCGCCGACGCGGGGCTATCCGCCCTGGGTGCGCTGGCGAGCTTCGGCGCGGTCCTAGCCGCCGCATCCTGCTGCGTCTTGCCGCTCGCGCTGGCGGCGCTGGGCGTGGGGGCGGGCCTGTCGAGCACCTTCGCCGCGCTGATGCCTCTGCGCTGGGCCCTGACGGCGCTTTCCCTCGTCGGCCTGGCTGCCGGGTGGTGGGCGTATGTGCGGCGTCGGAGGACCTGCGCTGCGGATCGGTCCTGCACCGTGACCCTACCGTCCCGCGCAACTCCGATCATGCTCACGATCGGCACGACCCTGACGCTGACCGCGCTGATATGGGATCGCATTGAAGCGCCGCTTATAAAGGCGCTTTCCTGATGCAGCTCACCTCCACGCTGACCTGTCCCGAGTGCGGCGGTGTCGCGACCGAGACGATGCCCACCAACGCCTGCCAGTTCTTCTATGATTGCCGACATTGCGCGGCGGTGCTGCGGCCCCTGGCCGGCGACTGCTGCGTGTTCTGCTCGTTCGGCGATGTCCCATGCCCTCCGATTCAGGAGGCGAAGGCGAACGGGACCGTGGCGGGCTGCTGCGGGTGAGGGGGTATCGCACCTTTCAATCCGGGATGAGCGCGTAACCCCGGATTTGTAGATTCGCCAAGGTTGTAAGCGCCGAATCATCGATCTCAACGCCCGAAGCCACTTGGTTCGGCATGATCTCATTTCCGACCATGGCCTGACTGCAAACGCGGATTGAAACACCGGCTTTCTGGAGAGCGGCAATCAGCGCAGCGTTCGGGTTGGCCGCTACCTTCATACGCGCCGCATATGGCGCGTTCTGCAGGACGAGCGGGGTCGCGGGACCATGAATGATGACGGCGATGTCACCAGCCGGATGGACCTTGTCCGCGCCTAGCAGGTTCACGAAGCGCGCGACCTTCTCAAGGCTGGGATTCACTTTGTCGGGAGAGCTTGCGGCCTTGGTGACATTGAACAAGACGCGGTAGCGAAGCTTGGGATCGGGCCGCTCGGCAGCACTGGGCACGGCCACGATCCCGCCAAATCCCGGTATTACGGGATAAACCAGATTATCCTGTGCAGCTAGCGAGGTGCCGCCGGTCAGCATCGTTGCCGCGAGCAGAAATGTGGCGAAAGCTCTTTTTGGCAACCTTGCTCTCCTGTTGGACGGTAGGCGCTGCATAAACTCTCCAGAAGTGGGAGCCTACGCCTACGCAACACTGAACTGGCCCATCATTCCATTATCCTCATGTTCAAGGATATGGCAGTGATACATGAAGGGAGCGCTCTTGGCCGGCTGATCAAATCGGATGAGAAGCTCCACCGGTTCCTTGACGAGGACCGTGTCGCGCGGCCCCTGGTCGAGAACATCGGGCTGCCCGCCACCGCGGGTGAGAACATCAAAGTGGACGCCGTGAATATGGATCGGGTGGCGCATCATTTCGCCAGACACCTCCCATATTTCGGTGGAGCCTAGCTTCACCGTCTCATCGATGCGATTCATGTCGAATGGCTTGCCATTGATCGTAAGGCCGCCACCGCCGCTTCCTGAGCCCATCATGCCGCCCATGCCCATGTTGAGGCTCAGACGGCGACGGCGCACCGCCTTGCTGGCGTCGGGCCCAGTTCGTGATGCCAGAAGGGTCGGCACGACGCCGCTGGCACGAGCCTGTCCCAACGGCCGTGGTTCAAACCGCAGCACGGTCGCTGGTGCCGCGGCATCGGTCCTTCGGGCGCCACGCCCCATCATACCCATGCCGCCCATCATCGAGCTGTTGGTATCAGCCGCCGTCACCAGCGAGGCGGACCTACCGTCCGTGAAGTCCACGAGAAGCTCGGCACGTTGGCCCGGCGCCAAGGTTATGGCTTCCAATGCCACTGCGTGTTCGAGCAGCCCCCCTTCGGTTCCGATCCAGTGAAAGCTCCGCCGATCGGAAAACGACAGCTCATAAATCCGCGCGTTCGATGCGTTGACGAGCCGCAGGCGAACCAACCGATTTGGCACCGCCGCCAGCGGATTCACCGCGCCGTTCACAAGGATCGTGTCGCCGCGCCGGCCCTGCATGGCGACCATCATGCCGCCTGGCATGACAAGGCGACCATTTTCGAACTGGCGATCCTGGATGAGCAGGGGCAGATCGTCCACGCCATATTCTGACGGGAGCCCCAGGCCCTGCTCTTCGTCGTCGGTTACCAGCAACGCCCCAGCCAGGCCCGAATAGACTTGCTCGGCCGTCAACCCATGGACGTGTGAGTGATAAAGGAGGGTCGCTGCGGGCTGCCGGATCGGGAGCGTGGGCCGCCAGGTCGCGCCCGGCGCGATGATCTGATGGGGGCCGCCATCCAGCTCTCCGGGGATCAGAAGCCCGTGCCAATGCACAGTCGTGTCCGCGTTGAGCCCGTTGGTCACGACAGCCGCCACGTCGTCGCCACGGCGCACCCTGATCGTCGGTCCGAGATAGCTGCCATTATACCCGAGCGTGTCACTCGGCCGGCCTGGATAAAATGAAGTCGTTCCGGACTGGACCCGTAGCGCGAATGAGCGGCCAGGCCGTGCGTCCAACAGCGGCGGCATCGGAAGCGGGTTTGCACCTCCCCCGCCGAGGCCCGGCGTGGAGCGCGAGCAAGCGGTGGTTGTGGACCTATCGGCGTTCTCGAAAATCGGCATACTAATCAATATGTTGCAACAAGACACGGTGGGAGTGGAGCCGTTAATAGGGGTATGTAATTCGCCTCGACTAGTCGAAAATTCGGTGTGCCCGTGCCGATCCCGCAAGGGACCGGACCTACACGCTGATGCATGACTTTCATGACTCATCGCCACTGCAACAACAAGGGCTGACCTCCGATGAGCCTGCGGACCGCAGTCGTCAGGTTTCTGAGGCCAGCCCCCATCTCAATTAGTGTCGGCCTCAGATTGATCTGTGGCGGCAGACGCGAACGATATGCGCCTGCACGCGGTCAAGTTTGACCGATCCCATCGATCGAGCTCGTCTGTAGGATATAAGATCGCCTTGCCGATCTTGATATATGACGGCCCGTTTCTCTTGCATCGCCAGTTTCGCAACGTGCCGTTGCTGACCTTGTTACGATAGCGTTCGACGACCTCTTCGCAGGTCAGATAAGCAGGGTCAGACACAGGATCTCCAAGCTAGAATGATAAATTGTGCAACAGCCTGTTGCACAAATGCAGGCACGATACGCATGGGCGCGGGCACTTCCACGATCCCGTCTAAAAGAGCGATCCGTCCGCAGTCGCTGACCTGTCCGGTCGAGCGCAAACTCTCGCCGCTATCGAGCCCGCGAGCTGATACTTGGCATTACTTGGACGATTGAAGTGCTGATTGATAAAAAAGAGTAGAAAATCACGGCCCGTTTGGCCGGCCATCTCGCAAAACGCAGCAATGCAACCTAACTTTGAGTCGATATGAAAGCTTCGAGCGAGAGGGGGGGATTATGGAGTTTGCGCCGGGCGATACGGTTCAGCTGAAATCGGGCGGACCGATCATGACGGTTGAGCAGGTCGGCGAGTATTGGTCGATCGAAGGCACCGCGGTTTGGTGCGTGTGGTTTGAGAAGGTTGGCAACAAGCAAGTCGCCTCGCGGGAGACATTCGCCGCTGTTGCGCTGGATAAATCCGAGCGACCTGGTTTCGCGTCGTTTCAGGTGACGCGAGGCTGATCGATGATCCGGGGGGCGTTCATCGGCATCGATCGGCATGCGGATCCCTTTATCGGTGATCTGACGGGAGCTGCGCGCGACGCCACTGCCTTGTGGGCGGTGCTGTCGGATAGCATCGCCGACCTCGACGCACCCCTCATCACGGACGATGCGGCGACAGTGGTTGCGATGCGCGATGTTCTCGATGCGACGCTAGGCGCTGCGGATGAAGACGATGTGGTGATCCTCGGGTTCGCCGGACACGGAAATCCTGACAGTCCCACCGGTGCGGCTTTTGCAGTTCGACCGGTTCCTGCAACTGAACCCGCAACTGGAAACCGAGCCGCTGCGCGTCATGATCGATCGATGGGCGGCGACGAAAGGCACGCGTAACCATGCATATGAGCGCGAAAACCTTGAGCGCCTCTTTGCCAAAATCCAGCGGCGGTGCGATCCGTCAGCTCCTCGGCGTCGACCGGATCCGAGACCCCAAAAAGAGGTCCGCAAGCAGTGGCGAACGCCTCATATCTACTCTCCTGTCGACGTACGGCGCATGCTCGACATTGCCCGTTCGTATCCCTCTCCGCGGGCAACACTTCGTCCGTTGAGCATCTACACCATGCTGTTGCTGGCCTACTGTGCGGGTCTGCGGCGGGGAGAGTTGGCCAGGCTGGATCTTGGTGACGTTAATCCCGGTGACGGCACCATCACGGTTCGGCAGACCAAGTTCTTCAAGACCCGAATTCTGCCACTTCCTGACAGTGTGATGATGGAACTCCGGGCCTACATCGCTGCACGGCGTCAGGTCGGCGCATCGCAGGACCCGCACTCTGCTCTGTTCTGGCACGTCCAGGGCAGATCCCGCTACACGCCCGAAATGATCACCTGGTTGCTCACAGACGTCGTACGTCGCGCCGGATTGAAACCACTGCAAGGGCAGTTCGGGCCTCGCGTTCATGATTGTCAACGGCGGAGCAAAAGTCGGCCATTCGGCGGCGTAAAACCAGGCCATCGTGTTACATGCCGGGGGGAGTGGCGTGAGGGCGTAGCCCGAGGGCCACTCCCCCCGGCATTGGTGTAATTTTCAG
>NZ_JNFC01000024.1 GCF_000756385.1 Sphingopyxis sp. LC363
TTCTCGAGGGTAAGTCCATTAGCGCCGTCGCAAGGACCTTCAACGTTCACCCGGCCACCATCTATCGCTGTATCGAGCCAAACAGTGCCTTATGACACTTTCCTGTTCCGCTCAGCCGCACGACCCGGGGTCAGCTCGGGCGCACCGGGGCCGCTCACATCGGGATGTTGGTGAGAGCGGCGGTCCGCCTCGGTGATGGCGGCCTGTGCCGCCTGCCGACCATGCGCACCGAAAAAGTCGATCGCGGCGACCTCGTTCAGGCGTTTGCGCAGGCGGCCCACATCCGCCGCCGCGACATACTCGCCCTCACACAGCGCGCGCGCCTCGCGTGCCAACTCCTCATAGTCGGCGTCACGCGCAGCGTCGAACACTCCGCGCAGCTCCGCATCGCCCATGCCGCCGACAAGGCGCGCTTCGAGGATCAGCGCCTCGCCGCCATTTTCGGTGATCTCGCGATGCAGTTCTTCGAACAGCGCGCGCGTGTCCTCGCGATTGGGGAGCGCATGGACGGCGTTCTTGAGCGGCGCGGCCCCGATCGCCTGCAAACGCCGCCAGACCTTCACCCGCAAATAGGCAGGCTTAGCCGGAAGCTGCGGGATCAGGAGCAACCAAGGGGAAGCTTGTGTGTTTGTCATAGTTGTATCGTCACTAGCCTACAAGTGTAAGGGTTGCATCACAAGCCTCATGAGCATAGGACTGCTTATCCCGAAGAAAGAAACCGGAGCGCAATGTCGCGGCTCGCCGGCGGCGCGCTCGCATGACGTGAGGCTTTCCGTGTCGAGTGCGCTGATGAAGGATCAATTATGCTGAAAAAGACCATCGCCTTGGGATTCGCCAGCCTCCTGCTGGCAAGCCCGGCATGGGCAGCGCCGGACTGGTCGGCTGTCGACCGGGCGATAGGACGAGCGGGGGCCGAACAGCCGGGGGGCGTTCACCGCTACAGCTTCCCGCGTTCGGACCTGAGCGTCACGCTGGATGGGGTGACGATCAAGCCCTCCCTCGCGCTCGGCTCTTGGGCGGCGTTTCAGCCGATGGGCGACGAGGCGATGGTGATGGGCGATCTCGTGCTGACCCACGACGAGGTGAACCCCGTTTTGAGCCGCCTGCTCGCAAGCGGTTTTACGATCACCGCGCTCCACAATCACCTGCTCCGCTCTTCGCCTGCGACCATGTACATGCACATTGCCGGCCACGGCGACCCGGTGAAGCTCGCGGCCGCGCTCCGGCAAGCGCTATCAGCCAGTCGGACCCCGCTCGCCGCGCCGCAATCGCCTTCGGCCAGCGCAGCCGCATCGCGGCTCGACCTCGATGTGGCCGCGCTCAACCGGTTGATGGGCGGTGAGGGCAAGACGGCCGGTGGCATCCTCCAATACAGCTTTCCGCGCGCCGAGCGGCTGATGGACGGCGATATGGAGACTCCGCCGACGATGGGCACGGCGACCGCGATCAACTTTCAGCCAACCGGGGACGGCCGAGCCGCCATCACCGGCGATTTCGTACTTGTCGCAAACGAGGTCGATCCGGTCCTGCGCGTGCTGCGGACGAACGGGATCGAGGTCACGGCGCTGCATAATCATATGCTAAACGACGAGCCGCGGCTGTTCTTCATGCACTTCTGGGCCAACGACGACGCAGCCAAGCTCGCCCGTGGGCTGCGCGCGGCGCTCGACAGGATGAACAATCAGAGGAGTTGAACTCGGACGACGGCTCATTGGGCCGTAACCGCCGCCCGCCCGACCCCACGGCCCTTATGCAGGAAGTGGAATGGAACATGGCTAGCAAACGAACTCTCACTGTTGTCGCAGGCGTGGGCGCGGCCGCGCTGGCGATCGCGGGCGTGGCGATCGCGCAAAACCACGAGGCGAACGAAAACCGGATAATCGGCAAGCACAGCGAACGAGACATCCCGCTTGCTCAGGTGCCCGAGGCCGCGATGAACGCGGCACGCGCGCAACTCGCGTCAATAAGCAAAGCGGAGCAAGTCACCCGAAAGGCGGACGGAAGCACGCTCTATGAAATCAAGGGCAAGAACAGCGACGGAAAGACGATCGAACTGTTCGTCACGCCCGAAGGCCAGGTGCTCGGCCGCGAATGATGGATCAGCACGGGGCGCCGGCCGTCGAGGGCCGTGCGCCCCTTCCGAAATGATACTGCGGAATAGGAGACGAAAATGCGGCCAAGGCGATGGATATTGTTATGCGCCGCTTTGGCCGCCCTGCCTGATAGTGCGATCGGCCAAACCGAACCCGCGTCGGCGACGGGCTCGGCGTTGTTCGTAAGCTGTCAAGCGAATGAGCCGCGATGCGGCGCTTACCTCCAAGGCGTGCTCGACATGATGATCGTCGCGCGAAAAGCGGAATGCCGCGCTCCACGCTATGACCGATCGGCGCTGCGCGCGGCATATTTACGCTGGGCGGAGCAGAATAGCTATTTTATGAGTGTTCATATGGTGGCCGGAGCTGAACGCTCGTTAGCGAAGGCTTGGCCATGTCAGTAGCATCGTACCCCGCGGCGTAGCCTGCCCGGCGGCTGCCTTTGAGGGCAGGCGGAGCGTCCGCCTGGCGGTGAATTCCGCCAGCTCAACGATCCCATGTCGCGCCTCAAGCTCGCTAATTAGCCGATGTTCGCATTATGTCTGCCAAATCGTTGTCTGGCGCACAAACCTTGAGGTGACGCCTCGTGCGGTGCGATACGAGATCGATGAATTGGCAAGCCCCATCGGATTTTGTCACTGCCAAACTTGCCAAAAGGCCCACGCCGCAGCGGCTGCCCCGACGGCCCGGGTCCGACGCGACAACTTCCGTTGGCTTGCGGGTAGTGAGCTCGTCAAAGGCTATGAATCATCGCCTGGCAAGGTGCGCCATTTCTGCAGCCAGTGTGGATCGCATATCGTTGCTACACGCGTTGGGCACGACGAATGCGTTCTGCGCGTTGCCACCCTCGATGCCGATCCGGGAGTTCGCCCTGCGGTGCATATCTGGACATCTCATGATGTTTCCTGGCTGGTGAGCGACAATCTTCCGATGATTCCCGAGGGCCTTTCGTTGCCATGATTTTTCATCCCGCTTCCTGGTTGTTATTCTGCTCCGGTATCACATAGGTAGGCACGCATGGACAAAACACCGACAGACGAATCCGCCCAGGTTGGCAACGCCTTCGCCAGCGCGCAGGACTTAGCACATGACATGATCGAAAAGGGCTATGACCCGCAGGCGATAGCCGAAGGCCTGTTAGAAGGCGCTCGCTCCGTGCTCGCGAACAATGAAGAATTTGAGGCCGTGCTCGGCCGCTGGAAAAAATTGCACGGCCAGTGATCGGCGGCGCGAATGATCCTCATGGGCTCCCAATAGCAGCAAACTATGCCTTCGCTTCACCGCGCCGCATTCGCCCGATGACGCGCGCCGCGGCATTGCTACCGGCAGCGAGCTCGCGAGCGTAGCCGAGCGCGGTCGTCGGCGACGACCAGCGCAGCGCCAGCGCGATCCCGGCGCCGTCCTCGCCGGCGGCGAACAGATCCTGCGTGAGCCCGACCCGGAACGAATGCGCGCTCAGCGCCGCCACCGCATCCTGACCGGGTTCGACAACCGCATGACCTTCCTCGATCGCCGCGGCCGCGCGGCGCCGCAAGATCGAGACAACCCCTTGCCGCGTCAGCGCATGGCCGCCGATATGATGGCTCAGAACCGTCTCGCCTTCATCAGCGCCTTTGTGGGTCAGGATATTGATGCGGCGGAACACCGGGCCGTCGGCGATCCCGCTCGCGGTCAGCCAGGCCGAGAGCCGGTCCATCGTCTCGGCCGAGAGCCAGACGATAGCCCCCGCCCCCTCCTGGTCGGTTTTCGAGCGCGGGATGGTGAGGCGGCCGCTGCCGTCGGTCATCAGCCGCAGATCCGCAACCGTCGCGGCGACGAGCTCGGAGACGCGAAGCCCCCCATCATAGGCCATCGAACAGAGCGCAGCATCGCGCAGCCCGACCAGATCGGTTGAACATGCCGCGAGCAGGCTTTCGATCGTCAGCCCGCCGGGTTCGCCCTCCCCGTCCGGCTCGGGCTCGGCCGACGACGGCGCGCCGGGCTCCGGCATGGCGCGGCCGAGGCGCAGCGGCGCGGCCTGGCGCTGGCGGACGCCCGCCTTGCGCCGGATGCCCTTGAGCGTGTCGCGGACCATACCCGCCTGCGTCGGCAAGGCTTCGCTGTCGCCGAACCCGAGGATCCGGTGAACACGCGCGATGCTCGCGAGGCGCCGCGCCAACGTCGCCGGCTTTGCGGCCGCGCGCGTCTCGGTCGATCGCGCCAGCCAGCGCAGATAGAGGACGAGGGTTTCGGGGGCCGCGGGAACCGCGGTCGCGATCGGCCGCTGCAGCAGACACCAGCGCAGATAGCATTTGAGGTCGGCGACGATCGCTGCCTTCGTCGCCGGCGCCATTGCGTCGGCCGCGGCCTCGATCGCCAGCGGCTTCGCCTTGCTCCAGTCGACAAGGCGGCCATGCGCGGACAGCACCAGCTCGAGCGACGAAGGCAACGGCGCGAGCTCGGTCATCGGCCGTGACCCGGCACGTCAGCCGAAAGGGATTGAGCAACGAGCGCGGCGCCCTTGGTCGACAGCTGCCAGCCCGCCCCGCCGCGCGGGCCCGGACTGTCGTCGACCAGCCCGCGCGCTTCATAATCCCACATCAGATCGAACGCAGCCTCGCGCGCGCTGACGCGGTTCGCAGCGACGCTGCGCTGATTGAGCGCACGCGCGATCGCGGCGGCCGAGCGGCGCGCGCCCACGTCGGCACCGAAGAGCTGGCGAAGGTCGGCCGCGATACGGTGATCGATCGTCATGGCGCGCCCTCCTTTTCGCGGCTCCGATGGCGCGCGATTCTCGGCCGAACGGCTCGATTTGGCAAGCCTGGTTTTACCATAATGTCCGATTATGGAAAGTCCGAGGAAGTCACGGGGAATAGATAGGATACTAAAATGCCGTTTCGGTAAACTCTCGTTTTGACGCCGACTCCGCGCACGGCTATCATTGCCGCGCCACCCGGAGCCGCCATGTCCCCCTCCCCTCACACAGCCGCCATCGCCTTCCGGCAAGGTCAGATCGATGCGCTCGCGCGCACGCTGTTCGCCTCCCCTGCCCTCTATCCCGCGGAAAGGCGCCAGTGCTTCGCGCTTCGCACGCTTGTCCGCGCATGGTCGCAGTACCGCGAGGACCGCGCGGTCATGATGGGCGAGAACCTCATCGGCGGCGAATGCGCCGCCGAACGCGACGCCTTTCTCACCCTACTCGTGGCGGCCCTCCCCGACCCGCGTTCGGATCTCGCCCGGGCTATCCAGCGCGTTCGACAAACCGTCATTAGGCCCCTTGCCGCGGAGGCCGCAGCGACCGCGGTCATCGTCGACGCCGGGCTTGAAGAACTCGAGGCCGTGCGCCTCGTCGCCGCGAGCGCGAACCTGCCTGCCGACCCAGCGGCCCGTCTGCTCACCATCGTTCGCAGTCTACGGCGATCGGCCGACGTCGACGGCGATCCCCTGTCCGCCACCGCGACGTCGCCCTGCTGGGCGGTCAACCTGCTTGCCGTCGGCGAGCCCGCTCTGTTCGGCCTTACACCGCATCCCCTGCCCTTTCCCGGGCTCGTGCGCCGGCGATTGTTTCGCGCCGATCGCGATCCCGACCGCGAGCGCGACGACATCAGCGAGTTCATTCTCGATGCGCTGTATGAGACGCTCTGCGACGTGGCGCGGATGCCGCGCGCTGCCGCGGCGTTCGCCGAGGCGTTTCCGGGGTTAAGGAGGAATTCGAGGCTGTTCGACGCCTGGATGCTGCTGTTTGCATTCGGGTCGTTGACGCCGGCGCAGTTAGCTCGTGCCCTGCCCTGTACAAAGGCAGGCGCCGGCAAGTTGCTTCGGCAGCTCGCCGTACGCCAATTCGCAAATACCCCTCATACTTTCGAGCCTTACACATGCGGATTGGGGATGACGGTCCATTTGTCGCGTGACCTAAGCACCTCTGCCGGATTCGGCTTGGAGCTGCACCAAGGCCTCGATGCGCGGCCATGATCAACGGTTGCCGCGCGGCCCGCAATACGCGCGGCGAGCGTCAACCGATCGAAGCCGGGCATCCCAGCACTCCAGGCATTACGCAGCACCGCCCGCCGGTCTAAAACGTTTAGCGGCGAAGCGAACGGTACTGTCCAGTTCATTCGACAATGCAATGGCGCGGATAGCCCGTGGCGTCAGCGCCCTCCCCTATTTGGGCCAATGCTGGTCAAGGAGCTCCTGCATCGCGACCTCTGCCTCGGCGCGGCTTCCTCCGCTCTTTGGGAACAGGGTGACACTGACCCCTCTCTTGTCCTTCTTGTCGATACGCAGAAGCGGCATCCCGGCACCCGATAGGAAGATCCTTTCGGTCGAACCTGTCTTCTTGGGGGCGGCCTTATCCGCGGCTTTGGTTTTTCGCTCGGCAGCGGCAACCAACGCTCGCAGGATATCGGGGACTGTCGCAGGAATGTTCGTCGCGCCGTCAGCCCGAGACTTGGCAAGACGGGCTGCTTCCGCGAAAACTCGCGTTCTCGAATCTTCCGGTTTCAGTATCGGCTTCAGGGTACCGACATGCGAGATCTTAAGCTCAAACGGGTCAGGAAAAGCGATCATCAGTTCGTTTGGCAAACGAGCGAGATCGAGATAGCGGCTGAGCCACGCCTCACTCTGGTTGAGGCGTTGCGCCATCGCCTTCTGCTTTCCGCTGTAATAGAAATCGAGAGCCTTCAGATAGTCCCGCGCGCGCTCGACATCGGTCAGATCCTCCCGAGCCCTGTTTTCAAGATCGGAGACCCGAAAGGCCTGTTCATCGGTGAGGCTCCGGATCTCTATGAGGTAGCGGATGTCGGGATAATTGTTAGCGCGTAGCCAAGAGACGGTCCAGTGGCGCCGTGCGCCCGAAATAACCTCATAGTCGTGGTCGGGGTCGCCCGTTACGCGGCGGACGATCGCAGGGAACTCCTGCTTACCCTGCGCGACGATGGTTTCAATTAGATCTGCGCAACGCTCCTCGTTGAGCGCAGCATAGTCGCGATTATGGCGTTCCCAGATTCGACACCGCGCGGGGTCGACGAGTTCCTGGGGAATATCGACGACCGCACCGGATGCGAGATCCGCCAGCCGGTTCGTACGGCTGCCCAAGACGCCGACGCCGAGCCGGCCTGGCCGGTCTACCGGCGTAGTAGCCGTCGGCTCCATTCCAGCGGCCAAATCGGCAACAAAACTCTTGTTCTTGGAGGTCATTGCCCTCCCCTTTCATCCAAAATTGCAGGGCTGCAATTTTCACTTTCTTTCCCCACCGATCCGCTGCAGGACCTCGAAATTGCAGGGCTGCAATTCAGGCGTATCATGCGAGCCCCTCCTTGCGCAGGCGCGGCAAATGACTCGGCCAAGTCGCTCGTATATCGACCTCGATCTCCCCACAGACCCCATCCAGATAAGTCAGACAGCGATCGCGAACCTGCTTGCTCGTCATCGGCCCGTTGAGTTCGTAGACCGTCATCAACCGGGCCGTCGCGTTGTCAATTTCCGCAGAATCCTTCAGCGGCGTGCGGATCATCGCATTGCCGAAAACCTGGCGCATCAGCTCAAGGAGTCCCTTCTGCATCGACTTCGTATCGTCAACCTTCGACGCGAGAAACCGCAAGAACGAAAGCTGAGGAGCAAGGTCGACCGCCTGAAGTTCCTGGATCGTTTCATCGAGCATCGCAAGGAATGCCGCAGTTGAGGAAAAATCCATCACAGTCGGGGGAACAGGCACCACAAGCGCGTTCGCGGCCCTGAGCACCGACAAGGAAATTGCGCCGAGCGCCGGCGGCGGGTCCAGAATGACCACGTCATAGAGATCGGAGACCGACGCAATACCCTGAGCAAGACGGTTCAGCAGCGCGCCCTGCCCACGCGCCATGCGTGCGGCCAACTCATACTCAGACTGGAACAAGCGCAGGTTCGCGGGGATCAGGTCGAGACCGTCAAAATGGGTCTTCTTGATCGCATAATCGAGCGTCTCGCGCTCACCCTCGCGCAGGTAGGGATAGAGCGTCTCGTCTTCGCTCAGATCGAGATCAGGCACGTAACCAAACAGAGTCGTGGCTGAGGCTTGGCTGTCACAATCGATAAGCAAGACTCGATAGCCCCGGATCGCGAGATTTTGCGCCAGATGGACCGCCGTCGTGCTCTTACCAACTCCGCCCTTGAAGTTCTGCACCGCCAGAATCGAGACCGGATCAGAAGGCGCACGCCAAGGCCGGGTTCCAAATGTTCCGCGCATGTCATTGAGCTGCGCGAGGCTGTAGGCAAGTCGCCGATTGTTCTCACCGCGCGTCGGGGCAACGAGGCGCCCATCGGATTCCGCTTCCCGGATTGCGGCGGTCGTGCGTCCAACCAGTTCAGCAGCTTTGCCGATCGGAAACGTCGGCTCGCGCCGCTCGTCCGCTCGCGCCGTTCGAGCAGAGTCCCGCAGTCGTTCAAGAACGGACGACGTACGCGCGGCAAGTGCGCCCACGTCCAAGGTCTCGGCTATGCGAACCTGATCCACCGACGTAGCCATACCTGCCCCTTTTTGAAAACCAGCGTGGTCATGCCTGATTTTCACTTTTCGGTCAATGAAAGGCTAATATGTGCAAAACTATGCCTGAGGGTTGTGATTTCGCAACTGGCATACCCAGCCCGCTCCGCTCTCACCATTGGCGTCAAATATCCGCGCCGATAGACAGCCTCTCCGTCCTCCCAATCCTGACCTATTGGGGGCCCCGCAGCCAATGCGCGAAATTGCAGGCCTGCAATCCAGTCCTCCAAACGCAATCTTCTCGGAATTGCAGACCTGCAATTCTCCAATTCAGGGCCGACCCCGGCGCGAGAAATAGGACTCGCAGAAGCCACGCCACGACCGCTCCAACTTCACACCTTTCAGGGATCCCAACCGGGTCCCCATCTCCTTGCGGTACGCCTCAGCGATGCCATCGACATCCCATCCGCCGCCATGCTCAACACCGACCTTGTAAAACTCTTCACCGCCATACCGGAGCGACCCCAACGGAAAGGCCGCAAACTTCTCGCGCGGGACACGGTCTGGCGCCGAGAGCTTCGACGTCGCATCGGCAACGAGCCTCCCGATCAGCTCTGGGGCGACGGTTGGCCCCGCAATCGCGAGGTCTTCGACGCTATCCTCCCGCCGCGCCTTGCGGCCCGAGGCGTGACGCGCAAGTTCATCAACGGTTTCGATTTGGGCCGGCGCATCCTTTGGCGCGAAGCGGAAGATCAGCTCGATCACCGCCCTGCCCCGCCGGATCTCGTTCCATTCCACAGTGAAATGCGCGAGCTGGTCGATTTCGGCTTTCGCGACCTGCAGCACCTTGCGCCGCAACTGAGCGAAATCGGCATATTTCTCTGGATCGATCCCCAGCGCAGCCCGAAGGCCGACCATGTCGACCTTCCAAATCGGCTGCCGCCGATGCAACCGCAGCGCACCCTCTTCATAGAGTTTGAGAGAATAGGCCGACCGGAAGCCGAGAACGGCCTGTCGGTTCATCACCGCGTAAGTCTGCGATTCCTGGATGAGGCGTCGCGCATCCGGGGTGAACTGCCACTCGATCCAACCGGTCTCCTTGCCCTCTTCCTCGACTTCCTCCCACGAAGCCTGAATAAGACTAAAACGCTTGGTCGCCCGCTTTCCACGCCAGGACTTGTCGTCCTCCGCGAACAACGTGCGATGAAGTTCTTCGAGCATGTCGACGATCCGCTCATTTCCTTTGTGACCACGTCGAATGTCCGATTTACGCATTCGATGCGAGACATCACGCCAAGCGTCGCCGCCTGCCGTGAGGATCATCAGCGCGAGAAGGCGAGAGGCCGTCAAGCTGAGCGACTGACCACGAACGAAACGAACTTCGACGAGCCGGCCAGGTTTGACGAACTCCTCACCGCCCTTGCGGGCGAGCGCCGCGGCGACACGCATCGCGCGAGCGGAGGAGACTTCGTTCTCATCATCCGCTATGAGTACTGAGTCCGATTCCCCCATCATTTCACCTCATTGGACATCAGGTTGCCTGACCTGACCTCACTCGTCAAGTCAAGACAGGATGGATTAGCCGGCACCGCCCCCAATCGGACAGGATCGAGTCCAATTAAGATGAGAGCAAGGACCCAGAGAATCCGCGAGTCGCAGCGACCCCCGTTAGAACCGCACTCCTGAGCCGATCCCGTCCATTAAATTGCAACGACGAAAGCATTGAGCGCACCACCCCAATCGGACAGGATACCCCAAAGGGGCAGGATAATTCCCCCGATCGGTCAGGCTAAAGCCCCCAGGACGTCAGGATAAAGCCCCCAAAAGGACAGGATACTGCTTGGTTTCCACAGGAAAACCGCCGGTCACGCTGCCCCGAATCTTAGAATCATTAGAATCTGGAATCACCCCGACGCTATCGCGCCGGGCGTTTTCAAACATGGATTCATTCGGAATGGAGAAGGGAGGGGAGATCTCGCGATCGCTGAAGGGTTCCAAACCGCTCACGCTTGCACGCTCATCCAAGGCGTCCCTGTAGAGCGAACCAAGGCGACGGTGGTGCAAGTTCAGCTGAACAGCCTATAGCAACGTTGCCTGCAGCATGTCTGAGGGCCAACCGTGCCATGGTTCGTCGGTCGGCTCGATCTCAATTAGTCTGCTCGGAAACACCCGATCCTGAAGCGCGGTCAGCTCATCGAAGGTACCGTGAAGCCAACGGTCATATTCGTCCTCGTGGAGGAGGACAGGCATCCGATTATGGACTGTCGCGGCAACTTCGTTCGCATCGGTCATGGCGCCCGAATAGACCGGACCCCATTCGGCACTGTCCCGCCACAAGCCGCCCCATGCAAAAACCGGACGGTCTTTCAGCGACAGCCAGGTTCGGGTTTTGCTTCCCTTGATCCCCGCGGGTTCCGCCCAGGCCGTTAGCGGAATCAGGCAGCGCCACTGCGGTTTACGGGCGAGGCCCACCCACATTGGTTTGCGCAGATCCGCAATATTATTAACCGCCTTGGGCTTCGAACCCGGCTTCATCGAGGCTAGCTTCAGAGGAAATCCCCAACCCATCGATTGAAGAATTCGTCGACCGCTTTCGGCGCGGACCACCATACCGGGCGCGCCGGGGTGAACTGTCGACGGTGCATTAGTTGCAACGATGTCAGGAACGTCTACGCCAAAGTGGGCTGCGACTTCAGCGGCGCTGAGGCGCTCCGTATAGAGATTGCACATGGCTTGCGGCCCTTTCCGAGCTGGGAACGCTGCATAGGAAGGTGCGTAGCGCTAAAGCGCCGGCGGAGGAACGCCAAAGATCCCCGCGTTCTGCGCTTACGGGCACTTCAATAAGGCGCAACAAGCACGGCACCGGGCAGGGGATCGGCGTGGCCCCAGAATTGAACAACGGCGCGTGCATAGCGCCGAAGTTCGTCCTGACCGATCCGCAGCTCCTCACTCGTCGGCACCGGCGCGGGGGCGATATCGTCATAATCGAAGGATATCCGAGTCCAGAGTTGCGGGGCCTTCGCGAGCAATTTCGTGCAGGCGCCGCCATCGCCATGCCTAGCGACATTGGCGGCGAGGTGCATTTCGTGGAGATCGCTTGCCACGCCGATCGCACCCACATCGATCGCAGCGATTTCCCGCGCTGCTCGTGACAGATCGGTTGCGCCAGAGAACTTCACGCCGTGCGCCCGAGCCCACCGCGCGAGCTGGCGTTCGAACAGCCCGTCGAGCGTGAGGACAAAGGCCTTGGCGGCCTCGTTGGCCGTGTAGTTATCGATTTGCGCGGCGCACCGATCAAGGAATTCATCCATATCTGACGCTTCGCCCACAACCAGCGTTTCGTGCGTCGGAAGGTCACCAAGCGTCTTCAGGATGACGCGCTGATAAAAGCGGTCAACGTTCGCCTGGAACGTGCGCGGCAGCATGTCTCTATCGGGCATTGTCATGCCCATAGCGGCGAGAAGCCTCCCGCGCGAGCATCCAACGTGCCATACAATCGCCGTCTCATTGCAAAGCGAGTTGCGGCTCGGGTGGCCCTTTGCCGCTGTTCCAGCGATCATCGGTCGGCTCGACGATCATTCGTTCGGCGGCGAACGGCGGGCGGAACTGGAACCCAATTACTTCGCGAACGGAGCCACGAAACCACTGATCCCACTCGGCGCGCTCAAGGAGCACCGGCATCCGGTCGTTAGTCGGCATGACCGCCGCATTCGCACTCATCGTCATGCCCGCATAGACCGGCCCCTGGTCGGGCAAGCTCCGGCAGAAACCCGCCCAGGCCATGATCGGCTGATCTTTCACCGAAAACCAGGTCCGAGTCATCGCACCCGGCGTCCCGTCGGGATTGCCGAAATGGGTCAGCGCGATGAGACAGCGATAGCGCGGCTCCACCACCATCTCTTCCCACATCGGATTGGTGAGGTCAGCGACAAGCCCGATGCGCCCCGGCGGCTCGCCGCGCTCGCGCATTTCGCGGGTCAGGCGCGGAAAGCCCCAGGTGACGGGCCGCAGCAATCGGCGGCCGTCCTTCTCGAAAATGACGAGTCCGGTCAGTCCTTCCTTGATGTCCCCTTCGGGCGTCGTGAGGCCGGATGGCGGCTCGGCTTCGAAATAAGCCGCCACATCGCTCGCGCTCGCCGTGATGACATGAAGCCGCGACATGGCCTCAACTCACCACGGAATCTCGTCATCGGTGATCGGCTCCAGATCCGGTGTCTGGACCGCTGCCGATTCGCCCGAGTCGCGGTCTCGCATGGCGCTCTCCGCCGTGCCAACAGCCTCCGAAGGTGTCTCGCCCGACAGGCGAAGCTTGAGTGGCTTGCGCTTCTCCATCCCGATTTTCCTTGATCTTTCCTGTCTTTGGCTGGGCCGCCGCAGTCGCGGCGACTCCGGCCCGTTGACTCTCGGCCTTTATAGAACAAAAATAGAACACAACCAACCGCCAAAGCCATGGAGGCCCTTCATGACGGAGAGAGGGCCGCGCCCTCATCTGACGACGCTACGCGCCCGGATCGCCAGGATCGAGGGGGCCGAACGGCGCTCGTCTGGCACCTTGCCGTTCGGGCTCGACGCGATCGACAGGCGCTTGCCTGGTGGCGGGCTCGCGCTCGGCGCCCTCCATGAAGTCGCCGGCGGCGCGCAAGGCGCGACGGATGCGGCTGCCGCCGCCTTGTTCGCTGCCGGCATTCTCGCGCGCGTCAAAGGCAAGATACTCTGGTGCATGACGCAGTCCGACCTGTTCGCGCCGGCGCTCGCGCTCGCGGGTCTCGATCCCGACCGGGTCATCTATGTCGAAGCCCGCGACGAGACCTCGCTCCTGAGCTGCTTTGAGGAGGGGCTTCGTCATGGCGGCCTCGGCGGTGTCGTTGCCGAAGCGGCCCGGCTTTCGATGACGGCCTCGCGCCGTCTGCAACTGGCGGCCGAAAGCACCGGCACCATCGGCATCGCCATCCGCCGCTGGCGCCGGACGGCCGAAGCCTCCGATTTCGGACAGCCGACCGCGGCCGCGACCCGCTGGCGCGTGACCAGCGTGCCGACCGCGCCGCTCCCGGTTCCCGGGGTCGGGCGGCCGCGCTGGTTTGTCGAGCTCATCCGGTGCCGGGCTGGCGAGAGCGCCGATTTTCTCGTGGAAGGCTGCGATGCGGCAGGTCATCTCGCTCTTCCTGCCGACCTGGCCGACCGATCGGCTGCGTCGCAGGCTTGGCTCCAGCGCGCCGCCTCCTGACGCGCCGCTGGTGCTGGCGGCGATGGAAGGGCAGCGCCGTCTCCTGACCGCGGCGAATGCGGCGGCGCGCGCGATCGGTCTTGTCCCAGGTATGACGGTCGCGCAGGCACAGGCGCTCGTTCCCGATCTCCAGATCCTCGATGCCGAACCGGACGCCGATCGCGCCGCGCTGGAGAAGCTCGCCTGCTGGTCGCTGCGCCGCTACGCGCCCATCATCGCGGCCGATCCGCCCGATGGCCTGATGCTGGACATCACCGGCGCCGCGCACGCCTTTGGCGGACCTGAGGGCGTCCTTCGTGATCTCGTCCACCGCCTTGCGGAGGTGGGGGCGACCGCGCGCGCGGTTTGCGCGCCGACCTATGGCGCGGCGCACGCGCTTGCGCGCTATGGGGCCGGTCCCGCGCGCGTCGTCGATCCGCTCGAACTTAAGGCGGCGATCGGCGCGCTCCCCATCGCGGCGCTGCGCCTCGACGCCGACATGGTGCTCACTCTCGGGCGCCTCGGCCTTGAGACAATCGCCGACCTCGAGGCGATGCCGCGCGCGTCGCTGGCCCTGCGCTTCGGGTCTGCGCCCGGCCAGCGCCTCGACCAGGCCTTCGGCCGCGTCGCCGAACCCTTCGAGCCGATCCAGCCGCCTGAGCCGATCACCGTCGAGCGGCGGTTCGCCGAGCCGATCGGCGCGCCCGAAACGCTCGCGCGCTACACGGGTAAGCTGGTCGACGAACTCGCCCGGCGTCTGGAGGAGGAAGGCGTCGGCGCACGCCGACTCGACCTCAGCTTCCACCGGGTCGATAACCGCATCGAGGCTATTCGGGCCGGACTTGCCAAGCCGAGCCGCGATCGCAGGCAGATGACACGGCTGCTCTGCGACCGGCTTGAGACCATCGATCCGGGTTTCGGTGTCGAGCGAATGCAGCTGACCGTCCCCGCGGCTGAACCGCTGACCTACCACATGGTTTCAAATCTCGGCGAGGCTCCCGTCCCCGACGTCGCGGCCCTCGTCGACCTGCTCGGGAACCGGATAGGGGAGGGGCGGCTCTTTCGGGCCGCCGCGCGCGAGAGCGATATTCCCGAGCGTTCGGTCGCCCGCATCGCGCCGATGTCCGATCCGACCGAGACCCGGTGGCCGGCTGCCTGGCCGCGCCCGGCGCGGCTTTTCGCACGCCCCGAGCCCGTCGATACCATGGCCCTGCTGCCCGACCATCCACCCGTGCATTTTGTCTGGCGCGGCGTCCGGCGCCGGGTGACGCGCGCCGACGGTCCTGAACGCATCTATGGCGAATGGCATTTGAACGACGCCGAATTTCTCGGCGTTCGCGATTATTTCCAGGTCGAGGACGAAACCGGCGCGCGCTATTGGCTCTTCCGGAACGGCGACGGCATGGACAGCGCCACGGGCGGTCAAGGCTGGTTCCTGCACGGGCTGTTCGCATGAGATACGCCGAACTCCAGTGCGCGTCGCATTTCTCGTTCCTGCGCGGGGCGTCGTCCCCTGACGAACTCTTCGCCCAGGCCGAAGCCTGTGGCCTCGACGCGCTTGCGATCACCGACCGAAATACGCTTGCCGGCATCGTGCGCGCCCATGAAGCGGCCAAGCTCGCCAGGGTCCGGCTGATCGTCGGCTGCCGCCTCGACCTCTCCGAAGGCCAGTCGCTGCTCGTCTATCCGATGAACCGCGCCGGTTATGCCCGTCTTTGCCGCCTCCTCAGCCGGGGAAAGACGCGGGGAGGGAAGGGCAAGTGCGTGATCGGGTGGGCGGATGTCGAGGCGTTCGCGGAAGACCTGCTCGCGATCTTCCTGCCCGACGAGGTGGCCGACACCGAAGCCGTGCTGGGCCGTTTCGCGCGGATCTTCGAGGGGAGGGGCTATCTGGCCCTGACCTTGCGCCGCCGCCCGGGCGATCAGCTTCGCCTCCATGATCTGACGAACCTCGCGGCCCGCCATCGGGTTCCCACCGTCGTCACCGGCGACGTCCTCTATCATCATCCGCATCGCCGCGTGCTCCAGGAGGTCATGACCTGCACCCGCCACCGCTGCACGATCGACGCGCTCGGCGCTCGGCGCGAACGCTATGCCGACCGTTTCCTGATGCCCGCAGCCGAAATGCACCGGCTCTACCAGCGCTATCCCGCAGCGCTCGCGCGAACCCTCGACATCGCCGATCGTTGCCGCTTCTCGCTCGACGAGCTCAAATATCAATATCCCGAGGAAGCCGGCACCGAGGGGGCAACTGCCCAGCAGGCGCTCGAACACATGACATGGAAGGCGGCCGAGGATCGTTATCCCGAAGGCGTGCCCGAAAAGGTCGCGCGGCTGCTCCGCCACGAACTCCGATTAATCGGCGAGCTCGATTATGCACCCTATTTTCTGACGGTGAACTCGATCGTCCGCTTCGCGCGCAGCCGCGACATCCTCTGCCAGGGCCGGGGCTCGGCGGCGAACAGTGCGGTCTGCTATGTCCTCGGTATCACCTCGATCGACCCCGAACGGTCCGACCTCCTCTTCGAGCGTTTCGTCAGCCAGGAGCGCAAGGAGCCGCCCGACATCGACGTCGACTTCGAGCATGCGCGGCGCGAGATCGTCATGCAGTGGGTGTTCGACACCTATGGCCGCGACCATGCTGCGCTCTGCTCCACGGTCATCCGCTATCGCACGAAAGGCGCCATTCGCGATGTCGGTAAAGCGCTTGGCCTGTCCGAGGATCTGATCAAGGCGCTCTCGAGCCAGGTCTGGGGGTGGAGCGACGAGGGCGTCGACGAGAAGCAGGCGGCCGAGCTCAATCTTAACCTCGGCGATCGCCGGCTGCGGCTCGCGCTCGATCTCGCGCGCCAGCTGATCGGCACGCCCCGCCATCTCTCGCAACATCCCGGTGGCTTTGTCCTGACCCATGACCGGCTCGACGAGCTCGTCCCCATCGAGCCCGCTGCCATGCCGGATCGCCAGGTGATCGAATGGGACAAGGACGATATCGACGCGCTCAAATTCATGAAGGTCGACTGCCTCGCGCTCGGCATGCTCACCGCGATGAAGGGCGGTTTTGATCTGCTCGCCGAGCATAAGGGCATCGCGATGGATCTCGTGTCGATACCGCCCGAAGATCCCCGCACCTATGCGATGATCCGCGCGGCCGACACGCTCGGCGCCTTCCAGATCGAGAGCCGGGCGCAAATGGCGATGCTGCCGCACATCAAGCCGCGCACCTTCTACGATCTCGTCATCGAAGTCGCGATCGTCCGCCCCGGGCCGATCCAGGGCGACATGGTTCATCCCTATCTTCGTCGCCGCGCCGGCACCGAGAAGGTCGAATATCCCAAGCCCGAGCTGGAACGGGTGCTCGGCAAGACGCTGGGTGTCCCTCTCTTCCAGGAACAGGCGATGCGCGTTGCGATCGAATGCGCCGGCTTCACGCCGTCTGAAGCCGATCAACTCCGCCGCGCAATGGCGACCTTCAAGCACACCGGCGGGGTCTCGAAGTTCAAGGAGAAGCTGATCTCCGGCATGGTCGAGCGCGGCTACACGGCAGAATTCGCGGAGAAGACGTTCAGCCAGCTCGAAGGCTTCGGAAGCTACGGCTTTCCCGAAAGCCATGCGGCGAGCTTCGCCCTCATCGCCTATGCGTCCTGCTGGCTCAAATGCTGGCATCCGGAGATTTTCTGCGCCAGCCTCCTCAATGCGCAGCCGATGGGATTCTATGCGCCGGCGCAGATCGTGCAGGACGCGCGGGCGCACGGCGTCGAGATACGGCCGGTTTGCATCAACGTATCGCGCTGGGACTGCACGCTCGAACCGATAGGCGAGGATCGTTTCGCGGTCCGCTTGGGGATGCGGATGGTGCGCGGCCTCAATGAACAGGATGCCGCGCGGATCATCGCCGCGCGCGCCGATGAGCCCTTCGCCAGCATCGAGGAGCTATGGCGCCGCGCCGACGTCGGCATGGGCGCGTTCAACCGGCTGGCGGAGGCCGACGCTTTCCGCGGGGGGATGCGCCTTGCGCGCCGCGATGCGCTGTGGGCGATCAAGGCGCTGCGCGACGAGCAGCTTCCCTTGTTTGCCGCGGCCGACGCACGCGAGAATGGCTTCGTCCATGAAATCGTCGAGCAGCCGGTGCTGCTCACGCCGATGCAGGAGGGCAGGGAGGTCGTCGAGGATTATGGCCATGTCGGCCTGACCCTGCGGCAGCATCCGGTGGCATTTCTGCGAAGCGAGCTTGCCGCCCGCAAGATGGTTCCCTGCAGCACGCTCGATGGGATTCGCGATGGCCGCTATGTCTGGCTCGCCGGGCTCATCCTCGTCCGCCAGCGGCCTGGATCGGCGAAGGGCGTCATGTTCATCACCATCGAGGACGAGACGGGCATCGCCAATCTGATCGTCTGGCCTCGCATGTTCGAGGAAAATCGACGTATCGTCATGGGGGCGCGTCTGCTCGGCATTTATGGCCAGATCCAGCGCGAAGGCGAGGTCGTCCACGTGATCGTGAAGAAGCTCTTGAACCTTTCGGACGTGCTCGATACGCTCACTCAGCGCGACGTGTCGTTCCGCTTGGCCATGGGGCGTGCCGATGGCGCAATGAGTGGCGGCGGGCCCGATCCTCGATCGGGGAAGGGGAGGGCGCAGGTGCCAGCCCCCGAACTCGTCAAAAGCCGTAATTTTCATTGAGACGGTGGGCGTCGGGAACGGTCAACGCCTCACGATTATGATGAAAGCAGCTGCGCAAGGATCGCGCGGCGGGGCGCCAGCCTTTCGGCTAGACCGCGGCAGACGATCGCTTGAAAGGAAATGCTGCTGGCCAAGAAATCGGAAGGAAGAGCACTTTCTCGGATGATGCGACCGATCTCGCCGAAGATACGCGGGTCGGATTGAGGATAATGCTGAAGCGCCGACAACTGCGCACGAGCACCTTCTATGTCCTGACTATGGGAAACCAATCCTCCATCCCGGCCTCCACCCATCTCCGCGAACATCGCGCCCGCGTTCGCGAACGCCTCGATCTCGGCGGTCAGTCTTATGACTTCCCCGATAAGATGCGCCGTGCGTGCGTGCTCCTCGTTCTTGGCGATCTGCCCGAGTTTGCGGGCGTTTCGTTCCTGACCGAACGCGATCCACAGCGCCGCGACGACGGCGCAGAAACTCGCAATAGCCGAAGCCCAATCGGCGGCATTTCCCCATTCGATCGCCAATGGGCAGAACATCACTTCCCCTCTTCCAGATAAGCTTTCCACGAAAGCCCGAGGCTTTGAGGAAACAGTCCCTCTACTGGGGCCATGTCGTAGCTGAAACCTGTCCCGCTTCGCCGAAAGTTCGAAGCCTGAAGACCGCTCCAGAGCAAAGCCATATCCTTGTCGCCGGTACAGAGCTGCATCGGCTCTTCCGGAAACAGACAGTGGCATCCGATGAAAAGCTCGATGGCCCGCAGGTCGGCGAGCGCATTGTAGGCGTCAGCTTCGGAATACCCGTTTCGGAACTTGAGCAGCCGCTTGGCGGGGCTCTTACAGTTGGGCACCGCGACTGCGCTGAGAGCGGCCAGCACGACCAGCGACTGTCGCGGCACCGAATGGAGGTCGGCGGCCTCGATGATCTGCTTCCACCGCGTCTCGACGTCGCGCTGCGCTACCGGCGAAGTCATCCGGGGAGCGATATGGCGCAGAAAGCGCTGCTTGCAATCCAGAGATGCCCTTGAATCTTCGATGAGTCCGAGTGCGCCCTTTAGACTGTCGGGGCCGATGGCGAGTTCCGCTTCGGGAAGAGCAGCGCGCAGCTTCATCTCGACCTCCGCGAGTTGCGCCGCCGCCTCGTCCGGCGTCGGAATCGTACGGCGATTGCCTTCGAGAACGAAAAGGAGCGGATTGATGCGGATGGGCTGGTCTGCGAACAGGTCGATAAAATCGGGTTCCTGCTCGCCGCGCCGCTTGCCGTTTTCAAAGCGGCTGGTGATCTGGCTGACGACATTGCGGTCCACCAGGATCATGGTCTTCTGATACATCACCGCGAAGGCCGATGGGAGCCAGCCCCCCTTTACGAGGCCGATCGCCTTGGAAGTGAACTTGCTTTCAAGAATTGCCGATGCGTCGACGGTTTCGCCGGGCGTACGTCCCTCGATCGTCGTATCGATCAGCGTGCCGCCGCGCCAAACGAGCGGAATGGTCACTGGTCTATGAATCTTCGCACATTGCAGAGTCGCAAAATCCAGAGGTTGGACTTGGGCGTTGGCGAAGCTTAACGTTCGGGGGTCGCCGCCCTCCGGCCCCTCCAACTCAGTGAGGGTGAACATGGGATCACCCGGCTGAGGTGTTCTGTGCTTTGGCCTCGTCATGCTTTACCGAGCAACTCCAACGTTCTCGTGTCTCGCACACCGCCAAACCAACGATCAAGAGCTGCGGCGAATAGCGGATGTGGATAGGCTAGCTCGAACAGGGTGAGCGATGAGCGAAGCTTCTTGGCGTCAACCTCTCCGAAGACTGCATTGGCATCGCTGGTGTTGAGGTCCTGCAGAGCCGTCACGCATTCCAGATAACGTGGCCCTAGAATCGGATGGTCCAGATAGGCCTGAGCTTCCTTCACCGAGTGAATCGCAAATTGCTGCGCTGTCGAGCTGCGGCCTAGCTTCGCAAGCTGAGGAAATATCCACCACATCCAATGCGTCCGCTTCTCCCCTCGCCGTAATTCGGCGAGCGCAGGCGCATAGGTGAGAATTTGAACCTCCACAAAGCGATCGAGCGAAAATTTGTCAGTCATGCAGACCCCAACGCACCCTGCCTGCATCACCGGATGAGACAGGCCCCAAGGATTTCAGCGTCCATATGGACGCGAAGGAGGGGAGAGGGAAGCGAAAGGCAGATCAGAGGAATGCCTAGGGAGTTCGAGCCCAGCGTTCCCTGACCGCGCACCATATTCCATGTCGACCCGTACCGCTTTGCGAACGGTCGGCCGTCACGAAGGGCATACATCATGACCACCCGCCAAATAATCGAGCTTCTCCAGCAACTCCTCCATTCTCTGGAGAACGGCGAACTCGTCGAGATGGGATTCCAGCGCCGGGCTCGAAGGCGAGAACTCGCCGCACGCGTGGCAGAGGAACTAAAACGTCTGACGGCACCGGCGCATCCAGCAATCCGGGAAGCTCGCGAACGATGGGCCACGACATCGTTCCTCCGAATTGATCAGGATGAGCGGGTAATCGAGGTCAACCCGGACGGCACTAGCTGGGTTCGCGCCTGGGTGAAAATTTCGACTGTTTTTCCCGCCCGAGCAGACACGCCGGGTCGCCGAAGCTTCGAAGCTGCGGTAGCTGATATGCCGGAGGAGATGCGCCAGATATTTCTCACCCACGCGCTGGACGGGCTGCCATATGAAGCAATCGCCGAGCAACTGCATATAGATGTCGCGCAAGTGCAATTGCAGATAGGGCTCGCGCTGGCCCGACTGGACGAGGCGGTCGCGCAGGCCAAGGAAATGCCCGAATAGAAATTGGTTGAAGAGTGCAGTTCAACGGAGAATATTGCTCCAGAATTGAGGACTGTTTCTTTTGACCTCGCGGTTTTCTCTGATTTATTTGGTGCGAGCAGTGAACGTACCATGAGAAGAATCGCGAAACTGATTGGATGCCTGTCCAACCCACCACCATTTGCGATCGCATCCGGTACTCAGCCGGTCGTCGCGGCAGGATTGGGCTTCCGCCATGATGCTTTCCAGCCCCGCTACATCGTCTCGCGTATACGCGCTCCTGAAGGACGATATCCTTCGTGGCCGCTTCGCGCCGCGCACCACGCTGATCGAGCGATCGCTGGCCGATGACTATGGTACGAGCGTAACGCCGATCCGGAATGCAGCTTCCCAGCTTGTTGGCGAACGCCTGCTCTCACTGCACGCCGGAGGCGGCTACGAAATACCAAATGTCGGTGTCGCCGAACTGCGAGACCTGTACTTTTGGCATGGCCAGCTCGTTCGCAGTGCCCTGAATCCGAAACGCATCGATGCCAAGTCAGCCGTGCAGATGGCCATCGATCCTCTTCCGGAGCTGACAACGCCGGCCAGCCTTGCGGCTGCGACGGCTCGCCTGTTTTCAGCAATTGCGGCAGTATCTCCAAGCGGTGAACTTGCCTGCGCGGTCGCGTCTGCTGGTGAGCGACTCAGCGTCGCGAGGTTGAGGGAGCCCGCGGTTCTCAATGGCGTGGCGGACGAGCTTAGGGCGGTGCAGGCCTTGACCGTAGAAGGTCGATGGCCAGACCTCGTCCGGTCGATTTGGGCCTATCATCGCCGGCGTCTGCGACGCGTAATTGAAATTGCCGCGGCCGTGGGGAGTCCTCACTGCGACGATCTTTCATATTGATTCTGCAATGATAATGAAACCACTCCTGCGAGCAGTTCGACTTTGTCCGAGCGGATCACCCAAAGCGCTCCCATATCCGGGGCCTTATCGCGTCGCTGATCAGGGAGAGCCTCACTAACATTCGCAATGCTGCGTTCCGCAGCGATCGAAAGCGAATGGAGAGAATCTCATGAACCACGAACAGAATGACGATCTCATCGATCTCGGCGCCGTCACCGAGGAAACCAAAGGTGTCGGCGAGATTCTGACCGACGGCGTCGGCGGACAGCTTCCCCGCGCCGGTCTTTCGGACGATTGAGCCGTTGGGCGCGTGAATCTTACTCAGGTTCGCGCGCCTACAGGCCACTCTGACTTATGAATTACGCACTTCGCGATGGGCTCAGCTTCTGTTCTGCAGAAAGCCGTACAATCATTCTCGATCTGCACTCGGGGCGCTACATTGCGCTTGCCGACTGCAATCACGACGCATTTCATCGCTGGATCACCGAGCAGAATCCGTCGGAGGCCGACAGCCATCAGCTGACGAAATTGGCGCAGCGCGGGATTCTCGCGGTCGTCGAAAACGCGGTCATACCAAAACCGGTAGCGACAATATTGCCGACGTCGACGCACGACGGTGGCGCCACCTTATCGCCTATCGAAACCATCCGAGCATTGGTGGCGCGGCTTCTCTGGAAGAGGCGACTAAGGCGTTGGCCTCTTCAACGCATCGTCGCAAGGCTCAAGAAGAACGTGATTGAGACTGAGCAACCACGCACCGAAGCGTCGCTCGCGACCATCCTGCGGGCGTTCGAATTTACTGATCTACTGGTAGGAAGCCATGATCGATGTCTGGAGCGTTCCTTGGCGCTCGTCGCCACATGTCGCAATCGTGGACTACAGGCCGAGATCGTCGTGGGCGTGCAGACCGATCCGTTTGCAGCGCATTGCTGGGTGCAGCGCGGGGCCACAGTCCTCAACGAAAAGCCTGATAGGGTCCGGATGTTTATGCCCATTCTGGTGGCATAATGCGCCTTTCTTACCTCCTTCTTGTATGCGTCGGAAATCATCCGTCCGATCACGACGTCAACGAATTTTGCTCGCGTTCCGATCTTTCACTGAGACACCAGGAAGGGAACGTCTTTCTTTTCACGAACGATCCTGACGACATCATCACCGTCGCAAACGGCCGTGGATTTGTCATCGGCAAGCTGTTTTGCGATCGCGGGCCGGGACAACAACTGAAAGCCTTGTCCTATGACGATGAATTGGCGGTGATGGAGAGCGGCGGACGCCGCCTCGTCGACGAGTTTTGGGGCAACTTCGTCGCCATCGCCATCAACCAGAATGCCATCAACGTTGTGCGCGAACCCTCTGGGGGCCTCCCTTGCTACTGGAGTCAGACTGACTGCGTCATTGCATTTTCGTCCGACGCGGAAATTCTAGTTGATTGGGGCGTCGTTGGCCGCTCGGTCAACTGGAAGTCTGTCAGTCGTTTCCTCTATCATCACCAGCTTCCTTCAGAGCATACAGCGGTTGAAGGAATAATGCAGCTGCTCCCAGGAAACGCACTCTCGATCGTCGGGTCAAGAGTGGTGGCAACGCCGCTGTGGAATCCTTGGAACCATATAGAGCCGATCGGCGCATCCGGACCAAGTTCCGATTGCCTTTTCGGCGTGCTCGGATCGACGTTTTCCGCTTGGCGGTCATCCTTTAATCGGCCGTTGGTGGGGCTGTCAGGTGGATTGGACTCGTCAATAGTCGCTGCCTGTCTCGCGGGCGCGGGCTCCGATTTTGTTTGCACGACCTTGACGACCGCTGACACGACCGGAAACGAGACGGAGTATGCTCGTGCGGTTAGTGCTGCCCTTGGGGCTGAGCTCATTGAGATGCCCTATATTGACCGGCTCATCGACCTGGACAGGTCTGTTGCCGAAGGGATCCCATTCCCGTGCGGCAAATCACATGAACAAGCCTACAATCATGCAATCCGTGAGGCCGCATCTACACAAAATGCCGACGCCTTCTTTGTTGGAGCCGGCGGGGACAATGTGTTCTACCTTACGCATTCCGCGCGACCCTTAGCGGACCGATTCCGTAAAGAAGGGTTTTCGCCCGGCGTTATGAACACGCTGCGCGATATATGCCAGATCACGGGAGCCGGCGTCGGTGAGGCATTGATCGAGACCGTCCGGCTTTTGTTTTCGCGTTCCAAGAAAATGCGCTGGAGCGCCGTATCTGACTATTTGCACCCGGATGTTGTCGCAAGCGAGCGAGGCCGAGCGGTCGAGCACCCCTGGCTAAGTCCACCACGGGACGCCCCGCTCGGAAAGCTCGGTCACGTTGCGATGATTCTTCAGGCGATGAACCACGTCGAGCATCGAGATAAACAGCTCGCGATGCCAATGATCTCGCCTCTCCTGTCTCAGCCGGTCGTTGAACTGTGCCTAAGCATTCCGTCGTGGGAATCCTGTGAGGGCGGCGTCGATCGTTCGGTCGCCCGTCGTGCTTTTGCATCCGTGCTGCCGCGCGAGGTAGTCGAAAGGGCGGGCAAGGGAAGCCCCGACGGCTTCATTGCACAGTTCATCGATCGGCATCGATCGCAAATAATCGATCGACTATGCGATGGGCGCCTGGCAGGGCACGGGATAATCGATCGCTCCGCAATCGAGCCGCTTCGTCGATCGAGCGGCGGGAATGGGCTGAATGACTGCCCGCGGATCATGGCCCTTCTGGATGCAGAGGCCTGGTCCGCACATTGGTCGCGTGCATAATCGTAATCTACTTTGGAATCGGTCTCTTCCACGATGCCTTCATTTCCGACCACCGCTCGGCTTCTGCTTTCCGTGCTGGATCGCTCGGCACCAAGCCCTTTAGCCAGAAATCAAACCAATCGAGATTGCGCCTATAGACTGCCAACCGGTGCGCGGGTTGCCATTTGATGTGATCTTCGTCCGGAAAAATATAGAGATCGCTGGGGATCCCTGCTTGAACTAACGCCGTGTGGCTACCGACCATCGCTAGATATTCATTGTCCGAAGCCTGAAAAAGGAACGGAAATCTCACGCGTCGGGGATCAAGGGTGATTGAGATCTTCGACCAGAACCCGGGGTTCGCGTCCGCGAGGCGAGGCCACCCGCTTTCGTGATAGTTCTGCGCGATCATTGGCCCCAAGATCGCGTCTTGGAAGGGCTCCCATCCACAGCCTGAGACTGACCCAGCTGAAAAAAGCTGGCTATTTACCGCGGCAAACTGAACTGTGGTGCATCCATCGCTCAGTCCGGAGATTCCGATACGCTGCGGATCGACGAGACCCTTGTCGATCAGTCGCCGGGTGGCGATTTCGATCGCCGATAAAATACTCCGTCTACCTCTGAAATCGTCGTTGAAGGCTGCTACGAGTTGCTCGATTGATTGTTTTCTCCCGACGATATCTTCATATGTCAGATTGTCGACGCTGAGAATGAAGTAGCCTCTTCCGGCAAGCGTTTGGATCGGCACCTCGTCCCCGATACCCCCGCGAAGAAATCCCTTGGTCCGATATTGAACGATCACCATCGGGTAGCGGCGGCCAGGCTCGTACCCGACGGGATAAACAAGATCCCCATAAAAGGGCACATTCTTAGCGTTGAGCCAATTCAAGCGCTCTACGCGCCCGAGCGAAAGGTTCGAAAACTCCGGGTTCGGATCAAATATCTCTTTGATTTGGCCGGCAGCGAGCTGAAGTCTCACGAAATGGCGCGGTCGTTGCGACCGCTCCTGCAGGCAGAGCAGGTCATCTGCGATCGGCTGACATTCGATCAACGCGTTGCTGGTGAGGAGAACGCGTTTTGGTTCACCTCGACCCGGAATCCATTCGTAAATGGCGGTGAGGCTGTTGGCCCAACCTTCGCGGCGGGTGAATCTAATCCTGGTTCCATCGTCATTCCACCAGACTGAAGTGGACCAATCGAATTCGCAGGCCCTGAAATGGCACTGTTCTGACTTTTCGTTACGTTTGGCCGTCAAGCGATAGAGGGGAGGGAAGAGTGGAGTGTCGATGGTTTCCGCCCATGCTTCCGAGCCGCCAGCAGCTCTCGAATACGCCGTGGTGTTTCCCGGAAGACCTCGAGCTATGTCAAACAGATTGGCCTCATCGGCACGCGCCTCTCGTTCCCGCCCCTCTTCAAGATCTACACTCGTCAAGAAGCGATCCGCGTCGGGCGTCTGAGGCCTCGCACCACGCACCGGAAACGCCCGCGCATCGAACCGCCAGCCCCTCAATCCTTCCCGATCAATCTCAGCTGATTTTTCGGGCAATTTTGGGCGGGACGAATAAACAACCGTTCGTCCGTCCTCAGTAATCCGGAAGTCATCGACATTCACGAGAGAATTCGTGACCTGACTGGCAGCCCCCGTGCCGACATCGACACGCCACACCTGAGTCAAACCATGCTCGCGTTTCAGATATGCGATCCAGCGCCCCGCCGGTTCCCAACGGGGCGTAACTGGCGCGGCAGTTCCAATCGGAAACGTCGCCCAACCATATCTGGGCGGTTCGTCACGGATGAGTTCGCGGCTAAAATCGAGGATCCGAACATTTGCCGGCCTCTCGAGCGAAAGAATAGCCAGTCCGGCACAGTACACATTTTCGTTTGGAAATCCTCGATGGAGGAAAAACGCCACCCATTTTCCGTCAGGCGATATGGTGAACAGCTTTCGGCGGCGGTCTGGCAACGTCGCCGGCCCAATATCACGTAGCTGCGCAAGCAGCTCGGGCGTGACGAGACCGCTACGAATCTCCTTCTGTGCTGGTGGCGCCAATCTCGCGCAGACATCGGCGGCGAGCGCGGAATGTGGGAGGACGCCCGCTGCCCCGGCCATCAATGTCGCGGCGAAGCGCTTTGGGAACGACACGTCACCAAGCCTTCGACAACGTCAGGCTTATTACCCTCCCAAATGGCGAATGATTGATCGAGTCATATCGGAATGCCGCCGGATCGACCGTTCGAATGAGGCTGGGCTTCTCATTGAACAAATTTTGAATAGCGATGGTCAAATTCGTGCCCGACAGTGGGCCGCTCGCCCTCGCGCTTCGGAACGTCGCGACAGTGTCGAAAGTCACAAAGGATTGCACTCTCGCACTCGGCTGGAATCGATTGTCTTTGGTGCCGCCAACAAATGATCCGGACGCACTCAGAACGAAATTGGCTTCCTCCCAGCTCGCACTCATTCTTCCGCGCCAGTGTGGCGGCTGAAATATCAAGCCCGCTTGCGGCATGGACGGAAGAGCGGTCGTTATCCGCCGAGAGCTATCGAGGTAGCTCAGCGCGCCCTTGAATGACAACGTCCTGTCGTCTCCAAGATCATGGAGAAAACTCACTGATCCGTCGAAACCTTCGGCCGATTGCAGAGATATATTCTGGAGCTGATCGTTGACGATCGCTGCGACCGCGCCGGGATCGAAGGGGGCGCCTGTAAAATTTGCGAATGTGCCGGTAAGGCCGTCGACGCTCGAGAGCACGTCTGTCGCCGATGGATTGAGCGCTACAAAGTCGCCAAACACCTGGAGCAATGCACTTGTCACCGGAGAAATCGGCTCCGCGACGCGATTTTTATATCGAATTCTGAAGTATCCCAAGTCGATCCTCAGCCCGGGGAGGCCCGCGGGCTCGATCGACGATGACAGACTTAATGTGGTCGCACGTTCCGGCTGAAGGTTCCCATTGCCGCCAAATACCAAGAGCACGGGATTGGCGTTTGCGGGCGCGGGGTTGAAAATGAACCCCGGCACCAACTGTGCATTCGTCGTTTGGCCCGTCTGGAAGAGCGTCGGAACCTTGAACGATCTGCCCCAATTTGCTTTGAGTTCTAACCCGTTGATGGGCGCGTAAATCAGCCCCAGCTTCGGCGTCGTAACACGGTCGATTCCCCTATGATCCTCGATGCGGATTGCGCCATTCACCTGCAGTTTGCTTGCGAAGGCGACCGCATTTGTCTCTGAAATCAGCGGCAACGACACTTCGCCGTAGCCGAACAAGACTTCGCGCGATTCACGAAAAACATCGATCGGCGCCTCAACGCCACCAACAATTCGGCGAGAATCGACGCGAAGACGATTGGAGCGATAACCCGCCCCGATGGCCAATCTTGCGTCGCCGCCGGGCAAACCAAAAATTGGCCCCTCTGCGCCAGCTTCGCCCGACCTCAAGCTATTATCATAATTGGGCAAAACGCGCATTGTCTCGAGGCCGCCGGCATATGTGAGATTCGAGATCGTGTTGTTGCTCTGGCTGTAAGTTCCTAGGATATTCAGATTCCAACCCGAGGGCAGTGAAAAGCGGAATGCCGGGGACACAGACCAACTGTCGACGCCCGAGGCGACAACACTCCCTTGCCGGTAGCAGCTTATCGAAACGGCGGCACTGGTCGGCGAAATACAGCGCGCCGTCGTGCGATGCGTAAAGTGGCCGTCAATCTCGAAGACACTTCTATCGGAGATTTCCTGCCTGCCTGCGAGGACGATGCTCAATTGCTTTTGACCGGGCAAGACAGTGGAGTCGGGAAGAAGGTTGCTGGTATAGGATCGCTGTCGTCCTTTGATTTCGCCAGTTCGGGAGAAGTCGCCGGCGAGCATAACGCTACCACCGTTCCACGAAGGACCTCCTACAGCGCTATATTGCTGCGCAAAGGCTCCACCCTCTGTCGCGGCGCCGATCCGCGCGGAAGTGAACAACCGGTCAAAGCTGCGCCTGAGAATAATATTGGCGACGCCGGCTACCGCGTCCGAGCCATAGAGTGCCGATGCGCCGTCGGTTATCACATCAACGCGCTCAATCGCCGCCAGCGGTATTGCCGAGATATCGATGCCTTGACTGATGGCATCGAATGCGACGCGATGACCGTTCAAAAGCGTCAGCGACGCATCTGGGCCCAGACCTCGCAGATTGAGAGTCGAAGAACCGGAGACGTTCGAAAAACTGCCTTGGCCCGTCGGCGCGATCGTGGGATTCTGACCGCCCGAGAAGTTCTGCGGGAGATCGCGGATCACTTGACCGAGGTCGGTTTGACCCGCCCGCTCCGCATCTCGTCGAGAGATGCTCGTGATGGGGGACGTCGCAGGGCCCCCGCGAATGCGCGATCCGGTAACGATAATCTCGCTTTGACCGCTGCTATCGTTCACTGCCGCTTGCGACGCGGGAAATCGCTCACGGATAATGATCGCCCCTCGCCGTTCGAGGATGACGAGGTTCGTCCCTTGGATCAGAGCTTCTACGGCCTCGCGGGGCGTGTATTGCCCTTTCAGGGCTGGCGCTCGCTTTCCGTCTACGATCTCCGTCTCGAAGAATATCTCGCTGTTCGACGTTCGCCCGACCGCGCGCAATGCAGAACCCAAATCCTGGGCTTCGAGTTGATAACCGCGGCGCTGCTCAGACTGCGCGGCCGCGGGTGTGCAAACCAGCGCCGCACTGATCGCAATCGCGGACGTAAAGATTTGGCCCCTTACTGACATGAATTTCGCCTCCCTGTCCCCGGCGAGCGCGCCGGTGTTGGGGAAGCGACGAGTCGGTCTCTCGAATTATGAGGGCGGCGTGCAGTTTTCCTTCCGCGGTGATGGGCACGTCTTGACGAGAAGCAGCTGATTGTTTCCGCGAATGAGAGCCAAGCGAAGCATATCGGCGAGATTCTCGGCTAGCCGCTCGACATCTCGAATGCGGTACGTGCCTGAAACTTTTCTGTCGCTGACGTCTGCGGCCGCCACCAAAATAGGCCCGGTCGCGTAGCGGTTCGCTTCCCCGAGGACATCGCCGAGCCGCACGCCGTCATACTCCCTGACCCCTTCGGGCCAACGCCGATCGGTAACGGGCGCATTGGTCACCTGAATCGGGGCCGCCGCTTTCTCGGCCCGGAAAATCAGCTGCTGACCAGGGGCAAGCCGGACTGGCGTTTCGGCCGCAGACAGATCTCTTCGAACTCGGACGTCGACCGAGCCTTCGAAGAGTTGGACCGTGACCCGCTCGTCGCGAGCCAGGCCAACGTCGAAGCTTGTTCCCAGCGCGGTTATGGTCCCATTTCCCGCTGCCACGACGAACGGCCGATTGTCCTTCTCTACATTGAACCGGGCACGACCGCGTACCAACCGAACATCACGCAGGTCCCGGTCAAATTTGGTCAGCACAAGGCTATCGGTATCGAGCGTCACGTGCGATCCGTCCGGCAACTGCACTTCCCGGATCTCACCGAGCTTGCTCTGCAGCTGGCTCGAGGTCCCACCGGTGGTACTGCTATTGGCGATCTCGGGACCGTCCTTCTTGAGCTTGCCGGGCGAAACCACGCCGAGATAGAGCGCCGCCGCCGCGCCGACGAGGCCCAGTGCAAGCCCGGCCATTTTCAGTTTTCCGGGCTTCTGACTGGTAGGACTCGGCGCGGCAGAGTCAGCGTCGTCCGGCGCATCCTCCTTCAGCCCCTTCCCGATACTGAACGTCTCCGCGATCTTGTTATAGGCTGTTCGATGCAGGGCACCTCGTGCGAGCCATGCTTCGAACTCTTCGCGGCGCGCATCGGCATCCGGGCCGCGCATGATCGCAAACCATTCAGCGGCCTCGTCCCTCAGATTACCGGGCCGCTTTGGCGTATCATTATCTTCGTTCATTCCCGCTCCAGGGCCGCGTCAATGTGGGCGAGAGCGCGTGCGACATGATATTGCACCGTGGGAATCGAAATCCCGAGCTTTTCCCCAATCTCTCTGTAGGCAAGCTCTTCAACACGGTGAAGCAGAAATACTTCTCGCGTGCGATCGGGCAGCTCGGCCAAGGCGCGGCGATAAGCGCGCATCACGTCCTCAGCTTCGATACCGTGATGCTGATCGGGCGAGACAGCCGGCTCGCATCCTTCGCCGATCGGCACATGAAACGATGCCAGTCGCACCTCCGCGCGCTTGCCGCGGTCGTAAAGCAAATTGCGGGCGATGCGTTGCAGGTAGGCACCGGGTGTCGGCATCGCCCGCTGCGCCAACGAGCCCACAAGACGAACGAAGGACTCCTGGACGAAATCGCCTGGGTCGTCGCCATCGCGAAGCCGCGCGCGGAAATACCGGGTGAGGCGCGGGGCTTCCTTCCGGAACAGGGACTCAATGTCTTCCTCGATCGCGGATTTGCCTTCGGCGATGGACGAGTCTTCTGCATTCAGCCCGCCCGTCGGGCTGCGGAAATCGCGGTTCGGTGGCATGAATGCACTTGGCCTCTCGGGCCGACAGATGTCGGGCGCCCGGGATAGCCGGTGCCAAACTGATGCAAGGTGCGTCGCCTCGATGATTTCGACCGCGACCGCTCGACGCGAACAACGAGCGTAGTGATACCCGGCAGGATAATCCTATGGAGCGATTGCCGGCTCTGTCCACCCCACAGCCATAATCATAATAGATCGGCGTGATGCTTCAAGGCCTTGGTTGATTGCGACCAGCACTGCCGACATGTGGATTCTGAGCAAAGGATAATGCCGCGACCCCGAGTCGCATTCAAAAAGATACGCAGATGCAAACGGAATACGCTCGCCTTATGAACCTGATAATAAGTTCAATTATCTCGTAATGAGATGATACATGTCAATGTGGGGATAATATTTATGTCCCGCAGACTTGAGGTTTAAGGGAGTTTACTGCAGCCTGTTACCGATTCTGAAGGCCTGAGGGGGAACGGGCATGAGAAGACACCTTGTGATTTCATCACTCCTGATCGCTGCCGCCTCTTGTCCGAGCCAGAGCAGTGCTCAATCGGCCAATGAAAATAGCGCGCAGGAGGTCGCCGAAACGGAAAAGGCGCGATCAGAGGCTCGCAAAGCGGCAGCCGACGCACGAAAGGCTGAAATCGAGGCCGAGATTGCCCTCGAGAAGGCTCGCTTTTCGTTTTTGCCGCAGTCGCCAGCAGAAGGAAAAGTGACCCTCGGAGATGGGGCAGGCAAAGCGGAAGCCGCGATGCTGACGACAAGCGCTATCCGCAAAGCCGCAGAAGAAATCGTAAAGAAGGCGAAGCCGCCTGCGAAAACAATCCTCATCGCTGGCAGCGACCAGTTCGACCTATCCGCGTTGCTGACCTTCCGGGCCGAAGCAATGGGCGTGGAAGCGCAATTGAAAAGCGCCTTAGCCGTCGGCGATCTTGCGTCATGCACAGACGGAACCATCGGAGTCGAAATTGTCGGTGCGGGCGTTAGTACGCTCATAACAGGCGTCGCCGGTATGCTGCGAACCGACACCGAACTACGGGGCATAAAGACCGAGCTCGATGCTCAACTTCTCGCGCGGGCCATTGCCGCCATCGAGCCTGGATTGGTAATACCAAAGTATCGGATTAACCCTGCCGTCAGCAAGAATAACAGCGTCCTGTGCCAATTAAATCGCCTCGACCTGGCACGTGGCACAGCGCAGGCGAAGCTCACGGCGGCGCCTCCTCCCTCGGCCGACAGTAAGGCACGCCTGGAAGGCGCCATCAAGCGGTTCGACGACTTTTATCAGAGCTGGACGAAGCCCGGGGAGGGTGGAACGGTTCGTCTTGCCGCCGCTATTGCTCAAGCAGAATTTCTCGGCGCAGACACTCGCGTCTTGCGCGTCCATCTCGACAGCCAAGGCGGGAGCTTGCTCACGCGCAGAAACCTCTGGACGGCTCTGGGGGCAAAGGCGATCGCTGTCTCGGGAGGTGTGGTTGCCAGCTTCACCCTGGACGACCCGGCAACCGGAGCAATCGAAAAGAGCGGCGTATATATTTGCGGTACTACGCTTACCGATTTCCGGAAAGTCCAGAAACTCAAAGGTCTGGAGGCATTCTGCGAGCCCACAGAGCCCACTGATCCCGCCGAACCGAAGGGAGGACAAGTTGCCGAGTGAAGCAGTGCTAGGGCAAGAGTTGCTCGATGAGCGTCGCACGGAAACCCGTCGGTACAAATTGCGCTTCCCCACGCGCGAAGCGCTTGAGGCATCGCTTGCGATCGAGGCGGTTGGGGGCGCCGTTGCCGTCGCCCTGCCCGAGCGCCGCGTTATCAGTCTTGATGTGCCTGCCGCGCAAGTCTCATTTATGGCGGAGAGCTTTGAGGCCGCTCGTCAGCACTATGGTGCCGAGATTGTCGAAGACTATCGTTACTCGCTCGAACAACTGGATTTCTATAATCCGTTGGCCTTCGCTCCCGAAGGCGAAGCGCAGCAATCGCTCGATGACGTCATCGAAGCGATTGGGGCCCCGCAAGCGTGGAGCCACTCTCGTGGAGAGGGTGTGGTCATAGCGATCGTCGACACCGGTATCGATGGTCTGCGTCCCGAATTTCCTCATTACAAGCGGCATCCGCGCTCTTGGGCAGCCAATGGTGAAGACCCCTGGACCGACTGGCAAGGGCATGGAAGCATGTGCGCGGCTATCGCGGCCGGTACCCGCAGTCAGGGCGGTGAGTTCGACGGGGTCGCGCCCGATGCGATGATTATGTCGTGTCGCACGCACTTCTACGATACCGAACTCGCGGCCATTTATGATGAGCTGACTTCGCTCGCTCGTGAAGGTGCCACTGTCATCGCGAGCAACAGCTTTGGTGTTCAGAGCGGGAGCCCGCCACCCGTCCCCGCCGACAGCGACTTCATCCCGGCGCTCGATGATGCGATCGCCGCAGGTGTTATCGTCTGCTTCAGCGCAGGCAATTATCACCATTTGGCAGGAGGAACTCCGGATGGCCACGAGCCGAACTCGATCTGGCTCCACAAGGGCCGTTCGGATCTATTGACGGTGGGTGCGGCCAAGCCAGACGGATCTATGTGGTATTATTCGAGCCGCGGGCCTGGCCAGTTTCCGGGACAGCCCCTTACGTCACCCAAACCCGATCTTGTTGGGATCACGCCCCCCTTCGGGCGCGTTGTCTATGGCAGCAATGTTTCCGTGTTGAAGGACGGATGGGGTACCAGTGGTTGTTGTCCCCAAGCCGCAGGTTTGATCGCTTTGCTGCAGTCGAAGCGCCACGCGGAGGATGAGCCGCCGCTCAGCCGAGACCAACTGTTTGATGTCATTCGCAAATCGTCTGTGAGTTTGGGCCATCACGGTCATTCTCAAGGCGCCGGACGTCTTGATTGCGAGGCGGCGGTCAATCGGATATAAGGCCCCAATGGATGCGTTAACCTTACGCTCAAAATTCGCCGCTACGATGGTGGGCGGAGACTGTCATGCGTTATAAGATCAAAGCGCCTTCATTGGTCAGCTTTCGCAAGGCTGAGAAAATCGCCCGTGCCGATACGCAGGTCTTTGTGGCGCTAACAGCGCGACGCGTCCTGTCGGTTGGCGATCTATCTGAGAGTGCACGCCTCCAGTTGATCGACTTGGGCGCAACCATTCTGCCGGATACGCAGTATAGTCTTGCATCATAACGCTTTTCGTCATTGCCGTCCCGCCAGGGAGATCGGGCCTAACTGAGCTGCCCGGAGTGCACGAGATACGGCAGTTTCTGTCATCGAAGCTGAGTTTGTCACCGCGGATGACATGGCGGAAGCCCCGATGATATCGGCGATCCAAATGTCGGATGGTCCTTAGCCTTCCCGCCTGATCAAAATCGAAATGGCGTAGTTCGGCATCGCGCTCACCCCGCTGTCCGTGGAACGAACAACAATACCATCAGCGGGCTCCTCATATGGGATTGATCCGATCGATTCGACACGGAACGGCTTGTCTTCCAGCCAGTCGGAATAGTCGAGGCGCATGGCATGAGCGACCTGATCGATGTCGATCGCACAAGCCCGAACCACGAGATGAAGGGCGCCACCGGGCCGCAATCGTTCGCCTGCGATGGCGAGCGCTCTGTTCTCAATCAAGGTACGGTGCTCAGCGTCACTCTTGATCTTGAAGTGTCGCACGATCTCTGTCGCGCTCCGTGCCTTGTGCACGCCGCTGAACCATAGGGTCAGCGCATCCAACGGTCCCAACGTGTCGAGAACTCGCTCAACCTCTGGGTCTTGAACGACGACATCCGATTGAATCAGCGTGATGCCGTTCGATCCGATTTGCACGGTACCACGATAGGTCGATACGTATCGACCGCCTGTCACAATCTCGTCGCGCCCCCGCCGGATGTTCGAACGCGGCGCCTTAATCGCGAGCAAGCTTGCGGCTGCCTCCAGACACTCGGGATTCTCGTCAACCCCAATCAGATGGGCCGCCGCAGGGAAGGCGCTGCGCAGGGCTGCGAGGCCATGCCCGCGGCCACAGCCGACATCGAGCAATGCTCGCACATCGCCCGCCTGGGCTAAATGCTCGGCGAGCATGCCGTAGAGCCCCTGCTCCTGGTAGGCAGATGCATTGCCGGCCCATTCCTCGGCGTAGACAGTTCGGGCGATTGCGAGCATTTCCCCCTCGGGCGCATCGACGATGCGTTGGTGACAATCGCGATATCGTCTGCCGTTGCCGCATCCACAGGGGTCGTCGGGCCCAAGATGGTGTTCGGGGTTCATCGTGCCAGCATAAATTCAGACCAGAATTGGGGCAATCTTGGATTTTCAGTAGTGCTGAAATAGCGCAGACGATGGTTGACACTGGCGCCCGATCAAACGACTCCGCTGGTCGACAATCCCACCCGAGTTGCTTTCGATGACCGCATCTGTTCCTGCCCCCCTCAAAAGTTCCGCCGCGCGTGAGGCCGTCGATTCATTACGTGGCTATTCGTACCAAATACTGCGCAGCATCGAGGCGTGGATTGATCTCCAGGAGGGAGCGGTCCTTGTTCTGGAAGGCGCCGAAGATCTTGATGTCATTGAGGAGACTGGTGCCGCCACAGTTGAGCAAATCAAGGATACCTCGGGTTCCGGTAACGTCACGTTGCGGTCGGGAAGCGTCCTCGAAGCCATCGGAAATTTCTGGGACCATCTCGGACGAAACCACGGCGTTGCGATCCAGTTCAGGTTCCTCACGACGTCCGGAATAGGACGCGAGAAGAACCAGCCATTCGGGTTCGATACTCCCGGGCTCGAAGCGTGGCAACGTATCCAGTTGGCTCCAACCGACCCCAAATCGCTCGAAATGGCGGCGGGAATAAAAGCCTTTCTGATGAGCAATGAAACGCTCAGCGAACCCTTCAGGCTGTGGCTCACCAACGCGTCGACGGAAGAATTCATCACTCGCATCGTCCTGCCGATGCAGTGGGTCGCCGGCTGGCCCACATCGACCGACCTCTATGATAGTATCACCGCCAAGCTCGTCGAGTTGGGCGAGACGCGCGGCGTCGGTTCCGCCGATGCGGTCAAGGCGCTCGACGCGCTGCACACCGAGGCGTGGCGCGTTGCAACGACCAAGGGCGGCCGCATGCTCAGGCGCGGCGATCTTCTCAGGATATTCGACCAGGCGGGCACGACTGCTGTTCCGAACAGTCAGCTGCTAGCGCTTCTCGGGGTTGTCACTGGCGCTCATGCCGGCACCACTGCCGTGGCGGTGGCCCCCGAGGCCTTCTCGCCGCCCCCAAGAGCAATAGCCGGACGGCACGCACGTCCCGAGTTCGAGGCTTCCATTCGTGAAGCGCTCGATACAGGAACCGTCCTCATTCATGGCGGTACCGGCATGGGCAAGACCGCCCTCGCGCTCGCGGTAATCGGGAACCCTGACCAGTGCGCATGGCTGGACCTGCGCGACACACCGACACCCGCCGCAACCTCGCGTATCGATGCTCTCGCCGCCCGGCTTGCCGAGACAGGCCGCGCATATGACGTCGTCTTGGACGACCTGCCCGCCGACGGCGACGCCCGCTCGCTTGAAGGCGCACTCGGCCGGCTGCGTGCTGTTCAGGACCGTCTCGCTGGCAAGCTGCTGGTGACATTCTCTGACCGCCTGCCAACCCGACTAGCAACTCAGCTCACCCTTGGACCAGATCATGTTTTCGCGGCTCCCGCGTTCGAGATCGAGGATATAGTCGGCTATCTGGCCGCCTGCGGCTGTCCGACCGCTCACGTCGAGACATGGGCGAAGCTTATCCACGCCTCCACGAGCGGACATCCTCAGCTTGTGGACGCCCGCGTCTCGGCCCTCACCGACGACGGGTTTCCCAAGCCTGACATATCTGAACTGCTGGTTGTGTCGGAGGGTGTACTCGATGTCCGATCCGAAGCACGTCGGCTGGTCGCCGCGCGGCCGGCAGACGACCGCGAACTCCTGGCCCGGACTAGCCTTCTTCTCGGAAGGGCGTCGCGGGAGAGGCTGATGACGATCGCGCAGATACGGCCATCCATCCTTGAACCTGGAGATGTTATCGACCGGCTCACCGGGCCTTGGCTCGAGCGCCTGGAGAGTGACAATCTCCGGGCGTCACCCTTGCTCCGCAATCTGGGCGTCGACACGCGCGGACAGGAGTGGGCCACCGGCATGCACCGGGAAATTGCAAACTCCTTTCTGGGGGGCGGCACGTTGCTCGCCACTGACATTTTCGAGATCGCGACCCATGCGATGCTGGGCGGCAGTGCCGCCGCCCTTATCTCGATCTTGCCCGGCCTCCTTCAGGCATCGCCCGAAGTATGGGAGCAGGTCGCTCAGACTGCCTCGATGCTGATCTACATGGGTCTTGATGGTGCCACGCTGCCTTTTTCCGACCCGGTAGACACAGCTGCGTTCCGCATCCTGCAGGTTCGGATTGCAATCGAGATGGGCGATCACGCCCGCGCATCTGACATCGTGGCGCAGGCTCTCGAAGAATTTGACGCTGCGGACAAGTCCGCCGTCCCGGGGCCGGGGCTGTTCGAGGTCGTATTCCTTTGGCAGGTCCTGCAGCGGCCGGGAAATGCTTCGCTCGAGGAGCTCCTTCGTCTCTCGCTCAGGCTTGTGAAGGCCGGTGCACGGACGACGGAGGTTCTCCGCAAGGCGGTGCCGCCAGCCGACCTGGATGCCGACGACCTGCATTTCCCCGATCTCTCGGCCTTCGTGCCCATGACGCTCGCTCCTGCGATCTCCGATGTCGAAGACTTCGCCAAGCTGCTGGATTTGATGGAAAGGCTGGACGAGGCCGACCGTGTCACCGCGCTCGGTGGCTACGCCGCCGATAGTGAGGCCGCCGCTCTTGCCCTCGATCGGATATGGCTCGGCGAAGCGTCGCGTCCCGATCCTCGCTGGCCGGAACTCGAACGCGAACTCAAGCGCGCGATAGCCCTCGCCGATGAGCTGTCGATCACGCAGCTCGGTGCGGCAGCCGCACCGCTCCTGATCCGCGTGATCGACGAAAACCTCAAGCAGCCCGAGGCGGCTCTGGCGCTTGCCGATGCTATGATCACCGATGTCGCTCGACCCGCACGGGTGCTGACAGCCAAGGCGAAGGTCTTGTGGCGAAGGGGGGAAGCCGCCCAGGCTCTGCCACTCTATGAGGAAGCGCTTCCGACCTTCCCGCTGGGCCTATCCTGGAAGACCGACGCACTGCGCGAAGCCGCAATGGCCGCCAGCAAGGTGAAGGACTGGCCGCTCGCCGCTCGCCGTCTCACCGAAGCCGTCGCAAGCCTCTCCGAAGACGAACCACTCGTACGGCACGTCGGATTTCGGTTCGATCTGGCGATCGCATTGCATCTCTCGTCCAGAACGAGAGAGGCCGTCAACCGACTGGGCGAGGCGATCGACCTGCTTGTCGACGATGGTCAGGAGACACCGCCGGAGCCGCTGCTCTCCGTCCGGCAGGTCGGCTCCCAGGCGATTAAATCCATCGGTTTCTCGCTCGGGTTGAAGGGGCTGGTCGGGGATCCGCAGATGCCGCTCGAGAGGCTTTTCGGTTCGACGAGCAGCCTTGAAGAGCTGCTTTGGGGAGATCAGCAGCCGGCGCCGCTTGACGTGGTGGCCCTGGTCATGGCCGATCTTGACGTCCAGCTTCCCGAATATCCGCAAATCGCCGAGAGGCTGGCGCGAAGGCTTCGTGAATCGCCTGATCTCCTTGCCCAGAGCACACAGGGTGATCTTTTGACGAAGCTCGCCGTCCGCACACTCGATGTCACTAGCGGGGCTGATGATGCGATCCGCGAAGTTCGCGCTCTGGGTTTTGCGGTTGCTGAGAGGGATGCAGGCCGTGACACGGCGGGTCAGAGATTCTCGTCGGCTTCAATCGTAGTCGAGCCGCGGTGGCAGGAGCTCGTCAAGTACCGGCTCCTCGCCCGCATCGTTGCGATGATCGCGGCGGGACGGGCGAACGCCATCCCGATCGATATCTGGCGAGCGGCCGCCGAAAAGGAGCAGCTGAGCGACGTCCTTGCAATGGTGGACGATCTTGGACGGATGATCGACGGATCTGAGGATGCATCACGCCGCATTATGGGCGGCAACATCAATTGGAATGGCCATCTGCTGGCAGCCTTGATGGCACCTGTCCAACGCCCGATCAGCCCGGAGCAGCAGTTGGTCTGTCATGCCGTCGCAGCGCGATATCTCAGTCAGGCGAAGCTTGGAGAGTTCTGCGCGCAGCCCTTTTCGTCCCTTGTAACCGAGGCATGGCTGGACCGCTGCGACAGCCCGGCCCAGCTTGTGACACCGCGCTTGACGGTTCCCGCAATCCAACGCGCAGTCACCAGTACGGCTACAGGTTGGCCGCGTGTTGTAGCAGTGCTGGAAGAAGCCAAGCATGCTGTATCGGCTTCAGCAGCATTGTCCGTGAATGAAGCGCTCCACGAGCTCCGGAAGGCCGTGGTCACTTGAGGCTGTTGCCGACGGGAATTTCGACACTGCGCCAGATGGCGGGTTTCCTGTCTTCTATCGTGATGCAAATCGGGACGATCTCATCGGTCATATAGCGTCGGGATCCTTAGCTGAAAGGACCAACGGTAAGCGTGATCAGGAAGCGGCGATCGATTAACTGTCGCGAGATTTGGCGTCGGCGTAGGCTGCTCTTCCTAGTGCCCGGCGCTTGGCGAGGATCGCCATCCGTGCGTTGACCTCGTCGGGGCTAGTATCGGCGGGATCGAATATGGCGCCATACCATTGGACCATGGACGCGCGCTCAGGATGGCGCGGCTTCGCCATAGCCTTAAGAAATTCTTCAAACCCCGGCGTGCCGCCGACATCTTCGGGCGGGGCTCGCCGTTCACCATCGACGAACCGCGGATAGTCCGTCGCGGGAATTGCTGACGTCACCTCTTCGATCTCCACACGATGGCGCCAATTATCCCCGAAGTCATAAGTGTAGGTGAAGCTGGTGACGCCGCACTCGACGAGCTTGCCGATACGCATATTGGCGGCGTCGCGGGTGCGGATCATGAAAGCATCATCATCGTCGAAGCGGATGCCATAGGCGGCATCGCCAATCTCGAACCGAAACAGATGGTAGTTCTCGAAGAGCATGCAGGCTTGGATCGCAAGATGCAGCGTCTTTAGGCTGTTGGTCACGGGCAGCTCGACACGGCGCCAGATGGCTGGCTTCATGTCTTCGAGCGTGATGCGAATCCGGGCGATTTGATCAGTCATATTGCTATCGAGCCAACCTTAGTCGAAGAATGCAGGCTTTGTCGTATCGGTGGCATAGGCAAAGGCGGCGTGAATGTCGGCCTCGATCGTCCGCCCTCTCGACAAGGGCGGCAAATCGTCGATCCCGAAGAAACGCGCCTCGATGGTTTCGAGACCCGGTTCGGGAAGCGCGTTATCAGTCCGGTCGCAGAGGAAAAACATTTTGTAAAAGTCGCGGACGTCGGCGGGATAGCCTGAACTGGCTTTGTGTCGAACGCCGAAGAGGCGCCGGGCTGAAACCTTCAACCCTGCCTCTTCTCTCATCTCCTTCTCGATATTGCGAGCAGGGGAGAGACCAACGTCGGCAAAGCCGCCCGGGAGCGTCCACAATCCATCGCACTCCTCGCGCACGAGAAGTATCATGTTCTCCTCGACGAGCGCCCCACGCACGTCCACCTTGGGCGTCGCATATCCACGCGCAAAATCCGGTATGAGGTCTGAGATGCGTTCGATCGGGACATCACCGAGAGCGGACAGCATTTCGTTGGCGATCGTGGCGATCTCTTCATATCGTTCCCGGTCGAACCGATCACGCGTGAAGTGAAGCCCCGTCGAAGCGATGCTCTGAAGCCGTTTCCCGTAGGTGAGCCATTGTGGTTCCAAGGACCGGTCCCCTTTTCTCCGCTAGGCAGAAATCTTGGCTAGGCTAGCGCCAACATGCCGAGCAGACAACGCCAAGTTGTGGAGCATTTCGGCAGATGTCTGCGTTCTCGACAATTCTCACGCGGAGCAGCGATGTTGGCTGGGGAGGGGCGCCTCCCTTCGGGATCGCCGCTCTATCTCCGCTTCGCTTCGACCGAGCCCCGTTCCGGGTCTCGTCCGTTCCGGCAACGATCGGCTGGCGGGGCACGGCGCTGACCCTATGCCTTCGCTTCGGCCTCCAGCGCGGCGATCCGTGCCGAGCAGATCTCATGAACGCGCTGACCGAGGGTCTCAACGCGACCCGACAGCCAGTCCAGCTCCTCGCGCGAAATCTTGTAGTGACGCGAATAGCGCGCCTTCCGATAGGCGTCCTTGAGCTTCTGGTACATCGCGCGCTCCGCGCGGGTGCCGCGGGGCCAGGCATCGTACAGATGGCGATCCAGCTGTTCGGCCATTTCCCGCAGGAACAGGATATTGTGGTCGTAGGGCGTGTAGAATTTGAGGACCAATAGCAGGCCCTGATAGAGGTTTTCGACGACCTGATGGAGGAGGAAGGCCGCTTCCTTATTGTATTCTTTCTCGACCGCTGTCCGGTAAAGATCGAAAAATCGTGTCGCATCGCCCATGTATTCCTCGAAATAGTCCTGCGCTGCCTGCAGGGCCATCTCGGGCGTCTTCGGCTTTGGCTTGCCAAGCTCCTTGTCGTCCGACTGGTAGAGGATGACGCCATCCTTCACGATCTCCATGAAGAAGACGCGGCCATGGGCGAGCGCGTCATTCACTTCCTGAAGCGAATGGACGATGAAATTCGCCGGCGTCTTGATCACCTTCTCGAGCAGATAGGCGTCGCTGATTCGGCGCTCGGCATCCTCCCAATAGGTCGCGCGGTCTGCGAGCTCATTCTGGTTGACGATGACGAGGATGTCATAGTCCGAGCGATACTGGTTGGCGTCCTGCGGCGCCTCGACCCAATCGCCGCGGGCATAGGAGCCGAACAGGATGACCTTGAGAATCCTGCCGTTGCGGCGCGCGCCAACGGCATTCTCCGTCGCGGCGCGCAAGCCCTGAAACAATATCTCGACGATAATATCCAGCTCGCGCTGCTTGCGATGCGGCAGGAAGTCGATCTCGGTACGCATCATGCGGTTCCGTGTGCGTTATAGGTGTGCTGCAGTCTCATCACCGGGCAACTTCGATGGCGACGCCGATTTCGAGATCCTTCCACGCCCGGTCCATGGTGATAGCCGTCGCCCCGAGGGAGTGTGCGAGTGCAAGGCAAGCCCGGTCGCCAAGCGAAAGGCCGGCGACCTTCGTGGATTGCCGCAGCTTGCCCATGAACACCGCACCATCCTTGTCCAAAATGCGTGTGTCGAGGTCGAGCAAGGCAATCAGTTCATCGATTTCGTTGTCGCCAAGCCCCCGATCTTGCAGCTTGCCCACAACTTCGGCCAGATTCACCGCGCTGATGCAGCCGGTGTCTAGATGCGCTTCGATCCGCTCCGCTCCAGGCTCTTCCTGAATCACGGCGAGAACGGCGGAGGCATCAAGCACATAATCAGTCACGCGCCGCCTCCGACCGGCGATCCGCGATCAATTCGTCGGCCAGCGAAGCGCTGGCCGGGACATGGTGGCGGACAAGAGCTCGCACACGGCCAAGCGCTGTCTGGAATGATCGGACGCGCAACTCTCCGTCGACAACCTCGAGGCGCACATCGTCCCCATCGGCGATCCCGAGCGCCTTACGCACGTCCGCCGGAATCTGAAGCCTGCCGCCCGACACGATACGAGCCTTGTGAACGCTCATGACGAAACCCCTAGACGATGTTCAAGGATGCCAACATTGTCGCTTAGCCGCAGCCTGTAGGCAAGCTAAAATAGTCCATATCTGGCCAATCATGTCTTAAACTTCCAAATTGGCACCATTAAGCCCCGACCGCCGGTTTGCGGATATGGCCTTCTTGCCCTATTAACAGAGATGTAGAGATGTCCGGATCAACCGCCTCGCGCGATGTTTCGGACCATAACGATCGAGTGTCGATCGAGGGGAGCGAGCGATGTTGCGCGCTAATGGTCCGTCCCATTCCGGTGGGGCGGCAACGCTGTGCCGTGGCGCGAGAGGGACCGTCGCGGGATGTCCGGCTCGCCAGGGTGCCGGGTGCTGTCGTGAGCGATGAGGCCGACTTCGAGCGCTGGTCGCGGTTGACGAGCAAGCACCGCGCCTGCCTCGACCCGCTGCTCGAACGAAAAACTTCGAAGGAGATCGCGCGCATGATCGGCCTGGCGAAGCCGACGGTCGACCAGCGCCTTACAAAGGCTCGATCCATCCTTGGTGTCGATACACGCGATCAGGCAGCAGTCGAATATGCGCGCCTCAAGAAAAAGTATGATCGGATCACATATGATCCAATGCACATTCCAGACAGCGCGGAAATCGTGCCATCTGACTTCGCGGAGGGAGACCCCTCGACCGTAATCCACCTGACCGACATGGCAGTCGCCGCTCGGAGCACGGATGGACCGGTGGAAGGGCTTTCTGATCCGCTCGGGCTCATCTGGAGACGGGATCATAAAGGTTTGGCGCGCCTCGCGCTCATGATGACAATGCTGGTCGCTTTGCTGCTTGTCGTTCATGCAAGTCTGGGAATTTCCGAGACTCTGACCCGGCTCGTCTCCGGCTGAACTTTTGAAAAGCAACGCCAACAAATGCTCGGAAGTCCTTCGCTTCCGGGGAAGGAGAAGTTATGCCTGAGAATCTCAATGCAATGACCCTGCGACTTCAGCAGGACGTTCCCCTTGCCGAAGCAAGCCTCGACAGCGCCCTCATCGCCGTCTCGACCCTTATGACGAGCGTCGTCACTGCCCGGCAGCGCGTTGGCGTGGCGCCCAAGACTGGCCAGGCATCGATCATGCGTCTCGCAAAGGCTCAGCTTTCGCTGGTCGAGGTAAGCGGTGACGTCTTGCGTGTCCATGGCGAGCTCGCGGACATCGCGCAGGAGACCGCGGGTCTCGATGTGCACCGATGCCCAAATCAGGCCAAAGCAACCGGCGCGCAGCTTGCCCTCGTCGCCTGAAACTTGACTGGGAGCCATCAGCATGATTTCGGGGAAGAATGTTGCGGATAGTCATATTCTTGATCTTGCTGCTGATGGCTTCGGCCTACGCGCTATGGAAGGGAGGGGGCCCCGAACGGATGATGGCGACAATCCTCCTGGGCATGCTCGTCGTCGACCAGCTGGTTCATCTTCTGATCCCTGCGCAGTTCGCGAGCGTCGATACCGCCCATCTGGCTCTCGACCTGATTGCGGCACTTTTGACCTTCATGTTGGCGATGACAGCACATCGCTTCTGGCCGATGGTGGCAGCTGTCCTGCAGACTTTGCCACTTCTGGCGCACTTCAGCCGGCTGGCGGACGTGGGGATGCATCCGATTGCCTATTTGACGATGCAGGTTGCTGCCTCCTGGCTTCTGCCGCCGCTCCTCGCCGCCGCAACCTGGAGGCATCAGACCCGGTTGCGGAGGAGCGGCAGCGATCAGTCCTGGCAGCCCTCATCGCTGCAGTCGCACCTTCCGAGAGTCTTCAGATAGCTGACCGGCTGCTCTGCGAATTCCGCAGCCTCGACCGCGTCCTGACACAGAAGCCCGAGGCTCTCCGGCGAACCCTGGGAGGCCGAGACAGCGTTGCGGCCCTCATATTCGCGGCACGCGCCGCCAGTGTCGAAGCACTACGCTCCAGCCTTATGGGCCGGACTATCACGCCGACTGATCCGAAACTCATTGCCTATCTCAAGACCTCGATGGGGAGCCTTCCCGAAGAAGTACTTCGGGTTCTGTTCCTCGACGGAGCCTGCCGTCTCATAACGGACGAGCAGCTGCAGCAGGGCAGCCTGGCCCAGCTCATCCTCTATCCACGCATCATATTCAAACGAGCATTGGAGCTCGATGCGGCATCGATTGTGCTTGTGCACAATCATCCCAGTGGTGATCCGACCCCAAGCGAAGCGGATATCTCGTCTACGGAAAGACTCGCGGCTCTCGCCAGCAACTTGGGAATCGAGCTCACCGAACACATCGTCGTCAGCCGATCGGGCCACGCTCTGATCGGACAGCGGCCACATGGTCGCGGCCTCCGGGAAATGGTCAAAAATCATCTTCTCCGGGATTCTGGTCGTTCGACCGGATTTCCCGATCGTGACCTGGCGCTGTCGAATGCACGGCGTACGGCACGTCGCCGGTTGCTCCGCAGGCATATTGTTGGATCAAAGAGATATTTGGGGGAGCCGGCTTGGGACATGCTGATCGATCTCTTCATTCAGCATTGCGAAGAGAAAAAGATCTCCACAGGCGATCTATGCGTTTCATCCCCATTGCCGCTGAGCACGGCTCTCCGCCTTGTTCAGCGAATGTGCGATGACGGCCTCATTCACAAAACAGCCGACGATACCGACGGGCGTCGACAGTTTGTCGAACTGAACCCTGACCTCGCGTGGCGTCTCCTTGCCTACTTTGGCACGCCCACGGATGACTGACGCCACACTGAGGCTGCAATGCCCGTCGTAAGGGAGTGAGAGAAGGGGAGGGGCTTTCGGGGCCAAGATTGGCCCGAAAGAGGAGACCCTTCCATGATCATCGAGACCGACCAGGCGCCTGCTGCGGCAGCGCGCCAATACGCTGCAGCGTGCCAGATTGCACAGTCGCTTCAGGATAATAATGCGCCGCTCCCGAGAAGCCTGGCGACGAAGGCAATGACCGCGGCATATGGCATCACCGCGGCCGACGGAACCTGGACGCAGCGCGATAGCTTCGTCGCGATTGAGGTCGGATCGGTACTCGCGCTCCGCTCGTTGATGCTTCCCGACACGCCAACCCGGATCGTCGAGGCGCTTGAGGAATTCGAGAAGCGGCTCCCCACGCAAACGGTCCGAAGCGAGGAGCAAATCTCGGCCCAGCATTTTTCCACTCCATTGGCGCTCGCATGGCTCGTGTCGCACCTCGCCGTGATCGGTGGCGACGATATCGTCCTTGAACCCAGCGCCGGGGTGGGAATGCTCGCCATGTGGGCGGAGCGCGCCAAAGCTCTCCATATCAATGAGCTCGACTCGGTCCGCGCAGGGTTGCTCCGGCACCTTTTTCCCGAAAGCAGCGTCACGTCATTTAACGCGGCGCAGATCAATCAGCACGTATCGGATACGCCGACCGTCGTGATCATGAATCCGCCGTTCGCCCGCAACGCCGCCGGCGCCGTGGACCCGTTCGCCGCTCACCGCCACTTCGCCGCGGCGCTTGCTGCACTTCAGCCCGGCGGCCGTATCGTCGCCATCATGCCGGACAGCTTCAAGCCCGGCGGAAAACACGGCTCGCTGTTCGATCGCGCAACTTCGGGCGCGAACATCCAGTTGATGCTCCGGCTCGACAAGGGCTTTGCAGGGAAGGGGACAGCCGTCGCCGTGCGGATTATCGTCGCCGACAAAGGACCCGCGAACAGACGTCCGCCATCGACAGTCAACAGGGCATCTGTGCGCAGCCTTCTTGAAGCCATTCGCGAAATCCCGCCTCGCTCGAACATTCCGCCAGCTCCCGTACCACCTACGCCGTGCGGATCGACAAGACCTGTGTCGCTATTCGGCGCATTCCGAGCAGTTCCAGCCAAGTCCTTCCCGCGGGCCGCGCGACCACTTCCGAGCTTCGAGTTCGCGACCGTCAACTATCGGGTTCGCGATCCCATTGCCGCAGCCCACGACGATACTGCGCTCTACGTTCCATGGCGCAGCCAGCGTCTCGAATTCGATAATCCTTCGGACCATCCGAGCCCGCTGGTCGAGTCCGCCGCGATGGCGGCCGTCGCGCTGCCGGCGCCGAACTATCGACCGCAGCTTCCCAAGCGGGTGCTCGACGACAAGATTTTGAGCACGGCCCAGCTCGAGACGATCGTCCATGCTCTCGCCGCGACGGAAATCGACCTCCCGGGCCGATATCGCCTGCCGGAGAAGGGCCTTGCTCTCGTTCCCCATCCCGAAGGCCAAAGTTACCGCCAAGGCTTCTTCCTTGGTGACGGAACCGGAGCAGGAAAGGGGCGTCAGATCGCCGGAATCATCATGGATCAATGGCTGCGCGGTAAAAGGCGCCATATCTGGTTGAGCGATAGCAGCGCCTTGATCGAAGATGCCCGTCGCGACTGGCAGGCGCTCGGTGGAACGCCGCTCGATATTCAACCCTTGGGCCGTGTCCGCGCGGGCGCGGGGATCGAGATCGGCGATTCCATCTTGTTCGCATCCTACGCCACCTTGCGGAGCGAAGCCGGTGGCGATCGCCGCCTTGATCAGATCCTGAATTGGCTCGGCGGCGAGTTCGACGGTTTGCTCCTGTTCGACGAAGCGCACGCCATGGGCGGGGTTGCCGGAGGAGAAGGGCGGTTCGGCGCGACATCGGGATCCCAGCAGGGCATTGCGGGCGTTGAACTTCAGAACCGCTTACCCCGCGCACGTGTCATCTATGCTTCCGCTACCGGCGCGTCCGATGTCAACAATCTGGCCTATGCGACCCGGCTTGGCCTCTGGGGCGAAGGCACAGCCTTTGTCGACCGGGAAGCATTCACCGCGCGTATTCGTGACGGCGGCGTCGCCGCAATGGAGCTTGTCGCGCGCGAACTGAAAGCAATGGGGGTCTATACCGCGCGCGCGCTTTCATACGCCGGCGTCGAATATGATATCCTCGAGCACGAGCTTACGCCCGCGCAGATCAAGGATTTCGACACCTATGCCGACGCTTGGGCTATCTTATGGCGAGCTGCGCATAAGATTGCTTATCGCGAGGAAGCGGTAATGCGGAGGAGCGCGGCGTAACCGGCGAATTCCCATGATAGTGTGCGCAGTTGCTGCGCATTATATTGGTTGCGAACCTCGGCGGTCCCTGGACCAGCTGAGGAGGCAATCATGTTGAAGTTGCATGACGAGTTGATCACCGAACTCTCGAATTCGCTCACCACACAGAATTACAATCCCGTGGTCGTGGCGAACCACCGTCTCTACGCCCGCGCGTTTCTCGATTATCTGGCCGAGTGCGATATACAGGTCGAGACTGTGACGCCGCAGCAGGTCGATCAGTATTTTGGCTATGCGGTTCAGGATTTTGAGATCCAGTACGGTCGGCCTCCCAGTGCGCGTTGGCACATGTTGCCCCGCACCGCGATCGCCAAGCTCCTCCGGCTTGCTCAAGGCAATTGGCCCCCGGACGCAGAAATGATCGGTCCCGATGACGAGCATCGACATGAAATTTGCCGCGAATACGAGGCATGGCTGCGCGAGGAGCGCGGTTTGGCAAGCGCGTCCATTGCGGCGCTGATGTGGGAGGCGCGAAACTTCCTGCGATGGCAGTTCGACCGGGCCGGTGCCGCCAGCCTCGAAACGTTGAGCATCGTGGACATCGATCTCTACATGGACATGCGCGCGCCTGGTTTACGGCGCAAATCATTGGCCGATGTCGCTGAGCGTCTCCGTTCGGTGGTTCGCCATCTGCATCGGACGGGTCGCATCCCGACCGATCTGACGCCACACATCATCGGCCCCATGCTCTATGCCTACGAAGATGTGCCGTCGACGCTGGAAAGGAGCCAAATCGCCGCGGTTCTGGCGACAACGCAGGAGGACAGATCGCCACGCGGACTACGCGATTATGCGATACTTCAGCTGCTTGCCACGTATGGGCTGCGCGAAGGTGAGATATGCCGCCTTCGGCTCGATGACGTGGACTGGCGCGCAGAATCCCTCCGGATCTGCCACACCAAGACCAACGCGTACTCGTACATGCCGCTAATGGTGACTGTTGGTGAAGCGCTGCTGGATTATCTGCGCCTTGGGCGGCCCCAGGTTGAAGTGCGGGAAATCTTCGTCCGATCCTGCGCACCCTATATCGCAATGACGAACCTGTACGGCATGATCCGCGGTCGGTTGGCCGCCGCAGGCGTAGTGCCAGCAGGAAAGCGGGGGCCGCATGTCTTCCGCCACGCACGTGCGGTCGAAATGCTGCGGGCATCGGTCCCGCAAAAGATCATCGGCGACGTGCTCGGGCATCGATCCACCGAATCCACCAATACTTATCTCAAACTGGCAACAGATGATCTCCGAGCCGTGGCACTCGAGGTGCCTGGAATGGAGGTGCTGTCATGAGCGCCTGGCACGATCCCGATCGCACCGTCGTCGACGCCTTCCTGGTAAAATCGCAGTTCCGGCCGGGAAGCGTACCGACATATCGCTGGTTCCTTTGCACCTTCGAAGATGTTGCCCGCCGGCATCCGGCGGTGGACCGGCAGATGCTCGACGCCTGGCTGAAGGAGATGCAAAAACGTTGGCGATTGTCGACGCTGCTCAATCAGGTCTGCATTGTCGACCGCTTCCTCGACCACCTCGTCGAAATCGGGCTGATCGCCGACAACCCTGTTGCTGCACTTCGCCGTCGGTACAACGTCAAGCAAAGCAAGCCGATCTGGCGGGCCTTGGCTTCCCCGAATCCCGACGAATCCTTGGCCGCGTTACGACGGCCTGCGCCCTTCGGCAGCGTGCTGGGTGACTTCATGCAAGACCATGTCATGCTGATGCGCAGCCGGGGATATCAATATGAAGCGCAGGCTCACTGGCTGCTGCGGTTCGATCGGTTCCTTCAGGCCCGTCCCGACCTCGCGGAGCAACCACTTGAGGCAATGATTGCGAGCTGGGCGGCTGCCAAGCCGACCCGCAACCACGCGGCTGAATGCCAGAAGCTGGCGCGCATCCTGACCAAGGCGCGGTTCCGCCTCGATCCGACTATCCCGCCAAAGCGCTTCAATCCCCGGCCAGAGCGGGAAGTAGCGCGGGAGCATCGGCAACCGCATATCTTCAGCCCGGCTGACGTTCGGCGTATGCTCGATACCGCACGGACTTATCCGTCGCCGGACGCTCCGCTGCGGCCGTTGACCCTCTACACCATGATCATGCTGGCCTATTGTGCCGGGCTACGGCGAAGCGAGCTGGCATGGCTCGATCTTGGTGACGTGGACCTGCAATCAAGCACGATCACGATCCGGGAAACGAAGTTCTACAAGACCAGGATCTTGCCTCTATCCGACAGTGTCGCGGTCGAACTGCGCGCGTACATCGATGCGAGGCGGCGCGCTGGCGGCCCACAGAACCCGAAATCAGGGCTGTTCTGGCATGCCCACTTAAATGACCGCTACAGGCCCGAGGCGGTTACGACAATGATTACCAACGTCATGCGCCGTGCTGGGCTCAAGCCCGCTTCGGGCCGGACCGGGCCGCGGGTCCATGACCTTCGTCACTCGATGGTGGTGAACCGCATCCTCCAGTGGTACCGGTCCGGCATTAACCCTCAGGAAAAACTGCACTTCCTCTCGACCTACATGGGGCACCGGGATCTCCACTCCACGCTGGTCTACATCACCGTCACGCAGGATCTGTTGCAGGAAGCCAGTGAACGGTTCCGCGCGCTCGGCGCCCCGTGCCTTGTCACGGAGGCGCGGCCATGAGGAAAGGCAATCCATTGCCCGCGTTGTTGCGGGCGTTCTTCCAGGAGTGGCTGGCCGAGCAGCGCAGCGCGTCAATCCACACGATCCGCTCTTATCGCGACACCTGGCGGCTGCTGCTTCGGTTCGTCGCGGAGCGAAAAGGCTGCGGGGTCGCGCGGCTGACGCTCACCGACGTCTCGGCCGGCGAGGTGCGCGCGTTCCTTCATCATACCGAGCATGGCCGCAAGACCACGATCGGCACGCGGAACTGCCGACTGGCCGCCATCCGCAGCTTCTTCAGCTTCGTGGCGGACAAGAATCCGGAATACATCGCGCAGTGCTCAGAGGTCCTGGCTGTTCCGTTGAAGCGGGAGCCCACCTCCGCGCCGTGCTACCTCGAGCCCGAGGAGGTCGAGGCCATCCTCGCCCAGCCCAACCGATCGACACTCGAAGGGCTGCGCGACCATGTACTGCTCTCGTTCCTCTATAACAGTGGCGCGCGAATCCAAGAGGCGCTTGACCTCTGTCCCGAAGCAATCCGGTTCGATGCACCGAACTTCGTGCGTCTTTACGGCAAGGGGCGCAAGGAACGCATCTGCCCGCTCTGGCCAGAAACCGTGGCATTGCTCAGGAAGCTACTGGAGCGACAGCCGCGTGCGCCCGATGAGCGGATCTTCGTCAATCGATACGGTGAACCGCTAGGGGCGTCAGGGGTGCGGTTCAAGCTCAACGCCTACGTGGAACAAGCCGCGAAATCGACGCTGACCCTCCAGTCAAAACACGTTACGCCTCACAGCTTCCGGCACGCGACCGCCGTCCACCTCGTTGCCGCCGGGGTCGATATCACCGTCATCCGCAGTTGGCTCGGGCACGTCAGTCTCGATACGACCAATCACTATGCTCAGGCCAATCTGGAGACCAAACGAAAGGCGCTGGAACAGGTTGGCGCCCCGGCGGCGAGCAACGTGCCACCTTCGTGGAAGCGAGATGCCAATCTGATGGGATGGCTCGACACCCTATAGAATAATGTGAAGGACGTGGCGAAATGTTCCGCAGCTTTGCAGGACTACGCCGCGTTCCTCCGCATTACCGCTTCCTCGCGATAAGCGATCATTCATCGAAATATGGAGGATGCACTTGCCGCAGCCGGTGTCGTTGATAGGCTGACCGGCTCCACGCTCAACGGACAAGCCTTGTCGGCCGCGAGATCGCGTTTCGAAAGTGCGAAACAGCGTTTCTTTTCCGCGCTCCTTCTCGCGATGAAATTGCCAAGCCTGCTACCCGCGATCGATGTCGCTCTGCAATCAGACCAAAGCGCCGTCATCCAGCTCGTGACGACAAGCGAAGCCCTGCTCTCGCGCCGCCTCGCCGATCTCGATGCCGCTGATCGGGCGGAGCTGGCGCTCGACCTGTCGCCCCGAGAGTACGTGTAATGTTGAGCTCAACATTAGATGTATTCTTTGCAGTCGCAGTTTATGTCGAGCGTGGCGGCGCGAGGCGCAGGTTTCCTTCGGTTTTCCATGATTTCACTCCAGATAATTACGGTTCCCTCGACCTGAACAAGTCGAAGGAACCACCATG